>NC_020911.1:362500-998228 GCF_000155675.2 Octadecabacter antarcticus 307
AATGTGTTGGGAAACACAGCCATAGTGGGTGACAGCCCCGTATATGAAGCATGATTGGACGTATTAAGTAGGGCGGAACACGTGAAATTCTGTCTGAACATCGGAGGACCACCTTCGAAGGCTAAGTACTCCTTACTGACCGATAGTGAACCAGTACCGTGAGGGAAAGGTGAAAAGCACCCCGACGAGGGGAGTGAAACAGTACCTGAAACCGAACGCCTACAATCAGTTGGAGGGCCCTTGAGGCCTGACAGCGTACCTTTTGTATAATGGGTCATCGACTTGGTCTATCTAGCAAGCTTAAGCCGTTAGGTGTAGGCGCAGCGAAAGCGAGTCTTAATAGGGCGAATGAGTTAGGTGGATCAGACCCGAAACCGAGTGATCTAGGCATGTCCAGGATGAAGGTTAGGTAACACTAACTGGAGGTCCGAACCCACACCTGTTGAAAAAGGTCGGGATGAGGTGTGCCTAGGGGTGAAAGGCCAATCAAACTCGGAGATAGCTGGTTCTCTGCGAAATCTATTTAGGTAGAGCGTCATCCGAATACCCCGGGGGGTAGAGCACTGGATGGGTAATGGGACCTTACCGGTTTACTGATCCTAACCAAACTCCGAATACCCGGGAGTACTAGATGGCAGACACACTGCGGATGCTAACGTCCGTAGTGAAGAGGGAAACAACCCTAACCTACAGCTAAGGCCCCTAATTCATGGCTAAGTGGGAAAGCAGGTGGGACGACCAAAACAACCAGGAAGTTGGCTTAGAAGCAGCCATCTTTTAAAGATAGCGTAACAGCTCACTGGTCTAAATAAGTTGTCCTGCGGCGAAGATGTAACGGGGCTCAAGCCATGAGCCGAAGCTTAGGATGCACATAGTGCATGGTAGCAGAGCGTAGTGTGACATAATTCCATGCGTCTTTACCATCCTTCGGGGTGGATTGGACGCAAGGAATTTTCGATGAAGCCGGCCTGTGAGGGATCCGGTGGAGAGATCACTAGTGAGAATGATGACATGAGTAGCGACAAACAGGGTGAGAGACCCTGTCGCCGAAAGTCCAAGGGTTCCTGCTTAAAGCTAATCTGAGCAGGGTAAGCCGACCCCTAAGGCGAGGCCGAAAGGCGTAGTCGATGGGAACCAGGTTAATATTCCTGGGCCAGGTGGTAGTGACGGATCTCGAGGGTAGTTCATCCTTACTGGATTGAATGGGCTGCTTAGAGGTTCCTGGAAATAGCTCCACCATGAGATCGTACCCTAAACCGACACAGGTGGACTGGTAGAGAATACCAAGGCGCTTGAGAGAACGATGTTGAAGGAACTCGGCAAAATACCTCCGTAAGTTCGCGAGAAGGAGGCCCAGTTTCTACGCAAGTATTGACTGGGGGCACAAACCAGGGGGTGGCGACTGTTTACTAAAAACACAGGGCTCTGCGAAGTCGCAAGACGACGTATAGGGTCTGACGCCTGCCCGGTGCCTGAAGGTTAAAAGGAGGAGTGCAAGCTCCGAATTGAAGCCCAGGTAAACGGCGGCCGTAACTATAACGGTCCTAAGGTAGCGAAATTCCTTGTCGGGTAAGTTCCGACCTGCACGAATGGCGTAACGACTTCCCCGCTGTCTCCAACATCGACTCAGCGAAATTGAATTACCTGTCAAGATGCAGGTTTCCCGCGGTTAGACGGAAAGACCCCGTGCACCTTTACTACAGCTTCGCATTGGTATTAGACACAACATGTGCAGAATAGGTGGTAGGCTTTGAAGCAGGAACGCTAGTTTCTGTGGAGCCTCCTTTGAGATACCACCCTTGTTTTGTTTGATATCTAACCGCGGTCCGTTATCCGGATCCGGGACCCTGCGTGGTGGGTAGTTTGACTGGGGCGGTCGCCTCCTAAATAGTAACGGAGGCGCGCGAAGGTTGGCTCAGACCGGTCGGAAATCGGTCGTTGAGTGCAATGGCATAAGCCAGCCTGACTGCGAGACTGACAAGTCGAGCAGAGACGAAAGTCGGTCATAGTGATCCGGTGGTCCCGAGTGGAAGGGCCATCGCTCAACGGATAAAAGGTACGCCGGGGATAACAGGCTGATACTGCCCAAGAGTCCATATCGACGGCAGTGTTTGGCACCTCGATGTCGGCTCATCTCATCCTGGGGCTGGAGCAGGTCCCAAGGGTATGGCTGTTCGCCATTTAAAGAGGTACGTGAGCTGGGTTTAGAACGTCGTGAGACAGTTCGGTCCCTATCTTCCGTGGGTGTAGGATATTTGAGAGGAGTTGCCCCTAGTACGAGAGGACCGGGGTGAACGTTCCACTGGTGGATCAGTTGTCGTGCCAACGGCAGTGCTGAGTAGCTATGAACGGACAGGATAACCGCTGAAGGCATCTAAGCGGGAAGCCCCCCTCAAAACAAGATATCCCTGAGGACCGAGGTAGACTACCTCGTCGATAGGCCAGAGATGTAAGCGCAGCAATGCGTTCAGTTGACTGGTACTAATGGTCCGATAGGCTTGATTTGATCCAGTAGAAGCAAGGCAACTTGCCATACCGGACAATGAAAAGTCATACACATACCACGAACAGTAATGCTGACTTGGACAACGCCTGATATTGTGAATTCTTTTCTTGGTTTGGTGGTCATAGCACGAGTGAAACACCTGGCTCCATTCCGAACCCAGTCGTTAAGCACCGTTGCGCTGATGGTACTGCGTCTTAAGACGTGGGAGAGTAAGTCACTGCCAGACCTAGTAAAGAATTCCAATAACAAGCGTTTGTATCTCTCTTTCGATTTCGTCCCTATATAGGTAGCGCGGGATGGAGCAGCCCGGTAGCTCGTCAGGCTCATAACCTGAAGGTCGTAGGTTCAAATCCTACTCCCGCAACCAAATTATATAAGCAATATCAACGTGCTAACAGCCACCCTCGGGTGGCTTTCGGCGTTGGTGGTTTTTACGTGGAAGGCCCGTGGAAGATCGCGGGAGCAATAAATGACCGTGACGCAAAAGCAACGCATCTGAATGGGGCTGAAGCCAGAAAAACCTCAAGTGGTTAAGGGAGCGCATTGCAACGAGCACCAGCCATAAACGCGGAGTTATTGATGCTGCAGCTTGTACATTTTGACACTTAGGGCGGCGGCCTCAACCGGTCGACGCAACACTTTAATCTTTAGGAAGAGATGGAGTGTTTCAAATGAAGTATCGTCGCAGGATTTACTATTCAGCTGAGCAGCGGGCTGAGATCTGGGATCGTTGGCAACGTGGCGAGTCGATGAGGTCTATTGGGCGGGTGTTCGATCGCCAATCATCCTCAGTCTTTTCAGTGATCTCACCAACTGGCGGGATACGTCCGCTGGATCGCAAGCGCGGACACGTTGCATTGAGCCTTTCTGAGCGTGAAGAGATATCTCGCGGGCTGAGCACCAAGCAGTCTCTGCGCGCAATTGCGCTTCAGTTGCGGCGTGCGCCCTCGACGATCAGCAGGGAGGTTCGGCGCAATGGTGGACTGACTGGCTATCGTGCGACGGCGTCTGATCAGGCCGCTTGGGATCGCGCTCTGCGTCCCAAGTTGTGCAAGCTGGCTTGTCACCCAACATTGGCGCGCGCAGTATCAGCTAAGCTGCGGCGCAAGTGGTCACCAGAGCAGGTTGCCGGTTGGCTCAAACGAGCGTTCCCGGGGGAGGCATGCAAACAGGTGTCACACGAAACGATCTATCATAGCCTCTATATACAGGCGCGCGGTGTCCTCAAAAAGGAGCTGCTGGCGCACTTGCGCGCAAAACGCACCGTCAGGCGCTCCAAGCACGCCAGCCAGAAGCGCAACGGCAATGGTCAGATTAAAGATGCTGTGTCCATCAGCGAAAGGCCAGCATCCGTCGAGGATCGAGCCGTTCCGGGGCACTGGGAAGGCGACTTGATTGGCGGATCGAAGAACAGTTATGTCGCGACCTTTGTTGAGCGACATTCGCGGTATGTGATGTTGGTGAAAGTCGCGAACAAGGACACCGAGAGTGTTGTTACGGCGTTGATCAAATCGGCTCAGAAGCTTCCCCGCGAGCTTTACAAATCCTTGACGTGGGATCGTGGAAAAGAGCTCGCAGATCATCCGCGCTTCACACTAGCAACTGATGTTGATGTCTACTTTTGCGACCCGCAATCACCGTGGCAACGCGGATCAAATGAAAATACCAACCGGCTCTTGAGGCAGTATTTGCCAAGAGGCACCGATTTATCCGTCCATTCCCAAGCAAAACTCAGCGCAATCGCAAGGCAACTTAACGAACGCCCCCGCAAGACCTTGCAATATCAAACGCCAGCAGAGAAGTTCGCTGAGTGTGTTGCGTCGACCGGTTGAGATCGCCGCGGATTCCGGACATTCGCTGCGAGTGCAAATATCAATTCGATACCTTGCGGATTAGGTGGGCTTTGCTTCGAGTGTGATCCCCTGAAAAGTTGCCGCGTCTGGGGCCTAGCTCGCACGTTTATCAAGTAGCTTCTCAATTCTGTCTGGAAGTTCTGTGAAACGCCTGACGAGCTTGCCTTCAAATGGGACGAAACCGCGAAAGGTGTTTTCCATGGCTTTGTCACACCGGAATAGGTCACACTCTGCGACGCAGCACATTTGCATAACGTCCATGAAGTCAGACCGCTTGTAGCTATAACCCGGCTTCGCGATTTGAGATATGTAGTGTCCGAAATGGTCAGCTCGGCCAACTCCTAGAGTTTTCTCCAATTTCGTCACGATGTCTTTCGGGTCCACAACTATTCTCTTGGGAGATTTGGTCATCTACTTGGCCTTGCGTGGATCCATTCCCGTCTCGATAAGCGTCTTTCTGATATTAAGGAATTTTTCGCCAAGTTGATCCAGTGCTTGGTGGTTGTCTTGAATATCGCGGAAAGAGGCTTCCATACGGTCGATTCCTTCGCCGAAAAACTCATCGATCAAGTTTGGCTTGTCAGCATAATCATAAACGATGCGACTGTATTCCGCTGGGTCCGTAATCCAACGGTTGATACGGTCTTCGAACTCGGCGTCGGAACATTGCCCCTTCATAAACCGGTTAATGACACCGCTCTCGATAAGTTCGTCAGACACGGGATAGCTTTTAAAGTCTTCGCGTTTTGTCTCCCACGTTGTTCCGTTTCTCCCTGAGTAGCTGAGCTAGGGCCTTCGGTCTTTTAAGACGCCTCCGATCTGCACGATTAAGCCCCTTATGATCTGACAACTCTTTGAGGTAGTATTTGTGCATCTCGCGGCGATACCAATTGGCTGTTATCGCCTTGCCTCCATTTTTGCCACTGATCCACTGCCCGTTGTTCGGGAAACGAGCGCCAAGTCGAAAATCGGCGTAAAATGGAAATGCGTGAAGGCCACAAATGTCCTTAACTAATTGACCTCTCCGAACACGCTCATCACGAAACTCTTCGGTTGGACGGGTGATAACCTCCAACATGATCACCCAAGAATATCCGATGACGATCTCGCCACGGCCTCGATGTTCCATGAGTTGTCTGAGAATAGCGTGGTTCGGACCATCGTCTGGCTCGTTGAACAGGCGGATGTAGTCCTGCGTGTCGAGGTAGACAACGAGTGGTAAGGGCGACCACCCCATCAGGTTTGAGCCCAAGTGACCGATGCTGCGGGATGCACGCTGTCACGAGAGAGCCAAAAACCTTTAACAACCCTCTGGGTTTTGAACCGGGTTTTTGGCAGCGTCAATCGGGGTGTTTTGAGCATGTGCCAAAGACGAGCGTTTTTGAACGCCTGTCGAGTGTCAGAAATGCGTATTGGTTTTTGCTTTGCGCCGCGAAACGGCTATCTGTAATAGTCTAGTGTCATAACCGGGATACGTCATGCCTTCTTCACAACCGCGTCAAAGATTCGAGATTACAATCCAATCTGAAGGTCAAAAACTGAAGCATGTTTGCGCAGCACCTGAAGAGGCTGAAGCCGTTGATCGCATAATGCGCTCTTAAAGACACACAGTCCTGAGCTTGTCAGTGTGAAGCGGCTTGGTATGTTGCCCGTGAAGCTCAAACGTTAGTGTCGTTTCCCAAAAACGAGCGTTCCTAGATGGTGATTAGCTTTGCTATGTCTTGATTCGCAAACGGGCCGCCTGAATGGGCGACCCGTAGCTGGGAGAATTTAAATCTAAGGCTTAATTGAAATCGATTTCCTGTGTGTCGACCACTTGGCCGTTCACTTTGAGAAACACGATTGCGTCTGTTTCTTGACGGGGGATGTTGACGTCAACATCAAGGTTTGCACCAGCTTTGACCATTTCTGACCCGATCAATGCACCGACTACGCCTTTGTGGAAGCTGTAAACTTCTACAACGCCATCACCGGTTGCTGTGACTGTTCCAAGTTCAACTTGGCCGCCACGATCCTGCTCCATCACGAAGTTGGAGATGTTGTCGATGCTTGCAGATGCCATGGAAGCGGAAGCTGCGATTGCGGCGAATGCGAGAGTTGCTGTCTTAAACATAATATGTTCCTTTTCTGCCCGCTTGGGCTGGTAGGTTGTGCCCCCTAAGGGCTGTCTTTTCGGACGGACCCGTAGCTGGGAGAATGTAAATCTAAGGTTTAGTTGAAGTCGATTTCCTGTGTGTCGACCACTTGGTCGTTCACTTTAAGAAACACGATTGCGTCTGTTTCTTGATGGGGGATGTTGACGTCAACATCGAGGTTTGCACCGGCTTTGACCTTTTCGGACCCGATCAAAGTGCCTACTTCGCCTTTGTGGAAGCTGTAAACTTCTACAACGCCATCACCGGTTGCTGTGACTGTTCCAAGTTCAACTTGGCCGCCACGGTCCTGCTCCATCACGAAGTTGGAGATGTTGTCGATGCTTGCAGATGCGATGGAAGCGGAAGCTGCGATTGCGGCGAATGCGAGAGTTGCTGTCTTAAACATGGTATGTTCCTTTTCTGCCCGTTTGGGCTGGTAGGTTGTGCCCCTGATCGTCTGGAGCGTTTGAATGTCTGCAGCGGGTTGCTGCGTTTCGATGAGTTGCATTTGGGTCTAAAAACCTCGTTCGAAAACCCCGCTTGCGGTCACAAAAAAATGATGGTCTGCGATGAATTTAAGTTCTTGAAAAAACACCAGGCTAATCAATTTGGTACTTCTGTGCGATTGTGAACATAAGTTGAATTCCGATGGTGCAGCATGGCACAAACGAATATTCCCAAGCCTCACAGCCACAGTGTGAACACAAAAATGTGAGCCGGTAATATTCGAGTCCTAAAGCCAAAGGATGATAATTTTGTCAAAAAATCAGAGGGTTCTGTCACAAACCAGATGTGGCCGTTTTGGAAATTACACCAAACGGGCCGCCTGAATGGGCGACCCGTAGCTGGGAGAATTTAAATCTAAGGCTTAATTGAAATTGATTTCCTGTGTGTCGACCACTTGGCCGTTCACTTTGAGAAACACGATTGCGTCGGTCTCTTGACGGGGGATGTTGACGTCAACATCGAGGTTTGCACCAGCTTTGACCATTTCTGACCCGATCAATGCACCGACTACGCCTTTGTGGAAGCTGTAAACTTCTACAACGCCATCACCGGTTGCTGTGACTATTCCAAGTTCAACTTGGCCGCCACGATCCTGCTCCATCACGAAGTTGGAGATGTTGTCGATGCTTGCAGATGCGATGGAAGCGGAAGCTGCGATTGCGGTGAATGCGAGAGTTGCTGTCTTAAACATGATATGTTCCTTTTCTGCCCGCTTGGGCTGGTATGTTGTGCCCCTGTTCGTCTGGGGCGTTTGAATGTCTGCAGCGGGTTGCTGCGTTTCGATGAGTTGCATTAACCAGTTAGTTTTCAGCCCGTTGCACTACGACAGAAATAGTCCCCATGTTTGAAGAGTTGTGGGTCACAAGATGTCCGGGTTGCAGAAACCGGAGTGATGCGCGCTCTTCGTCCAGAAAGTTTTCGAGCACTGCGTCATACGGAGCCTGCCCCGTTAAAAACGTGCCTTTCACTATGTAAAGCATAGCGCCTCTGACGATTTGCTTCATGTTAGGCGGCATAAAGATGACGCCTTCGGCGGTGCCCGACATCAGAACCTGATCGCGTGCGATCATGCCGTTCTCTACAAGCTGCCATTGTTTGTCGTCGTACAGAAATCGGGTGGACTCCGTATCGGCCAGAGCTTTTTCTACCAGCGATCGGAAAGACAGGATCATTTCGCCTGCACGGGCGTCTTGGCGTATCTCGTCATTGACCTGCGTGACGAGACGCTCGGTTTTTACAAAGCTCTCCCAGTCAAGTGGAACCACGAACAGCCCGCCCGAGGGGAAGCGCTCCGGTCCGCTTTTGGCATCGCTGAAACCTGTGCCGGAATCAAAATTGTCGGGATCAATCAGCCGCGTCAGCACACTCCTATTGCTGAAATCTCCGCACAAGAAGAAACCTTTTTGCGCAGCATCAAAATCCTCGATACGCTCAATGTCGCGATCAAATCTTGTGCAGATCTCGACCTCGTAATCGAGCAGTTCGTCTGCATCCGTTGAAACCGTTGTTACAGGTGGCGTGGCGACTCCGAATTTCGGAAAGTTGAAGACAGACTCCGAGCCTGTCTCCTCCTGATGCTCAGGGAAATTGGTGCCGCTTGCCACGTGTCGTGCGGCCGTACCGGCGGCAGGCAAGAGATCACCAAAACTGCGCTGTACTACCGGGAACTGGTCATTGGCATCGGCCTGCGCAACATCGACAAGTGTTTCGATTCCAACGTCCGTCAGAACATCGAAGAAGTCAGTCTTGGTGGTTAGCCCTGCGGCAGTCAGATCAACTGCCGAAATCTGGTCCCCTTGCAGTTCGGTGACCAGCAATACATGGGAGGGGCCGTCTGGCGTGCGCCGTTCAAGCGCAAGGGTCAAACCCTCTCGCGGTGAAAGGATGCCCGTGGAAAGCGGCTGTGCTTCCCCGTCAAACGGGTTTGTACGTTCAGGGTCTTCGGGCTGCATCAGCCAGATGCCGGCAGCAAGCACAACGGCAGCGGTTGTGGCCAGTTTCAAGTGTTTCATATCTATACCTATTGTTGTTTTGTTACAGGAACGTCCGGCTTAGAGCCGGAACAGAACGCCTGTGGAAATGCTGACCTGCGTGTCCTCAAAGCTGACGCTGCTATCCTTGGCGTCCCCAGCCAGAGTCGATAGATCAAGGCTCGTGAACAGTATCGTGCGTTCAGTCAGCGCGTAGCTACCGGTTAATGTGACACCAGCCTGGGCCAAGCCTGCCCCCGGATCAAAAGCTGCAAGACCGGATGCCAAAGCCTGATCCCCAGTAATGCCAAAAAAGGCATCCATCCAAGCATCGTCGGCTAATGCCAGATAAGGTGTTGCCGATACCTGTACCCGATTACTGTTACCGAATTGACTGCGATAGGTGCCATAAAGCTTGGCGCGTGTGCCTTCTGGGCCATCGTCAGACAGACCACGTTGCACTTCAAATCCATAGGTGAGGCGACCAACATCATACTCCATGAACAACGTTGCAAGCGCGCCAGCTTTTACATCTGGCAGACCGTTCAGGCGGGCATCATCTTTTGAAATACGTTCTTCAAAATCATATCCAATCCCCAGCCCATAGCTTAGCTCTCCGTTTTGCAGAGTGGTGGAGTTTTGCAGACCAATGCCGCGTTGGTTCAAAAAGCCGTAACGCCCGATTTCGAGATCGATAAGTGGGATGAAGCCCACTTCACTTTCGTCCGAGCCGAGAAAGGTGGAGCCATAAGACAGGCCGCCGCCAACCATACCGGATATCAGCTGGTCCTCTGCAAGTGCTGGCGCGCTTGTGCCTGCCAGGAGCATCAACACGATTGGCCCCGCGAGCATTTTTTGCATTTGATCAATTTTCATTTTTTAGACCTTTCAATTCAGTTTTTAAGGCGCGCATGCTGACCGGAAAACACTCCATCACGATCAGCGTGGCGTTGACTGGGAAATGCGCGGACAGCTCACGCTAAGAAAGGCAAGTTACTTGAAATCGCTGGAATTCTTCGCGAATGGATTCGCAACCAACGCGAACGGTTGAATCCTACCGTTCGCGAAGCTATACTAAAAATAAGATATTCTACTACACAGGAGGTGTAGCGCCGCGTATCGTAGAATCACCGAAAAGAACCTGCTCAGGACCAGATTTATAAATGGCGCAACCCGATCTTCAGACTTCCAGACTTTGGGCCTACCTTCGTGAAGAGCCAGAAAGCATGCCACGGCTCCTTCTTTCCTTTTGCGCAGCCGCGCTTTTTTGCAGTGTAATCATTGCCGGATTTCAACCTGCCGCAACGGCGGAGCTGCCTTTTATCCTGGCGGTCGCACACTGGGTTCTGCATATCGTGTTCGCCATGCTCATCGTGACGGGCATCGCTTCGGCAGCCGTGCTGTTAGGGATGCGGCTGATCTGGGCCGTGGGTCTGGCCATACTTTTTATGCCTGTCGCGCTAACCCCTCTATCGCTAGCGATAGAGGCTGGTATGGCCTACATTTTAGGCTCTCAAGACCAGGAACCTGACAGTTTTCTGGAAGAGTTGGAGCGCCTTGCGGTGCCCGCGATCGGGTTGTCATCACTTTTGGCCTTGTTTGCGTTCAAGGCAGCTGCCTATGTCGCCAATCAGCGCGCAAGCATTTTGGCGCGTTTCGCCGTCGAGCCAGAACTGCGCAGCGTATTCCCGGATATTCCACACAATCTAGGCGATGACCTCCTGAGCGTCAGCGCCAATGACCACTATGTCCATGTCCGGACAGCCCATGGAACAGTGATGCTGAGCAGGAATTTCTCCGATTGCCTAGAGAAGTTGAAACCCTTTAGGGGGCTACAGGTACACCGTTCACATTGGGTCCGTAGCAAACACGTTGACCAAATCAAAGCAAAAGGCAGCAGCTATCTTTGCATCCTAAGCGACGGAAATTCTATCCCGGTAAGTCGTCGACGGCATGCAGAGCTCAAATTAATTTTGCGCGGGTAACGCGAAGAGCAGATGGACTTGTGACCAACCTTCATTACGATCTACATACAGATCAATCACAGTATTTCCTTCCTCATGAATATGCCCGAGTTTTACCGCAACCACATAAGTTCAAAAAAAACCGTTTGTTGAACGCATAGAAACCCGTTGGTCCTGTGCCCATTTTCTCGAAAGCGACCATTGGCCTTACTGTTACCAAAAGTCGCTTTATCTGGACAGCAGCCCTTGTGTCACAACCGCAGCGAAGGTCTTGATTCCGCCCTTAATGGCAAAATGTACGTGGTGCAGCATTGGTCATTCTGGGTTCATATTCTAACACCCTTAATTTACCCACCCTCGCGGCGATGCAGAACACGGTGTTCGTTGGGAGACATCTGCGTCCATATGAGCGGCCTAATGCCGGCATCCGGCCGATTACGCTTTTTGTTCTTGTCTTCTTTACGCCTCCAAACGGCACTCAACCTCAAAATCCTTCAAATTATTATTTGCGAACATTGACTCCGCGCGGTTTTGATCACCGAAGCAACCCATTTCCCCTCCTTTTCGTCACGACCCACAACCTCCCTTAAACCCTGTCCCCACAACGGTTTGGCGCCAATCAATCTTGCAAAATCATATGTTATCCCCAATTTTCAGCATGCTCTTCAAAAATAAATAGCGTTTTTCAACTTTGGTAGCCGTACATATTGGTCAAGCAAAGATCGTTGATGATCGCCACAGATTAAAAGATATAACGCTCCTGTTTTCAACGGGTTGAGGGCGACCGGAGAACCTACGCTATGATATGTTTGAAGAAGCCTCTTACCTTACGCAAGTCGCCAAAGCGGCAACTTCAAACGCCTGCGCATTCAGTTTCTTCGCGGTTGTCCCTTGTCAAAGAGCCAAAGCATTTTCAACATCTAGAGGGTCTTAATCACTTCATACGCACGCTCGCACGTGAGTTGGCACGCGCCGATCACGCAGCTGAAGCGTAAGCATAATATTGGATTATTGCCCATGACCCGCCCGTTACGCGCCGCCATCTATGCCCGCTTCTCCACGGACATGCAGAGAGACGCCTCACTTGATGATCAAGAGCGATCCTGTCGGGATTTCGCGGCCAAGCAGGGTATGGAAGTGGTGGAGATTTATTCCGATAGAGCAGTCTCCGGGGCCAACCTCATGCGCAGCGGTATCCAAAAGCTGTTGCGTGATGCGGACGCACAAGCCTTTGATGTGGTCCTTACTGAGGCGATGGACCGCTTCTCACGCAATCAAGCCGACATCGCCTCTATTTTTCAAAAGCTGCAGTTTCGCGCGGTCGTGATCGAAACACTAAGTGAAGGCCTCCTCTCCGAGATGCACATTGGCTTGAAGGGGACGATGAACGCTATTTTTCTCAAGGATTTAGCCGCTAAAACCCACCGCGGCCTCAAAGGGCGCGCACTTGCCGACAAATCCGCCGGAGGTAAAGCCTACGGATATAAGAACCTTGTGAAGTTTACTGAGGTAGGTGACCCCATAAAGGGGGATCGCGCAATTATTCCATCAGAGGCTGCAACGATCATTCGCATTCTCACAGACTATGCCAATGGCGTCTCTCCAAGGAAGATCGCTTTTGCTCTGAATGGTGAGTGTATTCCGGGCCCAAGCGGCAAAGGCTGGGGTGCCTCAACCCTGCATGGCAACCGCGAACGCGGCACAGGCATCTTAAACAACGAACTCTATGTTGGCGTTCAAGCCTGGAACCGTCTCACCTATGCCAAAGATCCTGACACCGGCAAACGTATCTCCCGCCTCAATCCAGAGAGCGAATGGGTCATCACGCCCATCCCTGAGCTGCGCATTGTCGAGCAGTCTCTCTGGGATGCAGTACGCACACGACAAGGCGCCCTCAAAACCAAAAACACCAGCTCCCCGATCTGGGATCGCAGACGACCGAAGACCCTCTTTTCTGGCTTGTTGAAGTTGACCTGTGCCCCAATTTCCCTCCAGCTTTGCGCGGAGTCCTTGGTGCTAAATCTTTGACCTTAAGCGGCCATCTTGTCGATGATCCTTCTCTCTAAAAATTCCATTGGCGTCAGGTTCCCCAGAGCTGAATGTGGTCTGCGCCAGTTGTAGTCGTCCTGCCATTCTTCAAGCGTTTTGCGGGCGTCGCCCAATGTAGCAAACAGCGTTTCATTGAGGCATTCATCTCTTAGTTTACCGTTGAAGCTTTCGATGAACCCGTTCTGCTGGGGCTTGCCCCCTCTCATGGTTTGCAAGCAAACCACTGCCGGGCGGCGGGACGCGATATAATGCCAATCGATACCCGTATTTTGAACCCATTTGAGGATCGCCATGCTGGTGAACTCTGTGCCGTAACACCTTCGGAATATCGCTAATTTAAGGCTATGACTGCCTGCGCAGCCCCAAATAACGCAGCAGGTGGTCATAGCTTTGCCTCAGGTCCCTACGGTGGTTTTGTACAAACCACACCGCAAAGGAGACCAACTATGACCGATATCATTATTACACAAACTGCGCCCGTTTTGGTGGCCATCGATATCTCGAAGGCCCGCGACGAAGTTCTCATTGCTATTGCGGACAAGAAGCGCTGCCGTCGTTTGACTGTTCTGAACCAGCTAGACGACTTCAATCGTCTAATCACATCGCTTGCCTGCTACGGCCGCCCTGTCCGTGTAGCTTTTGAAGCAACGGGTAATTATCACCGTGCCTTGGCTTATCATCTTGCCGCAGCAGGTTTTGAGTTGAAGTTGGTGTCATCTGTGGCCCTGGCCAGAACGCGAGAGGCCTTGCACAACAGTTGGGACAAAAACGACCCTAAGGATGCCCAGGTCATTCTTCACATGATGGAGATCGGGAACGAGCAGTTTTATCATGCCCCCCTCGTGCGTGGCACTAACGACATCCAAGAGCTTTCCAAAACGCATGACATCGTATCCAAGTCGAAGACCGAGTTGTGGCACCGAGTTGTGGCACCGAGTTGTGGCACCGAGTTTTAACCCATTATCTGCCGCTGTATTTTCCTGAAGCTGATCGTTTCCATCGCAGTTCTCGCAGTTCTCGCAGTGACTGGTTCTTTGCTTTCCTTGAACGTTATCCGTCACCACACTTGATCTCAGCCATGAGCAAGGAGGCATTCATCGCTGACGCTTGGGATGTGGTGGGCCTCAAGGTTGCAAAAGAGCGTTTACTTTCAGATATCTACGAGACTGCCAAAGTATCAGTCGGACTGCCGGTTGCCGCAGATTCCGACGCGATAAGCATGTTCCGCTTGGTTCTCGGGGAAGGCCGCAGTCTTATCGCGCAACGCAATCAAATTGAAGATCGCGCCGTCGCGCTTCTCAAGGACCTACCAGATTATAAGCTACTGACATCGATACCTGGAATCGGTCCCATCAATGCTTTGACAATTTTGGCAGAAGCTGGGGATGTACGGCGCTTTCGTCATCACCGGCAGTTTTTGAAGTTCTGTGGAATGGACCTTGCGACTATGCAATCAGGTACATTCAGAGGGCAAACCAAACTGTCAAAATATGGCAATGCTCGGCTTCGTCGAACGCTTTGGATGGCTGGACAGGTTGCTATTCTGCAGCGCACCAACAGCTTCCGCGACAAGTTCGAGCGCTACATCGCCAAAGACCGTCACAACACCCATTTGCGCCGAAAGGCGTACACCGCAATCGCAGCGAAGATGGCCCGAACCGTTCATGGGATCATCAAGCACGGCGAACCATATCGCCCCTTCTTTGAGGGGTGATCGACAGCAGTAGGACCTTTCTCTGTAAGGGCCGTGGAGGCAGACAACTGACCTCGTAGATAATGTTTAGGCCTTCTGCTCAACGACCCAAAGATCTCGTCTTAAGGACGGTGAGAGCCGCAAAAGCGTACTCTGTGTTTGTTATGGGAGAGACAGTTCGTTGACCAAAATGCCAAACTGAGCAATGCTTCTAACGTGTCGAGACGCCTCGATGCGACAATAACCTGACGCCAATTCAGCTAATCATTCCGCGCATAGGACGTTATCGACACGTATGGTTTGGGGTTTGCCGCGCTCAGCATGATGTGTCCGCGACAAGTACCAGGTTCTCGCGGCTGAAGTCATCGACAACCGTCAGAATACGAAACCGGCGACCGTCAGTCAGCGCGTCAGACACAAAATCTAATGACCATCTCTGGTTAGGACCATCACAGGCAGCACCATCGGCTTCCGCGTGCCCAAAGCGCGCTTTCTACCGCCCCTACGACGCACTTGGAGCTTCTCTTCAGTGTAAATGCGTCTCACCTTTTTGTGGTTCACCGCAAAGCCTTCGCGCGCGATCATCACATGAACACGACGGCAACCAAACCGTCGCCGCTCCCTCGAAACCCGCTTGATGGCATCACGCAACTCAGCGTCATCGCCACGGCGAGACGGATACCGCACCGTTGATCGATCAACTTGCAAGACATCGCACGCCCCCTCTCGGCAGATTGCTTTGCAATCGCCTGCCGGGCAATGGTCGCTGGCTAACCTGATGAGTTTCCATCAAGTGAACCACAGCTTTAAGCTTCCCAACGGGCGTCACCATTTTTTTGAATTGATGTCTCGCAACATTGCATTGTCCCTCGCCTGACAGGGTATTGCGCAGCAATGTCCCGAGAAGAGAGCATCTGTTCCGCTAGCAGCTTCTTTAGCTTCCCGTTCTCGTCTTCCAAGGCCCGCAACCGCTTCGCGTCAGACGGCTCCATGCCTCCATACTTCGATGTGTATTTATAGAACGTCGCTGAACTGATCCCGTGCCGCCGACATACATCAGCAGTCTTCTCCCCAGATTCCTGTTCTTTGATAATTGCTATGATCTGTTCGTCTGTAAATCGTGCCTTCATTTGTCCGTCCTTTTGTTGGGCGGACTCTACACAAATCTGGAGGAGTTTTAGGGGCGCAGGTCACGACAACGACGGTGTTGCTCCGGATTTTTCGCTACCCACCTTCAAGGGCCGCAATGCTACTCAACGCAAACTTCTCGCATCAATAAAGCTGCCAGCCCTTGCGACTGGCAAAGGCATATACACGCTCGACGGTGATGATAAGGCGTCGAGGGTATCCCAGGTTTTCGAGTATCAGGGCGATCCGCACGCTTGGGATGACGGGAGAAATCTCATTTGCCATCATCAAAAGGGAAACCGAACCTGCGAGGTATCGTTTAATATTTTCTCGAATGAACATCTCCTCGACGAAATCGACAGGCTGATGACACAGAATGGACTACTTGAAGGGCCAGTCTGTGGGTGTTGTGGCGCTCGGTATCTGGATGCACCGGACGAGTTTATCTTCAATGGAACGCACGGCAAACTCGCGCCCGCGCGTAGAGGGAAGCGGCCGAAGCCTTCTGGATTCCGGATCATTCATAAACCCTGTAAAGGGCAGCCCGGTGCGCGTATCTCCGTTTCCCTGGACCATCAGGCACAAAAGAAGAAGAGCGATAATGGTGCGCCTGCTCAGGGAGTTGGTCAATGGCGCAAGTATCAACGACCTCCAACGCCTTTTGTCGGACCCCGATACGGGCAAGAAATGCGGTGTGAGCCGTATTTACAGTCGTATTTTCTTTTTGGAAAAGATCCTGCTCGCGTTTGAGCGCGCGAAACTGCAAGATTGGAAAGCTAAGGAAGACGCATCCGACCGGTTCAGCCATATGCGCATCGCGCACGATGATGTGGTCATTTCAGTAAACTGGGAAAGTCGGTTTGATCGCCGCCTGACGCCTCTTCACTGCTCGGTCAGCGCAGACATCCGCAGTGGATATGTCTTCCGGATTGATGCCAACTTCGACCCGCGTGTCGATCCTGCTGCTTTCTTCGAAGAGCACTACCTCGATGTTGCCGGCCAGCCCCGCAATATCCGTAAACAATACACCCAGAAGTCTGGCAAGGTCGTGAGCGCCCCATTGCTTCACTTCCAAAGGCCGAGCGGTAGGTTTGATGAGGCCGCGTTCTTTGCCAGCGCCGAGAGTAGCTGGCGGGTTTTTGAGGAAAAGTTGAAGAAGGCCTATGAGGAAGACATTTCTTGCGGCATTGATCTGCCCGATGATGTTCAGCAAGGTCTTTGGGAATCAGGTGCGCGACGCCGGGTTCTCAATGAGATCCGCAACGGATACTTCGGCCTTGTAGATACCAACCGCGATCACCGCGGCAGTTTCAAGGGGGTAGTCGTTAAACAGACCTATACAAAGGCTGCGCACCTTGCGTGCCTGCGAAAGATGCTGCCAGATGGCAAGATTACCCTGGTTGGCGAACAAGAAGCTGCGATGGTGCGAGTTGTCCCTCACATTTTCCGAGACTTGATTAGGGAGGACAAGTTCGAATGGTTTGTGATGTCCTTCGACAAGGAAGCTTCTACGCCAACGAACCAAAGCCGTATCAAAAAATTCGAAAAGGCGTTCGAGGAGTTTGGTGAGATTCAGACGCGGATTGTAGGCGAAGAGCTTCCGAGATGGGAGCTATTGAGACGGTTCTGCGCAGCAGGGCTAATGCCAGCAGTGAAGACTGATAGCCAGGACGCGGTGCATCCTTTTCCGATCGCCAACTTTCAATCTGCCCAGTTCCCACAGTTCTGGGCCAGCTCGCCTGTCCAGCATTACGGTGAGACCGAAAAGACGGTGGGCTTTCCAGTGCTCCGGTCAAAATAGCGAAAGCGTTTGAAGTCGGTAGGCTTCGATCAAAAGATAGCTGATGACGATCTAAGGGAGGCGCTCGCTCGTCGTGTGTTGAACACCACAATCCAGCCTGTATGAACCGCTTTTATGAACTCTGTGCGGAGCCGGATCAGTCCAACCGCGCGGGCAGGTGGGCGCGGCAGTCGAAACGGTCCCAGCTACATAAACGGCGCAGTATTTAATCCTGCTAGCTTGGTCGCCCTGCTCAATATCTATCGCGTGTATTACAACTGGTTCGAGACACGGCAGTATGTAGCGTCTGGGTCGTCGGGGCAGGGCACAACCGAGGTGGCCCAAGGTGTCTCTACAGTGCGGGTTCCTGGATCGTCCAAATCCCTGAAAGTCCCGAAGCGGCGAACCGCCGCGCCGGTAATGCGGACCCCGGCGATGCGGCTGGGTGCCGACAATCCAAAGAACAAGGCACCTGATCCACGCAGGATCTTTTATCGACCTTGGTTGTTCCACGGCACACCGCTTTGGAGAAAGTTCGAGACACGGTAATGGCTTTCTCAATCAAGAGGCCCCCGCGAAATAAATCGCGAAAGCCTCTATGTGTCCCAAAAGCCGGAATGCGTCAGCAGTGATGCGGGGGCCTTTTTCGTTTGTTGGAATGTACGCGCAAGCAATGCCGTCCTTAGTGCCCTTTGCAGCAACTCTGTCATGCTCTGAATGGTCGGATCACGGGAGCGGTCCCCACAACAACAGATTTAATTTTGAACGCGGTTTGTGGCGGTGTTGCGTGAACTGGTTCGCGCATGTTCCAAAACTGGCAGCTTTAGCACACTCAACTGACAGGTGTCGTCCAACGCAGGCCACTCGTCTTATTCACCTCTACAACCTTGAACATATGTGAAACATCACACTGCCCAGCTAGAGTTTGAGGCTATCATTTAACAAAATTCATGATTGCGAATAGTTTCATTACCATCCTCTGGAATAGGAAAAATAAAAATGATTTCGATGAAAAATGTAGTCGCTGCTGCCGCAGTCTGTGTCGCTGGATCAGCCGCTGTTGCCCAGGATATTGCCTACGAATTGAACAACAACTCCGGCTATACCGTTATGTATGTCTACACATCGCCCTCTAACGCCGATTACTGGGGCGACGATATTCTAGGGGCTCAGGTCCTTGCATCGGGTTATATGACAACAGTCTACATTCACGATGACAGTGACCAGTGCGACTATGATATCAAGTTCGTATTCGACGATGGGGATGAATTGACTGACCAAATCGATATCTGCGATCTGGGAAGCTACACGATCAACTAATCTGCTAGAATAGGGCTCCACGACACTACAACTGCGTCTGTCGTCAGCGTTTATCGAACGATTTAGGCCGGCGATGGACGCACGGCGCTATTGTTTTAGGGGGTGCTTTGCGCCACGTGCCCCATTAATTTGGACAGAACGAAATTTGGACAGAACGACCATCGTTCGCCCCCCCAAACCTTGCAACCCTTGCCCCCTTTCGCTACCCCCATTCCAACACGGCCAAGGGGCCCAAGAATGGACAGCGCATGGACGATCTGAAATCAAAATACCTCGATCTGATTGGCAAAGCCGCCGATGAAGCCACGCTCGAAGACCTGCGGGTTCAGGCGGTGGGCAAAAAGGGCGAAGTCAGCTTGCAAATGCGCTCCCTTGGCAAAATGACGCCCGAGGAACGCCAAACCGCTGGCCCCGCGCTCAATGCCCTCAAGGATGAGATTAACAGCGCCCTTGTCGCCAAGAAAATGGCGCTCGGTGATGCGGCCTTGGATCAACGGCTTCGGGCCGAATGGCTTGACGTGTCCCTGCCCGCGCGGGACCGCCGCGCGGGCACGATCCATCCTGTCAGCCAAGTCTGGGAAGAATGCACCGCGATCTTCGCCGACATGGGTTTCGCCACCGCCGAAGGCCCGCAGATCGACACTGATTGGTATAACTTCGACGCGCTCAACATCCCCGGTCACCACCCCGCGCGCGCCGAAATGGACACGTTCTATATGCACCGCGCGGAGGGCGACAACCGCCCGCCGCATGTGTTGCGCACGCACACATCCCCCGTGCAAATCCGTGAGATGGAAAAACAAGGCGCGCCGATCCGCATCATCTGCCCCGGTCGCGTCTACCGCGCCGATTACGACCAGACGCACACACCGATGTTTCATCAGGTCGAAGGGCTGGCAATCGATAAAAACCTGTCCATGGCGAACCTGAAATGGGTGCTCGAAGAATTCTTTACCGCCTACTTCGGCACCACCGTCAAAACCCGCTTTCGCGCGTCGCATTTCCCGTTCACCGAACCGAGCGCCGAAGTCGACATCCAGTGTTCGTTCAGCGGTGGCACCGTGAAAGTCGGGGAGGGGAGCGATTGGCTCGAAGTCCTCGGCTCCGGCATGGTCCACCCCAAAGTCCTCACGGCAGGCGGCATCGACCCAGACGAATACCAAGGTTTTGCGTTTGGCATGGGCATTGATCGCATCGCCATGTTGAAATACGGCATTCCGGATTTGCGGGCTTTCTTTGAGAGCGACCTGCGCTGGCTGCGCCATTACGGGTTCAGTGCCTTGCAGGTGCCGACGGTGCATGGGGGAACCTGATGCTTAATGAAGTAGCGGCTTCAGGCTGGATTTGTGAACTCGGTGCGGGAACAACTGTCACAGATTGGATCAACGCACTTGCTGCACTCATCGGGGCTAGTGCAGTATTGTTTGGTTTCATTACAGCAAGCAGTAAGTTTAGCGAAGCCCAAGCGTCGGCACGTGCTTTGCGTCGATCGCAAATAGCAGAAGACTTGATTGCTCTTTCACACAACACAGACGACGCCTTGCGGAATGTTAGAAGTGCTCTTCAAACAACCTTAAGAGAAAAGGTCGCTGACAAGCACTATCTCTTTCAGAAACAACACGACAAGCTGGTTGAGTATAACGGTCTTTTTGAAAGGTTGAGAGAGGCACAGATACGCGCACGTGCTGTAATCGGTGACGATGATGTCGAAGCCTCGGTTGAGGTGTTTTTCATCGTTAGGAACAGGGTGTCTATTGCTAACATCATGCTCGCTCAGATGGTTGACGAATCTGACAGTCATGACGACGAGACACGTAAGCATGAAAAGGAACTGCGTGGCGACCTCTGTGCTCACTACGGCGACCAAGATGAGTTATCAAAAAAAATAGAAGCAGCAGTGAAGACTATTGAACTCAAGTTGAGTCCAATTGCGCGATTGGATAACCTAAAATGACCGACAACATCGAAGACCTCCAAATCACCTACCCCGGCGCGGGCACGTTCCAATTTGGCGACTCTGCTGAAACCTGCACGGCCCTCATCGCGCTGGTGCGCACAGGCAAAAAACGTGCCAACTGCGCCCCGCTGCGTGATTTCAAAGACGAGCCCGAGGCGATGCCCGTTGTGGATCGCATCGATATCGTCGCCGATTGGGACGGCCAGCCGACCTTCGTCGTCAAAACTGTCCGCGTCGATGAGGTCCGCTATTGCGACGTCACCGAAAACATGGCCAAGGCCGATGGGTTCGAAACACTGCTGGCATGGCGCAAAGCCAACAAAGCCATCATCAGTCGCGGCGGCAATTGGGATCCGGTCCTGCCGATGCTGTTCGAATTCTTCTCCTTGGTCGAAGATTTAGACGGCCGCCAAATTGAGGAAAAATCATGAAATTCACGCTCTCTTGGCTGAAATCCCATCTCGAAACCGATGCGTCTGTGGATGAGATTTGCGAAACCCTCACCGACCTCGGGCTTGAGGTTGAGGGCGTTGAAAACCCCGCAGCCAAGCTGTCCGATTTCATCATCGGCAAAGTCACCCATGCAGAAAAGCACCCCGATGCGGATAAGCTAAAGGTCTGCACAGTTGACGCAGGCGATGGCCCGACCCAGATCATCTGTGGTGCGCCGAACGCCCGTGCGGGTATCACCGTCGTTGTCGCCAAGCCGGGCACATATATCCCCGGCCTCGACATCACGATTTCTGTTGGCAAAATCCGTGGCATTGAATCCTTTGGCATGATGGCCTCTGAACGCGAGCTGGAAATGTCCGAAGAACATGACGGCATCATTGAATTGCCAGCGGGTGAGATCGGCCAGCGGTTCTCTGATTACCTCGCCGAACATGACCCCGCGCGGGTCGATCCGGTCATCGAAATCGCCATCACCCCCAACCGCCCCGATGCCCTTGGCGTGCGCGGCGTTGCACGTGATCTGGCGGCGCGTGGCCTCGGCACGATGAAAAATAACGACATCGAAACCGTCCCCGCGACGTTCCCGAACCCGATAAAAGTAACCATCGACGACGACACGCTGGCCCAAGCACCCGTGTTCTTCGGCCGTCTGATCAAAGGCGTTAAAAACGGCCCCAGCCCCGATTGGCTGCAACAACAGCTTCGCGCGATTGGGTTGCGCCCGATCTCGTTCCTTGTGGATGTCACCAACTGGTTTACCTACGATCTGAACCGCCCGCTCCACGTGTTTGACGCCGATAAAATCAGCGGTAGCACCTTGCGTCTGCACCGCGCCGACGGGACTGAGACCCTTATGGGGCTCGATGACAAACAATACACCCTGCCCGAAGGCGCGACCGTGATTTCCGACAGCGAAGGCGCTGAATCCATCGGTGGCGTTATGGGCGGTTTACGCACGGGCTGCACGGCTGACACCGTGAATGTCTTTGTCGAAGCGGCGTATTTCGATCCGATCCGCACCGCCTACACGGGCCGCGCGTTGAAAATAAATTCGGACGCGCGATATCGTTTCGAACGCGGCATCGACCCTGCATTCACCCCCGAAGGTCTGGAACATGCCGTGCGCATGATCGTCGATCACGCTGGCGGTGAAGCATCAGATGTTGTGCAGGCGGGCCAAATTCCCGACAAATCGCGGGCTTATAAACTGGATACGGATCGCTGTTCGTCCCTCGTCGGGATGGACATCCCCGCCGATACGCAACGCGCAACTTTAACCGCGCTTGGTTTCGTAATGGACGGTGACATGGCAGGCGTCCCAAGCTGGCGTCCAGACGTGCAAGGCACCGCTGATTTGGTCGAAGAGGTTGCGCGCATCGCGTCCCTGACGAAACTGCAAGGCGTGCCGATGCCGCGCGTTCGCGCAGGCGTGCCTGCGCCAGTCCTGACGCCGATGCAAAAACGCCTCGCCACGGCGCGGCGCACGACGGCCAGTTTGGGCTACAATGAATGTGTTACCTATTCGTTCATCGACCAAGCGGCGGCAGCGCTGTTTGGTGGTGGCACGGACGCCACCATGCTCGCCAACCCGATCAGTTCGGAAATGTCGCACATGCGGCCCGCGCTTCTGCCCGGCTTGTTACAGGCCGCAGCCCGCAACCAGGCACGCGGCATGTCTAACCTTGCGCTGTTTGAGGCTGGAGACGCATTTCACGGCGGCGAACCGGGGGAACAGCACACGCTGGTCACCGGTATCCTTGTTGGAAAAACCGGCCCGAAAGACGTGCATGGCGCGTCGCGCGACGTCGACATTTACGATGCTAAGGCTGACGCTGAGGCGATCCTGTCAGCGATGGGTGCGCCGACAAAGGTGCAAATCCTACGTGGTGCGGGTGATGTGTGGCATCCGGGGCGCCATGGGATGATCTGCCTTGGCCCAAAGAAAATCCTTGGTGTGTTCGGCGAAATCCACCCCAAAATCCTGGCGGCCCTTGGTGTCAAAGGCCCTGTTGTCGGCTTCGTGCTATATCCATCTGACATTCCAATGCCCAAGAATGCGTCGGTCAATCGCGGTGCCGCTTCGATCCCTGATCTACAAGCGGTCGAACGTGATTTTGCCTTTGTGATGGACGCCACCGTCGATGCGCTCACGGCGGTCAATGCAGCGGCTGGCGCGGACAAGGCGCTGATCGAAGATGTGCGTATTTTTGATGAATTTATCGGTGGTTCGCTGGGGGAAGGTAAAAAATCCCTCGCCATGACTGTGCGCCTGCAGCCAAGCGGTGCGACCCTGAAGGACGCGGATATCGAAGTCGTCAGCGCCAAGATTATCGACAAGGTGGCGAAAGCCACGGGCGGCACGTTGCGCGGCTAAGGCGCTGAAAACCCGTCGGCGAGAATATCAAACACCAGCCTGATGCGTGGGCTGGTGTGGACCTCTCTGTGTGTAACCAGCCAGACTGGGAACATAACCTTGAGATCGTCGCCCATGATGCGTTCCATCTCTTCGACTTGGTCACCGACAGTGTCATCCATAGGGCAAATCCCAAGCCCCGCGCGGGCCATTTCCCACGCGACAATGCCGTTCTGCGACCCAACTTTGAATGCATCGGCCGTTAGCGGAATATCCAGCGCGACAAGGTATTCCACCATCTGCCCAATATCCCCATAAGAGATCCAATCATGCGTGCCAAGTTCCGTCCGCGTCTGCGGGCGACCCCGCCGATCTAGGTATATCTTGGCTGCATAAAAATGCCCTGTGGCTTCGCGTACAAGTCGCGCCACAAGGTCGGGCTGTTCGGGCCGCACATGGCGAATTGCGATGTCGGCCTCGCGGCGCATCAGATCAGAAATATCGTTGGTCGCAACGACTTCGACCACGAGCCCGGGCGCGCGTTTGCGAACCTCGACGATCATCTTTGGAAGGTACGTTGATGAATAGATGTCACTGGCCGTAATCCGCACGGTGCCATTGATGTCAGATCGTTGGGCAGCAGCTGTCATCGCGACCCGGTGTGCCGCGCCCCCCATGTCCTGCACGTGTGCCAACAGTTCACGTCCAGCATCCGTCAACTGCAATCCGCGGCCAACCCGTTCAAACAACAATAACGATAGATTGTCTTCTAGCGCCGCGACCTGTCGGCTTAGCGTTGGCTGCGTCAGCCCCAATTTCCGTGCAGCGGCGGACAAAGACGCGGTTTCAGCCGTCGCAAGAAAACTACGAAGATGGGTCCAGTCCAGCCTGTCGGGATCAATATCCATACACATATGTATAGGTGCCCCACGAATTTCGTCAATTCCGCGTTGATCCATACGAATGTAGTCTAGTGTCAAAGGAGAACACCATGACTGACGCTGCAACTTTCTGGGACAAGGCCGCGCCCAAATACGCCCAAGATCCAATCAAGGATATGGCCGCCTATGAATACACGCTGGAGCGGACCAAATCCTACCTAGGCGCGAATGACCGCGTGCTTGAAATGGGCTGTGGTACGGGATCGACCGCACTGCTGCTTGCGCCGCACGTCCGCGACATCATTGGCACCGACTTATCGCCTGCGATGGTCGATATTGCCCGTGCAAAGGCCGACGCAGGTGGGATTAAAAATGCCTCGTTCCGGGTGGCCACCGCCTCGGAATCTGCAAAACTTTCCGATCCTGTTAATGCGGTTCTGGGGTTCAATCTGTTCCACCTTATGCGCGGGGCCGAAGACATCTTTGCTGACGTTTACAAGATGCTGCCCAAGGGTGGGTATTTCATCACCAAGACACCCTGCTTGGGGGATCGGTCTTTTGGGTTTAGACGCCACCCGATCAAGCTTGCGGTCGCTGTGATGCAGATGTTTGGCAAAGCGCCTTACGTTTGCTTCTTGACGCAAAAAGAACTCGAAGATGCGCTTGAATTTGCGGGCTTTGAAATCGTCGAAGCTGGAAATTTCCCCTCAATTTCGCGTTATGTCGTGGCGAAGCGCGCGTAAAAGGTCGTGGCGAAGCGTGCATAAAAGGCCGTGGCGCGTAAATCATAATCGGCTAAAATGCCCGCAACGAAAAGGAGGGCACGATGCTCAAAGTATATCTATCTGGCGAAATTCACACCGATTGGCGCGAACAGATCATCGAAGGGGCCAAAGGCCTCGACGTTGAATTTCACAGTCCCGTCACCAACCACGCAGCGTCAGATGATTGCGGCGTAAATATTTTGGGCGCGGAGCCGAACAAGTATTGGCATGACCACAAAGGTGCGATGGTCAACGCGATCCGAACCCGCAAAGGCATCGCGGACGCTGATGTCGTGGTGGTCCGGTTTGGTGAAAAATACCGCCAATGGAACGCGGCCTTTGATGCAGGTTTCGCGGCTGCCTTGGGTAAATCACTGATCGTGCTGCAACAGCCCGACCATGATCACGCCTTGAAAGAAGTCGACGCGGCTGCCTTGGCCATGGCGCGCGAACCGTCCGAAGTTGTGCAAATCCTGCGCTACGTTCTCACGGGTGATCTGCCCGCGTAGGCAGCCGTTTGCCATACGGGCTGTGTACAGGTTGTGTACGCTGTGTGCCAACTGATTTCCGCCCCGTTGATTAACCTTTCAGTGGGGCGGATCACACTTTATTAACCCAAAAATTAACCTTCACGCGATGGGATTGTCTTGCCCTTTTGCACGGCAGGCCGTGCCATGAACCGCGCGACATAGGCGGGCACGTTCGTCAGATCGTTATAACCCGTGATCTCTTGCGTGCCGTAAAACTCCAGCGCATTCAGCCAAGGCGCAATCGCAATATCAGCGATAGAAAAACTGCCCGCGATCCAGTCTTTGCCGGCCAATTCTGTCTCAAGCACCGCCAACAGGCGCTTGGCCTCCGCGACGTAGCGTTCGCGCGGGCGCGGGTCTTCGATTTCGGACCCCGCGAATTTGGAAAAATAGCCCAGCTGCCCAAACATCGGACCAAGGCCACCCATCTGGAACATCAGCCATTTGATAACATGGGCTTTTTCAGCCGCATTCGACCCGATCAACTTGCCGGTCTTTTCAGCCAGATAGATCAGAATCGCGCCACTTTCCCACAGCCCGATCGGGCCATCTGGACCATTGGGATCAATGATCGCGGGGATCTTGTTGTTGGGGTTCAGGCTCAGGAACTCAGCACTTTTGACGTCTGCATCCGACAGGGTCACAAGATGCGGTTCGTACGCCAGCCCCATTTCCTCCAAAGCGATGGACGCTTTCACGCCATTCGGCGTCGGATATGAGAAAAGCTGAATAATATCAGTGTTCTGTGGAACCCATTTTTGGGTAATTGGAAAGTTTGACAAATCAGCCATGGTTGGCCTCCTAAGTTGGGATAATACTCATGTGACTTGGGGGGAGAGGGTGCGAAATATAACCCATTCACGGTGTGCGCATTTGGGGATAACAATATGCGCGTGGGCGCAATTGGTAAAAGCCAATGTGCTGTAGAATCATTGGCACAGAAAAATGATAAAAGAATTCAAAGACTTCATTGCCAAAGGAAATGTCATGGACATGGCCGTTGGTATCATCATCGGTGCAGCGTTTACTGCAATCGTTGGCAGCCTTGTTGCCGATATCATCAACCCAATCATCAGCCTGGTCATGGGCGGCGTTGATTTTGGCGGATTGTTCATCAATCTGCGCGGCGATTACGCAACGATAGAAGCCGCCAACGAAGCAGGCGCAGCCGTATTCGCCTATGGCCGTTTCATCATGGCGATTATCAACTTCGTCATCATTGCGTTTGTCGTGTTTATGCTGGTTCGCAACGTCAATAAGCTGAAGAAAGCTGAAGAAAAAGCACCAGCAGCGCCAGCTGGCCCGACGCAAGAAGAACTGCTGACGAATATCTTGGCTGCATTGAAGAAATAAACATCCGGTTCGGATGTGTCAAAGGCCCGCCCGACATGGCGGGCCTTTATTCGTTCAGACCTTTAGCGCTAGCTGCGGCGACAACACGTCTATCCCCAGCGCCTTGCCTACTGCGTAATAGGTCAGCTGTCCTGCATGGACGTTCAGACCATTCAGCAGATGCGCATCGTCTTCGCAGGCTTGACGCCAGCCTTTGTTGGCAAGGGCCAGCATGAACGGCATGGTTGCATTGCCCAGCGCAATCGTTGACGTGCGCGCAACCGCACCAGGCATGTTCGCCACGCAATAATGCATGATCCCGTCGACGTCATAGATCGGATCTTGGTGCGTAGTGGCTTTGGATGTTTCAAAGCAGCCGCCTTGGTCGATGGCGACATCGACAATTACAGCACCCTGTTTCATCTCGGACAGTTGTGCGCGGCTGATCAGTTTCGGCGCTGCCGCACCGGGGATCAGGACCGCACCGATGACCATATCGGCTTCGCGAACCATTTCGATTGTGTTGCCCGCGCTGGCATACATCGTCTTGAAATCACGCGCGAAAACATCGTCAAGGTAGCGCATTCTTGGTAGTGAACGATCCAACACCGTCACATCTGCGCCCATGCCTGCGGCGACCCGCGCGGCATGCGTGCCAACAACACCGCCACCGATCACGACGACCCGCGCGGGGCCAACACCGGGGACGCCGCCCATCAAAACGCCGCGTCCGCCGTTTGCCTTTTGCAAGGTCCAGCTGCCGACTTGTGGCGCCAAACGACCCGCAACTTCGGACATCGGCGCGAGCAGCGGTAAGCCACCGTTCGCGTCCGTCACCGTTTCATAAGCAATCGCAGTGCATCCTGACGCCATCAGGTCTTTGGTCTGTTCTGGGTCGGGTGCGAGGTGCAAATAAGTAAACAGCAACTGTCCCTCGCGCAGCATTTTACGTTCAACGGGCTGGGGTTCCTTAACCTTTACAATCATGTCGGCAGCGGCAAAGATTTCTACCGCAGTGGCGATAATCGCCGCACCTGCATCGACGTAGTCTTCGTCGGTAAATCCAGCGCCGATACCGGCCTGTGTTTCAATAGACACTGTGTGGCCGTGAACGACGGCTTCGCGGGCTGCGTTGGGGGTTAGACCGACGCGGAATTCTTGTGGTTTGATCTCTTTGGGGCAACCGATGTGCATATGTATCTCCTCTTCCTGATGGAACATTCGCGCCGTTTGGGTGGAAAGAACTGGTAATCTTTGGCGTGTTAGCGCTAGTAGTCACAATGAATTCCGCAACATGCGGTAAAAAGCGGGAGAATTTTGCGCATGGACCTAGATGAAACGGATCGCCGCCTTTTGAATGCGCTGCAACGACAAGGCCGCCTCTCAAATGCTGAATTGTCAGAGAAGGTGAATCTTTCGCCCTCAGCCTGCCATCGACGGGTGCAGCGGCTTGAAAAAGACGGGTTCATATCCGGCTATGTCGCGCTGGTGAATCCGCGCAAAGTTGATCGCAAAACCATTGTGTTTGTTGAGATTACTTTGCGTGCGCAAGCTGACGATGTGCTGGACGCATTCGAGAAATCGGTTGCCCGAATTCCTGACGTTCTGGAATGTCATCTGATGGCGGGGCAGGCGGATTATTTGCTGAAAGTTGTGGCAGAAGATGCCGAGGATTTCGCACGTATCCACCGACGGTATCTGGCCAGCCTCCCTGGTGTCCAAGGGATGCAAAGCTCGTTTGCGCTGCGGACTGTGCGCCAGACAACGGCACTGCCGGTTTAAGAGATAAGCAGTGCGATAATCGCCAGTCTAGACGGCATCGTTTGCACATACAAAATCCGTTTGGTTACGGTTGTGGCACCATAAAGACCCTCGATAAAAACGCAGGTCAGGAAGAACAGCGCGACGTTCTGTGACTACATCGGACCGCTGACCAGCAGGGACCAGATCAGGCCAGCGGCCAGAAACCCACTATAGAGCCCCTGATTGGCAGCCATTGCCTTGGTTTTGGGGAACATATCGGTGGGCAGAGTGCGAAAGACTTTCGGCCCACGGGTTTCCCACGCGAACATCTCAGACCGCATGGTGTAGATGTGTAGAAGGGCGATCAGCGCGATGAGCAGGTAAGCGAGCGTGGCCATATTCGGTCTCTGATGACTTATGTGGTATAAGGCATAGCACACTGCTGGTGGCACCGAAAGATTGTCCCATCGCCAGTCCTGTGCCAGTCGCGGACTTTGGCCACTATGGTTTACCACCTGCGAAAAACGGAAACCATCGCGTGACTTGACGCGTTAGAGTTTCGAACATGAAAAGAAGGAATTAGAAAATGCGGAACATTCTTTATATCGTCGGTCTTGTCGTTGTTGTCATGGTTATCCTGCGTCTTGCGGGTATCGCATAAACAAGCCCAGATCGGTGCTTTAAGGTGCACCTTTCGAGCCAGAAAACAAAGAAAAACCCCCGCGCCGAAAGGTTGACGCATTCCGGCTTTTGGGACACATAGAGGCTTTCGCGATTTATTTCGCGGGGGCCTCTTGATTGAGAAAGCCATTACCGTGTCTCGAACTTTCTCCAAAGCGGTGTGCCGTGGAACAACCAAGGTCGATAAAAGATCCTGCGTGGATCAGGTGCCTTGTTCTTTGGATTGTCGGCACCCAGCCGCATCGCCGGGGTCCGCATTACCGGCGCGGCGGTTCGCCGCTTCGGGACTTTCAGGGATTTGGACGATCCAGGAACCCGCACTGTAGAGACACCTTGGGCCACCTCGGTTGTGCCCTGCCCCGACGACCCAGACGCTACATACTGCCGTGTCTCGAACCAGTTGTAATACACGCGATAGATATTGAGCAGGGCGACCAAGCTAGCAGGATTAAATACTGCGCCGTTTATGTAGCTGGGACCGTTTCGACTGCCGCGCCCACCTGCCCGCGCGGTTGGACTGATCCGGCTCCGCACAGAGTTCATAAAAGCGGTTCATACAGGCTGGATTGTGGTGTTCAACACACGACGAGCGAGCGCCTCCCTTAGATCGTCATCAGCTATCTTTTGATCGAAGCCTACCGATTTCAAACGCTTTCGCTATTTTGACCGGAGCACTGGAAAGCCCACCGTCTTTTCGGTCTCACCGTAATGCTGGACAGGCGAGCTGGCCCAGAACTGTGGGAACTGGGCAGATTGAAAGTTGGCGATCGGAAAAGGATGCACCGCGTCCTGGCTATCAGTCTTCACTGCTGGCATTAGCCCTGCTGCGCAGAACCGTCTCAATAGCTCCCATCTCGGAAGCTCTTCGCCTACAATCCGCGTCTGAATCTCACCAAACTCCTCGAACGCCTTTTCGAATTTTTTGATACGGCTTTGGTTCGTTGGCGTAGAAGCTTCCTTGTCGAAGGACATCACAAACCATTCGAACTTGTCCTCCCTAATCAAGTCTCGGAAAATGTGAGGGACAACTCGCACCATCGCAGCTTCTTGTTCGCCAACCAGGGTAATCTTGCCATCTGGCAGCATCTTTCGCAGGCACGCAAGGTGCGCAGCCTTTGTATAGGTCTGTTTAACGACTACCCCCTTGAAACTGCCGCGGTGATCGCGGTTGGTATCTACAAGGCCGAAGTATCCGTTGCGGATCTCATTGAGAACCCGGCGTCGCGCACCTGATTCCCAAAGACCTTGCTGAACATCATCGGGCAGATCAATGCCGCAAGAAATGTCTTCCTCATAGGCCTTCTTCAACTTTTCCTCAAAAACCCGCCAGCTACTCTCGGCGCTGGCAAAGAACGCGGCCTCATCAAACCTACCGCTCGGCCTTTGGAAGTGAAGCAATGGGGCGCTCACGACCTTGCCAGACTTCTGGGTGTATTGTTTACGGATATTGCGGGGCTGGCCGGCAACATCGAGGTAGTGCTCTTCGAAGAAAGCAGCAGGATCGACACGCGGGTCGAAGTTGGCATCAATCCGGAAGACATATCCACTGCGGATGTCTGCGCTGACCGAGCAGTGAAGAGGCGTCAGGCGGCGATCAAACCGACTTTCCCAGTTTACTGAAATGACCACATCATCGTGCGCGATGCGCATATGGCTGAACCGGTCGGATGCGTCTTCCTTAGCTTTCCAATCTTGCAGTTTCGCGCGCTCAAACGCGAGCAGGATCTTTTCCAAAAAGAAAATACGACTGTAAATACGGCTCACACCGCATTTCTTGCCCGTATCGGGGTCCGACAAAAGGCGTTGGAGGTCGTTGATACTTGCGCCATTGACCAACTCCCTGAGCAGGCGCACCATTATCGCTCTTCTTCTTTTGTGCCTGATGGTCCAGGGAAACGGAGATACGCGCACCGGGCTGCCCTTTACAGGGTTTATGAATGATCCGGAATCCAGAAGGCTTCGGCCGCTTCCCTCTACGCGCGGGCGCGAGTTTGCCGTGCGTTCCATTGAAGATAAACTCGTCCGGTGCATCCAGATACCGAGCGCCACAACACCCACAGACTGGCCCTTCAAGTAGTCCATTCTGTGTCATCAGCCTGTCGATTTCGTCGAGGAGATGTTCATTCGAGAAAATATTAAACGATACCTCGCAGGTTCGGTTTCCCTTTTGATGATGGCAAATGAGATTTCTCCCGTCATCCCAAGCGTGCGGATCGCCCTGATACTCGAAAACCTGGGATACCCTCGACGCCTTATCATCACCGTCGAGCGTGTATATGCCTTTGCCGGTCGCAAGGGCTGGCAGCTTTATTGATGCGAGAAGTTTGCGTTGAGTAGCATTGCGGCCCTTGAAGGTGGGTAGCGAAAAATCCGGAGCAACACCGTCGTTGTCGCAATCGACATCACCACAAGTATTGAGGTTGATTTCTTCGGACACTGCGGGATAAACTTCACGCAAGTTTAGTTGTGGCACACTCTTGACCATCAGATTTCCTATCTGTCGTTTCGTCAAGATGGCCTCCAAAGCCGAAAGAGATGTTGGTCGTTTCGGATGAAACGGAAACCTTTTGGACATTTTTTGCAATGTGTGGTCGCGGGACACTTCTCCCGCAACTCTTAGTATCTCCTATCTCTAAATGATCTGTAAAATCAAACGCCTACCAAGCAAAAACTTGGTAGGCGTCAGTTCTGTGTCCCAAAAGCCGGAATGCGTCAGCGAAAGGTACGGGGGCTTTCCTTATTAAAACGTTATCAGGGGGTGCTAAGACACATTGCATTGCAGTGAACCGAAATTCGCTGCCTTTCCTTCCAGTCGAACGCGTATTGCGATCAGACCTTCAGTAAATGCAAAATGTCTTAGACCATCCCCTCACGCTCGAGCTTCTTCCGAGCCAGCTTGCGCTGACGGCGAATGGCCTCGGCCTTCTCGCGCGCCTTTTTCTCAGACGGTTTCTCAAAAGCTTGCTTAAGCTTCATCTCACGAAAAACGCCTTCACGCTGGAGCTTTTTCTTCAGGGCACGAAGCGCCTGATCGACGTTGTTGTCACGAACACTAACCTGCATGTGGTTTTCACCACCTCTCTAAGTTGGATTTGCAATAAGTTGCAGGAAGTCGCTATGTAGCAATCCGACCCTACATTGTCTACTGTGCTTTGTGGCGCTCCCTTGTCTCCTTATCGCTTCGCGCGTTTGCGCAAAGTTGGAGGCAACGAACGAGCGATTCAAGTTGATCGCAAAGTGCGTTAGTATGACGTGAACGCCTGAAATGGAGCTTGATATGACACCGTTACCTGATCCTCGTGCCCTTACTTTGCTGGATGCCATCCTGCCTCATGTGGCCTTTGATGGCTGGTCTGATGGCGCGTTTATCGCTGCCGTCGATGAATGTGGATTGTCGTTGGCGCAAGCCCGTGACGTCTGTCCGCGTGGTGCCATCGATCTGGCTGTGCTGCTCCACACACAGGGCGACGCGGCGATGGTTAGCGCGCTTTCATCTTCTGATTTCAGCGATATGCGGTTTCGCGATAAGGTCGCCCATGCCGTGCGATTGCGCCTTGATGCGGTGAACGACAAAGAAGCCGTGCGGCGTGGTTCTGTGCTGTTTGCCCTGCCGCATATGGCGCCTGAGGGCTCCAAGCTGATCTGGGGAACGGCGGACGCGATCTGGACGGCACTCGGCGATACGTCTGACGACATCAATTGGTATACCAAACGCGCGACGCTATCGGCTGTGTATGGGTCTGTCGTGCTCTATTGGCTTGGTGACGACAACGATGATGGCCAAGCGACCACCGATTTCATTGATCGTCGGATTGAAAACGTTATGCAGTTCGAAAGCTTCAAGGCTGCGGTCAACAAAAACCCGCTGCTCAAGCCCTTTTCCGCGGCGCTGGCCCAGCTGACATCGTGTGTCAAAGCGCCAAGTGCCCCAGCCAGTGATTTACCGGGTTCATGGAAAACACCGCGATGAAAGCCGTTGAAATCGCCAAAGTTGGTGGGCCAGAGGTTCTAGTGCCCATCGACGCGCCGATGCCAGAACCCGCTTTCGGGCAAGTGCGAATCAAGGTCGCATATGCCGGTGTGAACCGCCCCGACGCGTTGCAACGTGCTGGGATGTATAACCCACCTAAAGGGGCAAGCCCGCTGCCCGGGTTGGAGGCTGCTGGTGAAATCAGTGCAATCGGTGCTGGCGTAACTGATTGGGCTGTCGGCGACGCGGTTTGCGCGTTGTTGCCTGGTGGCGGATATGCCGAAGAAGTCGTGACCCCTGCCGCCCATTGTCTGCCTGTTCCCGATGGGTTGACCCTGAAACAGGCCGCCTGCCTGCCCGAAACGTTCTTCACTGTCTGGTCCAACGTGTTCATGCGGGGCGGGTTGCAAGCGGGGGAGCGGTTCTTGGTCCATGGCGGATCATCCGGCATTGGCACAACGGCGATCCAGTTGGCGAATGCATTTGGCGCCCGCGTGTTCACCACCGCTGGATCGGACGCCAAATGCCGCGCGTGTCTGGACCTCGGGGCTGAGGTTGCGATGAATTACCGTGAGGTGGATTTTGTTGATGACGTTAAGGCGCTAGGCGGTGCAAACCTGATCCTTGATATGATTGGCGGCGACTATCTGCCGCGCAACGTGCGCGCGCTGTGCGACGATGGCCGCTTGGTTCAGATCGCGTTCCTGCAAGGTCCCAAGATCGAGCTTAACTTTGCCCACCTGATGATGCGCCGCCTGACGATCACTGGGTCGACGCTGCGGCCCCAGTCCGATCTGGCGAAGGCGGAGATTGCGCGGCAGTTGAAAGCGCAGGTCTGGCCGCTCCTCAGCTCAGGTAAAGTTGCGCCGGTGATGGATCAGGAATTTGCGTTGGCGGACGCAAGTGCAGCCCACGCGCGCATGGAAAGTAGCGAACACATCGGAAAGATTGTTTTGAAAGTCTGACGCGAAAATTGGCTTTCGTGTTAACGGCGGCCTTGAGCCCAATATGACTTTCGTAGAAATCACATTTTTGGCTTGGTTCAAATTGAATTAGGAATTTCCAGGAATCCCATGGACTTGACTGAATTGTTTCAGACTGCACTGTGACAGAATCGGCGATTTCGTATTTGAGGTACTTGCTTTGAAGCTAATTCTAATTACTGGCGCATCTAGCGGAGTTGGTGCGGCAACAGCGCGGGAATTTGCGAAAGACGGTTCAAAGGTCATCCTTGTCGCCCGCTCTGCAGATCAGCTTCAATCTCTTGGAAACGAGATCGGTGAGTTGGCCTTTCCGGAACCCTGCGATGCTTCAGACTACAAAGCGGTCGAAGCAATGGCCAAGCGTGTGGTGGACAGCCATGGAGTGCCCGACGTGATTGTGCATTGCGCCGGTGCTGGGCAATGGAAGACTGTGCTGGATACGGAACCGAGCGAAGTAATCACCATGATGCAAGCCCCGTATTACGCAGCATTTTTTGTAACGCGTGCATTTTTACGAGGCATGTTGGATCGAAAGAGTGGGGTCATTATCAATGTAAACTCACCAGCGTGTTTGGTGGCTTGGCCGTCGAGTGTTGGATATGCCGCCGCACGTGCGGCCTTACAAGGATTTCACGAGGCGCTTGCACAGGATTTGGTGGGAACTGGTGTCCGCAGCTGTCATGCAATTTTTGGGAAGATCAATTCGCCATACTTCGACAACAATCCGGGCGTTTTGGACAAAATGCCAATACTTGAAAAAACTGTGCCAACGTTGACCCCTCAAGCTTGTGCGATACAATTGGCTAAATTGGCAGAACGCCCAAAACACCGCATTGTTTTTCCGTGGGTTCTACGTGTTCATATAGAATTTGGACGGCTGTTTCCGGGAACTACAAGGTGGCTTGCGCGACTTTAAAACCTCTAAAATCTACGGCAGCTTTGTCCGGAGGCTGTGTGGAAGCTCGGTTGATGGTGGTACACCGGAGCGCTTTTGGCGTTCAGCTGCATTACGGGTCGGGATCGTCTTTTCAGCTCCCATGTTGGATTATGGAGGCGGGTCAGGGCCATTCTAGGCACATCCCGACGTTTCCGGGCTAAATTGAAGCCGACTGCGGCCTTTTACGCCTTCATGGCCGCAATCATCGCTGGAATGCCCATTATGTTCATGATGCGGGTCATATTGTGGGCCAGCACATGCATCGCCATCTCCGCCGCCACCTTTTTGAGGGTCCGCATCTTGAAGTGCGTCGCTCCAATCCAAGATTTGATCGTGCCGTAGGGATGCTCGACGGTCATGCTACGGACAGCCAGTTGCGCTGGATCTGCGTCTGACCGGTCTTGGACCCTCGCCAGTACATCTTCGAGCTCCCAACGGCGGACACGCCGCTCTTTGCCTGTTGTGCATTTGGCTTTGAGGACGCAATCAGCGCATGCTCCTGACCAGGATGATTTGATCGCTTTGCCGTCTTGCTGACCGGTAAATCTGTATGTCAGATGTTCCCCTGCAGGACACACATACACGTCCAGATCGCGGTCATATGCAAAGTCAGCTTTATCAAATTGACCGCGCGCTGCAGCATTTGGGGTCATCGGCTTCGGGACAACGACCGAGATGCCGGCCGCTTCACTGGCAACAATTTCCTCACCCTTGTAATATCCCTTATCCACTGCCCGGCAGTGCATGTTTACATGCATGAGAGGGGACGATTGCTATGAGCGTCCGTCGTCATGGCATCGCGCGCCGCAACAGCCATCATCGACAAAGCGTCGCGATCAAAGCCAAGCATGGTGACGTCGTGCGCAACGATCAGGTGGTTATCAGCCTCGACAGCCGTTTGAACATTGTAGCCTACAATACGTGGCATGCGCGCCGTTGTTGTCATTGATCTGGCATCTGGGTCGCTGAATGAGACCTGTGTTTCGCCCGTCTTGTCCATCTGCTGTTCAATTGATCTGTAGCGCACGGCTTCCTTTTGCTGGTGTTCCTGCTTCCTCAGGGTGCGTTCCATGCGTTCCATGCGTGCTTCCGGCAGCCATTGTGCCAGTTTGCTCGAACACCTCATCGGCGCGATCCAATTCACCCAAGTATCGCTCAATGGTTTTATCGATCTCACCCAACTTCTGGCGCAGCTTGCCGCGCGTATAATTCTTGGCCTTGGAATTTACCGCCTTGAACCGACTGCCATCGATGGCGACCACGCCCCCATCAAGCAGATCCATATTGCGGCACAAAGCCACGAACTGCTGACACACCTTGCGGATCACAGGACCGTTATCTTTGCGGAAGTCGGCAATCGTCTTGAAGTCCGGCTTCAGCCGGCCCGTCAGCCAAATGAGCTCTAGATTGCGACCGCACTCTCGTTCCAAACGACGCGATGACTGCACTTGATTGAGATATCCGGAGAGATAAATTCGCAGCATCAGCCCCGGATGGTAGCCGGGCCAACCAGTGGCGGCAGGCTGTGCGTTGAAGCCAAGCACCGCTAAATCCAGCATGTCGGCAAAAGCATCAATGGCACGGACGGGACTGTTCTCATCAACATAATCGTCGAGATGTTCGGGCAGCAAGATCGTCTGCTGACGGTCTAAACCTTCGATGAACTGCGTCATGAGCAACCTCCGTATCGAGTACAGAAACTATACCATAATTGGGGAAAAGCAGGGGAGTTTTCACTCAGCCTCTCCGGCGGACAAACCTGGCCGATGCGCCCGCAGCATTTTCGATCTCAATCAGCGCTAAGGAAAGTTCAAGGTGCTGACCCAATTATGCAGCGTTGTAATATATTACCCAGAAGCGGTCGTTGGGCCCATCTAAAGGTGGGCCTTACAGGGATTTGACCCCTAGTCTTCTCGAAAAAGCGCACTGTATCGCGGCGCAAAGAATGCCGTAAACGCTTTGACCTCGGGCCTGCGGTAAGCGGAGGGGTTCAACAATAGCCATACGGTCGATCCCAAATCTTCGGGTAACTCAAAACACTGGACGAGCGTGTCGTCAGTCCGCATGAACCGCGTCGGTAGAATGCCTATACCTGAACCCATTTGTACGGCGATCTCCATGGCCTTAAAATCTTGGCAAGTCATGGCAATCTGAACGGAATCGTTGCGTTGAAGTAGCCATTTACTGATCAGGCTATCGGCAAGCTGCCGCCAAAAACCAGGTACCTGTGTCCATCCAAATCTGTTTCCGAATTTGGCAGATCGGATTTAGCCGCGTAAGATTTTGACGCAAATAATGAAAGACCTGCCATAGTCAACTTCCGACAAATAAACGATGGATCGTCTATTTTCATGTTTGTTCATCTAATCGCGACATCAACGTCTCCACCAGATATGTCGATGGTATCATCACTGGGGATCAACTCAAAGTTTACATTTCCATAGCTCTCGACAAAACCTTCGAGGATTGCTGAAAGCCGTGGATTAAATGCGTCTACCACCGCTGTAATCCGAATGGTGCGGCATTTGGCAGACGCTAACCGGCCGGCCTTCATGTCCAATACTTTGGCCGCCTGCTCAATTGCTTCGGCACTCCAGACCAGTGCCTGCGCATCGGGTGTCGGTCGAAATCCTTGGGTGTTCCGCTCAAACAACGTCACTCCAAGCGTGTGCTCTAACGCTTCGATCCGTCGTGCGACTGTCGGCTGTGCCATTCCCAGTTCTTTTGAGGCCGCCAAGGTAGAACCAGCGCGCAATACCGCAAGGAAAACGCGCACGTCTGACCAGTTCTGAAAAACGCTGTTCATTTTTGTAGAGCAGCACAACGTTAAGGTGGATACCGGCACAATTCACCAGTCTTTAGGCTAAATTTAACGCCAATTAGAGGATCGCATGATGACACTTACATTCCCAACGTCCAATCTTTCCAATCTGAAGTGGAGCTTTGGCGCGGCTAGAACTAAATCTGCAACTGAAGTGATTTCAGAGAGAGATGACGCCCTAGCAGAACGCGCTTTTCTGCGCGAATTGATGGCCCACAATCCTGAGGCCATTCAAAGCGATCTCGGTCTCATGGCGATGATGACCCAGTACCCCCCGGTAATTTTGAGCGTCCGAAATGGCAGCGGCTTCCTCACCAATGGTCTATTCACCAACTGACGTGCTCGACTTCTGGTTTCCCGATACGGGTCATTAAAACGCGCCCGAAACATTACGGTTTTTTGTACAGAACGGATGCTGGGCGGGATGGGTGCGGCGATCATTTCCAAATTCGCTGACATCACCCATGCCGCAGCATTCGGCCAACTAGCAACTGCATCTCTCAACGAGCGGGTGCAGCCCACATTTGTCGTGATTTGCAAAGCGCGTTTACAATTGTCACAAGTTTTGAGCCACGGCGGTGACGATGACTTTGTGCGGCTTTCCGGTGTCTCGCAAACGGTCAGCGAAGACTCTGAGGACAGGATTGTAATCTTGCTACGAGAGCCGCTTAGAACATCACGTGCCGCAGCAGCCGTCGTTAAAAGATACAGTTGCTAGCTGTCAATGTGGCCCCCAGAAAACCTCTACCGGGCAAGGCGTAGCCTTCGAACGAAAGGCGGCATAAATGAGTTGAGAGATCGGGACCTAAGCGGAACAAGACTGGGGCGAAGGTTGGTCTAATATCTAACAACGACGACAGCGCATGACGCTGTCTGCGAAGTGAGTTTTTTTGCCAAGATGAAGAGGGAGGGTTGCGGTTTTTGGGTAAGCGGGGTTTTTGGTGGCAACCGGAGGTACAAATATGTTCGTCATAACACTTATCGCGAAGCCCGCTGGTTTGCAGCCTGCGTTGGTGGAAAACCTGCGCAATGCGTGGGGGGGGCAATCTGCGCAGTGGCTCGCCGCGGATGAGGCGGCTGAGTTTGCGGTTGATAGCAAACCTGCGAACCTGTGGGATGTGTGGGTGGACGCGCAAGAGATGGGTGTCGATTTGGTGTGTCAGCCGCTGAATGGCCGCCGCAAGTCGATGTTGCTCGCCGATATGGACAGCACGATGATTCAGCAGGAATGCATTGACGAGCTTGCTGATGAAGCAGGCGTTGGTGCGCACGTGGCCGACATCACCGCCCGCGCCATGAACGGAGAGCTGGATTTTGAGGCGGCTTTGATTGAACGGGTCGGACTGCTGCGCGGTTTAGACGAAGCGGTTATCGGCAAGGTGCTGGCGCAGCGCATCACCTATATGCCCGGCGGTGCCACGCTGCTTGCAACGATGAAGGCAAACGGTGCTCACGCGGCTTTGGTGTCAGGCGGATTTACGGCATTTACCGCGCAGGTGTCTGCGCACCTCGGATTTGGCGAAGACCGCGCCAATACGCTGCTGATTAAAGACGGCAAACTGACCGGCGATGTTGGCCACCCGATCCTTGGCAAAGCCGCCAAGGTTCAAGCGCTCGAAGAAATTACCGCGCGCATCGGTATCGGCCAAGCGGATGTTATCGCAGTCGGTGACGGGGCCAATGACCTTGGGATGCTAGAGGCCGCAGGCACAGGTGTCGCACTTCATGCCAAACCATCTGTTGCGGCTCAGTGCGACGTGCGAATCAATCACGGCGATTTAACGGCGCTTCTTTATATCCAAGGCTACGCGAAAACCGAATTCGTCTAGGCAATCGCGGCGCTGGGTCGGATATCCCCTGTGATCAGCCCTGCGAAATTCACCACGTCGGGGTTGCGGTAGGAATTCACAACGGGATCATCTTTGTCCAAAACGCCCAAGCGGCACAGGATCGACGCGATTGCGCAGTCCCGTGCGCGCTGCGACCCGTCGACTATTTTCAGTGCCACGCCCAGACGCTTTTCGGGCAGAATTGCGACGAAATAACCTTCGGCGCCCGTTTTGAATGCTCCTTGTCCATTCGCGGCGCGCATCAACTGCGTACATGCACGGTCGTCGTTCGCCACCAATTCTGGATGCGCCATCATCGCATCGCGCAGCCGCACCATCGCGGCGCCGCGCGTCGTGGCGTCGTCCGCGCAGGCATACTTTGCCATCGCCCGGCCCATCCCAAGCAGGCTTGTGGCGAAATTTGGCGCCGAACAGCCGTCGATACCCCATGCTGGGCTATCCTCTCCGGTGACTTCTTCTATGGTGCGTTTGATCAGAACCTGAAGCGGGTGATCGACCTCTATATAGTCAGGCCCCCAGCCGTTCGCCTTTGTCATTGTCAGAAAGCCACAATGCTTACCTGAACATTCGTTGTGATACCGGCAGGGCGTCGCGTCCGATTTGATCATCGCGTTGCGCGCGGTTGTGTCCATCGGCCAGTTGGGGCCACATCTGAACGCATCATCACCCAGTTCTAGATAGCGCAGCCACGCCTGAACCTTATCTGTATGGATCGCTGCCGCAGAATGGGACGCGCAAGATAGCGCCAACAGCTGCGGGCTTAGCCCGAATCGATCCGCCACACCACTTTCCACCATCGGCAAGGCTTGCAACATTTTTGCCGAACTGCGCGGGTAGATCACGGCATGCGGATCACCCCACGCCTGCACAATCTCACCTGCCTCATCTACTACAATTGCGTGTCCACAATGGACGCTTTCCAGCATCCCACCGCGCCAAAGCTCAACAAAATCGACTGGATCAGACATGGTTTTCCCCAAATTTATGACGTTTGCACGGCGTCATGCGTAAAAATATGTGACCAAAGGCTTTCCCATTTGGGCAAAATCTTGCTATTGACGTAAGTATCGAGTTGAAACCGCTCTATCTAGCCGAAAAGGTATCCACCAGAGGTGCTGCGCTATAAAGAGCAACCAGAGGCACGCACAGCTTGGAGGCTGTAATTATGATTTCAAAGATTTCGCACGCGCTTGGCGCGATCGCCCTTGTGACCGCCACAGCAACATTAGCCACGTCTGCAATTGCGCAGGAGGAAAGTTCAAACCGCGTCGCAGCCAACACCGACTGGTCCGTCTTCGTCGAAGGCAACCCGACTGAATGTTGGGCGGTCTCCGCGCCCAAGGAAACCGTGAACTCCCGCGATGGGCAGGTTGTATCTGTGCGCCGCGGTGAGGTCTTGTTGTTTGTATTCTATCGTCCGGGTGCTGGCGTGAACGGCCAAGTGACGTTCACGGGCGGCTATCCGTTCGCGAGTGGATCGACAGCCGAGCTTGATATTGGTGGCACCACGTATGATTTGTTCACCGAAGGCGAATGGGCTTGGCCCGCAACATCCGAAGATGACGCACGCATTGTCGCGGCGATGAAACGCGGATCGTCGGCAGCCGTTACGGCACGTTCGGGCCGTGGCACAGTCACCCTCGACACGTTCTCACTGCTGGGCTTTACCGCTGGCGTCGAAGAAGCTGCGAACCGCTGTTCCAGCTAAAACGTGTCGTCAATAGAATTAGAAGGGCTGGTTTTCTTTGGATGCCGGCCCTTTGTGTTATGAAGAGCTATCTTATATACGCCCCAATATAGTTCACGCATCGTATCGGAGCCGATTCTCATGCAGCCGCAAGCGCCCATCACCCAAGACGTCATGACGATCAAACGCGTGCTGCCGACTGGCGGCCCTTTGAACATTGTCGGCCTGACGCGCGATCAGTTGCGCGATGCGCTGATTGGCGTTGGGGTGACAGAAAAACAGGCCAAGATGCGGGTCAACCAAGTCTGGCAATGGCTGTACCATTGGGGCGTGCGCGATTTCGAAGTGATGACGAACTTGTCCAAAGATTTTCGTACGACACTGGCGGAACATTTCAAGATCGAACTACCCGAAGTTGTCACCAAAGACGTGTCCACGGATGGCACCCGCAAATACCTTGTGCGCATCGCGGGCGGCCATGAGGTCGAGGTGGTTTATATCCCCGAAAAAGATCGCGGCACGCTGTGTATTTCAAGCCAGGTCGGCTGCACGCTGACCTGTTCGTTCTGTCACACGGGCACGCAAAAACTGGTCCGTAACCTGACGGCGGGTGAAATTATCGGCCAAGTTATGCTGGCGCGCGATGATCTGAACGAATGGCCTGAACCCGGTCAGGGCACGGGCGAAAACGGCCCGCGTCTTTTGTCCAACATCGTGCTGATGGGCATGGGTGAGCCGCTGTATAATTTTGAAAATGTCCGTGATGCGATGAAGATCGCGATGGACGGTGAGGGCATCGCGCTGTCGCGCCGCCGCATCACGCTGTCGACGTCCGGTGTTGTGCCAGAAATTCACCGGACTGCGGATGAAATCGGCTGCATGCTTGCCATTTCGTTCCATGGAACCACGGACGAAATTCGCGACAAGCTGGTGCCGATCAACAAAAAGTGGAACCTTGAAAAGCTGCTAGAAGCGTTGGCCGCTTATCCAAAAGTCTCCAACTCCGAACGCATCACGTTCGAATACGTGATGCTGAAAGACGTCAATGATTCAGACGAAGACGCGCGTCGCCTCGTGAAACTGATCGAAGGCATCCCCGCCAAGATCAACCTGATCCCGTTCAACGAATGGCCCGGTGCGCCCTACAAACGCTCTGACGCGGATCGCATCAAAGCATTTGCGGATATCATCTACAACGCAGGCTACGCATCGCCGATCCGCAGACCGCGCGGCGAAGACATCATGGCCGCCTGTGGGCAGTTGAAGTCGGCGACTGAACGGTCCCGCAAATCGCGCAAACAGATCGATGCTGAGGCGGGGCTTTAAGGTTAATTATCGAACTTTGGCGATACTTGGCTCTCACGCGTGACGCTGGCGTCGGTCAAGCTGTGCAATCTGGGACGCAGCTATTCAAAATTTATGAAACGCTTCAGCGGTCCGTTCCCGAATAATGCACATCGCTGGCTGTGCGACAGCGTGCTGTCTGACCCCATCGCGCAAAACGCCTAACGCCCCGGAATGACCCCGCGCTTTTCGCCCGCACCTTCCCAGCTCTCCAGCGCGTCCACAGCCTCTTCAGCGGTTTCCACAAACTTGAACAATGCAAGATCGTCCTGCGAAATCGTGCCCGACTCAGACAGAGCATCCCAATTGATGATGCTTTCCCAAAACGCGCGACCGAACAGCAAAAACGGCACGCGCTCCATCCGACCTGTCTGGATCAGCGTCAGCGCCTCGAATGTTTCGTCCAGCGTGCCAAAGCCACCTGGAAACACGGTGATCGCCTTGGCGCGCATCAAGAAATGCATTTTGCGAATCGCAAAGTAATGGAAATTGAAACTCAGTTCGGGTGTGACGTATTCGTTCGGGGCCTGTTCGTGCGGCAGCACGATGTTCAACCCGATGGATCGCCCCCCTGCGTCCAAAGCACCGCGGTTGCCTGCCTCCATCACACCGGGTCCGCCGCCCGTGACAATCACGTTTTCACCGGCGCCGCCCATTTGCGTCACCAACTTCGCAAACTTACGTGCCTCGTCATAGTATTTCGACAGGTCCGCCAGCGTCTTGGTTCGCGCGGTGTCCTTCTTGGCTGGCTCCGGTATCCGCGCGCCGCCGAACATCACGACGGTGGACACGATCCCTTGTTCGTCCAGCATCAATTCCGGTTTTAACAATTCCAACTGCAACCGCACGGGCCGCAATTCGTCACGGCACAGGAATTCGGGGTCCGCAAACGCCAGCGCATAGGCAGGTGATCGGGTTTGCGGCGTGTCTGGCACATGGCGCGCCTCTTCGCTGTCTTGCTGACTGTCGCGGAACGGGTGGCGACGGTTATCGACTTTCATTGATATGCTCCTTGTTGGGCTTGGCATTTTAGTGGCAGGTTGGGCGGACATTGTCCAATGACCGAAGGCCCGCCATGACCCAAGAAAATACGGTGACGCGAACCGATATAAACGCCGCTGCGACCCGCATTGCAGGTCGTGTGCATGTGACCCCTGTCATGCGCTCAGACGCGTTCGGCTTGCCATTACAATTCAAGTTTGAACATACGCAAATCACCGGCTCGTTCAAAGCACGCGGCGCGTTCAATTCGCTGCTGACAGCGGATGTGCCGCCTGCCGGTATCGTTGCCGCATCGGGCGGTAATCATGGCGCTGCTGTTGCCTACGCCGCTAAAACGCTTGGCCACGACGCACATATTTTTGTCCCTGAATTCGCGGGCCCTGCCAAAATTGACGTGATCCGCCAAACCGGTGCCACCCTACATGTCGTGGCGGGCGCCTACGCTGATGCCGCTACTGCCGCAAAGGCGCATCAGGTCGCCACCGGCGCGCTCGACATTCACCCCTACAACGCGCCCGCAACCCTTGCAGGGCAGGGGACCTGTTTCCAAGAATGGGATGCGCAGGGGCTCGACGCGGACACGATCATCATCGCCATTGGCGGCGGTGGGCTGATTGGTGGCGCGATGGCGTGGTTCAAGGATCGCAAAATCATCGGTGTTGAATCCGAAACAACCAATTCCATGCACGCCGCCCTGCAACATGGCCCCGAAACCGACGTTGAGGTGTCTGGCATCTGTGCTAACGCACTGGGCGCAAAGCGCGTCGGGCGGCTGGCCTATGACCTTGCCAAAGACCGCGATCTGCAAACCCTGCTGATCCCCGACCCAGCGATTGCCTTTGCGCAAAAAATGCTTTGGCAAAACTTGCGCCAACTGGTCGAACCGGCGGGCGCTGCGGCCCTCGCCGCGATCACGTCGGCGGCCTATGTCCCTGCCAAAGGCGAAAAGGTCGCGATCCTGCTGTGTGGTGCAAACCCAGCCCCGATTCCAATCTAGGCCCAAAGGCTTATCCCCTTTGCTCCGGCGGCACCTGATGTAGTGTGAAGCGGCTTGCCAATCTACAATGTTCTTGTATTGTTCTACCCATGCCAGCCAGATGGAAAAACGACAAACCCATGTCCCGCCTGGCGTTCGACGCCAGGTTTTCTGATGAGGAAGCGTGTTCGCATTATCTGGCGGAACATCGTTGGCCTGAGGGCTTTGTGTGTCCTTCCTGTGGCACCTGCAAGGGCTGGCCGTTAAAGCGAAATCGCGCGACTTGGGAATGTGCCGGTTGCGCACGGCAGACATCCGTGACGGCTGGCACGGTGATGCACAGCAGCCATTTGCCGTTGCGAATTTGGTTTCTTGCCGCGCACATCATCACCAGCCATTCCAACGGCATGTCAGCGCTGCAACTTCAGGCGCAACTTGGCCTTGGCAGCTACAAGACGGCGTGGCTCCTCTTGCAAAAGCTGCGGCGGTCGATGGTCAACCCTGACCGCAACCCCCTGAAAGACCTTGTCGAGATCGATGAAACAGAGATTCCGTTCCGGTCCCGGCATGATCCCGAGGACCGGCCAAAGGGTGGGCGGAGCCCGGTCGGAAAGATGTTTGTCGTCTGCGCCGTCGAGTTATCAAGAGACGGACATCCGCGCCGTATCAGGATGAAACACATTCCCGACGGCGCATCAAAGACGCTACACGGGTTCATTGGTCAGGCTGTAGAGCCTGGCGCTCACGTCATCACGGATGGCTGGCTAGGTTACGAAAATCCCCCTGCAAACACGCATGAGGCGAAGGTCGTCAGCGGCAAGAAGGCACATGACATACTCCACTGGGTCCACCGCGTGTTCTCCAACCTAAAAACGTGGGCAAAAGGCGTCTTCCACGGCCTCAGAAAATGCCATCTGCAACGCTATCTCGACGAATTTGTGTTCCGCTGGAACCGACGGCGACACATGCGAAGCGCCTTCGACACGCTGCTGGGGATCGGTGTTGGTATTGGCCCAGCGACATATCGTGATTTTGTTGAACAGCGCGCCTGAAGGCCCTTGTTCACGGCAAAAGCCACGCCCCATAAACCCACCAGATGTTACAAACTGATCCGATCCGCCTCTCAAGCCACAAGGGCGAGGTTCTGCGCCGCGTCAACATGTGGGGCAACCGGACTAAAAGGGATAAGCCTTCTAGGCCCAATTGAATTGCCCAAAGCGCGCCATCACGCTATGCCGCCCCGAACGCATTCCACCTAAAGAGGTCAGATCATGTCCAACGCACAACTCGAAACCGCAATCGAATCCGCATGGGACGTGCGCGATACCATTACCGTCGCGACGAAGGGTGAGGTTCGCGACGCGATTACCGACACGCTGACAGCGCTGGATTCCGGTAAGCTGCGTGTCGCTGAACGGCGCGAAAATGGCGACTGGCATGTAAACCAATGGGCAAAAAAGGCGGTGCTGTTGTCGTTCCGTCTGAATGATATGGAACCGATTTCGGGTGGCAACGGCGGCACCACGTGGTGGGACAAGGTCCCTTCTAAATTCGACGGCTGGGGTGAAAATCAATGGCGCGACGCGGGCTTTCGCGCCGTTCCCGGATCAATCGTGCGCCGCTCGGCGTTCATCGGCAAAGGCGTGGTCTTGATGCCGTCGTTCGTGAACCTCGGTGCCTATGTTGACGAAGGCTCAATGGTGGATGGCTGGGCGACAGTCGGATCATGTGCGCAAATCGGCAAGAACGTGCACCTATCTGGTGGTGTCGGTATCGGCGGCGTTCTGGAACCAATGCAGGCCGGTCCGACCATCATTGAAGACAATTGTTTCATCGGCGCGCGTTCTGAAGTCGTCGAAGGTTGCATCATCCGCGAAGGCTCCGTGCTTGGCATGGGCGTGTTCATCGGCCAATCCACCAAAATCGTGGACCGCGAAACTGGCGAAGTCTTCTACGGCGAAGTGCCGCCCTATTCCGTCGTCGTTGCAGGCTCCATGCCGTCTAAAAACAACGTCAACTTGTACTGCGCGGTCATCGTCAAACGCGTCGATGCAAAGACCCGTTCCAAGACTGGAATTAACGAATTGCTGCGGGATTGATGATTCAACTTAGTGAAATGCGCCAATGATAGTCAGCCGGACCCTCGCCAAGCGTCGTATCGCGGCGGGGGTCCGTCCCACGTGGGGCGCGGCGTGGGCACCTGTCGCCTTTGATGCAGCCTGCCTAATTGCCGCGTTTCTCTTGCTCTTTCGCCCGTTTCAATCCCTGACCGAGACGTTCAATTTCCCGGTCTGGGCCACGGTGACAGCGCTCCTTGCGATCGGGTTTATCCCCACCCAAGCGGTGCTGATCTTTTCGTCCCTCTGGGCGGCTAAATCACGGTTTAACGACGACGATGCAGGATCCTAACGGTTCTGATTGCCAAACCATGTCATGACCCGCTCTCTATAAGTGCCATCCTCGCGCAAGCGCAGAAGTGTCTGGTTGATTTGCCCCCTAGATTGCGCAGACATTGACGGCGCGCATGACGGGCGTTACGGCCACTGCCATGACTGATTCATCCGATGCCAAACCCAAAAAGAAAAAGCCCTCGCGCCAGCAGGTGTTTACTTTGCTCGTTGAGGTTGGCCGTAAAGTTGGTGACGGGCTTCCCAAAGACAGCACAGGTGCCGCGCTGATGATCTATGCCTCCGGTATAGATGAGGCTGAGGCCGTGCGTGAAACCGTCGCCATTCTGAAACAGGCAGATGTGGCGCCCCTTGACGTGTCAGGCTACGGGACGCTTGAAGAACGCCTCGCTGAAGGACATGAGATCGCCGATGAAGAACGCGAACTAATGCAGCGCGCCTTGGACGAAAACAGCGTGATCGTCGCGCAGATGACGCCGTTCTTTGAAGGCGACGAAGTTGACGATGACGGGGACGCTGCAGACACGGCTCCTTAGCCGCAAGAATTGAACTTTTGATCAACGCTGGCGCTTCCAGCACCGCAGAGGCGTCAAAACTCTCGACCAGGGCCCTGTTCACCAGAATCGTCAGTGTCAACGTGACAGTAAAACCCTCCATCTCGATGTTGAACTGATCGTTGGTGTTATCGTTGAAGAGGTTAATGTTATCGGTCAGGTTGACAGAATTAATGGTAGTGCCGTTGCGCGCGATTGACAGCGGCACGTGCGTTTCGTTGATCCAGACGCCAGCCATGTCGTTGTAAATGGAATTCGTATACTCAGGGTATTCGTCCGAACTGAACACGAACTGCATCGTCATGACATCGGACTCGTTGTTGTCGCCGCTCGATGTCTGCCCTGCCTCGGGTCTATATTATTACGTTAGCCATATGGTAACCGCTGGCTTCTTTAGTGTCTTTTCAAGTGGTTACGTCCATGTCACGAAAAATATGTGTCAGATGGGGCATATCCCAGACACGACTCAGGCATGGCCGCGAGGGTTTGCATCGGCTTCAAATCATCGGTAACGCAGGGGTAATCAGGAGAGTTTTCATGCCCGTTGATCCCATCGCCCTCACCGTTGATCTGATCCGCTGCCCTACCGTCACGCCAACTGAGGGTGGCGCGTTGCAACTGCTTGATCGGCTTTTGTCCGACGCAGGGTTTGAAACGTGGCGCGTGGACCGCGCAGGCACGCCAAACCTTTTTGCGAGGTGGGGCGCACGTGGGGCCAACAAATCCTTCGGCTTTAACGGCCATACCGACGTTGTGCCCGTGGGTGACGCTGCCGCATGGACGGTTGATCCGTTTGGCGGCGAAATCTGTGACGGCGTTCTTTATGGCCGTGGTGCCACGGACATGAAGTCCGGCGTCGCAGCATTCGCGGCGGCAGCGATTGATTTTGTGCAAGTTACGCCGCCAGATGGGGCTATCATCTTGGCGATCACTTGCGACGAAGAAGGCCCGTCCACGGATGGCACCATTGCGTTGCTGGATTGGATGCGGTCCCACGGCGAAGCGATGACCGCCTGCATCGTTGGCGAACCGACCTGCCCGGATGTCATGGGCGAAATGATTAAAGTCGGGCGTCGTGGATCGTTGACATCGCACTTCACAGTGACTGGTAAACAAGGCCATTCCGCCTATCCGCACCGCGCCAACAACCCGCTGCCTGCGATGGTGCGCCTGATGGATCGATTGGCCAGTTATGAAATGGACAAAGGGTCGGACCACTTTGATCCATCAACCCTTGCGGTGGTGACAATTGACACTGGAAACCCGGCCACCAACGTCATCCCCGCCATCTGTAAAGCCAGCGCAAATGTGCGGTTCAATGACCTGCATACATCGCAATCCGTCATCGCATGGATGCAAGGCGAGGTTGATGTGGTGGCCGCAGATTTTGGCGTGCAAATCGACATGGCCTGCCGCGTGTCGGGTGAAAGTTTCATCACACCCCCCGGTGAATTGTCCGATCTGGTCTGCGCTGCAGTGTTGGCAGAGACAGGCATGACGCCAGAACTGTCCACGACAGGCGGCACGTCTGATGCACGGTTCGTCAAAGACCATTGCCCTGTTGTTGAGGTCGGTCTGGTCGGCAAGACCATGCACCAAGTAGATGAATGCGTTCCAGTTGAACAAATCACCCAGCTTAAGGCGATTTATGACCGTATCTTGCGTAGCTACTTTTCTTGAAGGCGCAACACCTGCGGCCCGTGCAAGAAAGTTGGTATTTTTAAACCAAAGAAACTGTAGAGCAGATTGCATCTGACGCTGGCGATAAGCCGTGATAGGCAAAACCCATGACACGTATACCCTCCAAGACCGAGATCCTTGACTGGATCGCCGAAAACCCCACCCAAACGGCCAAGCGTGACATCGCGAAGGCGTTTGGCATCAAGGGGGCGGCGCGCATTGACCTTAAATATCTGCTGCGCGAACTCGAAGACGACGGGAAATTGCAAAAGCGCAAATCGTCTTATCGTGATGCCAATAAGTTGCCGCCAGTGTCCGTGTTGGAGGTGACTGGCCCTGACAGCGATGGTGATCTGTTTGCGCGCCCCCTAGAATGGGCCGGAACCGGCGATGCACCGCGCATCCTGATGGTGATGAAAGCGGAGGAACCGGCGCTGGGCGCGGGTGAACGTGTGTTGGGTCGTCTGACCGAAGTGATTGGCGAAGATTTCGCCTATACTGCACGTCTGATCCGCCGCATTGGAACCAATCCGTTGCGTATTTTGGGCGTGTTCCGTGTGGCAACGGAAGGTGGGCGTGTTTTGCCCGTCGACAAAGGATCGCAAAAGGAATGGATCGTGGCGGCGGGTGCCACGGGTGATGCCAAAGATGGCGAGTTGGTTGAGGCTGAGCAGGCTGGACCGAAGGGGCGCATGGGCCTGCCAAAGGCGCGCATCGTGGCGCGATTGGGCGATCCGACACAGCCGCGCGCTGTCAGCCTGATTGCGATCCACCAACACGGCATTCCTGATCACTTTCCCGATGATGTCGTCGCGCAAGCTGACAGCGCCAAACCTGCGGGCCTTAAAGGGCGCGACGACCTGCAACACCTGCCGCTGATCACCATTGATCCGTGGGATGCCCGCGACCATGACGATGCCTGCTGTGCCATCCCCAATGGCGACGGCGGTTTTGCGCTTTGGGTCGCGATTGCAGATGTCGCGCACTATGTCACGCCGGGGTCCAAACTGGATATCGAAGCCCGCAAGCGTGGCAATTCCACGTATTTCCCCGACCGTGTTGTGCCGATGTTGCCGGACCGTTTGTCGGGTGATTTGTGTTCGCTCCACGAAGGGGTGCCGCGCGCTTGTATTGCCGTGGAAATGCAGATCGACCGCGACGGCAACAAGACTTCGCATCGCTTTGTGCGCGGGTTGATGACGTCCCCCGCGTCGCTGAATTACGAAGAAGTTCAGGCTGCGATGGACGGTGAGATTAACGACAAAGTCGCGCCACTTCTTGATGACGTAATACGGCCCTTGTACGCCTGCTACGACGCGTTGAAAAAAGCGCGCGCTGTGCGCCAGCCGCTCGAACTCGACCTGCCTGAACGCAAAATCATCCTAAATGCGGACGGCGTGGTCACGGATGTTGCATTTAAGGATCGCCTTGATGCGCACCGCCTGATTGAAGAATTCATGGTGCTGGCAAATGTCGCCGCTGCGGAAACTTTGGTCGCCAAAAAGACTGCGCTGCTGTTTCGGGTTCATGAAGAACCAAAAACCGAAAAGCTCGACGCGCTGCGTGAAACGGCTGAATCTGCTGGGTTGCAATTGGCTAAAGGGCAGGTTCTCAAGACCGCGCACCTGAACCGTTTGCTCAACCAAGCGGCGGACACTGACCACGCGGAACTGATTAATATCGCCACGCTTCGTTCCATGACGCAGGCGTATTACAGCCCTGATAACTTTGGGCATTTTGGTTTGGCGCTTAAGGCATACGCGCACTTCACCTCCCCCATTCGCCGCTATTCTGACCTGATTGTACACCGCGCATTGATCACGGCACACGGTTGGGGCAAGGACGGTTTAACGCCCGAGGATGAGGCGATGTTGCCTGAAACCGCGCAGGCAATATCGGACACTGAACGTCGGTCCATGGTGGCCGAACGCGACACGACGGACCGCTACCTTGCGGCATTCCTGAGCGAACGTGTCGGCGCTGTGATGGGGGGGCGGATCAGCGGCATCGCCAAGTTTGGCGTGTTCGTAAAGCTTGATGAAACCGGTGCCGATGGCATGATCCCGATCCGCAATCTGGGTGCCGAATATTTCCACTATGACGCCGACAACCAGACCCTGATGGGGTCCGACACCGGCGTCGTGATCGGCCTTGGTGTGCGGGTCGTTGTGAAACTGGTCGAAGCGGCGCCCGTCACGGGTGGACTGATCGTTGATCTGTTGGAAATTGATGGCAAGGCGATGCCGCAGGGCCGCCCATCCAACCGGGGAAAATCACCGCGGCGCAAATTTGGCTCGGCCAAGAAAAAGGCCTCAAAAACAGCGCGTAAGGTCAACCGAACCCGCACGTGAGCGAGCGGAAGATCGCCCGCGCGCCAGTCTATTGGTTCCGATTTGGAAACATGCGCGGTAGATGGAGGGATGGGTCCCTCAATCTCGGGTGGTGGTATGTTAAATTTTCGCGTTCTTTTGGCTGGTGCAATCTGCGCAGCGGGCTCGGGTTTTGCGGGCCCAATTCCGCAAGATGGTCCTGTCCACATCAGCCCAATTACCCAAGTGCAGACCGCAAACCAAGGCTTCAACGCTTGGATTTTTGGCTTTCGCAATCGTGCAACGCGCCAGGGTATTTTAGAGGCCACATTCGACGCGGCCTTTGACGGAATTACCTACAACACCACAGTGATTGATCGTGATCGCAACCAATCCGAATTCACCAAATCGCTGTGGGATTACCTCGACACTGCGGTATCGGACGCACGCGTGCGCAATGGCCGCCGGGCACTGGCCGACAACATGCAACTGCTGAACCGGATCGAACAGACGTTTGGCGTCGATAAAGAGGTCGTCGTTGCGATCTGGGGCTTGGAATCAGCCTATGGCGCGGTCCGCGGCAGCACCAATGTCATCGGAGCCATGGCGACACTGGCCTATGATGGGCGGCGTGGCGCATTCTTTGAACAACAACTGATTGCCGCCTTGCAAATCTTACAGGCGGGCGACACGGCCCCGCGCAATATGACCGGATCATGGGCTGGCGCGATGGGTCACACGCAATTCATGCCGACTAGTTTTCTGGAATATGCAGTGGATGGAAATGGTGATGGGCGGCGCGATATCTGGGCGGATGATCCGACTGATGCGCTCGCCTCTACTGCCAATTACCTACGCAGTTTCGGTTGGGTGCAGGGGCAGCCTTGGGGCATAGAAGTGCAAATTCCGCAAGGTTTTGATTACGCCACGGCGCAGCGCGGAAACGAAAAATTACCAAGCGAATGGGCGACGATTGGTGTCGTTGATATGGCTGGACGCGCAGTTCCTGATCACGAAGCCGCGTCGATCCTATTGCCCGCAGGGGCGATGGGTGCGGCGTTCATGATCTTCCCGAACTTTGAGGTGATCGAACGCTACAACACCGCCGACGCCTATGTGATCGGTGTTGGCATCTTGTCTGATCGTATCGCAGGCGGGGGTCCAATCGAAACCACATGGCCGCGTGATGATCGGGTGCTGAACGGCGCGGAACGGGTTGAATTGCAGGAACGTCTGACGGCGGCGGGGTTCGATACCTTGGGCATCGACGGGCGCATCGGGCCGCTGACAATCAACGCCATCCGCACCTATCAACTGGCCAGCGACATCATTCCTGACGGCTATGCATCGCTTCGATTGCTGAACCGTCTGCGTTAAAACGTGCGTTCGTCGCAGCCAGTTCCGCGCATACACGATTCAGCGGTTTGCACGTATCCGTCGTCTGGCGCAAATATCGTGCTGTGGCAGGGATTCACGTTCAAAACGTAACCATCCGCCGTTTGCTCAACAAATGTGAGAATGGCTTCATCATGGCTGATCGACCCGCACCAGTGCGCCAAACACTCAAAATTCAAAGTGACGTCAAGTGTGGGTGCCGTCACAAACCCGTCGGCCCCAAGGTATTTCCCTGAAAACGTCGCAGGCAGCCGCACAGATTGCGGAATATTCGTATCCGTTTGGGTCTTCACAGGCGGCGAAAACGCAAACGCCCCTAGCAATACGACATACCTTTCTTCCGCTTCTGATGCCCAACCAAACGTGCGCGCCACATCGGATTGCATACACGACAACGCCTGTGCTTGCCCCGCGATGGCGACCAAAGCTGCCGCTAACATAACCTTCATATTCGGTCTCCAAATGCTTCTAGCACGGCCGCGTAAACGTCGCGCTTAAATGGGACGATGCTCAACAGCAGATCCTTGGGAGAAATCCAAGTCCACTCGGAAAATTCTTGGTGCGGCTGTACAATATTGATCTGGTCATCGCTGCCTGTGAACCGCATCAGCACCCATTTCTGTTCCTGACCGCGATAGCGACCTTTCCAGATTTTGTGCACGATATTATGGGGCAAATCATAGGGCAGCCAACCGTCCGTTTCCGCCTCGATCACCACCAGATCAGGCGTGATTCCGGTTTCTTCGCCCAATTCGCGCAAGGCAGCCGTGGTCACGTCTTCGCCCGGATCAATGCCACCTTGCGGCATTTGCCACGCGTCTTGGTCGCGATCCACGCGCTGGCCGACAAACACATGTCCATTGGCGTTCACAACCATCAGCCCGACGCAGGGGCGATAGGGCAGTTTCGCAATCTGTTCAGCGGTTAATGCTTTGGCCATCAGGTGATCCTTCAAATGAATACGCCGCCGAGTGTAACCTCGGCGGCGCAGCATCCCCTCACGGGAAATACTAGTTGTCGTCGTTGGCACCAAGAACTTGCAAACCTTTGAGTATATCAATGGCATAGGCCATCTGATAATCCTCCACCCGCAGGGCGGCAGCATCTTCGGCGCGCATCCTGTCGGCTTGAATTTGCTCAATCTCGTCGTCAGTCAGGCTGTCGTTTTCCAACGCACCGCGCAGGTCCGCCTCGGACCGGGAAAACACTGCATCTTCTTCTTCCACCACCTCGGCATTAGGATCACGACGCGGCTGTTCAACGATGATGTCAGGCGAGATGCCCAGCGATTGAATGGATCGACCCGACGGGGTGTAATACCGTGCCGTTGTCAGACGCATCGCACTGTCACCGCGCAGCGGCATGACTGTTTGTACAGATCCTTTGCCGAACGAATTTGTGCCAATGACGACTGCACGATGGTGATCTTGCAGCGCACCGGCCACGATTTCTGACGCGGATGCAGACCCGCCGTTGATCAACACGACAATTGGCAAACCCTCGGCCAGATCACCCTCACGGGCATTCCAGCGTTGACCATCGTCGGGGTCGCGGCCACGGGTCGATGTGATTTCACCAGCGTCCAGAAACGCATCAGACACGGCAATCGCTTGGTTCAACAGACCACCGGGGTTGTTGCGCAGATCAATGACGAACCCGTTGACGTTTTCGATGCCGCCAGCTTCGGTCACTTGTTCGGCCAGTTGTTCTTCGAGGCTTGGATAGGTCTGGTCGCTGAATGTTACAACGCGCAGCACAACCGTCTCGCCCTCAACACGACTGCGCACAGCGGTCAATGTGATGGTGTCTCGGATGATGGACACATCGAACGGCTGATTCACACCTTCGCGTACCACGGTGATGATAATTTCGGACCCGACAGGGCCGCGCATCAATTTAACAGCTTCGTCCAGCGTCAAACCCAGCAGGTTTTCACCGTCCACTCTGGTGATAAAATCACCCGATTCCATGCCGGCTTCGGCGGCGGGCGTGCCATCAATCGGCGACACGACCTTTACGAACCCTTCTTCTTGCGTGACCTCAATGCCCAGTCCGCCAAATTCACCACGTGTCGTTTCACGCATTTCGGCGGCATCTTCGGGCGACAGATAGCTGGAATGCGGATCAAGTGAGGTCAACATACCGTCAATCGCCGCCTCAATAAGGGCCGCTTCGTCCACGTCTTCGACATATTGCGCACGGATGCGTTCAAAGATATCGCCAAACAAATCAAGCTGTTCATAAACGCTTGCGTTATTGTTGGCTTCCTGCGCAATCAGCGGACCCGCGATCTGCGTAGTCACGATCGCACCCAGCAGAATTCCGCCCGTGGCGGCCATTGCAAATTTGTTCATCTAATTATTCCCATTATCACGTTTTTGCCTACACGACGTACGTTACCTAAAACGCAAACCAATCCGTGGGGTTCACGACACCTTGCCTGTCTCTGACTTCAAGATAAAGCGTTTGCGTGCGTTGTCCGGCAGAACCTTGCGCGCTTTCGTTCAAAATCGCTTGAGCGTCCACGATGACGCCCCCCATCAGACCGATTGGCGTGCCGTCTGGCACGATCTGCCCGGCCTCGCCAAATGACTCAGCCAGCCCTGCGATCACCCAAAGTGTGCCGGCGGCGGGTTCTAGAATAACCACAGTGCCGTAATTTAGCAGCGGTCCCGCATAGCGGATGGTGGCCGACACTGGCGTTAAAACCAGCGCGCGGGGCCGTGTCGCGATCAAAACACCGGGGCGTGTGACACCTGCAGCATCGGCCTCGTTGAACTGTCGGATCACTTGGCCCACGACAGGCAGTGGAATAGCGCCCTTGACGGTTCTGGCGTCTGGCCCGCCACCGGCCTGTGTTTGTGCCAGCCCCATCGCGAACGCGTCTAAAGTCTGCGCACTCGCCAGCAGAACTGCCATTTGGACAGGATCCGCCAAAAACCGCTGCGGCAGGTCGGTGCGATCCGAAATTGCCGCACTCAATGCTGACCGCGCGGTTTGAACACCGTCTAATCCGGCCCGAAGAACAGTCAGGGCATCGGTTTGCAAACCGCGCAGAACCGCCACTTCTTCAATCTGTTCTCGCAGCGCAGTCACCTCATCTTGCAACGCAGGCGTTACATCCGCCAACATCATTCCCGACCGCGCCGTGCCCATCGGCCCCGACGGGTGCAAAAACAGGATCGGCGCAGGGGCCCGCCCAATGGTCTGCAAGACGCCTAACAGCCGCGCCACCTCATCGGATCGCGCCGCCAAATCAGTCTCTAATGTGCGTTGTCGGATCGCAACGCGGCGTAACCCATCGCGCAACGCCGCGAGGCCCGCCTCGTATGCCTGTACCGTTTCGGTCAATGCCGCGACACGATCAGACCGCCCCTGCGCCGCCCGCAAAGCTGCCTGCGCTTCCTGCAGCTGCGCCGACGCTGCGCGCGCCGCCTCTGCCGGAGTCTGCGCGCTAAGCGGTGCCGCCAGCAGCGCACATATGAGGGTTAGAACCTTCACTCGATCAGACTTTCGCCCGTCATCTCGGGCGGCAAATCCTGCCCCATCAACCCTAACAAAGTCGGCGCCAAATCCGCCAGCCGCCCGTTATGTAGTCGCGCAGCCTTGGGTCCACCAACCAGCGCCACAGGCACCGGATTGGTCGTATGCGCTGTGTGCGGCCCACCTTTTTCCAGATCAATCATCGTCTCGCAATTCCCATGATCGGCGGTGACAATCATCGCACCACCCGCCGCCGCAAGTGCTGCCAACACCCGACCCAACCCTGCATCCACCGCTTCACAGGCTTTCACTGCCGCCGCGATATCGCCGGTATGCCCGACCATGTCGGGATTGGCGTAGTTGCAGATGATCAAATCATACCGCTCCGTAATTGCCCCAACGAACGCATCCGTCACTTCGGCCGCCGACATCTCTGGTTGCAAATCATAGGTCGCGACTTTCGGTGATGGCGCCATATAGCGATCCTCGCCAACCTCGGGCATCTCAATCCCGCCGTTCAAAAAGAACGTCACATGGGGGTATTTTTCGGTCTCTGCGACACGAAACTGGCGCAAACCTTTGGCCGCAACCCATGCGCCCAGCGTGTTGGTGATCTTTTGCTTGGGGTAACATGTGGTCATATAGTCGTCATGCTGACCGGAATAATTAACCAGTCCTAACATATGCAGCGCTGGTCGACCCGACACGTCAAACCTGTCAAAAGCGGGATCACCCATCGCCGCCAAAATTTCACGGGCGCGATCGGCACGGAAGTTCAAACAAAACACCCCGTCACCGTCGGCCATTCCCGCATAGTCACCCAGTACCGTGGCAGGCACAAACTCATCCGTTACATCGCCGCCATAGGCCGCGTCGATCACACTGGCAGCGTCGCCCCCGTTCAAACCAACGCCTTGAACCATCGCGCGGTAGGCTGTTTCAACCCGCTCCCATCGATTGTCGCGATCCATCGCGTAGTAGCGCCCACAAATGGTCCCAATCGTCACGCCCTCCGGCATCCCATCAATCAAATCGCGCATAAAACCTGCACCGGATTTCGGCGCAACGTCGCGCCCGTCGGTAATGGCATGCATAACCACGGCAACGCCGCGATCCGTCAGTGTCTTTAGCGCCGCCTGAATATGCACGATATGGCCGTGTACCCCGCCATCACTGACCAGACCCAAAATATGCGCGGTGCCACCGGTTGCTTTCAACTGCTTGGCCCATGCCGCCAGCGCCGCATTGTCAAAAAATGACCTGTCCTCAATCGCCAGATCAATCGCGCCCAAATCCATTGCCACCACGCGTCCTGCGCCGATGTTGGTATGTCCGACTTCTGAATTGCCCATCTGTCCTCGCGGCAACCCCACGTCCGGCCCATGTGTGATCAGTTCGGCCACAGGGCCCGCCATGATACGATCATAATTCGGAGTATGGGCCAAAGCAGGCGCATTGCCCGCGACCTCGGCACGTTTGCCCCATCCATCCAGAATACAAAGAACGACAGGTTTCGGAATGGTCATGTTTGTCTCTCCAAAGGTTGCCACCTTCTAGCGGACCCACCTTCATCTTGGCAAATACAACTCAAATCCTAAGCGCGGTGATAGGGCGCGCCAGCCAGAATGCTGGCCGAACGGTACAACTGCTCTGCCAGCATCACCCGCACCAACATATGTGGCCAGACCATTTTACCAAAACTCAAAGACGCCGCACATTTGGCCCGCAGACTTGGGTCAATCCCGTCCGCACCGCCAATAATAAATGCTAGGTCGCTGCGTCCGTCGTCGCGAAACCGCGCCAGATCATTGGCAAATTCAGGCGACGACCTAATCTTTCCACGCTCGTCCAGCGCGATCACAGCCGCGCCGCTGGGCAATGCCTTTTCCAGCAACACGGCCTCAGCCGCCATGCCGCCGCCTTTGCGGTCCTCAACTTCGCGTACGTCGATAGGGCCGAGGCCAAGGGCCCGACCCGTCCGGTCAAATCGCAAAAGGTAGTCGTCAATCAGAACGCGTTCGGGGCCAGCCCGCAGGCGGCCCACGACGCACAACGTTAGGCGCAAAACGTCATACGCATTACGTTGTTCTTTTGGCGGCCTCTGCGGCGTTGTGTTCTGCCGTGGCTTCGCCTGGGTTCTGCCACATCTTTTCGAGCTGATAGAACTCGCGCACTTCAGGGCGGAAGACATGCACAATGACGTCGCCTGTGTCGATCAAGACCCAGTCACCCGTGGCACGGCCTTCGACTTTGCACAAAATCCCAAAGGATTTTTTCAGACGGTCGGTCAGCTTTTCAGCCATCGCCGACACCTGCCGCGAAGACCGACCGGACGCGATGACCATGTAGTCACCCATCTCCGATTTGCCGTGCAGATTGATTTGCACCACATCTTCGCCCTTGTCGTCGTCCAAAGATTTAAGAACAGCGGCCAGCGTGGTGTCAGAATTTGGGGCTTGCACGCTCATTGCGTGGATCCCTGTGTTGGCAGGGGTGCCTGCCGATGAAGTAAGAGACAGATCATTGTCCTCCTGAGAATCCGCCGTCAAAACCCCGGCGCTAGGCATCTTCTAACTTAACAAGCGATGCATGGCTTTTCAATGATCAGAAATCCGATCCGCTGCGCTGCGGCAATTCTGCCAGTTTCCCGACGAAATCAGTCGCATCGCGAACGCTAAACAGTAATGTCTGCTGCGGATATGACGCAAAGAAATTTCATGATCCCAAGTCTGGCCCCCTGCATAAGAGCCGCAAAACCGTTCAACAACGGCCTCGATTTTGAACGGGGTTTTGATGGCGTCAATCGCAGCAGTCAGCGTTCGTGCCAAAAAGGCGGGTTTTTGGAAGAGGCAGATTTTTTTGCAGGCCGCTCAATGAGGCCTGCAATTCTTGTTTACAATCGAAGCAAGTTTCAGAAGGTCGTCCAGAGCTGAAACAGCAACCCGCTCGCAAACGACCCTGTTAGCGCAAGTCCGAGGTACAGGAAAAACACCTGCCGCTTGACCAATGCCCAAACGGCGATGGCAGCAGGCAACGAACTGACCCCGCCTGCAACCAAAAACGCCATACCTGCACCGGGTGCCATACCCTGCTCCATCAGCCCGCCAACCAGCGGCAGCGCGGCGTAACCGTTCAGATAGGCGGGCACACCCACAAGCGTTGCTATACCAATCGGTGCGATCCCAGTGCCGCCAAGTGTGCGGGCAACCAGATCAGCGGGCAACCACGCCAGCATCAAACTTTCCAGAATGAACGCCAGTGTCAGCCACTTTGCGAGAAACAATGTGGTCTTGATCCCTTCACGCCAGAACTTAGCAACTCGCGCATCGTCGCTCCAGAACTTCCAAACAACCGGCTGCTCTGTGCGCACCTTGGCTCCCCCACATCCGCCATTGCCAACGCCTTCACTCAATGGATCGGTCAGTCCGCCCGCACGCGTTACCATATGAACGACAAACCCGCCGAAGACACCCAAGCAGAGCGCTGTGATCGTTTTAGCGACTGCAAATTCAAAACCAAGCGTGCCGGTGGTCAACAAAAACATTGATGGATCCATCACAGGGGATGCCAGCCAGAATGCCATGACTGCTGACAGAGGCACGCCCATAACCAACAGAGCTGCGATCAGGGGAATCACGCCACAGGAACAAAAGGGTGAGAGGCCACCAGCAGCAGCAGCGATCAGGATCATAACCGCCGGTGATCCGGTAAAGGCGCGGGCAATCAAACCATCCGCACCAGTGGCTCCAGCATAAGCAGCAATCCCCACGGACAGAGCAAGAAACGGGGCGACATTCAGCAAATTCTGGAGGGCAAAACTTACGGTTGTGAAACCCAGTGTAGGTGAGAGAGCAAAGAGCGCCAAAAGCAGCGATGCGGTGAATAGCCAGACTTTTTCCTTCGTCCAGAGCTGATGAGCAAAGTCTGTAGTCCGAGAGCGGACATTGAGAGAAGTTTCAATCATATCTATATCCTTAAATATATAGTTTCTTTTGAGCAAGAAAGAAAACGCCACCGATTACGCAGCGTCCTCCTGTGTGAGCCTTACCCCCGCGCAGCATTCCGCTGTCAGGAAGGACACGGTTTGATGCATCGCATCAAAATCTACGCGGTTGATAATCTGACGGCCCTGCCGCTCTTGGGTGACAAGTCCGGCATCAACCAAGGTCCCGAGATGATACGCGAGCGTAGAGGCAGCCATACCCAGATGTTGGCCGACCTCACCGATATTCAGGCCATCATTTCCGGCCCGCACCAACAACCTAAAGATAGTCAGGCGGGTGTCGTGACCGAGTGCGGCGAGCGAAAGGGCAACGGAGGCATGTTTCATCATAGCTTATAATTAAACTATATTTGCAGTTTTGTCAAGATACCTACCGCGTCGTTCGCAGGTCTCCAAAAAGGACATGGTGTGATTGCGGCGGCCGCTCTGCGGTGGCGAACGAGGTCCTGCTATACTGGCCTCATGGAAACAAGCCGTGAGGAGAACGACCATGACATATTATGCAGGATTAGACGTTTCGCTCAAAGAAATTTCGATCTGTATTATCGATGATGACGGGGCGATTGTGGCACAAGGCACCGCGCCAGCTGATCCCGAAGGGGTGGCAGGTTGGTTTAAGAACCGATCTCTGGCTCCAAAACGGATTGTGCATGAAAGCGGACAGCTTTCGATCTGGCTACAACGCGGGATGGTGCAATTGGGCTTACCAGCAATCTGCATCGATGCCCGCAAGGCCCATAAGAGTTTGTCTGCACGGTTGAATAAGTCGGACAGCGCTGATGCAGAAGGCCTCGCGCAACTCGCACGGATGAACTGGTTCACTCCGGTTCACATTCGCAGTGAAGAGTCGGATCTATTGCGGGTGTTAGTCGGAGGACGAGAGCGTATGATCCGACTGCGCAAGGATCTGGAAGGCCACATCCGAGGCGTTCTGAAGGCCTTTGGTATCCGAATGACTGGGATAGGTCAGGCGCAGCAAAGGCAAGGATTTCGCGATCAACTGGCCGCCGCTGGAGAAACCGATCCCGTGCTGCGCACCATCGCAGACGGGTTCATCGCCGCCCACATCACGCTGTGCAAGGCGACCGCTGACTTTGATGCCGCATTGAGGGCGAAGTCCAAAAGTAATCCCATCGCGCGTCGCCTCATGACCATTCCCGGAGTTGGCCCAATTGTATCACTCAGTTTTGCAGCACTCGTCGACGATCCCAATCGGTTCAGTAAAACCTCAGACGTGGGTGCGTTTCTCGGTTTGACGCCGAGGCGGCACCAATCGAGTGAAATGGATTGGTCGGGCCGTGTCTCAAAGTGCGGAGATGCAGCGATGCGGGGGCTACTGTTTGAAGCGGCGTCCTGTGTCATTAGACAGGTGAAGCGCTTCTCAGCGTTGAAGTCCTGGGCCGTCCGACTGGCTGGGCGGCGAGGCTTCCGCAAAGCCGCTGTTGCCACCGCGCGCAAGATTGCAGTGTTGATGCTGACGCTCTGGAAATCAGGAACCGACTATCAATGGACACAAGAGGCCACTGCCTGAACTGAATTCTTGCCGGACGGGCGGGAAGCGAAGTCCCGACGGGACGGAGGTTGATCGATCTCGTAAAAACGGTTGGGACGGAGCAACTGCCACGTAACCCGCAAACGACATTGGAGACGATCCACCACCGAAAACCATCATGAGGCGCAATGCGCGACCTCGGAGAGAACCATGACCCCGAACGGACAGATCGCTAACCCGCTTGACAAGGCCGCAAACAGAGAACCGTTTTTGGCAAACCTTAATTACCGTGCATCAAATGCCGACCCTATCCGCAACCCAGACCATCACCATCGCAACCGCTCAATCCAGCGCCTTGTGTCTAATTTCCGACCCTTCGATCATTTTGACCTCACGTTGTGGGAACGGAATCGAAATGCCGTTGTCCGCAAACGCGTCCCATAGCGCGAGATAGACGTTGCCGCGAATGTTGGTCAGTCCGCCCGTCGGGTCCTTGATCCAGAACCGCAGGATGTAATCGACGCTGCTGTCACCAAAGCCAACGATGTGACAGACTGGCGGGCGAAATTCCAGAACACGGTCCACGCCGGCGGCCGCGGCAATCGCCAGCTTGCGCACTTCGCGCGGGTTATCGCCATAGGCGGTGCCAAAATAGATATCCAACCGAACAAAATCGTTGGAATGTGACCAATTCACCACCTGCGTGGTGATGAGGTCTTCGTTCGGGATCAGGTACTCGCGCCCGTCGCGGGTGGTGATGCTGACGTACCGCGCGCCCAGCGAATTAATCCAACCAAACGTTTCCCCCACGGTGATCACGTCACCGGGTTTGATCGATTTATCCAGTAGAATGATGATCCCCGACACAAGGTTGCTCACGACCTTTTGCAGACCAAAACCAATACCGACACCAATCGCACCCGACAGCACCGCAAGGCCTGTCAGATTAAACCCGACTGCCTGCAAACCAACGAAAAACGCAAAGCCATACAGGACCACTTGCAAAAACTTGACGACCAACACCCGCATCGACGGGCTGATATCTTCGTTGCGGTGAATGCGCACCGACGTCTGGTGCGAAATAAATCGCGCCACGACAAAGAAAATCGACAGGATAAACACGCCTTGCACCAGCAGCCAAAGCGATAGCCGTGCATCGGCGACCTCAATGGCAGCCGCATCAAGAACCTCGATCCCCTGATCTGTCAGCCCCGTGATGCGCAGCGTAATCCAAATCCACGCGCCATAACGCACGATGGATCGCAAAAACGGATTACCGATCAGCCGCGTCGCAAACACCACAATCAGCCAGGCCAGCGCAAGGTTAGCCGCGATCCCGATCATATATGACCGTGATCCCCAGGTGATTTCGCGCATCACGATCAAGACGATCCAGATAAACGCAACAAAGAAAATCCCGCGCAGCCTGCGGTGAATGACCAACAGCCACCGCAACCGCCACTTTGGCCAGCTTTCGCGGGTCCGCATCCAGCGGTGCAGTGGCGGGCTGAGAATTTGACTGGCCAGATGCGCCACCAGAAATATCGCGACGATGATGCCCAACTGATACGCATTCCAAGGCCGCAGAAAACTCTGGAGAAACACAACGAGCTGGCTCCATATCCCTTGGCCAATCTCGGCGATCTCGGCGGCCTGACCAGCAAGGTCTAATGTGTTTTGCGGTTCCATGGGCGTTCCTAAGCTACCCTGACACTTTGTTATCTGGGGCGGCAAACAGCAAGGGTCCAGACCGGTCTTTGCACATGCACTGTAACGGGATCACCCTTGCGAGAACCCTGCAGGGGGTATAACTGCAGTTCATGACGCAAGTTTTTGACATGGATGACCGCGCCCGCCTGCCTTGGCGCTTTTATGGTGCCGCGTGCACAATACTCGCGCAGCTATAACGCCAATCTATAATGCCGTGCGCCTGCGATGAATTTCGGGGCGCGTTGAAAATCCATACCCATAACCAACAGAATGGGAGAGGACACATGTCCCCCAAAACGCTTTATGATAAAATCTGGGATGCCCACGTCGCTGATGAGGCTGATGACGGCACCTGCCTGCTCTATATCGACCGCCACTTGGTCCATGAGGTCACGTCCCCGCAAGCCTTTGAGGGCCTGCGCATGACAGGCCGCACTGTGCGCGCGCCGGATAAAACCATCGCCGTGCCGGACCACAACGTGCCCACAACGCTGGACCGTGCCAATGCCGAAACGATGACTGCGGACAGCCGCATTCAGGTTGACGCGCTTGACACCAACGCCAAAGAATTTGGCATCCACTATTACCCAGTGTCCGACGTGCGCCAAGGGATCGTGCATATTGTCGGTCCCGAACAGGGCTGGACCCTTCCGGGTATGACAGTGGTCTGCGGCGATTCGCATACCGCCACCCACGGCGCGTTTGGCGCGCTGGCCCATGGCATCGGTACATCCGAAGTTGAACACGTTCTGGCGACGCAAACGCTGATCCAGAAGAAATCCAAAAACATGAAGGTCGAAATCACCGGCAAATTGAACCCCGGTGTGACCGCCAAAGACATCACCATGTCCGTGATCGGCAGAACCGGCACGGCGGGTGGCACCGGCTACGTCATCGAATATTGCGGCGAAGCTATCGAAGCTTTGTCGATGGAAGGCCGTATGACCGTCTGTAACATGGCGATTGAGGGCGGCGCACGCGCAGGCTTGATCGCGCCAGACGCCACAACATACGCCTATTGCAAAGGCCGTCCGCAAGCGCCCAAAGGCGGCGAATGGGACACCGCGCAGGCGTGGTGGGAAACCTTGTTCTCCGACGGTGACGCGCATTGGGACCTCGTCGTTACAATGAAGGCTGAAGACATCGCACCTTCCGTCACATGGGGCACTTCCCCTGAAGACGTGTTGCCGATCACCGCAGTCGTTCCCGCCCCCGAAAGCTTCACAGGTGGCAAGGTCGACGCGGCCCGTCGCTCTATCGATTATATGGGCCTCACACCGGGTCAGAAACTCACTGACATTGAAATCGACACGGTGTTCATCGGGTCGTGTACCAACGGGCGCATCGAAGACCTGCGCGCTGCGGCTGCGATCCTCAAGGGTAAAAAGATCAAAGAGGGCATGCGCGCGATGATCGTTCCAGGCTCCGGTCTTGTGCGTGCCCAAGCCGAAGAAGAAGGCCTCGCGGATATCTTCAAGGATGCAGGTTTTGAATGGCGCATGGCGGGCTGTTCGATGTGCCTTGCGATGAACCCTGATCAGTTGGCCGAAGGCGAACGCTGTGCCTCAACCTCGAACCGAAATTTTGAGGGTCGCCAAGGCTACAAGGGCCGCACGCACCTTGTGTCCCCGGGCATGGCGGCGGCGGCTGCGATCACAGGCCGTCTGACAGACGTTCGGGACTTGATGTAGGCGTTGATCGTGCAGCCACTGGCATACAGGTTGTGCACAACCTGTGCACGCTGTGTGACTCTTACTGCCCGGTTAACATCGGTTAATAAATCGGTAACCAGAATTTAACAGCTCGGCGGTTTTCGTTAACCTCGACCTGCAAAGGACAAGACAAATGGAAAAATTTGACAAACTCTCTGGCATCGCGGCGCCTATGCCGTTGGTCAATATCGACACGGATATGATTATCCCGAAGATGTTTTTAAAAACGATCGCGCGCTCTGGCCTTGGCGTGAACCTGTTTGATGAAATGCGATTTGACCGCCAAGGTAATGAAATCGCTGACTTTATTCTCAACAAACCCGCCTACCGCGACGCCTCCGTTCTGGTTTCTGGCGACAATTTTGGCTGCGGATCATCGCGCGAACACGCGCCGTGGGCGATCGCAGATTTCGGCATCCGCTGCGTGATTTCTACCAGCTTTGCCGACATATTTTACAGTAATTGCTTTAAAAACGGTATCTTACCCATCATCCTGCCGGAAGCCGAACGCGATGCCCTGATGAAGGATGCCGAAAAAGGCGCCAACGCCCGCATCGAAATCGACCTCGCGGCACAGACCGTCACCTCGTCTGATGGCGACGTTTATACGTTCGAGGTCGACAGTTTCAAAAAACACTGCCTGATGAACGGTTTGGACGATATCGGCCTGACCATGGAAAAGGTCGCGTCTATCGACACATATGAGGCGCGGCTGTCTGCAGAGCGGCCATGGGTCTGATCCTGAAACGCTGAATACTGGTCTGAATTTTGATAAGGGGCGCTCTGCTGTGCCCCTTATTTTCGCCACACGTCCTAACAGTTCGTCAACCGACCTTGTGCCACGTGAACCTGTCTACCCCCACATCTAGACGCTATAATTCCAATGCTACGGAATGGTTGCAATCTCGCACCAGTATCGCCGCAAATTTGCCCTGATCTTTTGCCAAATCTTAAGGGTGACTTGCAGCGATAACTGAATTTGGGCAATATTATGGCAATTATGAGGCAACCTGCCGACAATGCGCAGGATCGAAACGGGATAAGGACGCGGCACGTAATCGCGACCGACCGAAATGAGGGTAAAAGAGCAGTGTTTTCAAGGCTTTCAGGCGCTGCCTTACGGGCAGTCTTAGTGATATTGATGATCGCTACGCCATCGCTGATGCTTGCCGGCACAGCGACGGATACAACACATCTCGTCGCTCTCGTTTGCATCGTGGCCAGTGTATTTGTGTTTGTTGAATACAACTCCAGTTCTCCCAGCTTGATGGAATTTCGGGACGCACCACCCTTTAATCGTGTGCGTTACTTTGGCTTGGCGGCCACCGTGCTGGCACTGACGGTCATCGCCAAAGGGGTGACAGAACCGACGACATTGACAGTGTTGTTCAACATCGTTGGCGGCTCGCTCGCTGAAGCCATGGATTTCCCCTATTCCCCTGTTCGTCTCGTGGTCCTGATGCTCCCAACTGAAGCAAGCGCAGACCTCATTGACAATGTTCGTACCGCCGCTGGCCTCAGCTATCTTGTGTCCTTGCTGTCATTGGCATTTTTTGTCTTGGCGCTGCGGTTGAACAACTGGCCCAACCAGCGTGGCGGCTTCAACGTCTGGACGAACCTGCCTACATTTGACCCAACTGCCGGTGGTGACGTCGTTACTCGACTTGAACGTGATGGTCAGCTTAACATTATATTAGGATTTCTGCTGCCCTTCTTGATCCCAGCATTTGTGAAACTCGCCTCGGATATGTTCAACCCGATCCAGTTGCAGGATTCACACACCTTAATTTGGACGATGACCGGATGGGCCTTCATTCCCGCCAGCTTGATTATGCGCGGCATTGCGATGCTTCGCGTGGGTCAAATGATCGCGCTTCAGCGCGAACAGGCATACCTGCGCACGCAGGGCGAAGACGGCATTCCGGCTTAATTTACTGGCTTATTGCCCTTATGATCGGGGTCTCCACCGCGTCTGCCCAATCAAGCGACATCGTTCGAATTGCAACATTTGCCGCCCCGCTTAGCCGCGATGGGCCAGGGCTGCTGCTGCGCGATATCGCGAAGCAAGACGACGAAGAAATTGCTGCTATTGTTGCGATCATTAACCATATCGCCCCTGATATTTTGATCCTCACTGACTTCGATTATGATGCGGGCGGCGCAGCACTGTCGGCTTTTTTGGATATCCTCGCAGATCCATATCAGCACCAATTTGCACTGCGCCCGAATGCGGGGATGCAGACGGGGCTTGACGTGGATGGCGACGGGTTCACTGGCGATGCACGCGACGCGATGGGCTACGGTCGTTTCTTGGGCGACGGTGGGATAGCGCTTTTATCGCGCCATTCGGTCGATGTGGGCGACGTCACTGACCTGACAGATCTGCTTTGGCGGGATGTGCCGGATGCGGTCCTGCCGCAAATGAACGGGACGCCATTCCCGTCGGTCGACGTGCAGGCGGTGTTGCATGTGTCGTCGTCGGGCCACTGGATCGTGCCGATCAATCTTGGCGTTCAGACCATCACGCTACTTGTATTTTCCGCGACCCCTCCCGTGTTTGATGGGCCGGAAGATTTCAACGGGCTGCGCAACCGCGACGAGTTGCGGGTGTGGGAGGCGGTTTTGGATGGCACCCTGGCCGGGCCCCTCATTAACCCCGTCATAATCGGTAACGTGAACGCGGACCCGTTTGATGGACAAGGTATCCGCAGCGGTATCGCCGGCGTTCTTACGCGCCCTGATTTACAGGATGCAAAACCAATGAGTGCAGGCGCGCGACAGGCGGCGGATCCCGAACAGGTTGGTGATCCCGCCTTGGATACTGCCGATTGGTCAGATGACGGACCGGGCAATCTGCGGGTGTCCTACATACTGCCGTCCCGTCACCTTAACGTTACGGACGCGGGTGTCTTTTGGCCCGCGGCGAATGATCCTATGGTGGTTCTACTGGGCAATGATGGCTTGGCCGCCGGGCCGCACCGCCTCGTTTGGGTGGATGTTGAGATTGAGGGCCTGCGTTAAAGCCACGTGCAACGGGGTCATCGCGACATCATCGCACAGCGCTGCGTGGCGGGATGCGTCGATATGGTGTGGTTTGTCCCAAAGATAGCGCATTTCAACCAAGGCACGGCCCATTGGCCACGCGATTCTTGCGATGCTTATCGGCCACCACGCCATGCGTTTCGCGGCGATTTTCCGCCTAACAACCGTTGAAATGGCACGTGCTAGTTCTTCACCCGTCAAAGTGAAGCTTGGCACCGGAACGTCTTCGAATAGGCCAAGGCTGTGTCGCTTTTCGGCCAGTGACACCATTGTGGCGGCCACATCGGGAAGAAACGTAAAAGCATGCGGGCGATTAAGGTGGCCCGGGTAGGAAATTTTACCTTTGTTAATTGGTTTGGCAATGATCATGTCGAACCAGTTTCCCGATGCTTGCGTATCAAGGTAATCCCCCGCTCGCACGACAAAGCTCTGCACACCGGACGCACGATATGCCGCTTCCATGTTCACACGAACCCGCCCCAATGGATTGGTCGCGAGGTGCGGTGTGTCAGGCCCGAACCGTTCGGGGCCTTGCGCGCCGTAAACATAGACGTTGCCCGGGATAATCACGGTGGCGCCGCTGGCTTTGGCGACTTCGATGATTTGCGTGGTTTGATCTGGGACCTCGGCCGCCCATTGCGGGTAGGGCGGGTTCCAGCCGTTGACGATGACAGATGCGCCCCACGCTGCGTCCCAAAGGGTGTCTTTGTCACGATCAAATCGACGGACCTCCCAGCCTGCAGTTTCGAATGCTTGGGCCGCATTGCGGCCAAGGCGGCCCGTTGGGCCAAGTATCAGAACGGTGTTTTTCATGATGTATCTCCTGTGTTGGTGCCAATATGTGCAATTCAAATTTGGTTTGGAATTGCCTAAATTTGCAGGCCATGTATTCAGTTGTGTATGTCACCTGTATTGAACCCCGCCGATTGGTCCCTGATTCAAGCCTTCCTGATGGTCGCTGAAGAAGGGTCGTTGTCTGGTGCTGCCCGCAAACTCGGGGCGAGCCAGCCAACTTTGGGGCGTCAGATTAAGGCGCTTGAACATCAGTTGAGCGCGAGCCTTTTTACGCGGCAGGCACGGGGGTTTGAACTTACGCAAACCGGTGCCGCATTGGTCGCCCCCGCGCGGGCGATGCGCGATGCAATGGGGCAAATTACGCTGACAGCGGCGGGGCAATCGGCACGAATGAGCGGCACCGTGCGGATCACCGCAAGCGTGATGACGTCGCTGTATCACCTGCCGGACATCATCGCGAAAATCCGGCTTGCGGAACCCGCGATTGGAATCGAAATCGTTGCCTCTGACGACACCCGCAACTTACTGTATCGAGAGGCAGATATCGCTGTCCGGATGTATCGCCCGACGCAATTGGATTTAGTGACACAGCACATCGGTGACATCCCGCTGACCATTTGTGCATCCAAAAGCTACTTCGCACGAAAGGGTTCGCTGCACGGTGTCGCTGATCTGGCACACCATGATTTCGTCGGATACGACACCAACTCCGCACTCATCGATGGATTTCGCGAGGCTGGGATCGAGGTTACGCGCGATTTTTTCAAAGTGCGGTGTGACGATCACGCAACGTATTGGAACCTTGTGCGGGCCGGCTGCGGGATCGGATTTGCCCAGGGGTCAGTTGCGCGGGATGACCCTAATATTGTGGCGATTGATCCCGGAGTGGCGATCCCGTCTTTGCCCGTCTGGCTGGTCGCCCATGAGGCCATGCGCCACACGCCGCGGATCAGGCGGGTTTGGGATTTGCTTGCGATCGGGTTAAGGCCGCTTGTTGATACGCAACCTTAATTTGGGCTTAAGTCAGGGGTTTCTTGACCCGTGCGGGCTGACGGGCTAGGCGGAATCCAACTCATGCCAGCCCCGAGATTTAATAAGGATATCCCCCATGTCGAACCCTTCCCTTTTGATCCTGCCAGGTGATGGCATCGGCAAAGAAGTCATGGCCGAAGTGCGCCGCGTTATTGACTGGTTTGGTGCCAAACGTGACATGCAGTTTGACGTATCCGAAGATCTGGTTGGTGGGGCGGCGTATGACAAGTACGGCACCCCCTTGCACGACGACACGATGGCTAAAGCGCAAGAAGTAGACGCAGTCTTGCTTGGCGCTGTGGGTGGTCCGGCGTATGACGATCTGGATTTTTCTGTCAAACCTGAACGTGGCCTTTTGCGTTTGCGCAAAGAAATGGACCTTTTCGCAAACCTGCGTCCCGCGCAGTGTTTTGATGCATTGGCGGATTTTTCAAGCCTGAAAAAAGAACTCGTTGCGGGTCTCGACATTATGATCGTGCGGGAACTGACGTCGGGCGTGTATTTTGGCGAACCGCGTGGCATCCACATGGAAGACAACATGCGTGTTGGCATCAACACACAGCGCTACACCGAAGCAGAGATTGAGCGCGGCGCGCGTGCGGCGTTTGAAATGGCAATGAAGCGGTCGAAGAAGCTGTGTTCGATGGAAAAGGCAAATGTCATGGAATCGGGCATCCTTTGGCGTGACGTCGTGACCGAAGTGCACGCCGACTATCCCGAAGTTGAACTGTCCCACATGTACGCCGATAATGGCGCGATGCAGTTGGTCCGTGCGCCCAAACAGTTCGATGTGATCTATACCGATAACCTGTTCGGCGATATCTTGTCGGATTGTGCCGCGATGCTGACGGGTTCGCTTGGCATGTTGCCGTCCGCGTCCCTCGGCGCGCCGATGGGGAATGGCCGTCCCAAGGCGATGTATGAACCCGTTCATGGGTCTGCGCCTGATATTACCGGGCAAGGAAAGGCGAACCCGATTGCCTGTATCCTCAGCTTCGCGATGGCGCTGCGCTATTCGTTTGATCAAGGTGATGAGGCCGTACGGCTAGAGGCTGCGATTGAAAAAGTGCTGGCAGACGGCGTGCGCACTGGTGATTTGTTGGGCGATGAGGACGCTGTTGCCGTAAGCACATCTGGCATGACTGATGCAATCTTGGCGGCACTTGACGCGTCACTTTAACGGACGGCAGACTGTTGCTTGCTAGGGATGATCGAGTCGCAAGAATACGGAAAGAATAGAGCATGTCTTCAAACGCCAAAGGCGCGCTTCTGGCGCTGATCGCATTCGGAGTGTTCGCGACCCATGATGTCTTCGTAAAGACCTTGGGCGCGATCTATTCACCGATCCAGATCGTGTTCTTCTCGGTGCTGTTTAGCTTTCCATTGGCGACCATCATGCTGATGCGTGATGCCAAACCGGGCAATCTGTTGCCACGTCACCCGTGGTGGATGGCGCTGCGCACAGTTGCGTCGGTCGCAACGGCTGTGACGGCGTTTTACGCGTTCACAATCCTGCCTTTGGCGCAGACTTATGCGATTCTGTTTGCAGCGCCGTTGCTGATCACAATCCTGGCGATACCGATCTTGGGCGAAGTTGTGCGTTTGCGCCGTTGGCTTGCAGTTATTGTTGGTCTCACGGGCGTGCTTGTGGTGCTGCGTCCAGGATCGACGGATCTGAATTTAGGCCATGTGGCGGCATTGACGGCCGCTGTGGGCGGTTCCATCGCATCTATCGTCGTGCGCCGTATTGGGGCCGATGAACGCCCTGTCGTGATGCTGCTATACCCGATGATGGCAAACTTCGTTCTGATGGGAATTGGATTGGCGTTCGTGTACATTCCGATGCCGATTGAACATCTTGGTTTGGTCGCGCTTGTGGCAGCATTTGCATGGACTGCAGGGCGCTGCATCATAGCCGCCTATCAATCCGGTGAGGCCGCGATCATTGCGCCAATGCAGTATTCCCAGATTATCTGGGCCACTGTGTATGGCGCGCTGTTTTTTGACGAACATATCGATCGTGCGACAATCATTGGCGCGAGCATTATTATTGCGTCTGGCATGTATATCGTTCTCCGCGAAAGCAGCGCTGGCGCATCGGCGACGACGCCCGTTTTGCGCACGCGGTCACGCCATGAAACTGGCACGTATCTGCGTGCGGGGCCCTTTTTGCGCCTTATGGGCCGACATCCCGACGACAAGTAACGGCTGCTAGATAATCGCGCTTTCGGCAAAGGGCCTGCCTGCAGCGATGCGGTCATATCCGAACGGCGCTAGGTCAAGGGTGCGGTATTCGCCATAGGTCAACAATTCAGCTGTTCCGCGCCCCATCGCAGGAGATTGCTGCAACCCGTGACCAGAAAACCCATTTACGAAGAAGAAGTTTTCAACCTCAGTGTGTGGCCCAAGAATCGCGTTCTGGTCCAAAGTGTTATAGTCATAATGCCCTGTCCATTCGGTGACGACTTTGATGGCCTCGAATTGGGGGATTCGGGTTGCAATGGTCGGCCAGATCTTGTCCTGCCATAGGCTGTGGTCCATGGTGAAATCGTTAAAATCTGCCGCCAGATCAGGGTGTGCATGGCCACCCGCCAGATAGGTTTTCGGACCGTCTTGTCGGAAATGCACGCCGGACGGATCAATCGTCAGCGGCAAGGCGCCAACAAGCGGTTGTTCGGCGGTAAATATCCACGTGAAACGCTTTCGCGGCTCAATCGGGATTTCGATCCCCGCCAGTCTGGCGGTCTTTGCCCCGCGTGGGCCTGTAGCATTGACGACCTTGCCACAAGAAATCACGTCGCCATTCGCAAGTGTGACACTGTGAACGCGCGGCCCCACAACGCGCATCGAAACGACCTCGCCCGCAATGTATTCCACGCCACGTTCGCGCGCTGATCTGCGCCACCAATCGAATACCGTGCCGCCGTCCCAGTAGCCTTCGTCGATAAGGTTAATGCTGCCCAACACGATGTCATCAACATTGTAAAACGGGTAGGCGGCCCTGATCTGGTCGGGCGTCATCAATTGCGTCGCTGCGCCCGCATCTAGCTGCACCTTTTGCGCGGTCCGCAATTGGCCCGCGAAGGCGTCGGTGTCGGCGAGATACATGTAGCCAAAGCTCTGAATCGACAGGTCCGGCACGCGGGCATCATTGCCCATGTACGCTTTAAAGCCCTTGATGAACGCAGCGCCGAATTGGGAAATCTTGACGTTCAACGGATTGCTGAACTGCTGGCGAATACAAGAATTCGTATGGGCGGTCGCGCAGTTTGCATAAGTTGGGTCGCGTTCAATCACTAAAATCGTGCCGTCAAAATCAGGATTATCTGTCAAGAACCACGCCACGGCGGACCCGTATATCGCGCCACCGACGATTACCACATCGTAGCTGTTGCGCGTAGCGCTTGTTTCAAATTGTCTAACTGCCATGCCTGATCCGCCTCGTTACCACTTGGGGCTTAAAATGCGGCGCCGGTCAAGCGTTGTTGGCCAAGCGTCATGGGTTAGGGATTAATTCCGATAAATTTAGTCAGGATTGCTTGACGGATGGATGCTAGGAAGATATCTGATCGAAATAGTCAGATATAAAGGATAGACTAAATGCCAACCAAAACTATCACCCTTGCAGCGTTGTTGCTGAGCACTGCCGCACCTGTGTTCGCCGACGGTGAACTGAACTTGTATTCATCACGTCACTACGACACAGACGAACGGCTCTATTCAGATTTTGAGGCGGCTACAGGCATCACCATCAACCGGATCGAAGGCAAAGCTGATGAATTGATCGCGCGGATGGAAGCCGAAGGCGTGAATTCTCCTGCTGACGTGCTTTTGACTGTCGATACATCACGGCTTGAGAGGGCGAAGGATGCGGGAGTGCTGCAATCCATCGAAAGCGATATCCTTGAGGAACGTATCCCGGCGAGCCTGCAGGACAGCGACAACCAATGGTACGGATTTTCCCAACGCGCACGGATCATTTTCTACGACAAGGCCAATGTTGAGAACCCGCCGCTGACATATCTCGCGCTTGCGGATCCTGCATACCAAGGCATGGTTTGTCACCGGTCATCGACCAATGTGTATTCACAGACGCTTTTGTCTAGCGTGATCGAGAACCACGGTGAAGAGGCAGCACGCGGTTGGGCACAAGGCGTTGTGAACAACTTTGCACGCGATCCACAAGGTGGCGATACCGACCAGTTGCGCGGTCTTGTGTCGGGCGAATGCGATATATCGATTTCGAACACTTACTATTTCGCCCGCGCGATCCGTACCGACGTTGACGGCCTGCCCGCCGACGCTCGCGAAAACATCGGCTGGGTCTTTCCATCGCAAGATGCCGAAGGCGCACACATGAACTTGTCCGGCGGCGGCGTGGCAGCACACGCACCGAACCGCGACAATGCGGTCGCTTTCCTCGAATACCTTGCGTCAGATCAGGCGCAGCAGTATTTCTCTGCTGGAAACGATGAATACCCGGCGGTTCCCGGTGTTGAACTGTCCCCTTCGGTTCAGGCCTTGGGAGACTACATCGGCGATACAGTAAACCTAAGCGAGGTGGCTAAGAATTTGCCGCTTGCCCAAGAGATATTCAACGAAGTTAATTGGAAATAGCCTTAAGCAATCCAAAAAAAGGGGGGCGTGGTCAAGGCTGACGCATTCCGGCTTTTGGGACACAGAACTGACGCCTACCAAGTTTTTGCTTGGTAGGCGTTTGATTTTACAGATCATTTAGAGATAGGAGATACTAAGAGTTGGGGGAGAAGTGTCCCGCGACCACACATTGCAAAAAATGTCCGAAAGGTTTCCGTTTCATCCGAAACGACCAACATCTCTTTCGGCTTTGGAGGCCATCTTGACGAAACGACAGATAGGAAATCTGATGGTCAAGAGTGTTCCAAAACTAAACTTGCGTGAAGTTTATCCCGCAGTGTCCGAAGAAATCAACCACAATACTTGTGGTGATGTCGATTGCGACTGACCTGTGCCCCAATTTCCCTCCAGCTTTGCGCGGAGTCCTTGGTGCTAAATCTTTGACCTTAAGCGGCCATCTTGTCGATGATCCTTCTCTCTAAAAATTCCATTGGCGTCAGGTTCCCCAGAGCTGAATGTGGTCTGCGCCAGTTGTAGTCGTCCTGCCATTCTTCAAGCGTTTTGCGGGCGTCGCCCAATGTAGCAAACAGCGTTTCATTGAGGCATTCATCTCTTAGTTTACCGTTGAAGCTTTCGATGAACCCGTTCTGCTGGGGCTTGCCCCCTCTCATGGTTTGCAAGCAAACCACTGCCGGGCGGCGGGACGCGATATAATGCCAATCGATACCCGTATTTTGAACCCATTTGAGGATCGCCATGCTGGTGAATTCTGTGCCGTAACACCTTCGGAATATCGCTAATTTAAGGCTATGACTGCCTGCGCAGCCCCAAATAACGCAGCAGGTGGTCATAGCCGTGCCTCAGGTCCCTACGGTGGTTTTGTACAAACCACACCGCAAAGGAGACCAACTATGACCGATATCATTATTACACAAACTGCGCCCGTTTTGGTGGCCATCGATATCTCGAAGGCCCGCGACGAAGTTCTCATTGCTATTGCGGACAAGAAGCGCTGCCGTCGTTTGACTGTTCTGAACCAGCTAGACGACTTCAATCGTCTAATCACATCGCTTGCCTGCTACGGCCGCCCTGTCCGTGTAGCTTTTGAAGCAACGGGTAATTATCACCGTGCCTTGGCTTATCATCTTGCCGCAGCAGGTTTTGAGTTGAAGTTGGTGTCATCTGTGGCCCTGGCCAGAACGCGAGAGGCCTTGCACAACAGTTGGGACAAAAACGACCCTAAGGATGCCCAGGTCATTCTTCACATGATGGAGATCGGGAACGAGCAGTTTTATCATGCCCCCCTCGTGCGTGGCACTAACGACATCCAAGAGCTTTCCAAAACGCATGACATCGTATCCAAGTCGAAGACCGAGTTGTGGCACCGAGTTGTGGCACCGAGTTTTAACCCATTATCTGCCGCTGTATTTTCCTGAAGCTGATCGTTTCCATCGCAGTTCTCGCAGTTCTCGCAGTGACTGGTTCTTTGCTTTCCTTGAACGTTATCCGTCACCACACTTGATCTCAGCCATGAGCAAGGAGGCATTCATCGCTGACGCTTGGGATGTGGTGGGCCTCAAGGTTGCAAAAGAGCGTTTACTTTCAGATATCTACGAGACTGCCAAAGTATCAGTCGGACTGCCGGTTGCCGCAGATTCCGACGCGATAAGCATGTTCAAAAGGAACGTCAGAGTAGCCCTGCTACAGATCGCCTCGCAGCACACTAAATCAGGTCAAAGGGGGGTGGCCGGATGCCCCGGAACCCCCGGCCGGATCAAATCGGTATGGGTGGCCGGATTGCCCCGGAATACGCAATGCTTTGACAATTTTGGCAGAAGCTGGGGATGTACGGCGCTTTCGTCATCACCGGCAGTTTTTGAAGTTCTGTGGAATGGACCTTGCGACTATGCAATCAGGTACATTCAGAGGGCAAACCAAACTGTCAAAATATGGCAATGCTCGGCTTCGTTGAACGCTTTGGATGGCTGGACAGGTTGCTATTCTGCAGCGCACCAACAGCTTCCGCGACAAGTTCGAGCGCTACATCGCCAAAGACCGTCACAACACCCATTTGCGCCGAAAGGCGTACACCGCAATCGCAGCGAAGATGGCCCGAACCGTTCATGGGATCATCAAGCACGGCGAACCATATCGCCCCTTCTTTGAGGGGTGATCGACAGCAGTAGGACCTTTCTCTGTAAGGGCCGTGGAGGCAGACAACTGACCTCGTAGATAATGTTTAGGCCTTCTGCTCAACGACCCAAAGATCTCGTCTTAAGGACGGTGAGAGCCGCAAAAGCGTACTCTGTGTTTGTTATGGGAGAGACAGTTCGTTGACCAAAATGCCAAACTGAGCAATGCTTCTAACGTGTCGAGACGCCTCGATGCGACAATAACCTGACGCCAATTCAGCTAATCATTCCGCGCATAGGACGTTATCGACACGTATGGTTTGGGGTTTGCCGCGCTCAGCATGATGTGTCCGCGACAAGTACCAGGTTCTCGCGGCTGAAGTCATCGACAACCGTCAGAATACGAAACCGGCGACCGTCAGTCAGCGCGTCAGACACAAAATCTAATGACCATCTCTGGTTAGGACCATCACAGGCAGCACCATCGGCTTCCGCGTGCCCAAAGCGCGCTTTCTACCGCCCCTACGACGCACTTGGAGCTTCTCTTCAGTGTAAATGCGTCTCACCTTTTTGTGGTTCACCGCAAAGCCTTCGCGCGCGATCATCACATGAACACGACGGCAACCAAACCGTCGCCGCTCCCTCGAAACCCGCTTGATGGCATCACGCAACTCAGCGTCATCGCCACGGCGAGACGGATACCGCACCGTTGATCGATCAACTTGCAAGACATCGCACGCCCCCTCTCGGCAGATTGCTTTGCAATCGCCTGCCGGGCAATGGTCGCTGGCTAACCTGATGAGTTTCCATCAAGTGAACCACAGCTTTAAGCTTCCCAACGGGCGTCACCATTTTTTTGAATTGATGTCTCGCAACATTGCATTGTCCCTCGCCTGACAGGGTATTGCGCAGCAATGTCCCGAGAAGAGAGCATCTGTTCCGCTAGCAGCTTCTTTAGCTTCCCGTTCTCGTCTTCCAAGGCCCGCAACCGCTTCGCGTCAGACGGCTCCATGCCTCCATACTTCGATGTGTATTTATAGAACGTCGCTGAACTGATCCCGTGCCGCCGACATACATCAGCAGTCTTCTCCCCAGATTCCTGTTCTTTGATAATTGCTATGATCTGTTCGTCTGTAAATCGTGCCTTCATTTGTCCGTCCTTTTGTTGGGCGGACTCTACACAAATCTGGAGGAGTTTTAGGGGCGCAGGTCACGACAACGACGGTGTTGCTCCGGATTTTTCGCTACCCACCTTCAAGGGCCGCAATGCTACTCAACGCAAACTTCTCGCATCAATAAAGCTGCCAGCCCTTGCGACTGGCAAAGGCATATACACGCTCGACGGTGATGATAAGGCGTCGAGGGTATCCCAGGTTTTCGAGTATCAGGGCGATCCGCACGCTTGGGATGACGGGAGAAATCTCATTTGCCATCATCAAAAGGGAAACCGAACCTGCGAGGTATCGTTTAATATTTTCTCGAATGAACATCTCCTCGACGAAATCGACAGGCTGATGACACAGAATGGACTACTTGAAGGGCCAGTCTGTGGGTGTTGTGGCGCTCGGTATCTGGATGCACCGGACGAGTTTATCTTCAATGGAACGCACGGCAAACTCGCGCCCGCGCGTAGAGGGAAGCGGCCGAAGCCTTCTGGATTCCGGATCATTCATAAACCCTGTAAAGGGCAGCCCGGTGCGCGTATCTCCGTTTCCCTGGACCATCAGGCACAAAAGAAGAAGAGCGATAATGGTGCGCCTGCTCAGGGAGTTGGTCAATGGCGCAAGTATCAACGACCTCCAACGCCTTTTGTCGGACCCCGATACGGGCAAGAAATGCGGTGTGAGCCGTATTTACAGTCGTATTTTCTTTTTGGAAAAGATCCTGCTCGCGTTTGAGCGCGCGAAACTGCAAGATTGGAAAGCTAAGGAAGACGCATCCGACCGGTTCAGCCATATGCGCATCGCGCACGATGATGTGGTCATTTCAGTAAACTGGGAAAGTCGGTTTGATCGCCGCCTGACGCCTCTTCACTGCTCGGTCAGCGCAGACATCCGCAGTGGATATGTCTTCCGGATTGATGCCAACTTCGACCCGCGTGTCGATCCTGCTGCTTTCTTCGAAGAGCACTACCTCGATGTTGCCGGCCAGCCCCGCAATATCCGTAAACAATACACCCAGAAGTCTGGCAAGGTCGTGAGCGCCCCATTGCTTCACTTCCAAAGGCCGAGCGGTAGGTTTGATGAGGCCGCGTTCTTTGCCAGCGCCGAGAGTAGCTGGCGGGTTTTTGAGGAAAAGTTGAAGAAGGCCTATGAGGAAGACATTTCTTGCGGCATTGATCTGCCCGATGATGTTCAGCAAGGTCTTTGGGAATCAGGTGCGCGACGCCGGGTTCTCAATGAGATCCGCAACGGATACTTCGGCCTTGTAGATACCAACCGCGATCACCGCGGCAGTTTCAAGGGGGTAGTCGTTAAACAGACCTATACAAAGGCTGCGCACCTTGCGTGCCTGCGAAAGATGCTGCCAGATGGCAAGATTACCCTGGTTGGCGAACAAGAAGCTGCGATGGTGCGAGTTGTCCCTCACATTTTCCGAGACTTGATTAGGGAGGACAAGTTCGAATGGTTTGTGATGTCCTTCGACAAGGAAGCTTCTACGCCAACGAACCAAAGCCGTATCAAAAAATTCGAAAAGGCGTTCGAGGAGTTTGGTGAGATTCAGACGCGGATTGTAGGCGAAGAGCTTCCGAGATGGGAGCTATTGAGACGGTTCTGCGCAGCAGGGCTAATGCCAGCAGTGAAGACTGATAGCCAGGACGCGGTGCATCCTTTTCCGATCGCCAACTTTCAATCTGCCCAGTTCCCACAGTTCTGGGCCAGCTCGCCTGTCCAGCATTACGGTGAGACCGAAAAGACGGTGGGCTTTCCAGTGCTCCGGTCAAAATAGCGAAAGCGTTTGAAGTCGGTAGGCTTCGATCAAAAGATAGCTGATGACGATCTAAGGGAGGCGCTCGCTCGTCGTGTGTTGAACACCACAATCCAGCCTGTATGAACCGCTTTTATGAACTCTGTGCGGAGCCGGATCAGTCCAACCGCGCGGGCAGGTGGGCGCGGCAGTCGAAACGGTCCCAGCTACATAAACGGCGCAGTATTTAATCCTGCTAGCTTGGTCGCCCTGCTCAATATCTATCGCGTGTATTACAACTGGTTCGAGACACGGCAGTATGTAGCGTCTGGGTCGTCGGGGCAGGGCACAACCGAGGTGGCCCAAGGTGTCTCTACAGTGCGGGTTCCTGGATCGTCCAAATCCCTGAAAGTCCCGAAGCGGCGAACCGCCGCGCCGGTAATGCGGACCCCGGCGATGCGGCTGGGTGCCGACAATCCAAAGAACAAGGCACCTGATCCACGCAGGATCTTTTATCGACCTTGGTTGTTCCACGGCACACCGCTTTGGAGAAAGTTCGAGACACGGTAATGGCTTTCTCAATCAAGAGGCCCCCGCGAAATAAATCGCGAAAGCCTCTATGTGTCCCAAAAGCCGGAATGCGTCAGGTCAAGGCCGCGCCCCTTTTCTTATGCCCTGTGCGCAGCGACCTGACGACACAGCAAGATCACCGGCAGCAACCCGATTGCCCCAATCAAAAGGCTTGGCACTGCCGCGCCGTTCAGCCGTTCATCGGACGCCAATCGGAATGCCTGAACCGCCAATGTATCAAAGTTGAACGGCCTCATGATGAGCGTGGCAGGTAGTTCTTTCATGACATCGACAAAGACTATCAACGCGGCAGTCAACAGGCTTGGCGTTAGGATAGGCACGTGAACGCGGCGCACGGTGCCAATGGAATTTTGCCCCAAAACGCGGCTGGCGGCGTCAATGTTGCGGCTAACGACGGCAATTCCGCCTTCATAGGCGCCCAACGCGGCGGCGAGAAATCTAATCATATACGCGCCGATCAGCAGCCAGATGGATCCCGTAAACAACAACCCCGTTGAGACATCAAAGGTGGCGCGCATCCAGGCATCCAGCGCATTGTCAAAGGCCGCAAAGGGCACGATTAAACCAACCGCAATTACGCCCCCCGGCACGGCATACCCGATCCGCGCGATATACAGCGCCGCCGCCGCCGAACGAGTTTCGCGCAACCGGTTGAGACTCCCCAGTAAGACCGCAGCTGCGACCGTGACCAATGCCGCAATAGTTGCCAAAGTCAGTGAATTTTTGATGAAGTGAACGTATCGCGGACTGAACAGATTTTGTTCTGACCCTACCGCCATAACGGACAATGCCAGCACCGGAATGATAACGCCGAGCATAACTGGCAAACCACACAAGATCACCGCGCCCCACTTAGTGACACCTGCCAGTGGAATGCGACCTACCACGTCTTGGCGTTTGCCGTTACTGAACCGCGCGCGGCCCCGATTTGCGCGTTCCAACATCGCCAGAAGCAACGCGAAGGCCAGCAGCCCAAGCGATAATTGCGCCGCTGCGCCACGATCGGCCATGGAAAACCAACTGTTGTGGATGCCAGTCGCCAACGTTTGTACTCCGAAATAGGACACGGTGCCGAAATCCGCGATCGTCTCCATCATTGTGAGAAGAACACCCGCTGCAATGGCAGGGCGCGCCAAGGGCAGGGATATCGACAGGAATGCACGCACGGGCGATTTGCCCAACGATCGCGCCGCAAGGAACGTCGTCGCGCTTTGCCCCAGAAACGCGGCGCGCGCGAGCAGGTAGACATAGGGGTACAACACTAAGATTAGCATGATCGCCGCGCCGCCCAAACTGCGAATTTCAGGAAACCAATAGTCGCGTGGCCCCCAGCCGGTCACATCGCGCAGTGCGGCTTGGACGATGCCGGGATGGTCCAGAACATGGGTGTAAGCGTAGGCCAAAACATAGGCGGGAAATGCCAGGGGGATCACCAGCGCGACCTCAAGCCAGCGCCGACCTGGGAAGTCGGTCATCGTCACTAACCACGCTGACACTGTACCTATCATAAAAGTGCCAAAACCCACAATGACGACCAGGCCGGCGGTGTTGCGCATATAGTCATCGAGAACCGTCCCGGCGAGGTGGCGCAGCGTGTCGGTATCGCTCGAAAATGATGCAAGCCCGACCGCAAGGAACGGCAAAAGACAGAACATCGCAATCAGGAACGCGAGCAAGGCCATCGTTTTGTCGGCCATAAACCACGACGGTTTCGCGGTCGGGGGGGGCGCAGTTGGGGTGGGGTTTTGTGTGCTGTCGGACATGACCGCTTGCTACCCTATCGCCTGCGCGGCGTCTATCTAAGACCTATTGTTTTAGTCGGGATTAAGGCATCAGTCAGCTGGGCGATCGTCATATTCGTAACGCAGGATACGCGCGGCGTCGCCATCGGGGTCTTCATATTGGTCTGACCGAAGGGTCCATAAGAAACCGACAAGGCCGAGCGCACCAAGCGTGAGAGAGATCGGAATGAGGTAGGCGAGAACATTCATATCACCGAACCCTCAGGGCATTAAGGGACACGATAATTGAACTTGTCGACATGGCAATTGCGGCCGACAGCGGCGTGGCAAAGCCGAAGAAAGCAAAGGGAACCGCAATCATATTGTAGCAAGCCGCAACGCCAAAATTTTCGAGGATACGCTGACGGGCAGAACGCGCGATCCGCAAAGCGTCTTCTATCTTTGAAACATCACCAGAGATCAGGACAATGTCAGCGGCAACCCGCGTGGCGTCCAACGCGGATGCAGGCGCGATAGAGACGTGCGCCAGTGCCATCGCCGCTGTGTCATTCAACCCGTCACCAACCATCAGAACGTGCTTGCCTTGTGTGCTTAATTTTTTAAGAAACTTCGCTTTCTCGGTTGGCAGGACGTCAGAACGCCAATCAGTAAGGTTAATTATTTCTGCGAATCGTTTAACATTTGACGCGGTATCGCCGGACAATAACGTGACAGGCAGACTTCGATTCTGCAGGTGTTCCAAAAGCTGGCCAACGCCCGCCCGCAAGATGTCTTGAAATTCAAAGGTTGCATGGATGTGGTCATCGACAGCCAGAACTGTGCCTTGTCCCGCTAGGCCCGCCCAGTCAGCCCGCCCCAGCGCGACGCGTTTGCCATTCCAAAACCCTGAAATCCCGTAACCCGGCAGTTCCTTGATGCCGGTCAGTGTGACAGTCGGCAATTCCTGGCCTTGCGTCGCGGCGACGATGGCGCGGCTGCGCGGATGTGCTGACGCCATGGCAAGCGTTGCTGCAAGAGCGAGGTCCTGCGGCGCGATATTGCGTAGATTCAACAGCGCCGGCTTGCCCAAAGTCAGTGTACCAGTCTTGTCAAAGATAACGGTGTCGACTTCGGCCAAACGTTCCAGTGCGGTTGCGTGTTTCACAAGCAAGCCACGACGAAACAGCGCACCGGAGGCGACTGTGGACACCGCAGGAACCGCCAAACCCAAGGCGCAAGGACAGGTGATAATCAGCGTCGCGACCGCGATGTTAAGGGAATAGCGCACGTCACTGCCCGACGGATACATCCACATCACAAAGGCCGCGAACGCCAGCAGGTGCACGGCGGGCGCATAGATCGCGGCGGCGCGGTCCGCGAGTGAATTGTAGCGCGATTTAGCTTCTTCCGCGACAGAGATCAGGTCAGCGAGGGAGTGCAAACGTATCTTTGCCAACGGCCGTCACCCGCACGTTGAGCGGTCCTGTGAGATTGATTTCACCGGCACGCAGGATGTCATCGGGCCACACACAGACGGGGTCGGACTCGCCCGTCAGAAACGCGAGGTCAAGTTCGCTTTCGCCACGCATGATCTGTCCGTCGACCGGCATCCGCGCGCCGGGTCGGACAAGAACAAGATCGCCGATGCAAAGATTAGACAGAGACACCGTTTGCGGTATTCCATCGTTCAGGCGCAAGGCAGTTGGCGTTTCCTGCGCAGCAAGTTCCGTGGCGGCCGAGCGCGCCACAGTACGGGTGCGCTGGTCAAGGTAGCGCCCAGCCAGCAGGAAGAAGGTCAATGACAAGGCTGCGTCAAAATAGGCGTGATCGCCAGAATTGGCGACTTCAAACAATGACATTCCAGCGGCCAGAAAAATGGCGAGAGAGATCGGGACATCCATGTTGAGCCGCGCAACACGCAAAGCCCGCCAAGCGTTTACGTAAAATGGCTGCGCTGCGAAGATGATCGTCGGCAACGCGATGACAGCGGAAATCCAGTGGAACAGATCGCGGGTGGCATCGCTGGCCCCAGACCATACTGCAACAGACAGCAGCATGACATTCATCATCGCAAAGCCTGCCACACCAAGGCGCATCAAAAGATCACGCGCGGCACGGTCAGAATGATTGGCCGATAATGTGGCTTGGTCCAGTGGTTGCGCATCATAGCCCAACGCCGCGAGCGCTTCTGTCAGCATCACGTCATCAATGTCGGGGCTTACATGCACTGTCGCTCGTTTGCGGGTCAGGTTCACCCGCACATGCGACACCCCGGTCAAGTCCATCAAGCCACGTTCAACAATTGAAATGCAGGCAGCACAGTGGATCGTGGGAAGGGACAGCGCGACTTCGCGGTCGCCACGCTTTGCGGTATTGCCTGCCTGCTCGGTCGCAAGTGCTGTGGCGTCGCATCCGGGGCAGGCGGACAGGCCGATATGGGCATCTGCAACTGTCATCTTTGGACCAAGACAACGACGCGTTGGCGAAAGGCTGTACCGTCTTGCGCGGTGGCTTCCATGCGCAGGTTCCAATTGCCTGGCGCGGTGGTCACTGGGGCAATATATTTGGTTCCGGTGAAAATGAAATCTGGCGTCTGATCATCGCGTACGTTGGTCGCGCGCCCGAATATGCCATCAAGTTCGGCGACCTCAACAGGGCGACCATCTGCCTCGGTGATACTAAGGTGAAGTTCGTCATCAGACACGTTCGCCGAAACAGTCCAGCCGAGTGCCAGTTGCGCACTGCGATCTGCATCGAAATTCTGGCTGGCAACGTATGAGTTTTTTACTTCTAACCCGGGAAAGGTCGCGACCGCCGAATACGCCAGCAACAGGTTGACCGAAAGGATCACGCCAAATGCGCCTGCCATCCCAAAGAATAATTTGCGCCCAGTAAGTGGTGCCATGATCTAGGTTCCCCCCGTGCCGTTAAAATATGTATCGTCGTGGGCGCGTTCATCGTTGATTGTGTCGATAACCCAGAACCGCATGGGCGTGCGATCATCGGTTGACGCTGGGGTTTGCGCAGCGGCGCTGACAAAGACCCGCTCAAGATGGGTTGAATCGGCTGGCACATCCACAACGTTGTTTCCGTTGGCTTGACCTTGAACGTCGATCTGAAGCGCGGCATCAGATGTGACAGACAGTTCAAATGGCCGCGTTTCACCGTGTTTATTGCGCAGGCGGATTTCGTAAACATTGCGGATCGTGCCATCGGAAAGGACGACATAGGTCGGATTTCGCACAGCCGCGACGGTCATGTTGATGTCGGGTTGAATGAACAAAGCAACCACCAACCCAATTCCGACAATGGACCACAGACCTGAATAGATCAGGGTGCGCGGTCGCAGGATGTGCTGCCAAACCCGTTTTGTCGGCTGAGCATTGCGTTCTGCTTCTTCATCATCAAGTGACAGATAATCAACAAGCCCACGCGGCTTGCCGATCTTGGCCATGATGTCGTCGCATGCATCAATGCACAGCCCGCAGGTGATGCATTCCATTTGTTGCCCGTCGCGGATGTCGATGCCGACAGGACACACGTTGACGCAGGCCATGCAGTCGATGCAATCACCTTGCGGTGTGTCCTCAGTGATCTCAGCCGAATGTTTGCGCGGCTCACCGCGCCGGGCGCGGTAGCCGATGGTGATTGTATCTTCATCCATCATAGCGGCTTGGATGCGCGGCCAAGGGAAGGCGTAGATGCAGACCTGTTCGCGCGCGATGCCGCCAAAGAACACGGTGGAAACGGTTAGGATTGCCATGGTTGTATAGGCAACCGGATGCGCGGTTCCATTGATCAGGTTCACCAGCAGTGTAGGCGCATCGGTAAAATAGAAGACCCACGCGCCGCCCGTGGCCAACGCGATCACCAACCAGATTGCGTATTTCGTCAATCGCAATCGGAGTTTACGGACATCCCATTTTGCATTCCAAAGACGAACGCGGGCGTTGCGGTCGCCTTCAATCCAGCGTTCCGTCGCAATAAATAGGTCCGTCCAGACGGTTTGTGGACAGGCATAGCCACACCAAACGCGGCCCATGGCGGATGTGAACAAGAACAGGCCAAGTCTCGCCATGATCAGCAACCCGGCAATGAAATAGAATTCATGTGGCCAGATTTCGATCCAAAAAAAGAAGAATCGCCGACTGGCAAGGTCGATCAGAACCGCTTGGTCCGGCAGTTCTGCACCACGGTCCCAGCGGATCCATGGAGTCAGATAATAGATGCTGAGCGTCAGGATCATGATCACCCATTTTAGTGACCGGAATTTGCCCTTCACCTTGCGCGGGAAGACAGGCTCGCGTTTTGCGTAAAGTGGCTTATTATCGGTGGATGTCACTGCGCGCTGCCAAGTTGATGAACGTAGGCGGCAACAGCGTTAATTTCGGAAAGACTTAGCCCACTTGCCCCACGGAATTCTTCGGACCATGTGGGCATAACGCCAAAGCGGGCATCATGAATGCTCGTACGGATCGTGTCCGCGTCGCCGCCATAAAGCCAGATTGCGTCGCTCAGGTTTGGCGCGCCGATGTCTTCCACTCCAAGCCCTGCATCACCGTGACACGGTGCACAATTATCATAGAACAGCGTGGACCCAACCCCTGCCAGAACGGCATCATGGTCTTGGCCTGAAATCGAAAGGACATGCTGAACGATCGCATCAATTTCATCATCCGCAAGGATTTTGTCGGCGCCAAAAGCAGGCATCTGGGTGTAATGACTGTCAAAGGACTGCTCGTTCCGGATGCCGTGGGTGACCGTGTAAGCAATTTGTCCAATTTCGCCGCCCCAAAGCCAGTCGTCATCAAGCAGGTTTGGATAACCGCCTGCCTGTACGCCAGCCGCGCCACTTTCGTGGCACTGCGAACAGTTCGCCGCAAATATGGACCCGCCTGCATTGACTGCGAAGGTGTGCAATTCCGCGTCCTCGCGGATCGCCGTTAGGTCCACCGAGGCCAGCCGCGCCAGAATTGCCGCGTTTGACGCATTCACGCGGGCGATGTCTTCGGCGACTTCGCCACGGGTCGAATAGCCTAACAGACCCTGCGTCGCGCCACTGATCAGCGGCCAAGCAGGGTAGAGCCCAGATGATTGTCAGATAGAAAACCCAGACCCACCAACGTGGCATTGGATTGTCGAGCTCTTCGACGCCGTCCCAAACGTGACCCGTGGTGTCGACGTCGTCTTTTTTGTCTTGCTTATTCATTTTGAGCCTCCGGACCTTTGGTGGTGTCGTTGACTGGACCGTCTTCGTGGCGGAATATGACGTTGGCGGCATCGTCGTGCAGATCGCGTGATCCGGGGCGGAAGGCCCAAAACCACACGAACGCAAGAAAGATAAACAGCGCGAGCAACGCCCAGCTATCGGCGAGTTCGCGAAGGAATATATAGGTGTCCATGTGCTGTCCCCCTAGCGGCTTGCATCAGGTGTGAAGGTCGAAAAATCGACCAGCGTGCCCAGCATTTGAAGATACGCATCCATTTCGGAAATTCCATCACTGCTGTTGAAGTTACGGACCTGTGCGCCCGGGTAGCGTTCGACCAGATCATCCCAATCACTGAACGGGTCGGCTTGGGCGATGAAATCCGCCTGCGCGTTCTCGATCATGTCGTCCGTGTATGGGACGCCGACAGCCGCATGGGTCTTCACCAGATCTGCAATGTGATCAGGCTCAATGAAGCGGTTCGTCAAGAATGAATATGGCGGCATAACCGATTCTGGCACGACTGATTGCGGATCACTGAGGTGATCAATGTGCCAAGCATCCGAATAACGTCCACCGACACGCGCAAGGTCCGGCCCCGTCCGTTTAGACCCCCACTGATGCGGGTGGTCGTACATAGATTCCGCAGCGAGGCTATAGTGCCCGTAGCGTTCAACCTCATCGCGAATCGGGCGGATCATCTGGGAGTGGCAGACATAACAACCCTCGCGCACGTAGATGTCGCGCACTGCCAATTCCAGCGGGGAATAGGGCCGCATGCCCTCAACCTTTTCGATGGTGTTTTCAAGATAGAACAGCGGTACGATTTCAACGATCCCGCCGATGGCGACAACCACTAGGCTGCCGACCAACAGGAGCGACGCGTTCTTTTCGATGACCTTATGGCGATCAAGAATTCCCATAATCAGCCTCCTTATTCAGCGGGAATGGCCGCGGTGGAATCAGCAGCATGTTGCTGCTTTCCGAAGGCTGTCATCTAAAGGTTGAAACACATGATGATTGCGCCGGTTAGGTACAGGGCTCCGCCCAGACCACGCACGACATACATCGGGAACTTGGCCTCAACGGTGTCAGCAAAGCTGTTCACCAAGAAACCCTGTGCGTCGACTTCGCGCCACATCAGGCCTTCCATGATCCCGGTGACCCACATCGAAGACGCGTAAAGAATGATCCCGATCGTCGCGAGCCAGAAGTGGTAGTTCACCAGACGCAGCGAATAAAGCCCTGCGCGGTTCCACAGTTTTGGTGTCATGAAATACAGTGCCGCAAATGTAATCATACCGTTCCAGCCCAGCGCACCGGAATGCACGTGGCCGATGGTCCAGTCGGTATAGTGGCTTAGCGAATTCACTGCGCGGATCGACATCATCGGACCCTCGAATGTGGACATGCCATAAAAGCCGAGTGAAATGACCATCATGCGAATGATCGGGTCGGTGCGGATTTTGTCCCATGCACCTGACAGCGTCATTAAACTGTTGATCATGCCACCCCAGCTGGGCATCCACAGAACGATAGAAAACACCATGCCAAGGGTCGTCGCCCAGTCAGGTAACGCGGTATAATGCAGGTGGTGCGGGCCGGCCCATATGTACGAGAAAATCAATGACCAGAAATGGACGATCGACAGTTTGTAACTGAACACCGGCTTACCGGCCTGTTTTGGGACAAAGTAATACATCATGCTCAGGAAACCTGCTGTCAGGAAGAAACCAACAGCGTTGTGGCCGTACCACCACTGGGTCATCGCATCCTGCACGCCTGCGAAAACCTGCACAGACTTTGAGCCGAAAATGCTGATAGGCAACGACAGGTTGTTGACAATGTGCAGCATCGCAACGGTCACGATAAAGGCGAGGAAGAACCAGTTCGCGAGGTATATATGTGGTTCTTTGCGTTTGACGAGCGTGCCAAGAAAAACGACCAGATAGGCGACTCAAACGATGGTCAGCCAGATGTCTACGTACCATTCAGGTTCGGCGTATTCTTTCGATTGGGTGGCCCCCATCAAATACCCCGTCGCGGCCAGCACGATAAAAAGATTGTACCCCCCAAACACGAACCACGCGGTGTTGCCGCCCCACAGACGGGCAGCACAGGTGCGTTGCACGATATAAAACGACGTACAGATCAGCGCGTTGCCACCGAAGGCAAAGATCACTGCGGACGTGTGGACCGGACGTAGGCGGCCGAAGTTGCCGGAACCCTGTAGGAGTTCAAAATTCAACGATGGAAACGCCAGTTGGAACGCGATGAATGTGCCGACAAGAAATCCGGCCAGCCCCCAAAACGCCGTTGCAACCACGCCGTAACGGATCACACCGTCCATGTAGCCTGTGAGTTCTGGTGGTCTGATGTCGTCAGCAGTGCGTACCGACCAAACGAACATGCCCGCTGATATGACCATGATGATAATGGCGTGAACTTGATAGGCAATATCACGCGCCCAACTTGCGGCCACCGCCGCGAGCAGGGTGATAATCCCGAACGCAAGTATCTTGAACCAATTCCACATCGCGGCGTTCCCTTTTTCGAATAGGACGAATGTGTCCTGCAAATATCTATGGAACGGGTTTTTCACGGATCAGCCCAAGGCCGCATTGATCCATGTCAAAGAAATGCACGGTTTATTTTGATATCAACCAACGGGTGACGGTCAACGGATTGTGACATTGAAACGACCCAAAACAGGAGCCCTGAACATGAGTTATAAAACCATTGCCATCGTCATCTCGGACGAGGTTGGCGACAAAGCAGCATTGCAAGCGGCGGTCACTTTGGCCAACCGCGAGGGCGGACACCTGGATGTCTATTGTCTTGGCATCGATCCGATGCGTTACGATGTGGCGCCCATGGGGGCGTCATTGGCAGTTATGGGCGCAGGCACTGGTGAAGCGCAGGCGCGGGCTGCCACATTACTCGATTGGGCGCAATCCTGTGTTAAGGGCGCACTGGCGCCAACAGCGGTCCAAAAACTGGTCGTCACGTCTGCTGGCCTCGACGCGGCCATCGCGCGGGTTGTGCGGTATTCTGACCTGATCATCGCATCGCAGCCTTACGGCGAGGGGTCGACGCAATTACAGACCATCATCCTTGAGGCGGCTTTGTTTGGCACCGGCGCGCCTGTCATGATGATTCCACGTACCGCTGACGATATCGGAGCCTTTGATCGCGTCATGGTCGCATGGGACGAAAGCACCCAAGCACTGGAGGCTGTACGCAAAGCCTTGCCAGTCCTAAAGCGTGCTGACCGCGCCGAAATCATCATGATCAACCCTCCATCTCATTCGCCGGAACGATCCGATCCGGGTGGCGTGATTTGTGTGATGCTGGCACGCCACGGCGTAAAAGCGGACGTTTCGATCCTTGCCAAAACGATGCCGCTTGTTGCGGAAGTCATCAACCGCCACGCTCAAGATCAGGCAGTCGATTTGATAGTTATGGGCGCATATGGTCATTCGCGCTTCCGCGAAGCGCTGATTGGCGGCGCGACCCGCGACATGCTTGAAACCGCGCGCGTTCCGATCCTGATGGCGCACTAAATGTGCGAGATCGGGTCGCTGCCGGTCTGTTCCAGTAAACGCGCCATATCTGGCACGACCACCCGCCGTTTGCCTTCAAGTAGAATAATATCCTCCCGCTTCAGCGCGGAGATTTGGCGGCTGACCGTTTCTAGCGTAAGGCCCAGATAATCTGACATTGCTTCGCGTGTGAGTGGCAAATCAATCGTCACTGGCGCTTTGGCCAGTGGAACATCGAGGGTCTTTTCGCGGCGGGCAATTATGGTCAGCAAACTCGCGATTTTTTCGCGTGCGGTTTTGCGACCGAGGATCAACATCCATTCGCGGGCGGCATCCAGTTCATCCATCGTCATTTCAAGCAGGCGTTCGCCAATGTGTGGGGTGCGAATCAACATTTCCTCAAACGGTTTGCGCCTGAAGCAACATAGCGTGACATTGGTGATTGCGGACACATCATAGGCAGACGTTCCGCGCCAAGGGCGGCCGATAAAGTCGGATGGAAGCAAGAGCCCCAACATTTGCGTGCGCCCGTCCTCAAGCGTTTGACCCAGCGTTGCGACACCGCGCACCACAGAGGCCACAAAGGTCAGATCATCGCCCGCCCATACAATCGTTTGTCCAGCCTCAAACATGCGGTAAAACTTCATGTCTTCGAGCTGCGCCAATTCATCATCATCGCACTTTGCGCAAACGGCGCGGTGGCGGATTGGACAATCGGCGCATTGCACGTTCAATTTTGAAATGTTGATGGCCATGATGAATCCTCTCAGATCAGTAGGATATTTTAATGACTTTATAGGAACGGTAATTAGTCAACAATGGTTTTAGTTTAACTGTGCGAACGAAAAGGCGCCTCCTAACGCTTTGGTGCAGGGGATGAATGCCTCTGGCGCTTGCGCCTTACGCGCCGCCATGCGACCTCTGTGGAAAAAGGGGCTTTGGTATGCGCATCGGTTTGATTGTTCTGGTGCTGGGCTACGTGCTGAGCCAATTTTACCGCGCATTTCTGGCGGTCTTGACCCCTGCGCTTGAGGCGGATCTGGGTGCAACAGCCGCCGATCTGTCGTATGCGTCCGGCCTTTGGTTTATCGTCTTTGCCGCCATGCAGATTCCCGTCGGTGAGGCACTGGATCGCATCGGGCCGCGGGTCACTGCCGTTGTTTTGTTCAGCATGGGCGGGGCAGGCGGGGCATTGGTTTTCGCGATGGCGCAGACACCTGCCCATATTGCTTGGGCCATGGCGCTGATCGGCATCGGCTGTTCGCCTGTGTTGATGGCGGCTTATTACATCTTTGCGAAAATGTATCCGGCGGTGATGTTTTCGACCCTTGCTGGTGCGATGATCGGCTTTGGCAGCTTGGGAAATCTGGCAAGTTCTGCACCCATGGCGTGGGCCGTAGAAGCGTTCGGTTGGCGTGAAACAATGGTGGTGCTTGCGGTGGTGACCCTGTTGGTGTCAATCGCGCTTTGGGTGGTTATGAAAGACCCACCCAAGACTACGTCGACAGGGCCAAGAGGGTCCGTCTTGGACATCCTCAGGATCAAAGCGCTGTGGCTGATTTTCCCGATGATGTTTGTGAACTACGCCCCCGCCGCGGGTCTGCGCGGGCTTTGGATCGGCTCGTATGGCACGGATGTGTTTGGGGCTGATACGTCGATGATTGGCACCATGACGCTGGTCATGGGCCTTGCAATGATCGCAGGTAACTTCGCCTATGGACCGATGGACCGCGTGTTTGGCACCCGCAAATGGGTCGTGTTTGTCGGTAACGCGCTGGGTGCTATGGGCTGTTTTGTTTTGTTCTTCTTGGCCAGTGATGTGTCGATCTGGACGGCGACTGCGTTGCTCGCACTGGTCGGTCTTGCAGGGGCATCGTTCCCGATAATGATCGCCCACGCTCGCCCGTTCTTTCCCGAACACCTTACGGGGCGCGGTGTGACGTTGATGAACCTTTTCGGAATAGGTGGTGTCGGGGTCATGCAAATTATCACCGGACGGTTGATGACGTTCTGGCAGGACAGCAAAGGTGACGCAGAGGCCTATTCGCTCCTGTTCGGGTTTTACGGCATCCTTATTTGTTGTGGCCTTGCGATCTATGTCTTCAGCACCGACCGCACAGACTAAGGCCCCTTTCGTTTAAGGCGCATTGGGTCTAAGACGCGCGTGTCCCATAGGGGACATGCATATACAAAGGATCCGAACGCATGGGCTATAGAATCGTCATTGCGGGCGCCACAGGTAACGTGGGCCGCGAAATGCTCAACATTCTGGCAGAACGCCAGTTTCCAGTGGATGAGGTTGTCGTACTGGCATCCCGCAGATCGCTCGGCACGGAAGTGAGCTTTGGCGACAGAACGTTGAAAACCCTGGACTTGGATACCTTTGATTTTACCGGCTACGACATTGCATTCTTTGCGGTCGGGTCTGACGCGACAAAGAAATACGCGCCCATCGCGGCCAAGCAGGGGTGTGTCGTCATCGATAACTCATCGCTTTATCGCTATGATCCTGACGTGCCGCTGGTCGTTCCAGAAGTGAACCCTGAGGCTGTCGATGGCTACGCGAAGAAGAATATTATCGCGAACCCGAACTGTTCGACTGCGCAGATGGTTGTGGCGCTGAAGCCTTTGCATGACCGCGCCAAGATTAAGCGCGTTGTCGTGTCCACATATCAGTCCGTATCCGGTTCGGGCAAAGACGCGATTGATGAGCTGTGGGACCAGACCAAATCAATCTACAATCCGACCGACTCCAAGCCGCCCAAGGTCTTTACCAAACAGATCGCGTTCAACGTGATACCGCATATCGACGTTTTCATGGACTCAGGCGATACCAAAGAAGAATGGAAGATGGTCGCCGAAACCAAAAAGATCATCGATAAGTCCATCAAGGTCACGGCGACCTGCGTGCGCGTGCCTGTTTTTGTCGGCCATTCTGAATCGATCAACATCGAGTTCGAAGATTTCATCGACGAAGACGAAGCCCGCGATATACTACGCGAAGCACCGGGTGTTATGGTCATCGATAAACGCGAAGATGGTGGATATGTTACGCCCGTCGAATGTGTCGGTGATTTCGCCACGTTCGTCAGCCGCATCCGTCAAGACAGCACTATCGACAACGGCCTGAACATGTGGGTGGTGTCTGACAACCTGCGCAAAGGTGCGGCTCTTAACGCTGTGCAGATCGCGGAAACGCTTGGCAACCGTTGTCTGAAAAAGGGCTAATCCCGCTGGCTGCTATTGGAATCGGTATTAACGGGAAAAAGCCCCACCGCTTGGTGGGGCTTACATAACAGCGGCAACCGTAACCATGTAGCCTTTTGACGAAATTCCGCGCCCGTTCAGAACGGACGTAGCACTCACAAACGTCACGACTGCAATCGTACCGTAATGACTTGTCACCGCAGCTGCATCAATGCGGCTAAGATTGGTCATGATTTTCAGCATCTCGAACGCGACAGTGGATACTGAAATCGACTGCAACGCCCTCACCGCAACCTCTGGCACGCTCAAATCCGATCGGCCCAATGCGGCAAAAATGCCAGGCACGAAAGACAGGATCACACTGGAAAGCAGGTTTGCCGCGGCAAGGTCAAAAATTTCAACCATTAGAAATCCGGTCACCGAATTCAAAAAATACTATAAAATAATTATGGAATAACAAAACGGTAACAGAAGTTTCACGTCCTAGAGGGGTTCAAAGACGTCAGTGTCAGCGTCGTAAACTTCAAGCCCGCCATGACCAATGTCGTTCCAGAGACCATGTAGCGATAACCGACCACTGTCGACTGCTTCCTTCACATGCGGAAAGGTCATGAGGTTTTTGAGCGATATCACAACGCTGTCTTTCTCAAGTTGGCGCACACGCGTCACATCGTTGCCTTTTGGCAGTTTTTCAAAGCTAGGGCGCAAAATGTCCATCCAGCGACCGACGTAGCTACTTTTGGCCTCAAGTTCGGGCGCGTTTCCGGAACACATGTCATAACAGGCCTGCACGCCGCCGCAGGCCGAATGGCCCAAAACGATCAGATGCGAAACTTTCAACCCCGTAACGGCATATTCAACGGCAGCAGACGTGCCGTGATGCTTGCCGCCAGATTCCTGTGGGGGGACCAAGTTTGCGATGTTGCGGTGAATAAAAAATTCACCCTGATCCGCCCCAAAAATCGATGTGACATGCACGCGACTGTCGCAGCAAGACACCACCATCGCGCGCGGGTGCTGACCGCCTTCAGCCAGTTGCATATACCAGCCCTTGTTTTGTTCGTAAGTTGTTGCTTTCCAACCATGATATCGGCGGATCAAATAGTCTGGAAGAGGGCGAGCGAGGTTCATGATACTGTCCGTTTCGTCAATTTTACCCTGCATATGGCGAATTTATCGGAAATTCGAGCGATTTATGCAGCGCGGTTGAAACCAATTGGAAACTTTGGGGTCATAGTTTTGCACTGGGGTGAAGTGAGAGTGGGATCAAAATGGATCAACAACAGACTTGTAATGGGTTAGGCGCGATTGCGCGTCTGATCCCGATGGAACCGTTTGGGCGAGGCGTACATGACTTATCGCCATACGCACCGGCGGATGACGATTTTGGCCACGGTGATGTGATTTGCGCGGGCTTAGAGGAACTATCGCGGCATTTGAAATGGGTGGACGACGATTATCAGTCCGGCCATCTCGATCGACTTGAGGCGCGTTCGCGCAGCATCGTCATGCTCGCAGATCAGCTTGGTTTGCGGCGGGTTGGGCAAGTCGCGGCGGACGTCGCCTATTGCATTGATGATCCTGATGAGGTCGCTTTGGCGGCGACTTTGTCGCGATTGATGCGGTTGATGACGCAAGCCTTGGATCATGCGGGGGGGGCGATTTCAACCTTCTGAATTGGGGGGGTGATTTGGGTGTGTGGGCCGTGGCCCTTGCCACAGGCATGGTTTAGGTTGACGCAACAATCATGCCAGAGGTCCGAATGTCACCCCAATTTGCCCCGCCATCTGCTACCACAATTGCGCTAATCACGGTCACGACTGACGATTTTGAGGCGACGCTTGCCAATTTGCCAAATGCGTCGGCAGACTGGTTGCGGGCCACTGGGTTCGCCGCGAGCATCGGCGCAATGGCCGCTTTGCCGAACGCCGATGGATCAATCAAGGCTGTCTATGTCGGCTTGGGTGCCAAGGGCCAAACACGTGTCCGTTTTGGCATCGCGGCGGCAGCTGCAAAACTCCCAGCCGGAACCTACGCTTTGGATACAATGCTGACGGGTCCTGCATTGGAAGAAGCGGCACTGGGCCTATTGCTCAGCCTATATCAATTCGACCGCTATAAGGCCGCTCCAGCGCAAGGCCGTGCATTCGTTGCGCCAATCGGTGTTGACGCAGTGCGGATCGAAGCATTGGCCGATGGTGAATGCCTGACCCGTGATCTGATCAACACACCGGCGTCTGATATGGGGCCGGACGAACTTGCAGACGCTGCACAGATATTGGCGGCGCAGCACGGCGCGACTATGGTGATTATCCAAGGCGATGACCTGCTTAATCAGAATTTCCCGCTGATACACACGGTTGGCCGCGCGTCCCCGCGCACACCGCGTCTTATTGATATGTCATGGGGTCATTATGGTCCAAAACTGACGCTTGTTGGGAAGGGTGTGTGTTTTGATACAGGCGGTCTCAATCTCAAACCTGGCGCGTCGATGGGATTGATGAAGAAAGATATGGGCGGCGCTGCAACCGTATTGGGCTTGGCCCATATGATCATGGCGCTAAAGACGCCGCTGCAACTTCGTGTGCTGATTCCCGCCGTGGAAAATTCTGTTGACGGGTCTGCGTTCCGCCCTGGTGATGTTCTGAACAGTCGCAAAGGGCTAACCGTTGAGATCAACAATACCGACGCCGAAGGGCGGCTGGTTCTAGCCGATGCGCTGACACTGGCGGACGAAGGCAAGCCTGACCACATCATATCTATGGCGACTTTGACGGGTGCTGCGCGCGTTGCTGTCGGGCCAGATATCGCGCCGTTCTTCACGACCGACGACGCAATGGCCCGAGCATTGGCACAGGCCGCTGCTGAGGTCGCGGATCCAGTCTGGCAAATGCCGTTTCATGACCCCTATGAGGCGATGATTGAACCGCAGATTGCGGATCTGGACAACGCGCCATCGGGCGGATTTGCCGGGTCTATCACGGCGGCGCTGTTCCTGCGACGGTTCGTAACAGATACGCCATACACGCATTTCGACATTTACGGCTGGAACCCAACCGCGGCCCCTGCGCGACCTAAGGGTGGCGTTGGCATGGGCGCACGGGCTATTTTGGCAGCCTTGCCCGACGTCTTGGATCTATGACCGACGCCCGCTTGACCCCCGCCAATGGGCGTGTCGCGGCCAGCCATTTGCGCGGCCGAGTTACGGCTGACGTGTTCGTTGGCGGTGAATCCGCTTCGATTGGGCAAGTTGTGGTCGATCTCTGTGTGGCTCCTACCGGCAGGCGCGAACGGCAGCTGCTTCTTGGCGCTGCTGTGACGGTTTTTGAACGCCGCGAAGGTTGGGCCTTTGTGCAAGGCAAAAGCGATGGTTATGTGGGCTATGTGCCTGAGTCTGCGCTTGTCAAACCGAACGACACGACCCACCGTGTCGCCACCCAGGCGACACACGCCTACGCAACCGAAAACATCAAATCACCCGACCTTTTGCATCTGCCATTTGGCGCAGAAGTCACCGTTGTCGGTGAGCGGCACAAGTTCTTTGAAACGCCGCATGGCTTTATCCCTAAAAAGCATCTGCGCCCGTTGGCGCAACTGTTTGCGGACCCCGCCACTGTTGCGCAGTTTTATTTTGGTGCGCCGTATCTTTGGGGCGGAAATTCCACGCGCGGGGTTGATTGTTCAGGCCTTGTTCAGGCGGCGTACCACGCCTGTGGTCATTTGTGTGCCGGTGATAGTGACCTGCAAAGCGACGGATTGGGGCGCCAGTTAGAGAGCGGTGAAAACCTGCTGCGAGGTGATTTGATTTTCTGGGATGGCCACGTCGCGATGATGCTTGATACCGACACGATGATCCACGCAAACGCCCATCACATGGCAGTGGTCTACGAAGGTCTGGCGCAGGCGACACTGCGGATAAAAGCACAGGGTGACGGCGACGTTACAGCCCGCAGACGGGTCCTTTGATCGCATCGTTCAATCTATGGGACGCATCAATTTGCGTTCTAACACCCGCAAAACTTGGCGCAGATCGTTGCCGCGTTTAAGGATCCGCCCTTCCATCCCGATCACAACGTATTGCCCTTGTTTCAGTCGAAGGCTTGGGCGTTTTTCGATGCGATACATCGGATGTTCAGCAGTGCGTCGAAACACAGAAAAAATTGCGACCTCTTTGAGGTGCGAAATCCCATAGTCGCGCCATTCACCCGCCGCCACAAATCGCCCGTACACAGACAGGATCGCGTTAAGCTCCGTTCGATGAAATGCAATTTGGGTGGGCGCGGCATTGGGAAATGGTGTCGGTGCGTTCATCGCGCTAGATTTGCCCTAACGCGGTATCAAATCAACCCCGCCCGCTTCATAAAAAGCGTTGGCGCCCCCAAATCACCCCGCACCAGTCCTATTCGCGCCACATTCGGACGGCACTAAGATGCTATCGAAAGTCCTCCGAAGGCGTGTCTTATCAGCCCCCAGCCAGTGCGTGTCTTCGGAGTGACATTTTGACTCTCAAGAACAGGAAGTCGACCTGATCCGGTTGTCAGAACCGACATTAAAGTTGATCCGTTCTGGGCGAAAATCCATCGTGTCCGCCTGATTTTGCCGGATCACACGGACCTGCCCGAGCAACAAAACACGTTCCAGCGTGGTCGCGTCTTCGCCGATCAGAGCGGCGTACTGGCTGGCGTTACAGGTATCTTCAGTCACGGCTGGAAGTCCTGTGCCTATTGACGTTTGCGTATCTGGATCGACAGCAGTGTCGCATGCTGCGAGTGCAAAAATTATGGCGATTGTTAACAGGTTTTTCATACGCGCTTATCCAGTCTCCTGCCAATCAGCGCAATGCCCAGCCGAACGCGCTGTTCAGGTTGCGTACCGCGCGAGGAACGTTTCAACCGCGCCGACCACGATCCGCTTTTTTTGCGTGTCATCAAATGACGCGTCCATGCTGAATATCAGGCGCGGAAATAGGTCAGTCTTGCAAAGTTCACTAAATTGATCAGCGGCCAATGGCAGATCGTCGATCTTTAGCTCATTGCGTGAAATGCCAACCTTCATGAACGCAATCAGTCGGTCCCGTACCAGCGCTGGGCCGCTTTCATAAAACTCGCGCCCCAATTCGGGAAACCGATCACTTTCGGCGACACACAGCCGGAAAACCTGCAGGCCGAAATTTGATGTGAAAAAATTGACCATTTGCCACGCGGCTTGTGTCAAAACAGTGCCAGCTGGCAGGGACATATCAATGGTTTCGACGGCTGCTTCCGCTTGGCGGATACATTCGGACTTAGCGACTTCCATGAACAGCAAACGTTTGTCTGGAAAGTAGCTGTACAGCGTCGCCTTAGACACGCCAGCTGCGCGGGCAATATCGTCAACGCTCGCCCCCTCGAAACCATCAGACATGAAAATTTCGCGCGCTCCGTCCAGAACTTGGTCGAACTTGCGCCCGCGCTTCACCTTTGGTGGTCCGTCAGCCATGAATGGTCTCCCTGCCCAATCCTATAAACTGAACCGTTTAGATCGGGCAAGGAAAGGCTTGGTTTATTCCTGTACGATGCACAGGCCTGTTGCCGCGTCTGGTGATAAGCAGTCTTTGTTGACGGTAACGTCCGCAGTGGGCGGGAACGACAAGTTTGGAAGCGAAAAAGTGATGCCGCCAGCGGTTGCGGATGTAGCAAGCATAAGGGTCGTTGCGGTGATAAGTGCGATGCGTTTCATGATGCGTTCCTTTCAAAGTGAACTTGATTTTCAACCATCTAAACCGTTTAGTTTAGCTTGCAAGCATTAAATGAACCGATCGGTTCACTTAATGGGGTTGAACCTGCACAAAAGTGAAGTACATTAGAACTGTTCTAATAATGAGGTTCACCATGATCCCTGGAGTATCAAGCAGAAAGCGGTTCTCTGACCTCGCCGAGCAAGAGGTTCTCGCGCTCGCTATTTCGTCAGAAGAAGACGACGCGCAGATATACCGCAGCTACGCGCATCGTCTGCGCGACGACTTCCCGGCCTCAGCTGCGATATTTGATGGAATGGCCGTTGAGGAAGACGAACATCGCCGCCGCCTCATCGACTTGCACCAGTCCCGCTTTGGCGACACTATTCCTCTGATCCGGCGTGAACATGTCGCTGGATTTTACGCGCGTCGCCCCGTTTGGCTTATCGAAAACCTCGGCCTTGATCGCATTCGCGACGAGGCCCGCCAAATGGAACGCGACGCGCAACGTTTCTACGAAATGGCTGCTAAAAATACGACCGATGCGGCAACCCGCAAACTGTTAGGCGACCTCGCCATGGCCGAGGCGGGCCATTCGCAGCGGGCGGGTGAACTGGTGGATGAAAAAGTCAGCACCGATGCCGACATGGAAGAAAAAGACGCAGCACACCGCCAATTCATTTTGACGTGGGTACAACCGGGGTTGGCCGGGTTGATGGACGGGTCCGTCTCAACGCTCGCGCCGATCTTTGCGGTCGCATTTGCAACGCAAAACACGTGGACGACATTTCTTGTCGGCCTTGCCGCCAGCATCGGCGCGGGCATTTCCATGGGCTTTACCGAAGCCGCCAGTGACGATGGTCAAATTTCAGGGCGCGGCGCGCCGTGGAAACGCGGCGTTGCGTCCGGAGTGATGACGACGCTTGGTGGTCTGGGACACGCGATGCCGTATCTTATCACCGACTTCTGGACGGCGACAGTTATCGCCATCATCGTGGTGTTCGTCGAACTATGGGCCATTGCGTGGATCCAAAACCGTTACATGCAAACGCCATTCTTTCGCGCGGCTTTTCAGGTTGTCCTTGGGGGTGCGCTGGTTCTGGCGGCCGGTGTGATCATCGGCAGTGGGTAGTGCTTTTGCCTCGTGCGATGTGATGTTAACGCTGTGGCATGATAGAAATATTTCTCCAGACTTTGCCGTTTTTTGCACTGATTGGCCTGGGCTACGGCGCGGGGCGGTCTGGCTTTTTCACGCCCGAAGCCACGGCGTACCTCACGAAATTCGTCTTCTATTTTGCGCTGTCGGCAATGCTGTTCAAGTTCTCGGCGAACCTGTCCCTCAATGAAATCTTCGACTGGCCGTTCGTGCTTGCCTACCTTTGGGGAACGATGTTCATCTACCTCATCGCGACAGGCGTGGCACTGCTGCGCAAACGTGGCATCGAAGAAGCCGCGATTGAAGCCCAATGCGCCGTCATCGGCAACGTCGGGTTTCTTGGTATACCGATGTTGGTGCTGCTTTTGGGCGAAAAGGCCATTGGGCCTGTTATGTTGGTCCTCGCCGTGGATCTTATTGTATTTGGCTCGCTTATCGTGATCCTTATTACGGGATCGCGCGACGGGCGGATGTCGCTAGGCGTTTTGCGGACCGTTGGTGTCGGATTGCTGAAAAACCCGATGATCGTTTCCATCTCGCTCGGCCTTATCGTGTCATCTATTGGCCTGCCGGTCCCGAAGCCTGCGAATGAATTCCTGTCCCTCCTTGGCGCCGCCGCCACACCCGGTGCGCTGTTCGCGATCGGCGCGTCCCTCGCGACAAAGTCTGCTGAGCGTATTATTGTTGCGGGCTGGCTGTCGTTTGCCAAACTGGTCTTGCACCCTGCCGCTGTCGCTTTTGCTGCACTTGTGATGTTTCCGGTAGACGCATACGCGGCGGGCGTCATGATCGCAGCTGCTGCCTTGCCCGTGGCGGGAAATGTCTACATCCTTGCGCAACACTACGGGGTCGCCCCATCGCGGGTGTCGGCGTCAATTCTGATTTCCACCGCATTCAGCGTTATCACGGTGTCCGCCGTAATTGCCGCCGTCACCTGATAGAAAGCCCGCCATGACCAATGCACTCCCAACCTATCAGGCCCTGCCACTGCCCGACCGCAGCGATTATGACGATGCCAAAATGCTGGCTGAGGCAGAACAGTTCTACGCTCATGTCAAAACCCGTCACTCGATTCGTGAATACATCGACAAACCTGTCCCAAAACCCATTATTGAAGCCTGCGTTCTAGCCGCGGCAACCGCCCCAAGTGGTGCAAACCAGCAGCCTTGGTATTTTGTGGCAATCAGCGATCCCGCGATGAAATCCGCAATTCGAAAAGCTGCTGAGGACGAGGAAGAAAAATTCTACAGCGGTGCTGGTGGCGATGCATGGCTGAAAGCGCTGGAACCGATTGGCACTGACGCGTCCAAACCACACCTTGATATCGCGCCGTGGCTGATCGTGGTTTTCGCCCAACGCTGGGGTGAAAGGGACGGCGTGCGGGTGAAACATTACTACGTCCCGGAAAGTGTTGGAATTGCAACGGGGATGCTGATTACGGCGTTGCACACTGCCGGACTTTCATGCCTCACACATACGCCCAACCCGATGAAATTTCTCAATGAACTTTGCGCCCGCCCAGAGAGTGAAAAGCCTATCATGATCCTTGCTGTGGGGCACCCCGCCGACACTGCCACAGTGCCGGCCATTGCGAAAAAGAAGAAGGGATTAACAGAAATCCTGACCACATATGAAGGTGATGCTTAATGGAAATCTTATCAGAAAACCAATGCTTTGGCGGCGTGCAGGGTGTCTATAAACACCGATCAACTGCCACTGGAACCGACATGACCTTTGCGGTTTTTCTACCCGCTGAAGCCGCCGACGGACCCGTGCCGGTACTGTGGTTTCTGTCGGGTCTGACCTGCACCCATGACAACGCCATGACCAAAGCAGGCGCGCAGGCGTGGGCTGCCGAACAAGGAATTGCAGTGGTTTTTCCCGACACGTCCCCGCGCGGTGACGGTGTTCCGAATGACGACGCTTTTGACCTTGGCCAAGGCGCTGGATTCTACGTCGACGCGACCGAGGCGACGTGGTCCGAACATTTCAAAATGTGGACCTACACAACGGAGGAACTGCCTGCCCTGATCGGTGAAAACTTTGCTGTCGACTTGACCCGCCAATCTATCACTGGCCATTCCATGGGCGGACACGGCGCGCTGACGATGGCGATGGCACTGCCCGGGCGGTTCCGGTCTGTGTCCGCCTTTGCGCCAATCTGTAACCCGACCCAAAGCGATTGGGGACGCAAACAATTTACGGCCTATTTGGGCGATGAGGCAAACTGGGGGCCGCATGACGCGACATTACTGATGCAGGGTGGCGGGTTTGACGGGCCCATGCTTATCGACACGGGAACGGATGATCAATTCTGGGATTTGCTCGGCACTGAGGCCTTCGCCACTGCGATGACCGCCAAGCGGCAGCCCGGTCTGTTACGCCTGCAAAAAGGCTATGATCACAGCTATTTCTTCATCTCAACATTCATGGAAGATCACGTGAACTTCCATGCAGAAGCGCTTTGGGCATGAACAGCGTCGCACCAAAGGTGCGCCCGTGATTTACATCGACGCGGATGCCTGCCCCGTAAAGGCCGAGGTCGAGAAAGTCGGTACGCGTCACGGCGTGCGGATTTTCGTTGTGTCCAACGGTGGACTGCGACCATCACAGAACCCGCTGGTTGAAACGGTGATCGTTCCTGATGGCCCAGATGTCGCCGACATGTGGATCGCAGATCGCGCGGTCACGGGCGATGTGGTCATCACCGGCGACATTCCCTTAGCTGCCAAATGCGTTGCAGCGGGCGCGCGCGTGCTGAAACACAACGGCGAGGCCTTGACGCAAGCTAATATTGGCAATGTCCTCGCGACGCGTGATCTGATGACAGACATCCGCGCTGCGGATCCATTTCGACAGGGCGGCGGCAAGGCCTTTTCAAAATCCGACAGGTCCCGTTTTCTGGATGCGCTGGAACGAGAGTTGCGCACGGCCAAAGTAACCAAATGAGTGGAGAATTCCCAAGATGACCGTCCGCGCCGTTCTGTTCGACATTGGAAACGTGCTGATTGAGTGGCAGCCAGTGCGATTTTTCGACCGTGTGATCGGTGTAGATCGGCGGGTCGCATTTTTCGCAGGGGCCCCGATACTGAATATGAACGAGCGCGTTGACGCAGGTGAGAATTTTCAAGATTCCGTGGCGGAAATGATCGCCGCACATTCGGATTGGACTGATGAACTTGCCCTATGGCGGGACCGTTGGATCGAAATGCCATCACCCGTAATTGATCATGCCGTGCGTCTGTTGCGCGCCCTACGCCGCGCACGGCGTCCGGTCTTTGCATTGTCGAATTTTGGGAATGAGACGTTTGAAATTGCAGTGTGCAATTACCCGTTCCTAGACGAGTTTGACCGTCGGTTTATTTCGGCAGAATTAGGGATGAGTAAGCCAAAAATTTATATATATCAGCGGGTTGAGGATGAGTGCGGCATCCAGCAGGATGCACTGCTGTTCACAGATGATCGTCCAGAAAACATCGCCGCTGCGCAGGAACGTGGTTGGCGAACCCATCTTTTTGATGGCCCCGATGGCTGGGCCGCGCGCCTTGTTCGCGAAGGTCTATTAACAACGGAGGCTGCTGTATGACGCATATGATCCCATTTGAGGACGGTCAAATCGGACTTGATTGGCTCGCCTTGACCGACGCGTTGGCGGACGGGCATTCACGGCCTAAGGCAAATGTCGAAGACGTGTTTATGTACCGCGGTGGCGACACGTTGCTGAACCGGTCTGCGTGGATCGACGGCATGGGCCTTGCAATCAAATGCGCGACAATTTTTCCAGCCAACAAGGTCGCTGGCAACCCGATGGTCAACGGCGCGGTAAATTTGTTTTCTGACGACGACGGCAAACTTGAGGCGATATTGGATTTCCATCTTGTTACCAAATGGAAAACTGCGGCTGACAGCCTATTGGCAGCGCGGCGATTGGCGCGCCCCGACAGTAAGCATATTCTAATCGTGGGCGCAGGCACTGTCGGACGTTCGCTTTGGCAAGCGTATTCGGCGGCGTTTCCATACGCGGAATTTTCTGTCTGGAACCGGTCCCCCGATGGTGCAGAACAGTTCGCAAAAGACTGCGACGGTGTGACCGTCGCGACCGATTTGGAGGCGGCAGTAAGGGCTGCAGATATTGTGACGTCCGCCACCATGACCACCCAGCCTGTGTTGCACGGTGCGTGGTTCCAGCCGGGGCAACATATTGATTTAATTGGGGCATACCGCCCTGACATGCGCGAAGTCGACGATGAAGCCCTGCTGTGCGCGCGGGTTTTTGTCGACAGTTACGCCACAACGATGAACCACATCGGAGAGCTGAAAATCCCGCTTGCGGCTGGTGTGATTTCGCCCGACCACATTGTTGCCGAATACTATGAGCTGGATAAGTTTAAACGTGGATCAAGCGACGAAATTACGTTGTTCAAAAATGGTGGCGGCGCGCATCTTGATTTGATGACGAGTCGCTATATTCTGGATGTCTGGAAAGGGTGCTAGATATGCTGGGTTGGGTGTTTCCGCTGCTGGTTATAGGTGGATTGGCGATGCTGCCTTGGCTGGCTGAAAGCCGACGACATTCGGTGGATTTTTTTCGTGAAAAAGCACCCGGTCGGTTTGCCAAGCTCAGCCAAGGTGTCACGCATTATCAATGGCTTGGTGGTGTGCGAGGGCCAGTTGTTGTCTGTATTCACGGACTCACGACACCCAGTCCGGTCTGGTATGCGATCGCGGGGGGGCTGGCAAAATTGGGCCACCGCGTGCTGGTTTATGACCTGTATGGACGTGGCTTTTCGGATGCGCCGCGCGGGGCGCAGGATGCTGAATTCTTTACGACGCAATTGGCCGACCTTTTGGATCATCAGGGGCTGACAAAGGACGTCACACTGATGGGATATTCTATGGGCGGTTCGATCGCGACGCATTTTGCGGCGGCCCACCCAAACTGCATCAGACGCCTCATTTTACTAGCGTCGGGCGGGATGTGGCTGCGCGAGGATAAGGTGACAGAACTGAGCCGTGAAACCCCGGTTCTTGGTGACTGGTTGCATGCTGTTATCGGGGCGCGCAGGGACCGGCAGGCGCTTCGCAGACAGCTGGGTCAAGTATTTGATGTTGAAAAAATTATTGAACTTCAGCTGGCAGAGTACCAGAGTCAGGGATTTCTTCGGTCCGTCCTTTCAAGTCGGCGAAATATGCTGGCAGACTTTCAGGAAGACCAACATCGAACCATCGGGCGTGCGGATATTTCAGTAATCGGGATCTGGGCCGAAAGGGACGAAGTGATCCCACTGAAATCACTTGGGACATTGACGCAATGGAACCGCAGCGTGCGCCAAGAGGTGATCCCCGATGCGGACCACAGCGTTGGATTTACCCACGCCACACAGATCGTCAAAGTGCTGCGCGACGTGCTGCGTGAGGACGCATAATCGCCGCCGAAATTGCACAACCAAACCCCGTTCCTACCCCCTAGTCCACCATTGGCACACAGGTGGCACATCGCGTACACAGGCTGTGCACAACCTGTATGCACACTTTTTGATTTAGACCGCGCTGACGAATGGCGTTGCGCAGTCTTTGCGGATTGGCAGATGCACGATGCCAGAAAGCGTGTCCATTTAACGCAGCCCATAGATATGCGTGACGAGCCCGCTTCACGACTTGGCTGATGGATTATTTGAATTCCAGTTTGAACGCTGCCGCCGGGCGTCCAAAGGCGCGACATTGGGGATGAGTTGAATTGGTATTTTTGAACCAAAGAAGCCGCGACGTGGATTGCGGGGCACGGTTGGTCTGCGTAACAAGGCCGGATGGGAACGGTTCAAGACACATATCAAGCCCGCGTGGATTCGGGAGCGTTGCAGGATGATCCGGTGCAGCGGGCGGCATTGGCGTCGCTGGAACGTGTGCGGGTGGCAGTTCTAGATGTGCCAGATGCCCCCAAGGACGGATGGTTTCGTAAGGCGACCCCAGTCGTTGGCCCGAAGGGGTTGTACATGTGGGGCGGTGTCGGGCGTGGGAAATCCATGTTGATGGATCTGTTGTATGACACGATCGAGATGCCCAAGCAGCGCAGTCATTTTCATGCGTTTATGCAGTGGGTCCACGGTGCCATCGCCGATGCGCGCAAAAATGGCGTCGAGGATGCAATTGCGCCAGTGGCGGCGGATCTGGCGGGGCGTGTCCGGTTTCTGGCATTCGACGAGATGCAAATCAGTGACATTACGGATGCGATGATCGTGGGGCGATTGTTTGAGGCGCTTTTTGCCGCCGGTGTGGTGGTTGTGACCACATCGAACCGTGTGCCCGATGATCTTTACGAGAATGGGCTGAACCGCCAGCACTTTTTGCCATTTATTGCTCTGCTCAAGGATCGGATGGAGGTGCATGAACTGGCGAGTGAGGTAGATTATCGTCAATCGGTTCTTGCAGGATCGCCCAGCTATTTCACACCCAATGACGCAAATGCATGGGTGGGGATCGAGGCTGTTTGGCAGAAGCTGACCAAAGGCGAGGCCGCGCCGCTGACGTTGTGGGTGAACGGGCGCGATGTTGTGATTCCGGCGTTTGCCAATGGTGTTGCGCGGGCAAAGTTTCGTGATTTGTGCGGGGTGTTTCTGGGGGCGGCGGATTATCTGGCGTTGGCGGATGCGGCGCGAGTTTTGGTGCTTGAGGATATCCCACGACTGGGGCGGTCGAATTTCAATGAGGCAAAGCGGTTTGTGACGTTGATCGACACGCTTTATGAGGGGCGTGTGCAGTTGATTGCGTCCGCAGCGGCGGAGCCTGAAATGTTGTATCTTGAGGGTGAGGGCGTGTTCGAATTTGAACGCACCGCCAGCCGACTGCGCGAAATGCAGGGCGCGGACTGGGCCAAAGTCTAGCCGTGGATTAAGCGTCCAGTTGCGGAATGACGAGGCGCTGGCCGACGCGGATGCGATCAGGGCTGGAAAGCAAGCCCCTGTTGGAGTCAAAGATCGTCGTGTATTGGCCAATCACACCATAAAATTTGATCGAAATCGCGCCGAGGCTGTCGCCGTGTTGCACCGTACAAAGCCGCGCTTTGATTTCATCGGTCGCGCGCTGAATGACACGGACTTCCATGCCCGCCTTGTTGTTTGGGGTGACGTCAGGAATTGACGGTGTGGGGCCGTCGGCCGCAATCTGGGCCTGCGTGACGATGTTGTTGAGCAGCACAAACGTATCCACGCGGCCATCCGATGTGACCAGAATTTCAGGCACAGCGACGTCGCCAGACGCGGCGGCAGTGTTGACGATCAGGTCGATGTTTTCATCGCTTTTGCTTTCGCTTTCGCTTTCGCTTTCGCTTTCGCTTTCGCTTTCGCTTTCGCTTTCGCCTGCGCGCAGGGCGGCGACAACGATTTCTTCAAGCGTGTTGCGTTCTTCAAGGATGGATTTCTGACCGGTTACAGCTTCGATTCCTGCAAGGATATCGGACGTGGATTGCTGCTGGGCCTGGCTGTTGGTGGTGACAGGCCCAAGGCCTGAAAACCAAGCTCGGCCAGGACGTTGTCGGTCATATCTGACAGGAGGGTGTCATCGGTGCTTGGGTTGGCCACGTCAACGCGGCGGGGGGCCTGTACCAACCCTGTCCGGATCGACGGCTACCCTGCTGCTATCAGGTGCCCCATCGCGTCTGGCGCATCGTTCGACCAAACACCACCGTTGTGCAGCGTCAGTGTCATGGCGTTGCTGAAATCGAGGTTGCCGTCAACCTGTGCAACCTTTGCAACCGCCCCAACCGCGCAAGATATCGTCGCGAAAGAGATTTTTGGCGTCCAGTGCCGTAACCGGAACTTTAACCCCGCCCGGAATTGATCCAGTGGCAAATTTAGCGGGCGCGCGCGTATCAAGCAACAGCCCCGTGCCACCCGTCACGCGGCCTTCGAGGAATGTCAGAAGTTCAAGTTCGCCCAGCGTTGCCACGCCGTCCGCCGCGGCCATCGGCTGGATGCAGTGAAGCGGGCAGGCGCGCGATGTAAGGGCGAAGTCACCCTGCAAGGTGGTGCGCGTGTTCTGGTCGCGCGTCACAGCGAGGGTCTGCCCGTTAAGGGTATAGACGCTGTCACTTTTGAATGTCGTGATCCGCTCGTCTCGCGCCAGCGCGGGAAGACCGGCTGCGAGGGCAAAGGCAAAAACAGCCAGACATGCGATCATCTTTATCTAAAGGTACTCGTTACGTGTTTGGTCGGCCAAAGTCGTGGGGCGCGCTCTTATGTTGGTCCAATGACATGAGCGCACCCCAAGGAACGCCATCGGTTTGCCGTGTTAATCGTGTCGGTACATGTTGGTCAGGTTGTTCAAATTGGGTGACAAACACGGGCTGATACAGGTGGCTGACGATTGTATGAGCGCGGAAATAGTCGACTGTTCGAGGGTGTTAGCGCGGGATATTGTGAACTCGTGTCCATTAACGGTGAACACAGCGTTTGCTGTCACTGGAAGCGTTTCTGCCGCGCAAACGGTTGAAAAAGCCATCAATGTGCATGCCAAAGCGGTGCGTCTCATCCCTCGTCCCCCAACGATTGAGCGCTAAATATTGTGGCCTAATGGGCAGGCCGACGCTCAGTTAGAATTGGGAGCAACATATCGAAGTATCGCGAATTACTCGTCAAAGGAAAAGTGTGCGGCGTTTCAGTTTTTCGGGGGGGAGAGACTATTCGCTTGCAGAGAGGGCGCAAAAGCGAGCGCCGGAGTGGTCGGACGATGGCAAGCCACCCAGCAGCGCCACACCGCCACAATCAAGGTTCGCGGTGCCAGCGTGAAAGACCGGAAAGCGCGTGTAGCGGTTGATCATGCTGTCGGTGTGCCAGACGTTGTTGACGCATAAATCTTGCGCGTTGGTGCCGGAATTAAAGCCAAAACCGGGGGCGCCGCAATCGTCCGCTTGCCCGCCAGCGTTCCACGCTTGGCCTTTGTCGCTGTCGTGCATGCCACCCGTCGGAAATACCATGCCGCGCGGATCAAAGCTCAGGTTCCAGCTTGTCGTCGGGTTCAACTGACGCAAATCCCAAGTGCCCAGCGGAATGTCGTCTTTGAAGCCAATGATGAAGAATTCGGCAATGTCGTCGTGCGTCAGCAATGAACGGTTCATCAGCGGGTCGGGCACTGACATCGTGCCTTCCATGCGGTAGCCGTTGTTGCCTTCCCAGCAGAATTCAAAGTCCGCAGACTGGGCGGGCAGGGCGAGTGTGACGAGGACGGCGATGGCGCGGATCATCCATTTTCCCGCATGACGTGGCCCGCAAAATAAAGCGATCCGCAGATCAGAATACGCGCGTTCGGGGTTTTGGCGATGATCCTGTCAAGGGCAGCGTAAAGATCGGGCGCGGTGGTGGCTGTTATGCCCACCGCGGTCGCCGCGTCCGCGGTGGTTTGGGCGGGCAAGGTGTTGGTTTCACCGGGGATGGCAACAGCCGTAAGGGTTTGTGCATGTGCTGCCAGCGGTTCCATGAAACCGCGCACGTCTTTGGTGTTTAGCATGCCGCAAATCAGATGCGTTGGGCGATTGGGTAACGTGTCCAGCGTTGTGGCGATGGCTTTGCCTGCGGCGGGATTGTGACCGCCATCGAGCCAGAGTTCGGCGGGCGCACAGCGATCCGCCAGCGGGCCAGTTTTCAGACGCTGCATGCGGGCAGGCCATGTGGCGTTTGTCAGGGCCGCTTCGCAGGCGGTTTCATCTGCGCCGAAGTGACGAAGGGCGGCCAAAACAGCGCCTGCGTTCTGGATTTGGTGCGGGCCGGGAAGTGCGGGCAGGGGCAAGTCAAGAAGGCCGGTTTCGTCCTGATAGATCAGGTGATCACGTTCGCGACTGACGTGAAAATGCTGACCGTAGGCGATGATCGGCGCACCAAGGCGGGCTGCTGCGCGTTCAATCACATCCATCGCGTCGTCGTGCTGCGGGCCGACAATGCACGGCACACCGCGTTTGATGATGCCGGCTTTTTCGCCAGCGATCAGGGGCAGTGTGTCACCGAGGTATTGTTGGTGGTCGAGGTCGACAGGTGTGATGATGCACAGCGCGGGGTCCATGACGTTGGTCGCATCAAGCCGCCCGCCGAGCCCGACTTCGAGCAGGGTAAAATCAGCGGGGGTTTCAGCAAAAGCCAGCAGCGCCGCGCACGTCGTGATTTCGAAATAGGTGATATTTTCGCCAGTGTTGGCGGCGTAACAGCGATCAAGCGCTTCGGTCAGCGCGTCTTCCGATATCAGATCACCCGCCAGCCGGATACGTTCGTGGAACTGCGCAAGGTGTGGCGATGTGTAGGCGTGAACGCGTTTTCCCTGCGCTTCAAGCCCCGCACGTATCATCGCCAGTGTCGATCCTTTGCCGTTGGTGCCGGCAATGTGGATCACGGGTGGCAGGCGGCGTTCGGGATTGCCAAGCGCGTTGAGCAACCGCCACATCCGATCCAGTGTCAGGTCGATGATTTTAGGATGCAGCGCCATCATGCGCGCAAGGATCACGTCTGAGGATTGGGTCATGTGGCGCGTCCTGTGCGGAGTGAGACGAAAAGCATGACGCCAAATGTGACGTTATAGCCCGCGCAAAACGCAGGCCACCATAGTGGACCGGGATGCGGGGTTGCGAACAGGGCCGCGTCAAGGATGGCGTGCGCGATAAATGCAAGACCGAGGCCTGCGATGCCGATCCGGTTCGAAAACACGGCAGCAGCAGCGAAGGCCGCAAAAATTGCAAGATGCAGCACGACCTGTCCATCATCTTGGCTGGCAACCGCGAACAATGGCCAGAAACCAGCGACAGCAATCAATACCAGCGCAACGATACCGGACCGCAGCATGCCAGCACGCGACAGGGCGAATACCGTCGCGCTGGCCAACGCTGCCCCGATGAGCACGGGCAGCAGGATCATTCGGTTTTGGTGTCCGCGACCGCAGTCTGGTCGGTTATGTTTTCGGTGCTATCCGGTGGGGGTAGTTCACCAGCCACAGCCGGATCGAGACCCAAAAGCATGCGGGTAATCGTGATCAATTCTTCGCGCATTTTGCCACGCGGCGTCACACGGTCCAGCATCCCGTGATCAAGCAGATATTCCGACCGCTGGAAGCCCTCGGGTAGTTTTTCACGGATCGTTTGTTCGATGACGCGCGGGCCAGCAAAACAAATCAACGCGGCAGGTTCGGCAATATGCACATCGCCCAGCATCGCATAGCTGGCCGTTACGCCGCCCGTCGTCGGGTGGGTCAACACGACAATATAGGGCAAGTTCGCTTCTTTGAGCATTTCCACAGCCACGGTCGTGCGCGGCATCTGCATCAGGCTCAGAATGCCTTCTTGCATGCGTGCGCCACCTGCGGCGGAAAACAGGATCAGCGGACGTTTGGTTTCCACGGCACGCTGCGCAGCTGCGATGATCGCGTTGCCAACATACATGCCCATGGACCCGCCCATGAAGCTAAAATCTTGCGCTGCGGCGACGATTGGCGTGCGGCCGATTTCGCCCATCGCCACAAGCATCGCTTCTTGTTCGCCAGTTTTGCGCTGGGCGGCTTTCATGCGGTCCGGATATTTCTTCTGATCGCGGAAATGCAGTGGATCGGCGGTCGGCGTGGGTACATCGACTTCGGTGAAAATCCCGCCGTCAAACAACGCCCCAAAGCGGTCACGCGGGGTGATCGCCATGTGGTGATCGCATGATGTGCAGACATTCAGGTTGTCCGACAATTCGCGGTGAAACAGCATGGTGCCGCATTCGTCACATTTCGACCACAGGTTCTCGGGCACTTCACGGCGCGAGAAGATGGAATTGATGCGCGGGCGGACGTAGTTGGAAATCCAGTTCATGGGACCCTCAAATTATGTTGGGTTTGAAATAAGCGCACAGGACGCGAAATGCAATCAGCGGCGTAGGGCAAGGCGTGCGGTAAGCCAAACAGTGCATAGCATCAGCGCCTCGTAAGGAATAAACGGCTCCCAAGCCAGACCGTAGGTGGGCCAGACGAACAGTGCCGCACCATAAAGCCAGTCGTCGGCTGCAAGGATGACCAGCGCACTAATGTTGTTGACGAAATGCACAGCAAAGGCTGGACCAAGGGTGCCAGAACGCGCAGTAAGATCGGCGCTGACAAGGCCAAGACACGTCGCCCAAGCAACGTAAGCCCATGCGGAATAGGCGGGGCTAGCTGGGTCGTAGTGGATTAAACCAAACAGGAAAGACGGAACGCCAATCCAGATGATTGGGTATTTGCAAAGAGCGGCAAGGTGGCTTTGCAGGTAGCCACGAAACACCAGTTCTTCGGCGCTGATTTGAACGAACAACAGCGGCAGGATCGCGGGAAGAAGGGAGAGCCAAGTGGTGAAAGGGAATTGCTGCACAGCGTCTGGCGTGAAGGCAGATGGCAGTACGAGAATGGCATAAAGTGGCGATAGATAGGGACTAACACGCCAGAATTGCCGCCAAGCGGGGCGGATCGCACCAATAAGGTCGCGCAGGCCGACGCGATGCAATCGGCGAACCATAAACAAAAGTAACGCGGTGTATATTGCGAACGCAGCCAGATTCCAGCGGACAGCGGTGGGGGTTGTCCCATCGATGAAATCGTCGATTAGCGCTGGGTTAGAGACTATGTTGGGGTTTTTTGTCCAAGTGGAAAAGAGTGCAACAAATATGAATTGGAAGCCGTACCACAGCACCGCAATGACAAGAACTATAGATACCCAGCTTGCCAACTTTCTGAAAGGTTCCGCACGCACTGCCATGGGGGTGTAGGCGTCACGCAATCGTATGTCCCGCATCGGTCAGGGCGGTCTTTACGCGGTTCATTTCAGCCGTGCGCACCAACAGATAGTCGCGCAAATGGGTGGAGATCACAAAGACGCCGAGGCCCGCTGTCGATATCGGCGTGAGGGCGGCCATAACAACACCGGGTTCGTCTAGTGTGGCTAATGTGTCGACCCGCAGCGCTGTCCAGCCTGTATCGGCAATATCTGGCGCGCGGTTGGCAAGGCAGACGATAGACAGTTCGTCGTTGGCGCGGGTGATGTTCACAAGGCCAACGCCGTCTGCCCAGTCGGGCAGCAATGCAAGTGCAGGCATGCGGGTGATGGCATATTCCCCAGTAAGGGAGGTGAAAGATAATTTCATTCTTTCAGACTGCCGCGTGCTGGAGTCTAAGCCAAGTATAATGCGACTTGTAGGCAAAGCCACTGCGATTTAGACGGTTTGCAAGTTAGATTTCCCAAAAGGTACCGTGATGACCCGCAAAGCAACCGACAAGACGAACCTGCCCAGCCGCCATGTCACAGAAGGCCCGTCGCGCGCGCCGCATCGGTCGTATTTCTACGCGATGGACCTGACCGAAGAGCAGATTAATCAACCATTTGTCGGCGTGGCCACCTGCTGGAACGAAGCAGCGCCTTGTAACATTTCACTGAACTGGCAGGCCCGATCGGTCAAACGTGGTGTCAAAGAAGCAAGCGGTACGCCGCGCGAATTTACCACCATCACCGTCACCGATGGCCTTGCGATGGGCCACGAGGGCATGCGGTCGTCGTTGGCATCGCGCGATGCGATTGCGGACACGGTTGAATTGACGATGCGCGGCCATTGCTATGATGCGATTGTCGGTCTGGCGGGCTGCGACAAATCCCTGCCGGGGATGATGATGGCCATGGTGCGTCTGAACACGCCGAGTGTTTTCATGTATGGTGGGTCGATCCTGCCGGGTCGCCACGAAGGCAAAGACATTACCGTTCAGGATATGTTTGAGGCTGTTGGCAAATACCAAGCGGGTCAAATGACAGACGCTGAATTGGCTGTGATGGAACGGGTTGCATGCCCGTCTGCGGGTGCCTGCGGTGGTCAGTTTACGGCCAACACGATGGCTTGCGTTTCTGAGGCGATCGGCCTCGCGCTTTTGAATTCATCCGGCATGCCCGCGCCCTATGAAGACCGGGCGCAATACGGTGAGGCGTCGGGCCAAGCGGTTATGAACCTGATCGCAAAGAACATCCGCGCCCGCGATGTGGTGACGCGCAAGTCGCTGGAAAATGCGGCACGTGTCGTCGCCTGTACAGGTGGGTCGACCAATGCTGGCCTACACCTGCCTGCAATTGCACATGAAGCGGGCATCGATTTCAACCTGTTCGACGTTTGTGACATTTTCAGAGACACGCCGTATTTTGTCGATCTTAAGCCGGGTGGTCAGTACGTGGCAAAAGACATGTTTGAGGTCGGCGGTGTGCCTGTCGTGATGAAAGAATTGCGCAAAGCGGGCCTGTGGCATGACGATTGCATGACGGCCAGTGGCAAAGTCATCGGCGAAGAATTGGACATGATTAAGGGTGAGGCTGATGGCAAAGTTATTTACCCCGTTGAGAACCCGATCACCAAAACTGGCGGTGTTGTTGGATTGAAGGGTAATCTTGCCCCTGATGGTGCCATCGTGAAGGTCGCTGGCATGTCTGACGACGAACAGGTCTTTACCGGTCCTGCGCGGGTGTTCGAATCAGAAGAGGACGCTTTTTCGGCTGTGAAGGCGCGCTGCTATAAAGAAGGTGAAGTGCTGGTTATCCGCAACGAAGGGCCGTCCGGTGGCCCGGGAATGCGTGAAATGCTGGCGACAACGGCGGCGCTGTCCGGTCAGGGCATGGGCAAGAAGGTCGCGCTGATCACTGATGGTCGTTTTAGTGGCGCAACGCGGGGCTTTTGCGTTGGCCACGTCGGGCCTGAGGCCGCACATGGTGGCCCGATTGGTATGCTGAAAGACGGTGACATGATCACGATGAACGCGGTGAGCGGGGAACTATCGGTCGATCTGACAGATGCAGAACTGGCGCAACGCAAGGCGGATTGGGTTGGCCCGAAAGAGACGATTTATGCGTCGGGCGCGCTGTGGAAGTACGCGCAACTGGTTGGTGGCGCGCTGAATGGCGCAGTCACGCACCCTGGCGCGAAACATGAACGCCACATCTATATGGATCTGTAACAATAATGTGGGTGCGCGGGTGTAATCTGGTGGTTTGCCTCATTGGATTGGGTGGCTGCGAAGGTGGGGCAGACGGGGTTATGGGCCGGTTGGCCAGCATCGTCTCCGCACCCAGCGCCACCAGCCAAGGCATACGCACACTATCACTACTTGGGGGTAATGTGCGGGTGCGCGGGCCAGACGGTTATTGTGTTGACCAAACGGCCAGCGATGCGCGGCGCGGCTTTGCGGTGCTGGCCGGATGCGCGTTGTTGTCAGACGGTGCTGCGGTCATGCCGAACCTTGACGGGTTGATTACCGTTCAATTTGGCGCTGAAAGCACGGCAAGCGTCACCGACAACGAAGAGGCCTTCGCGATGTTTTTGACGACGGACATCGGTCTTGGTCTTTTGGCGGGCAACGGAAATGCGGCGAATGTATCGCAGGCGGTTACGATCACAGACCGCGCGGGCGTGTTGGTGCGGTTCCACGACACGTCGGGCCCTGCTTTTGCAGGCACGGCCGGCCCGCAGTGGCGCGGGTTCTTGGACATCAACGGCCGGCTTGCAACGATATCCGTGCTAAGCTTTGAGCGCGCGGTGTTAAGCCGCGCCGAAGGTGAGCGTTTGCTGGTCGTGGCGATGGCAGAATTGGCCGAAGCCAACGCGCCGACTGTCGCGCCACAGGCAACAAGAGACGATAATGGTTGATTTAGCGAGAATTAATTCGCTAATTTTTTCCTCTTGCGAAACAATTTGGCATATATGATTCTGACAAAAGGATTCTATCGGACCCCATGGGACAACGACGCACAGGACTGTTTGAAAAGCTGCTGTCGCGGGGCACGCGGGCATTTTGGTCCCGTGCGGCGAATGCGGCTGGAACCACAGATTTATCCGTCCTGCGCAGTCAGCGGACTGAGGCGCGCATTTTACGCCAGAAACTGGATGAGTTGACCTATACGGCCGACAGCCGCCTTGCATGGCCGCGCATCGGATTGTCGAATTTTCCCAAGCCAGCGGGAACGGATTGGTCGTGGCGCCCGCAACTGTGGCGTGGCGCGTTGCCATTCAAGGGGATCAGTGGCGTTGAAAGCAAGACGATGCTGGGTGATGAGGTCACGATTTTTCACGACTGCCAGATTTCGGAACTGACGCTGCGCCAGCTGCGCAACACCCGTCAAGAGGATTTGGCCCCATTTGGCTTGCGAATGGACGTGTTCCAATTCGATGGGTCATTCCTCAGCCTTGTGCTGGCGCTGCCGCAATTATCTTGCGAAGGTTTGACGCGGCGACATCTTTTGCGGATGGAAGCGATCGTGGAGACTGAAACGCCGTTGGAGATTTTCGCTCGGATAAATGTGCGGCATGGGCCGAACACAGAACAGATTGTTCGCGAACTGCCGCTTGATGATGGCAAGGTGATGGTGGAGTTTGATCTGGCCTATACCAAGCTGAACGAAAAGCGCGTTGAGTCCATGTGGATCGATTTGATCTTTGAGGGTCCTCAGATGAACCAAGTGACGATACGCGATGTGACATTCTCGCGCAATCCTCGCGCGGAGCTTTAGGGGTTTGGATGTCTGATAAGATATTGCTGACGAAACTGCGCCTTGTTGAAGGCGTCTGGCATGGATCGCTAAAGCACCTTGGGCGCAAGGGCACCTGGCAGCCAAATATCGAAGTTACGCATCTGGATTCTCCTATCGACGGGGTCGATGTGCAAGAAGACCGCGTCGAGGAATGCTGGCACGTGAGCGTACCGATCCCCGCCGACAGAATTGCCGACGGGGTACAGACGTTTGTTATTACGGACCGCAATGAGGACGTGCTGCTCGGCAGTTTTTCAATCGTCGCGGGGGATGCTTTGGCAGAAGATATCCGAGCCGAGTTGTCGTTACTACGCGCAGAGCTGGACATGCTGAAGAAAGCGTTTCGGCGTCATTGCGTTGAGACGCTGGGTGGTGGCTGAATTGGTCTAAGATCGAATTGGCTGTGCCAATCAGACCAAGTGGGGGCCAGCCCCCAGTTCTGGGGCGCTGCCCCGCCCTACGGGCTCCCCGGGATATTTATGAGACAAAGACGAGGTGACGCGGCGTTTGGGGTGACGTTGGGGGCAAGGTCCGCCACGGTTGGCAGGATTTTCAGGAGAAACAGTCATGACCATGTATCCGCATCTTTTGGCGCCACTTGATCTGGGATTTACCACGCTCAAAAACCGCGTGTTGATGGGGTCGATGCACACCGGCCTTGAAGAAACCCGCGATTGGAATCGCGTTGCTGAGTTTTACGCTGAACGGGCGCGGGGCGGAGTGGCGTTGATGGTCACTGGCGGCATGGCACCAAATGCCGAAGGCGGTGTTTTTCCGGGGGCTGCGGGGCTGTTTTCGGATCAAGATATCGCCAACCATAAGGTTGTGACAGACCGCGTGCACGACGCAGATGGAAAAATCGTGATGCAGATTTTGCACGCGGGCCGCTACGCGTATTCCAAGGAGTGTGTGGGGCCGAGTGCAGTGAAATCTCCGATCTCGCCTTTCCCACCGCGTGAGTTGGACGAAGACGGGATTGAGAAACAGATCAGTGACATGGTGACAGCTGCGACGCGTGCCAAGGACGCAGGATATGACGGCGTTGAGGTGATGGGGTCTGAGGGGTATTTTCTGAACCAGTTTCTTGTCACGCATACCAACAAGCGCACGGATCGTTGGGGGGGGGATTACGCAAACCGTATGCGTCTTCCCGTTGAGGTCGTGCGCCGTGTCCGCGCCGCAGTGGGCGCCGAATTCATTGTGATCTATCGCTTAAGCATGATCGACTTGATCCCTGATGGGTCAACATGGGACGAGGTTGTAACACTTGCCAAGGCGATTGAGGCGGCGGGCGCCACGATCCTGAACACCGGCATTGGTTGGCACGAAGCGCGCATTCCGACCATCGCGACGTCCGTGCCACGCCGCGCTTTTACGTGGGTTACAAAGAAGTTGATGGGTGAGGTGTCTATTCCGATTATCACGTCCAACCGTATCAACACGCCACAAGTCGGCGAGGATGTATTGTCTGACGGCTGCGCAGACATGGTCAGCATGGCGCGGCCATTTTTGGCTGATCCGCATTTTGTCGCGAAGGCGAAGGCAGGCGAGGCTGCGTTGATTGCGCCCTGTATTGCGTGCAATCAGGCCTGTCTAGATCATACGTTTTCCATGAAGATCGCATCGTGTCTGGTGAACCCCAAGGCGTGCCATGAGACTGAGATTATCTTGTCGCCATCTTCCAAATCCATCGGCATCGTTGGCACTGGCCCCGCAGGTCTTGCATCGGCATTGGCGGCGGCGCATCGGGGCATGGCAGTCACGTTGTTCGATCGCGCCGGCGAGATAGGCGGCCAGTTGAACATGGCCAAGCAGGTTCCGGGCAAAGAAGAATTCTGGGGCCTGGTCGATTATTACCGCGCGGCTGTGGCTGAGGCGGGGATTACGGTGAGGCTCGGTCAAGAGGCCACGGTGGATGATCTGGGGGGCTTTGATGAGGTGATTATTGCCACTGGTGTCGCGCCGCGTGATCCGCAGATTGCTGGGCAGGATGGCGACAACGTGTTGTCCTATATCGACGTGCTGCGCGGCAAGGCAAAGGTGGGCAAACGCGTGGCGATCATTGGGGCGGGCGGCATTGGCTTTGATGTGGCGGAATTCCTTGTCACTGATGACAGCCCGACTGAGAACCTTGATGAATGGCTTGCGGAGTGGGGCGTTGGCGATCCGTCAAACACCCGTGGCGGTGTGCGCCCAGAGGGGCCACAGCCCGATGCCGCTGTGCGTCAGGTGACGTTGTTGCAGCGCAAAGCGACGAAGCTGGGCAAGGGGCTTGGCAAGACGACGGGCTGGATTCACCGCACAACGCTGAGGATGAAAGGCGTCGAAATGATTGGTGGTGTGAACTACGAACGTATCGACGCGGACGGGCTGCATGTGAGCTTTGGTGACGCACGCGAAAACCCGAGGTTAATCGCGGTTGATACAATTGTGATGTGCGCCGGGCAGTTACCACGGCGTCGTCTTGCCGATGCGTTAGAAACGGCGGGCACAAAGTGCCATGTCATTGGCGGCGCGGATGTTGCGGTTGAACTGGATGCAAAGCGCGCGATTGACCAAGGTACGCGGTTGGTGGCGTCGCTGTAACCAAACACCCAAAGGGAACCAGACATAATCGCACTCAGACATTGGATCATGTTTGGGATACTGGCGCTGGGCGTCGCGGCCTGTTCATTTGCGGCCCTCGCATCGAACAACGACGCGGACATCATTGTGGTTGGGGTTTGATCCTGCATGGCATCGCAGATTTGGCCGCTCTATTCCCAATGTCGTTGAACGCTCGACTGGCTTGACGGTGCGCGTTGAGTCGATCAGCGGTGCGCGGTTTTTGGGGTCATAGGGCATTCTGACGCAATATATCGCCAGTAATTGGGATTGGGTCATCGCATATGGTGGCGGCAATGATCTGGCCTTGGGTTTCCAAACGCCAAATGCACGGCGTGTGTTGGATGAATTGATTTCATCGAATGGCAGTCAGGGTGCAATGCCGGCCGTGGTAAACAAAGTCGTGGCGCAAGGCGCGCAAGTGATTGTCCTCGGTTATTATCCAGTGAGGGATCTTTGTGGCCCATTTGCGCCCTGCATTGCGGTTTTGGATGAATTGGCGGCGCGTCAAGCGCGTTTGGCGGCGTCAAACCATGACGTGACTTTTGTCGATAGTGGGCTGGTTATCAGGCGGGGCAATGCGCTGGCCTGATCTGGTGCATCCGTCGCCGCGCGGTGCGGCGCTGATTGGGGAATTGATTGCGTCGGTGATCGTGCGTAACACAAGGTAACCAAGGATTAGAAACATTGTGTTTCTCTGTTTCCTGCCCTGCAACAGTCCCGCCATAACCCCGCAATTGTCATGCCCGTGCCGCAGTGTTGCCCCTTTTGGCGGCAATACATACCTCGAACAAGAGATGTCAATCGAGGATCAATTATGGATCGCCTTAGTGAAATGGAAGCCTTTGCCACAGTCGTGGATCAGGGTGGATTTACAGACGCTGCCAAGAAAATGGGGATTTCAAAATCTGCTGTTTCTAAGCATGTTTCATCGCTTGAGGCGCGCCTTGGTGCTCGTCTTTTGAACCGCACAACACGGCGTGTCAGCCCCACCGAAATCGGCCTTGCTTATTACGACCGTGCCCGCCGCGTTCTAAACGATGCAGGCGAAGCGGATGCATTGGTCACGTCGATGCAATCTGCACCCTCTGGTCTGTTGCGCATCAGTGTGGCGACAGATTTCGGGGTCAATCACCTGTCACCTGTGCTCGGTGATTTCCTTGGGGAGTTTCCTGACATCACGGTCAACATGGTTCTCAACAACCGCTACGTCGAACTGATTTCTGAAGGCTTCGACATGGCGATCCGCATCGGTGAGTTGGAAGACAGTACATTGCGTGCCCGTAAACTGACGGAAACGTCGCGCCGCATGATCGCCTCGCCGGGGTATTTTGAACAATTCGGGCGGCCGCAAAAGATCGACGATTTGAACGATCACAAGCTGCTGCACTATTCGAACCAGTCAAATTCTGCCGTGTGGAAACTGAAAGCGCCGTCCGGTGAAAAACGCCAAGTGCGCACCGCAGGTTGGCTAACGGTGAATGACGGACAGTCCTTGCTGAATGCTGCAATTTCCGGCCTTGGCATCGCCTATTTGCCGTCATTCCTTTATGCAGATGCACTGGCCAAAGGTCTGGTTGAAGAAGCGATCCCCGATCTTCCGGTCGATACCCAAGGCATTTACGCGGTCTATCCACCGGGCCGGTTTACCCAGCCGAAAGTGCGCGCGTTCATTGATTTTCTCGTGCATTCGTTTGCAGAGAAGGGTCCAGATATCTGGTAACCCAACTAAGTTCCAAACGATTTCAACATGATACACCTAGGGCTTCGTGCCCACATCTTAACGCAGCCCGTCCAAATTCTTGGGGGCTGCGTTTTTTATGTGCCGTCGAGAAACGGGTATCTGGTCGAGGACATTTTGTGCGTTTAACAAACGGTCGTTTTTGGAGCCGACAGTTTTTTCCGTGCAGTCTTTGTAAGTTAGGGATAAATTGCCCATAATATGCATTTATTGATAGCACTTGGAGCCGATAGTGAGAAAAACGATCCGTCACCGACTGTTGTTTTGGCCGATCATTGGCATTGTAATGATTGGAATCGTTTTGATGGTATCGGTCATTGACCGCATCTACCCAATCGACACCGGGGAAAATGGGTTCCTAGAGATTGCAGGATTGATCTTACTCATTGTCATGATGTTTGCATGGTTTGCAGCGGTGGTGACTGCCTTCCGAAGCGACTTGAGCGATCGCATGGGCTTTGTCGCTGTATTTTTGATGTTTTCTGCAATTTCTTTTGGGGCGGCAGGGCGCGAAACAACTTGGGGGAAAATATATGGGCTGGACGAAGCGACAGTCGACTACCTCACACTGACATCAGCGATTATCTTCCTGATATTTTTCATAATTTCCATCACACTGATCTGTGTACGGCTCCGCGGACGTAGGGCATTCTTTTGGAATCTGTTAACTTCGCACCCGATGGGTTGGATTATATGCGGGCTCGTGTTGTTTGTTATAGGAACATTTTTTGAAGAAAATATTTTCGGTATAGAGCCGCATCAACTTTTCGAGGAGGCGCTTGAGCTCTTAGCTTATTTGAGCGTCACCATCGCAGCTTTCGCCTTTAGGTCAGCTATAAAAGTTTATGCGTCTTCAAGCGAGGGTGATCCATAACCTTCCTTTTTGAAACATCCACCAACCACATCTTTTGACGCTGCCACAAATCCCGTTCAAAACCCGAGCGGTTGTTAAAGGTTTTTTGCCCCTACCGTGAAACCTGATGGGGTGGATGCCTCCTGCTCCAACCAGCGTCGCAATGCGCTATACTGCAGGTGTCGATATCTGCATATGAGAGGAGCCACCCCATGCAAGTTACAACAATAAGCGTTGATCCATCGACCGGCAGGCGAATTTGCAGCAATCGCTGAGAGGTTGGCCAAGAACATTTTTCAAGTTCACGGGATCGCTAGAGACGAAGAGGTCGTCTTCAACAGGCCGTTGAGACGCGCACAACTATTACCGTTCTTCACGAAGCTTGAACCCTGTCTCATTGGTATGGAGGCCTGTAGCAGTGCGCATCATTGGGCTCGGGAGTTCACAGCGTTGGGCCATATTGTCCGCCTGATCCCGCCGATATATGTCAAACCATACGTCAAACGCGGGAAGTCCGACGCCATCGATGCCGAGGCCATTTGTGAAGCGGTAACGCGTCCGACGATGAGATTTGTTGCGATAAAAACCGTTGAGCAACAAGCTCTGCTGTCGCTCCATCGCGCACGGGCTCTGCTTGTCCGACAACGCACCCAGTTGATCAATGGCTTGCGTGGTATGGTCGCTGAGTTCGGCGTTTACATCGCGAAGGGCCTCGCGCGGGTCATCGGATTTGCAGAGGATATTTTAGTAGGCGAAGTGCTAGATCTGCCCGAGATTGCCAATGAGGTGATCCATAACCTGTGTGAGCACCTCGTGGCACTTCACGCCCGAATCCGGTGGTATGAAGAACGGCTCAAGCTGGTCGCCAAGGAAGATGCGCGGGTCCGTTTATTGCGTACTATTCCAGGCGTTGGTGTTGTGACAGCCTCGGCAATCATCGCCAGCATTGGTGACGGCCATCAGTTCCGCAATGGCCGTGAGTTTGCAGCATGGCTGGGTCTGACGCCTGCAAACAAGTCCAGCGGCGGGAAAGAGAAACTGGGGCGCATTACGAAAATGGGTGATCAATACTTACGATGCTTGCTCGTCGTCGGCATGACATCACTTGTCCGACAGACCAAATCCCACCCGGAGCGCGCCAGCAAATGGCTAACATCGTTGCTGGAACGAAAACCAGCGCGCGTCGCAACTGTCGCGATGGCAAACAAAACGGCAAGGATTGTCTGGGCGGTCCTGACCCGCAACGAACCATACACACCCCACACAGTTTGAGAGACAAAGGAACAACGAGTTAGCAAGACCTGCGAGATGATGATGCATAAGTCTGCCGCTAAAATCAAGACACCCCGCCGAATGGCTCGGGCATTAAAGCCCGCAAAGCTGATAGGGACTTGGTTTGCGGAATCCATCAGGGCCAGCGGTCAAAACCGCGCAAACAGGCCCCTCTCATTGATTGCTTTACAATCAACTGCCGGGCAGCGGGAACACATGACTGCTTCTGACAAATGCACAAATCTGATCAAATATGTCTTGCTATGCAGGAGCCATCCACACAAGTCATTCGCAGCGCTACCGAATTTTGGCAGGATGGGTTTTTCCTGCCGTTTGCGGCACTCGCTCTTATCTATTGCGTCGACGTGATGATGACTTCAACGCGCCGGTTTGCCTCGCGGCCGTCTTCCGTAAGGTTTGTCGCAACAGGGGAAAGGTAACCCATTCCTTGCGCATCAAGCTGGCGGCGGGGGATGTCATACGTCGTCACCAAGCGTTCCAGAACTGACCCTGCGCGGCGTTTGGACAGCGCGATGTTTCCATCGAGCGAACCAACGGAATCCGTATGCCCGACCAGCGCTACCGTGCGGTCAGGGTTCGCGATGAGATAGTCCGCGAGGTCCTGCAACGACATGACGGACGCGTCACCAAGTTGTGCCGACCCCGTTTGGAACACCAAGCCCGTCAAGATAAAGCGTCCCTGATCTTCGAGAGACTGCGAAAGATTGCCGTCTGGTGCCGGTGTCGGTGCCACGCCACAAACGGCAGGTGCATCTGCCGCCGCCACAGGCGCGCTGTCAGCAGCACCAACACGGATGATTTGGATGAACCCCGCTGATGAGGATCGACTGGCGAGAAGGCTGAGTAATTCGACCGCGCCATCAACGGTCCGCCGCGTGGCGACAAAGCGGTAGTCGCCCAAATCGACATGCATCGCGGGTGCGGGCAGGACAGGCGTGGCGAAGCGAAAATCAAAACCACCGCAGGCGTCGGCGGTGCAGGTAAACAGCACCTCGAACCCCGCTTCAGTCAACTGGTTGGTCAGCGGTTTCAGCAATTGCAGGGTGGTCAGTCCTAGGGCTGTGACGCGCCACGCCTGGCTGCGCACTTCGCCGGTTCCCGTCAAGACGGGCAGGCCTGCGGGGGTCCACGCAGCGGTGGGCATGGCATAACTGTCCAGCCCCACGACCTCCTCAACCACAAGCGTTGCGTTGGCGGGCATGTCGAGGGTGAAAGCCACCGCCTGTAGTGGCGCAAGAAGCAGGAGGGCGAGGATGCGGATCATCGGTTTTGGGAATGATAGTCGTCATTGGGGCGCATATCCGTGGCGCTGGCCATGCGGTTGGTCATGTTGAAGAAGCCTGTCACGGATGCGATGTCCCAGATGTCGCGATCATTAAAGCCAGCGTCGCGCAGCGTTTGGCGATCAGCCTCTGTGGTGTCGCTGCTGGCTTTGGTAATCTTTTCGGCAAAGGCAAGCATGGCCGTTTGGCGCACGTCAAGGTCCGCCGCGTGCCAGTTCATCACCAGCATTTCGCCAAGTTTTGGATCACCCGACAGCGCACGCACGGCCTGACCGTGTGCTGTGAGGCAGTAAAAACACTTGTTAATAGACGACACGACAACCGCGATCATTTCGCGTTCGAGTTTGGACAGACCGGAATCGGCCAGCATCAGATCGTTGTACATCGCTGAAAAGGCGTCAAATTTTGCGGTGTCGAACGCATAAGCCGCCAGCACATTGGGCACGAACCCCAGCTTGTCGGCGCAAACACCAAAGTATTTGGCGATGTGATCGGGCAGTGGATCGACAGGCGGCAGGTTCAGGGCGGTGGGCAGGGGTTTGGTCATCTAAGCCTCCGGATGGATACGGTAATGATATCCTCCCACCGGGGTCATCCCGAGGGAAGTGTAGAGCGCATTGGCCGCGACGTTGGCCTTGGTCACTAGAAGGGCGATCGTGTGGGCGTTGTGATCTTGGGCCCAAAACGCCAGCGCCCGTATCATGTGGCGGCCAAGACCCTGACGACGAAACGCAAGGGCAGTTTCTATCGCGTGGATCATGACGGTGCCATCGTGAATAGCAGCAAAGGCGGTGCCAGCGGGTGTGTCGTGAACGCGGCCAAGCACGGTTGTTTTCGGACCTGTGGCGCGGGCCATAATCGCGAGGCGGGCGTCATCAACGCCACCCGCATCCCAGATTTCCGCCTGCGTCGCCAAGGGCGGCCAGACTTGAAAACAGGTTACGGCTGGTGGACGCTGCGTCACTATTTTCGCAGTTGGCGCTGAGTAATACGTGACAGGGTCTTTGACAGTGTAGCCTGCGGCGGTGAGGGCGCTGTCCAGCGCATCCTCGCCGTGGCGCACCATGAACAAGGGTTTCTGGCGAAGGGCGCGCATTGCGGCTTCGGCGGTTGTGATTTGCGCATCGGGCATCAGTTGCGACGACGCGGACACACGACTGCCACCACCCGCACCGTTCCGGATCGTCCAGCCGTCTTGGTCCGCAATAGATTTGGCGGGCCAAGTGGCGTCGATCAGCGCGGTGAGGGCTTGGGGCGTCATACGGGAAACGCCGCCTTTAACCGGACCATTGCCGCGTCGATGCGGGCGCTATCTTGCCCACGGATCACGATGTTCGCGCCATACTTGCCGTCTTTCTGGAACGGATAAGATCCGATAGACAGGTCCGCGAAATCATCGGCCAATGCGCCAAGCGGTCCGGCAATATCGCCTTCGCCAAGATCAATGCGCAGGGTTTGCGACAGCAACGGTGCGCCACCTGTAAGGGTCGGCAGGACGCTGGTAAACATGGCTTGAAATACAGATGGGACGCCAGCCATGACATGCACGTTTTGTACGGTAAATCCCGGCGCGACGCTGACCGGATTGTCGATCAAGGTGGCACTGTCAGGAATGCGGGCCATGCGCAGACGGGCGTCGTTCAACTCCTGCCCGTTACGATCATAATGGGCTTGCAACAGCGCGCGGGCGTCATCACGTACATCGATATGGTCACTGAACGCGGCAGCGATGCAATCGGCAGTGATGTCGTCATGGGTCGGGCCAATACCGCCAGACGTAAAGACGCTATCATAAGCCGCCGAAAGCGCCTGCACCGCGGAGACAATTGCGGCGGCGTCATCGCTGACAACACGGACTTCGCGCAAGTCGATCCCATGTTCGGTCAACTGCCCGGCAAGGTGATACATATTTGCGTCGCGCGTGCGACCTGACAGGATTTCGTCCCCGATAACGAGCATGGCGGCGGTTGGATTTTGCATATTCTTCTCCTGCGGTTTGGAATGGTATAGGTCGCACCTATGCGCTTTGCCACACCCCTTGTTCCTGCCCGCCTGATCCGCCGTTATATGCGGTTCCTATGTGATGTTGAATTAGAGAGTGGCACAGTCGTGAAGGCCCATTGCCCTAACCCTGGTTCAATGATGGGGCTGAAAGACGACCGTTTGCGGGTGTGGATCGAAGGAAATAACGACCCGAAGAAAAAGCTCGACTGGGGCTGGCGGCTGGTCGAACTGGAAAACACTTTTGTGGGCATTGATACGGGCGCTGCGAACAAAATTGTCGCCGATGCGTTGGCGGACGGAATAAACGGGCTGGGGGGCTATGACCGCGTCCGCCCCGAGGTCAAATACCGTGAGAAAAGCCGTGTGGATTTCCTGCTGACAGGCGATGGGCGGCGCGATTGCTACCTAGAGGTCAAATCAGTAACCCTGTCGCGCCAGTTGGGTCTGGCAGAATTTCCCGACAGCGTCACAGCGCGCGGTGCAAAGCATCTCGGCGATCTGACGGCGATGGTGCAACAGGGCCACCGCGCGGTGCTGTTGTTCTTGGTGCAACGCACCGATTGCACTCGCGTGACATTGGCAACTGATCTTGACCCGACGTATGCCGCAGCGTTCAAGACCGCGCAGATGGCAGGCGTTGAAATTATGTGTTTCAGCTGCGCGATTTCCCCCGAGGGGATCACCATGACTTCGCGTTTGCCGTTTGATCCGTAAGGCTCAGTTTTTGGTGAAAAAGACACAAGGGGTTTAGAAACTGCAAAGTTTATCCTATTTGGAACACAAGCAAGAAGGATGCACGTTTTGGACACATCAAAGACACGGCTGACGAAGGATGGCATTCGTCTGTACGAGATCAGCGAATTTGGCGGTATGCGCAAAGCAGGCCGTTTGGCGGCTGAGATTTTGGACCGTATCGCAGAGCATGTGAGTGTTGGTCAGACCACCGCTGAGCTTGATCGGTTAATCACGCAGTGGGTCGATGAGGCGGGCGCGGTGTCGGCCACGATTGGTTACAAAGGTTATCAGCACGCCAGTTGCATCAGCGTGAATCACGTGGTTTGCCACGGCATCCCGAGCGAAAAGACACTGAAACCTGGCGATATCATCAACATCGATGTGACGGTGATTGTGGACGGCTGGTTTGGCGACACAAGCCGCATGTATGTCGCTGGGGGGGCGCCGAACCGCAAGGCTGAGCGTCTGATCCAAGTGACACACGATGCGCTGATGCTTTCAATTGACGTCGCAAAGCCGGGCAATACGTTTGGCGACATTGGCCACGCGATCCAAAGCTTCGTCGAGGCTGAGCGCATGTCGGTTGTGCGTGATTTTTGTGGCCACGGGCTGGGGTTGGTGTTTCACGCGCCGCCCAATGTGCTGCACTATGGGCGTGCTGGCACGGGGCCTGTGCTTGAAGAAGGCATGATTTTTACGATTGAACCGATGGTGAATTTGGGTCGCCCTGAGACCAAAATCCTAAAGGATGATTGGACAGCGGTAACGCGCGACAAGTCCCTGTCGGCGCAGTTTGAACATTCCATCGGGATCACCGCAGACGGCGCTGAGATTTTCACGCTGTCACCCGCAGGAAAATTTCACCCGACATACTAACCCAAGATCAGGCGGCGAACCTCGGCCATAGAGTTTGTAACCGTTGCGCCAATGCCAGCAAGCTGCGCGTCTTGGCCTTCGGTTGCAAAACCAATGGTGTGTACACCCGCATTTATCCCCGCTTGGCAACCCGGAACGCTGTCGTCGATCATGAAGCTGCGGCTTGGTCGCGCACCTGTCTGGGCAATGGCATGCAAGATCATCGCAGGGTCTGGTTTGGCGGCAAATGTTTCACGGTTCATGATCCGGCCGGATAGGCGATCCCACAGACCGCATGGCCCGAGCGACAGGCTCATGCGTTTCATTGTGCCATTGGATGCCACATAAATTGGCACGCCCGCGTTCTCAAGCGCTGTAATCAGGTCCAGCACACCGTCAAATACGTCAACACCTTGCGCAATGCGCGCATGGATTTCTGTGTTCATCGACGCGACCCAATCAGCTGGCAATTTCGCACCTCTGCGGGTCGCTTCGTCGCGCATGATCGGGGTGGTGCCGCCGGTAAATTCAGTGGCCAGTTCATGGGCGGTCACGGGCAGGCCGTGCGCGGTAATGCTGGCAGCGAAAACATCAAACATCGGGCCTTCGGTGTCGACCAGAACGCCGTCGCAGTCAAAGACAACCAGATCAGGGATCGCGCGTTTATTCATGGGGTACACAATATGGTGATGTGGGTATCCCCGTAACGGCGCAAATCGATCTGGGCGAAGCCCGCCATAGGTTGGGGCGCGCTGTCTTCCATCACGATCAGCGCGCCCGCAGCCAGCCATCCAAGCGCTTGTGCTGCAAGAACGGCGGGTCCACCAAGGTGTTTTCCATAAGGCGGATCGACAAAGACAAGCTGACAGGGCGCAGAAGTCGCGGGCAGTTTATGCGCCGCGCAGATCAGGACAGTTGCATCCAGCGTGCGCCGCGTTTTGGTCAGGTTTTCGCGGATCAGACCTTGAGCAATGCGGCCGTTATCCACGAAGGTTGCGTGGACTGCGCCGCGCGACAAGGCCTCAATCCCCAGCGCACCCGTGCCCGCGAACAGGTCCAAGACCCGCGCGCCGTGGGGCAAACCGTGACCCATCAGAACGTTGAACAGGCTTTCGCGCACACGGTCAGGTGTCGGGCGCAGATGCGCAGCGGCATCCCCTGTGCCGACATCAGCCAGTGTCAATCCGCGATGCTGGCCGCCAATGATCCTCATGGTTTCAGCAGTGCTTTCATGTCGGTGTCAGGGTCGGCAATGACACTTTGCGCTGGTGACTTTCCGGCCTCGATCAAGCGCTTTCCAATCATATAGCTGCGCGGATCGTTCATCGCGTCCACCGCAATCAGCGTGTCGTTGCGGTAGTACCAATGGGACCGCGCATCGCCATTTTCGCGTGTGACAATCTGTGTGTAGCCGATGTTAAGGCCCGCGATTTGCAGTTTGACGTCAAATTGATCAGACCAGAACCACGGCTTGGGCACATAGGCCTGATCCGCGCCAAGCATGTTGCGCGCAATGATTTCAGCCTGATCAATCGCGTTGCCCACACTTTCGAGACGGATCTGTTTCCCGTGCCAATCCAGCGTCGCGCAGTCGCCGGCGGCCCAAATATGCGGATCGGATGTGCGACCATGGGAATCCGTGACGATGCCGTTGTCACAGACCACGCCCGCGTTTTCGGCCAGCACTGTGGCGGGGTAAATGCCAACGCCAACAATGGCAAAATCTACATCGATCTGGCTGCCATCGGATAGAATCGCGCCAGTGACATGCCCCCCCCCGACAAGGCGATCCAGCCCGATGCTTTCGCGAACATCGACGTTGTGACTGCCGTGCAGTATGCGAAAAAAATCTGACGTTTCGGGCGCTGCGACGCGTTGCAAAATACGGTCTGCCATTTCGACAAGGGTCACATGCAGCCCCATCTTTGCGGCGACGGCTGCGGCCTCAAGCCCGATGTAGCCCCCCCCGATCACCAGCAACCGACGACCTGCGATAAATTCCAGCTTTAACGCATCGGCGTCGGCCAGATCGCGGACGGTAAAAACGCCGTCCAACGCGCCGCCAATCGCGGCAGGCAAGGTGTGTGGATGTGATCCGGTGGTGAAGGCGAGGTGGTCATAGGTCAGCACCTCGTCCCCCTCAAGCGTTACTGTCCGCGCATCAGCATCGACAGATACCGCGCGGGTGCCAGTGCGCAGGGCAATATCATTGCCTTCATACCAATCGCGGGGGCGCAGAAACAGCCGCTCACGCTCCATCTCACCGAGCAAATAGGCCTTGGATAGCGCGGGGCGTTGGTAGGGCGGGCCGTCTTCGGCGCCCAGTAGTGTGATGTCGCCCTCGAACCCTTCGGTGCGCAGTTTTCCGACCAAGGATGCACCCGCTTGGCCTGCGCCGATCACAACAATATGGCTCATTAGGGTGTTCCCGTCTGGTTGCTGACAAAATGGACCCTATATTGGGATCAGCGATTAACGCAATTACCAAACAAGGGTGAAATATGACAATTTCAGTAGGCGACAAAGTTCCGGATGCAATGCTGGTAAGATTGGGTGCCGATGGGCCAGAGGGCGTGTCCGTGTCCACATTGACCGAAGGCCGCACCGTGGTGATTTTTGCCGTGCCGGGTGCCTATACGGGGACATGCACGACGGCGCACGTCCCGAGTTACATCCGCACCAAGGACACGTTCAAGGAACGTGGCGTCGAAGAAATCATCTGCGTGGCTGTCAACGACCCGTTCGTGATGGGTGCCTGGGGCGAAATGACTGGCGCGACCGAGGCTGGCATCACCATGGCGGGCGATCCAGAATCGACGTTCACCAAAGCAATGGGCATGGAATTTTCTGCGCCACCTGCCGGCTTAATTGATCGGTCTAAACGCTACGCGATGCTGGTGGTCGACGGTGAAATCAAAGTGTTGAACGAAGAAGAAAACCCCGGCTTGTGCGAAGTGTCAGCCGGTGAAGGCCTGCTGGAAGACATGTAATTAAGTGCGCTGGCGGCTTACCCCGCCAGCGCGTCCATTCTTTTGGCGAGTTTCAGGTCAAGATCTGACAGCCCGCCAGTATCATGTGTCGTCAACGTGACGTTCACAGTTTTGTAAACGTTGGACCATTCCGGATGGTGGTTCAACTTTTCGGCGACGATAGCGGCGGACGTCATCCAACCGAACGCTTCAATGAAATTCTTGAACGTAAAAGTTTTTTGCGCGGTCGTTTCACCAACGTCCCAGCCCGCAGCGATCATGGCGTCGCGGCCAGCTTGATCTAGTTCAATGCTCATTCCTGTTCCTCCACTTTGATTTTCTTGAACGGCCCGTAGGACGTCAGAATTTCGATTTGATCATCCACGGCGATGCGTTCTGCGTCTAGGTAGTCCGCGACGGCATTGCGAAATCCTGCGTCTCCAAACCAGTGTAGTGAATGTGTCGTGACGGGCAAATACCCACGGGCGAGTTTGTGTTCACCCTGCGCACCAGCTTCCACGTGTTTCATACCGTGGGCAATAGCGTAGTCGATGGCCTGATAGTAACAGATTTCAAAATGTAGGCATGGGTGATTTTCTGCGCAGCCCCAGTAACGCCCATAAAGCGTGTTGCGCCCGATGATGTTCAGCGCGCCCGCGACTGGAACACCGTCGCGCATGGCAAAAACCAGCAGGATGTCATCGCGCAGCCGGTCTTGGGCAATATCAAAGAATTTGCGCGTCAGGTAGGGTTGCCCCCATTTGCGCGCACCGGTGTCTTGGTAAAATTCCCAAAAGGCTTCCCAGTGCTGCGGTTCAATCTGATCGCCCGTAAGCTGGACAATCTCCCCGCCGAACGCCTGCGCAGTTAAGCGTTCTTTGCGCAGGGTTTTACGCTTGCGGCTTGAGATCGCCGCAAGGAAACTGTCCCAATCAGCGTAGCCGTCATTGGCCCAGTGATATTGTTGCGACGTGCGGCGCAACAGGCCCATTTCCGCACCAGCAATCGCCTCGGCCTCAGTGCAGAATGTCGCGTGAATTGACGACAAGCTATTGTCGGATGCGATTTTTACGGCGCCTTGAACCAGTGCCGACATGCCCTGAACTTCGAATCCCGGGTGGGTCAAAAACCGCCGCCCTGTGGCTGGGGTGAACGGCACGGCGATCTGTAGTTTCGGGTAATATCGCCCGCCCGATCGCTCAAACGCTTGGGCGAAATTGTGGTCGAACATGTATTCGCCCTGCGAATGGTTTTTGCCATAAAGTGGCGCACAGGCGATGAGTTGGCCACCTTGATGTGCGGTCAAGTAATGTGGGTCCCAGCCGCTGCCCGCACCAACGCTGCCGCTGTCTTCCAGCGCCTTCAAAAAGCGATAGGTTGTGAATGGGTCAATGGCGCGACCGGAACTTGCCTCGGGGCAGGCACATGCGTCCCACTCTGCCGGATCAATCCCGCCAAGTGAGTTGTGGGTGGTGATTTCGATTGTGCTGCCGTCCATGATCTACAAGTGGCGTCTAAGCACGCGGGGTCAAGCGCGGTAGCCTTCAAATGTGATGTTATCGGCAATCTTTCGGGCCTGTGTTTCCATCGCAGCGCTGCGGATGGTCCAGCAAAAAATCGGTACGCCGCGCAACTTAAGGGCGGCAACATGCGGTGAGTCCAGATCATCCTGCTGATGACTGATAAAACAGGCTCCGACGCGGTCAAAATCGGGGATCGCGCGCTGTGCTTTGCGGACGGTTTCGGGGAGAGTTGGCCAGTCTTTTGCGGGATAGCGACAGGTGGTGATGCCGCGCGGGATATCAGGCGCATAGGTCTTGCAGGCGGCGACGGAATTTGGGTTGAACGACATCAATGCCACGTCGCCCTCATAGCCTTCCAACGCGGCGCAAACGGCTTTTTCCAGCGGCCCAACTGCGGGGCCAAGCGCGCCGTCTTGGTCTTTGATTTCAATCAGCAACGGCACTTGGCCCGCAACTTCGTTTAATACAGCGGCAAGGGTTGGAATTGTTTCGCCGCTACCGGACAGTTCAATGTCACCCAATTCAGCAGTGGATCTTTGGGCGATTGGGCCGGAAATTCCGGTCAACCGCCCAAGGTCGTAGTCGTGAAACACAATCGGTTCGCCGCTGCTTGACGGCTGAATATCGAGTTCAATGCCATAGCCAGCTTTAATAGCTGCGCGAAACGCCGCCATCGAATTTTCGATCACTGACGCAGCATGCAAGCCGCGATGCGTTAAGGCCTGTGCAAAGAAGCTGTCGGGAAGGGTCATGAAATCTCAAAAATACCTTCGATTTCAACAGCGACACCGAATGGCAGCGATGCCGCGGACACAGCACTGCGTGAATGGCTTCCCTTATCACCAAGCGCTTCAACCATGAAATCCGAACAGCCGTTGATGACTTTTGGCTGGTCGCCAAAATCAGGCGTGGAATTCACGAACCCGACCAGTTTTACGACCCGGACAAGGCGGTCGATATCACCGTCGCAGCCTGCTTTTAGTTGAGCAAGCAAGCTAATAGCGCAGGCTTTGGCCGCGACTGCGCCGTCTTCGGCGGTCATGTTTTCGCCTAACTTACCAGTGATGAACCCGTCCGCGTTGGCGGAAATCTGGCCCGACACGAACAGCAGATTTCCCGTCCTGACCCACGGCACGTAATTGGCGGCAGGGGCGGGGGCGTCGGGTAGGGTGACGCCAAGTTCAGCAAGGCGGGCTTCGATGGACATGAAAGTTCCTTTCGTTTGATTCGCGGGACGCTAACCGTCCCGAAACATGCGCGCAATGTAATCTGAAAGCGGCCGCAGCAGGTAGTTGAATGGCGTGCGATCCGCCGTGCGAATAAACGCTTCAACCGGCATGCCGGGGATGAGCGTCACGTTGTTTGGTAGCCGCGTGATTTCGCCTTCGTTAAGCGCAATTTCCGCACGGTAATAGGACACACCGTTGGTATTGTCGGTGAACGCATCGGCAGACACCAACGCGACTGTGCCGTAAAGTTCCGGCGTCGTGCGCTGATCAAGGGCTGAAAATCGAACCGCAACCTCTTGTCCGATGGTCAGCACGTCAATGTCTGTCGGCGCAACCTGCGCTGCGATGACCAGCGGGCGATCTTGCGGCACAATATACAGCAGCGCATCGGCGGGCTGGATCACAACGCCTGATCCGAAAATTTGTAGCCCGTAAACAATCCCGCTCACGGGCGCACGGATTTCAAGGCGGTCAAGCTGGCGCAGCAAGGTCGTGCGTCGTTCGCGTAGTTCAAGTTCTTGGAACTGTAGGTCACGCAGGCGGGTGATGGCCTCCTCGCGGCGCGCAGTTTCAAGGCTAAGAAGCTCAATCTCAACCTCGGTAATGCGTTCTTCAGCACCACCGGCAGATGCCGCAAGCTCCCCTGTTTGGCCCTGCAATCTTGCCTTTTCACGTTGTAGGTTCAGAACAACTGACGCCTGCGCTAACCCGCGATCCAACAAGGCTTGTTGATTGGTCAATTCTTCGTCGATAAGGACAAGTTGGGTGCCAAGCGCTTCTTGCTGCGCAACGATCCCCCTGATCTGCGATGCGATCTGATCTTTGCGATTCGACAAGGCTTCGGTTTGCCGTGCCACGGTCTCAAGCCGCGCGTTGAACAGGTTGGTTTGTCCGGCTTTCAGGCTCGCGACATCCTCCGCGTAGCCGTCATTTAACAGGGGGTCGAATGCCAATTCGCCTTCGCTGTCGCGCTCTGCCTCAAATCGTGCACGGCGCGCGAGGATTTCAAACAATTGCCCTTCGACAACCGCAAGACTTGCCTGCAAATCCTGGGCATCAAGACGCACCAGCAGGTCGTCTTTATCAACGACATCGCCTTCGTCCACTATAATATGCGTGACGATGCCACCGTCCTGATGCTGGACGACTTGGCGGTTCTGATCGACTTCGATCAAACCACTGACAATCACCGCACCGGTGATTTGCGCCGTTACTGCCCAGCTGCCAAAGCCGCCAACCAAAACGACAAGCGCAAGGATGCCTAGAGTCAAAGGACGCCGCGCGGACCATTCCGTTTTCATATCATTAAATCGTTCATGTCACGCCCCCGATCATGTCACGCCCCCGCCCTTGCCTTTGCCCTGCTCAATCTGTGTCCGATTGGCAAGGATTTGCGCCTTAACCTCTTCGGTCGGGCCAAACGCCTTGAGCACGCCGCCGTCGATATACATCAGCTTGTCACACTGTTCGATCGCGGCAGGACGATGTGCCATAACGAACACACAGCGCCCCTCTTCGCGCATCAGGCGAATGGCGTTGTTCACGGCCACTGACCCTTCGTTGTCGAGGTTCGAGTTCGGTTCATCCAGCACCAGGTACACTGGATCACCGTACATGGCGCGTGCTAAGCCGACGCGCTGCACTTGGCCGCCCGACAGACGCCCGCCCGCTGAATCGACGATTGTGTCGTAGCCTTCTGGCAGCTTGAGGATCATTTCATGCGCAGCGGCGCGTTTAGCCGCCTTGATAACGGCCGCGTCATCGGGATCAGACGACATGCGCGCAATGTTGTCGCGAATCGATCCGTTCAACAATTGGATCGATTGCGGCAGGTAGCCAACATAGCTGCCCAGAACATCCGGTTCATACTGATCCAACGTCGCCCCATCTAGCCGGATCGTGCCGCCTGCGGGTTGCCAAAGCCCCGCAAGAGCGCGCGCAAGGGAAGTTTTGCCCGCACCGGACGGACCAATGACGCCCACGGCCTCGCCTGGGTTCACGCTAAATGAAATCATCCGCAGGCTGGCCTTGGTTTCACCAGGTGGCAGCACGGTCACCTGATCCGCAACGATGCGCGCGGCTGGCCGCGGCAATTCTGTGCGCCGTCCGGGCTCGGGCACCGATCCAAGCAAACGGGTCAGGTTCACCCAGCCAGATTTTCCACGGTTCAGAACTGGCCACTGGCTTACAAGCAGTTCAATCGGTGCCAGCGCACGACCCAAAAGGATTGAACCTGCAATCATTGCGCCAGGAGTCAATTCGCCCTGCAAGACCAAATAGGCCCCGACGCCAAGCATGGCGGACTGCAAAAACAGGCGCAACGATTTGGTGACGCTGCCAAAACCACCCGCGAGATCGCCGGCCTTAATCCCTGCGCGCAGGGATTCGTTGCGCAGCTGGATCCAGCGGTCAAATGCTGACTTCCGCATCCCTAGGGCCTGGATCGTGTCCGCGCCACTTCGCAGTTGTTCACCCATGTTTTCAGCGTGATAGGTGGTTTTATTGGCTTCTTCTAAAGGCCGTTTGCTGCTGAATTGGTTGATGACCGCGATTGCCACCAAAATTGAACCACCCCCAATTGCCAGATAGCCAAGGTAGGGGTGGAAAATGAAAATACCCAACAGAAATATAACTGTCCAAGGCAGATCGAACGGTGCCATTGCAACCGGTGACGTAATCGCGCGTTGCACGGATTGCAGATCGCGCTGGCCTGTTGTCGCCTCAGCCGGAGCGCGGCCAGATGCGCGCGCCTGCATGGATGCATTGAAAACACGCTCGTCCAGATCCACTTGAAACTGCGCTCCGACACGTCCCATAATCCGACCACGGGCGTAGTCCAAAATACCCATCATCAGGTACATGAATCCGACCAGAACCGACAATGCGACCAAGGTTTCAAAAGACCGCGACCCCAGCACACGATCATAGACGTTCAGCATATACAGCGGCCCCGTCAGCATCAGCGCATTTACAAAACTGCTGAAAATCGCGACGAACCAGTACATTGGCCGCGATCTTTTGCGGACGCTCAACAGTTCTTCTTGGCCCGCTCGAATTTCAGCGCGGGTTGGTTCTTTGACGATCATGGGCGTTATTCCGACTTTCGTTTTGTAGCGTCCTCAACACGATGGCATCTTTAACTTGATCTCTCTGTCGCATATGCGTCACGCTTACGCACTCATTCTCGCACGCGACTGTTCAATATTAATTTAGAACCTAATTCAATTAAGATACCAACATTAGATACGAGTATGCCATTGTCACGTTTTGTACATATCAATTTTCGCACCGGTTGCGCCCTTACCGCCATAGCTTTGCTGTCGGCCTGTACGGCGCCAACGCCGGGTGCTCAGTTCAACGACCCCTATGAGGCGAGCAATCGCGCCTCTTATAATGATAACATTGCGCTTGATCGGTTGATTCTGCGTCCAGCAGGCCAAGTGGCAGCCGTGCTGCCGATGGAAATTACGGGACCTGTCGCAAATTTCGCAGACAACATTGGTCTGCCGGGTGCTGTGGTCAATGGGTTTTTGCAGGGCGATATTGCTGGAATGGGGACCAATACAATGCGGTTCCTGATCAATACAACGATCGGTATTGGTGGGCTGTTTGACCCCGCTGGTGCGATTGGTCTGGCTGAGGAATCGACAGATTTCGGTGAAACTCTTGCAGTTTGGGGCGTGCCTGAGGGCGCATACCTTGTGTTGCCAGTATTTGGTCCGTCCACAGAACGCGCCGCTGTGGGAACCCTAGTCGATATGCTGTTCAACCCATTAGAAAGCGTGGGCACCGCTGCACAGCTGGACTATGCCACGGGCGCGAGGATCGCTGACCTTGCCATTTCGCGCGGCGCATTCATGGATACGATCGATAGTATTCTGTACGAAAGCGCTGACAGTTACGCAGTAGCCCGATTGGCCTACTTGCAGAATCGACGTTTCGACTTGGGTGAAGAACCACCAGAAGGAGACGACATAGACCCGTTTTCGGATGAATTGAGTCTTGAAGGATTTGAGTGATGGTTGACCTGACATTTTCGCGCCGCACCGTTATTGCCCTTGGCGGTTCAGGGGTTTTGGCGGCCTTGCCGCTGCCCAGCTTTGCCTTGACCAGCAATCAGGCTGAGAATCTTGTGAATTCTGCGGTGGCAGACATCAACGGCGTCATCCAGTCGGGTGCGAATATAGATTCGATGGTAGATAGTTTTAAGGGTATCTTTGAGAGTTACTCAGACACAGCCTACGTAGCCGCCTATGCGCTGGGCAATGATGGACGATCCGCGTCAGACGCGCAGAAACGTGCATTTGGCGATGCGTTCGGCAATTACCTTGCGCGCAAATATGGTCGCCGCTTCAACGAATTCGCAGGCGGTGAAATCCAGGTTCAGGGATCAAAGATCGTGAACAGCTATATCGTAGTGAATACAGTTGCCGTTCTGCGCAATCAGTCGCCGTTTCAGGTGGATTTTCAGGTGTCTGACCGCCCGGGTCGTCCGGTTTTCTTCAACCTGATCATTGAAGGCATCAACATGCTGCTGTCCGAACGTGCCGAAATTGGCGCGATGCTGGACGCACGTGGTGGTGATCTTGACGCGTTGATCCGTGATCTCGTCTGATGCGTTTCGCGCTTGCCTTAATCCTGTGCCCAGTAATTGTGGCGGCGACGCCCTACGACGGGACCTATCGTCAGAACGCCAATTCTGAATGCCTGCTTGTGGGCGTTGATGGCGGCGCTCTGCGGATCGAGGATGGCATTTTCTACGGCGTCGAAATGGAATGCCGGATGACGCGCCCCGTTACGGTCGTCAACATGGATGCCACGCTTTATACGATGCGCTGTTCTGGTGAGGATCAGATTTGGTCCGAACGGGCGATGGTGATGAACGACGCCGAAGTCGACGGTGGCATTATCATGGTTTGGGACGGCTACGCGTTCCGCTATTCGCGCTGTCCCAACGTATAAAGGTGCGGTCAACGGCACGGTGGCTGAAACCCACCGCCAATCATCCGCCGTTACCGAGCAACTCGCGCAGCAAGTCGTTGATGATCCCATCTGCTTGTTCAGGCGTGTAGCCCAACCCATCGCCACCTTGCCCTGTTCCGGGTTGCTGGCCACTAAATTGCGCAGGTGCCTGCATTGGCAGTGGGGTTGGCGTTAGGCCCGACAAAACCCGCGTCATGGTTTCATGCCAGATTTCCGCCGGAAGGCCGGATCCCGTCACGCCTGTCAGCGGTGTGTTGTTGTCATAGCCCATCCAAACGCCCGCCACGTAATCACCGTTAAAGCCGATGAACCATGCATCGCGCGCGCCTTGGGTTGTGCCGGTCTTGCCCGCGATTTCCCAACCGTCAATGGCGGCGCGTTGGCCTGATCCGCCTTCAACCACCTGATACATCATCCACGTCAGCTGACGCGCGGCGCTTTCTTGGATAACCCGTTCACGAATGCCGCCCGTGGCGGTCAAAAGCGGTTCATTATCGCCGATAAGACGCAGTTCGACCAACCCATAGGGCTTAACCGCTGACCCACCGTTCAGGATGCCAGCATAGGCGCCCGTCATCTCGAGCAAGGTGCTTTCAGACGCGCCAAGCGCAAGCGCCGGACCACTGGCCAGATCGCTGACAATACCGAAATTTTCCGCGACCATACGGACGATATCGCGCCCGATTTCCTCGGACAGGATCACGGCAGGAATGTTGAGCGATCGCTGCAACGCCTCGACAAGGGTTACCTCGCCGCTGAAATCGTTGGTATAGTTTGACGGGCACCAGTTGCCAGACCCCGGCGTGTTCCAGCAACGACGTTCGTCCACCACAGTCGCGAGCGGCGACCACCCCAAATCAAGCGCAGCCGCATAGATAAACGGTTTGAACGCCGATCCGGTCTGGCGCAACGCCTGCGTCGCACGGTTGAAAGCCGCCGATACTGTCAGATCTCGCCCGCCGACCATCGCCCGCACGGCCCCGTCCGCTGACATCACCACAATTGCCGCCTGCGCCTCAGACCCGTCGCGAACCTTGTTTTCAAATATCCAAACCAGCGCCTCTTCTGCCGCCGTCTGAATACGTGGGTCCAAAGTTGTGCGAATAATCACGTCTTCGGTCGTGTCGTTGGTGAAATAGCTGGGCGCAGAGTCCATTACCCAATCCGCGAAATAGCCGCCGGCTCGCGCCCGCGCCGCCTCTGATAGGGTTGCAGGATTGGCTTGGGCGTCCGCCGCTTGTGCAGCCGTTAGGTAGCCCTGTTCTTCCATCAGGCGGACCACCGTTGCACCGCGATTTTGCGAAATTTGCAAATTGCGCGTTGGCGCAAAACTTGACGGGGCCTTAAGAAGCCCAGCCAGCATCGCTGATTGTGCGGGGTTCACGTTAACCGCAGAAATTCCGAAATAGCGTTGCGCTGCGGCCTCAAACCCACGCGAACCGGCACCTAGATAGACCCGGTTCAGATAGATCGTCAGTATTTCGCCCTTGGTGTAGCGCGCCTCCATAGCAAATGCATAAACCGCTTCCTGTACTTTGCGCCAAAGCGTTGTTCGGCGGCAGTCGGCCTCATACGCGGTCTCGTTTTCCCAGGTGTCGGGGTCGAACGGACGGCCAAAGCACAGCAATTTTGCGGTCTGTTGCGTAATGGACGAGCCACCCGCGCCGGACAACGGATTGCCGCCGTTACGGAAATTGCGCACCATCGCAGCACCGGTCGCATAGAAATCCACACCAAAGTGCCAGTAGAAACGCTTGTCCTCGGTCGCGATGACAGCGTGGCGTAAATTCTCGTTCACTGCGTCTGACGAAATCATCCCGCCATACTGATCGCCACGCCATGCGAATGTTTCACCGCGCGCATCCAGCAACGTCACCGATCCGCGCGTACGCCCGTCAACCATTTCATCAATCGGGGGCAGGCTGGACGCATAATAAAACACGCCGATACCGACCAACAGTGTGACGACGACCGTTCCGCGCCATGCAATACGCCAAAACAGGATCAGCACCCATTTGAACGGCCACAACAATGTGCCAAGCAATCCGCGTCGTTTTGGGACGGCCTTGCGACGAGCGGCGGGTTTCGACGGTTTACGTTTTTTACCCGCAGGTCTGCTGCGTTTTTCAGCCACCAGCGGTGGCTTTGATCCTCGTTTACCGGTCATATCCGCCTACTCGCTCCACGCGCCTTATGGCGTCTGTTCTTGCCATGTTATCGCCCCCGATTCCAAAAGTAGAGAACGATGTCTCCTTGATGAGCACTTTTCTGCCCGCCTGTTTTTTGGGCTTGTCGATGAAATTGTGCAATTTTTGGGCAAAATGCTGTGTCTGCACACGAAAGTCGATGGTGCCTGTCTTGAGGTGAGGCCCCCGACCCGACTTTGTAACCCCACTTGGCCAAGCGGCCTGTTGACGAAAAATTGGAAGGGAATCGCGTGAAACTCATTATCGCAACAATCAAACCGTTCAAGCTTGAGGAGGTCCGCGAGGCGCTGACCGCCATCGGCGTACGCGGCATGATGGTGACTGAAATCAAAGGCTTTGGCGCACAATCGGGTCATACCGAAATCTATCGTGGTGCGGAATATGCCGTAAATTTTGTGCCGAAAGTAAAACTCGAAATCGTCGTAAGTTCGGAAATGGCGGATGAGGTCGTGCAGACCATCGCCACCACCGCAAAGACTGACAAAATTGGGGATGGCAAGATTTTCGTCCTGGATGTGCAAAGTGCTGTGCGCGTGCGCACCGGTGAAACCAACGAAGACGCGATTTAGATCGCGCAAAGGGGAAAAGACAGATGACTTTCAATAAAATGCTACCCGTCGCTGCCGCGCTCATCGCGCTGCCGACGCTTGGCCTCGCGCAAGAGGCCGACGTAACCCCGCCGATGAGCGAAATCGGCTTTATCTTCACCAGCTTCATGTTTTTGGTTTGCGGCTTCCTTGTATTTTGGATGGCCGCTGGTTTCACCATGCTCGAAGCAGGGCTTGTGCGTCAAAAGAACGTGGCGATGCAACTGACGAAGAACATGGGTCTATTTTCGCTCGCGGCGATTGCCTATTACATTGTCGGCTACAACCTGATGTACCCGCTCGGCTCATGGACCATGGGGTCGGATGATGCCGGTGGTTATCTCGGCATCCTGTTCTCACCCGCCGTCATGGAGCCCGTCGGTCTTGCAGGTGTCGAAGCTGATCTGACCTATGCGACAGTCGGGTCTGACTTCTTCTTCCAGTTGATGTTTTGTGCTGCAACCGCGTCCATCGTGTCCGGTGCCGTCGCTGAGCGCATCAAACTGTGGCCGTTCCTGATCTTCACAGCCATCCTGACAGGCTTCATCTACCCGATCCAGGCATCCTGGAAATGGGGCGGTGGTTTCCTTGACAGCCAATACGGCTTCCTCGATTTCGCAGGTTCCACTGTTGTACACTCAGTCGGTGGTTGGGCTGCTTTGGCTGGCGCGCTGATCCTTGGGCCACGTCTGGGCAAATACAAAGACGGTCGCGTTGTTCCGTTCATGGGCTCTAACCTGCCGCTTGCAACGCTCGGAACGTTTATCCTGTGGCTCGGTTGGTTCGGCTTTAACGGTGGTTCGCAGCTGTATATGGACACTGCTGGCAACATTGCCGACATCAGCCGTATCTTTGCCAACACCAACATGGCCGCAGCCTGTGGCGCGATGGCGGCAATGATCCTGACACAGCTTCTGTACAAAAAGGTCGACCTGACGATGGTCCTGAACGGCGCCCTTGCCGGTCTCGTGTCCATCACTGCTGAACCGCTGACACCGTCCATTGGTATGGCGGGCATTATCGGCGCAATTGGTGGCGTGATCGTGGTCTTCGGTGTTCCGTTCCTCGACAAACTAAAGATTGATGACGTTGTCGGCGCCATCCCGGTTCACCTTTTTGCAGGTATCTGGGGCACGCTTGCGGTCTTGCTGACCAATGGCGATGCGACCTTCGGTGGTCAGATCATCTCGATCGTCATCGTCGGTGTGTTTGTCTTCGTCGTAAGCTCGATTGTCTGGCTCATCCTCAAGGCAACCATGGGAATTCGCGTCAGCGAAGAAGAAGAAATGTTGGGCCTCGATATGGCTGAGCTCGGCATGGAAGCCTACCCAGAATTCTCCAAGGGCTAACCCTTTCGGATTGATATCAACGAAAAGGCCCTGCTGGCGACAGCGGGGCCTTTTTACGTGTGGTCGGATCGACGCTATTTCGACTGCATCTTTTCGACCATCTTCAACACGGTGCGACGTGGTAACAATGGGATGACCCATTGTGTCAGGATGCTCAGCTGTCGTTCATTCACTGTGACCAGCTTGCCCGCGATCATTGCGTCGTAGCCATGTTTCGCAACGCTTTGCGGTGACGTGCCGTTTTTGACCAAATCGGTCCCACCAAGATCAGCGCGATTCGCGAATTCGGTTTCGACGTACCCGGGGGCCAGAACCGTGCAGGTTACGCCATCACTGTGCAATTCTTGGTCCAGCGCTTGACTGAACGAACCCACGAACGCTTTCGTCGCAAAATAAACCGCCTGTAACGGCCCAGGCATAAAGCCTGCCGTTGATCCGACCTGTAAAATACGGCCACTGCCCTGCGCGGCCATCTTGCCGCCAAACGCGTGCGATAGCGTCACTAAGGCTTTGATGTTGAGGTCGATCATATCCTGTTCGTCCTCCAGATCACGCTCGATATGCTTGCCGTGCCCACCGAAGCCTGCGTTGTTGATCAGGATATCGACTGACACGCCAAGCGCATCAACCGCAGTGACAAGCGCGTCAGCACCGCCCGCTTCGCCAAGGTCCTGCGCGATGATGTGAACCGTGACGCCATGCGCGGATTCGAGTTCGGCCTTCAGCGCGTTCAGCGCATCCAAACGGCGCGCAACCAATATCAGATCACCCTTTTTTGACGCATGATAGCGGGCAAATTCGGCACCAATCCCGCCGGATGCACCGGTGATAAGGGCAGTGTTGGACATGAGTGTATTCCTTTGAGAATGAAAAACGGCGTGCCCTTTGATCTGGACACGCCGCGTGAAATTTCAATGGTTGGACAGGTTAGATCCCGGCGTCAATAATTGCTTTCGCCAGTATCGGAACAGTGCCTGCGTTCAAACCTGCGATGTTCATCCGGCTGTCGCCCACCATATAAATCCCATAATCGGCACGCAGTTTTTCAACCTTTTCAGGCGACGTCCCAAGGCGCGAAAACATGCCGCGATGTGTTGCCAAGAAATCAAAGCGGTCGGAATTGGACAGACGGCGCAGTTCGCTCGCCAACTGTTGGCGCAGATCAAGCATACCAAGACGGGTGTCTTCCAGCTCGGCCTCCCAATCAACACGAAGCACGGGGTCGGTCAGGATCATCGTCACCACGCGGGCGCCATGATCAGGCGGAAAGCTGTAGTTTTGACGGTTCAGGTAGGACAGATTCTGCTGTGCCAAATCACGCTCATCTTTATCGCGTGCAATCGCCATCAGAATGCCTGTGCGTTCGCGGTAGACGCCAAAGTTCTTCGAACAGGATGCGGCGATTAGCACGTTGTCAAAGCCGGCAGCGATTGTTCGGGTTGCCGCGCCGTCCGCATCTAATCCGTCGCCAAAGCCCTGATAGGCGATGTCCACAAACGGCATCGCGCCAACATCTTTGATGACCGCAATCGCCTGATGCAATTGTTCCGCCGTCAGGTTTGCACCCGTCGGGTTGTGGCAACAGCCGTGCAACAGCACGACATCGCCAGTTTTGACCTGCCCGAGATCGGCCAGCATACCGTCAAAATCCACGCCGCGCGTCGTTTCGTCAAAATAGCGATATTCGGCCATTGGCATGCCAAGGTATTTGATAATCGACGGATGGTTTGGCCACGTCGGGTTGGAAATCCAAACCGTCGCGTCGGGCGCTGCGAGCTTGATAAGCTCAAGCCCCTGACGGATCGCGCCCGTCCCTCCGGGTGTTGCAACAGCAGCAACTCGTTCGCGTGCCACTGCGCCATCCAGCACCAGATCAATCATGGCATCTGAAAACGCAGGATCACCCGCCAGCCCGACATAGGCCTTGGATGTCTGTTCCTCGACCAGCCGTCGTTCCGCAGCTTTCACCGCGCGCATGACGGGGGTGTTGCCACTTGCGTCTTTGTAAACACCGACGCCAAGATCGACCTTGTCGTCGCGTGGGTCTTCTTTGTAGGCGGCCACAAGGGCGAGAATTTTGTCTTTTGGTTGGGGGGAAAGGTGCGCAAACATTAGGCGTCTCCTGTGGCTATTGGTAGATCATGGAACGTGCCCCATTCGGACCAGCTTCCATCATAAATTGCATGGTCTGTTTTGCCCATCCGTTCCATCGCAAGGGCAAGCACGGCGGCCGTGACACCAGACCCACATGACAAAATAGCAGGCTTGGCAAGATCAACACCCGCCTTGCGGAATACCTCGGCCATGGCGTTGTTGGATTTCATCGTGCCATCGGGGGCCAAAAGATCGCGGTAAAACACGTTGCGTGCATTCGGGATATGGCCGGACCGCAGCCCCTCGCGGGGTTCTGGTGCGTCGCCGCTGAACCGTTCGGGCGCGCGGGCGTCGACGATGACATAATCCCCCAATTTGGACGCGGATGCGACCTGCGTGACGTCCTTAACCATCTGGTTCTGGCGCGTCACAGTCATATGGCGATCACGCACGACGGGTGGCAAATCTTCAGTCGCGCGGCCCTCGGCCTGCCATTTCGGAAACCCACCATCCAGAACTGCAATGTCGGTTTTTCCCATCAGTCGGAACAGCCACCAAACGCGGGCCGCACTAAACAGTCCCGCACAGTCATAAACAACAATTTGGTGGCCATCGCCCACGCCCAGTTTGCGCATACGTGACATAAATTTTTCAACCGGCGGTACCATATGTGGCAGTTCGGAACGGTGATCGCTGACATCATCGATATCAAAGAAACGCGCACCCGGAATGTGTGCGGATTGGTATTCAGCCACTGCATCACGCACCATATCTGGCAGATACCAAGACGCATCCAAAATCCGCAGATCGGGATTTTTCAGATGGTCGGCCAACCAACTGGTCGAAACGAGGATTTTAGGATCATCAAAGGCCATAGCATACCCCAAGTGTATAGGCGTTGCGGGAACGATATGTCCCTAACGCCGCACCCGATCCTACGCAAGGTTTGCCCTACAAAAAGGAGCGCCATGGAAACACCGGACGCCCCAAATTCATCGCCCCAGTCAGCAATTGTTCGCCACTTAATCCCCGTGGCGCAGCAATCTGGCCTTCTGGCGACCCCAATCGCGGGCGGCCTCGGTCGCGCGTTTGTCTTGTTTCTGTTTACCCTTGGCGATCGCGATCTTAACTTTCACGCGGCCCTTATGGTTGAAATACATCACCAGCGGCACAAGGGTCATACCCTCGCGCGATATCGCATTCCCCATCCTTACAAGTTCACGTTTGGACACCAATAGCTTGCGGCGTGCACGGTCTTCGTGGGGGAACATCGCTTGCTGATACGGCGCGATATACGAATTTATCAACCAAAGTTCGCCCTCTGCCACGGTCGCGTAGCTGTCGGCAATGTTGGATTGGCCGACGCGCAAGGATTTTACCTCGGACCCCGCAAGGATGATACCGCACTCGACGTCGGACTCGATCGCAAAATCGTACCGCGCACGCCGGTTTTCGGCGATGACTTTGTAATTCGGGTTTTGATCGGGTTTCTTTGCCATAACGCTGATCAGATAAGGGATGGCAGGCGCGACGACAAGCCGTAGGGTGATCCAAAGCCACAAAGGCCAGCCATGACCCGCCCGATCATCGATAATAAAGCCGCGCGTGCGGTGTTTCTGGATCACCACCTGCTGCTTGGTTCGCGCAGCGGCTCTGGCACAGGCGGCGATCTGCAAGGCGTCATTGACCATCTCGGGTTCGTGCAAGTCGACAGCGTCAACACGCTCGCCCGCGCCCATGATCTGATCTTGTGGTCACGTCGTCAGAAATACCGCGTGCCAAACCTGCCCAAGTGTATGAAAGCCCGCGGCGCGTTCGAACACTGGACCCATGATGCATCCTGTATTTCAATGCAGTATTTCCCGATGTGGCGGCACAAGTTCGCCAAAGATAAGGCGCACATGGATGCCAAATGGCCCGCATGGCGGAGGAGCGGTTTTCGCGAACAAATCGACGAAGTGCTGCGTCAAATCACTGATGAGGGCAGCTGCACATCCATGGATGTTGGCGCAAACGAAGAACGCGGATCGGGTGGCTGGTGGGACTGGCACCCTTCCAAAACAGCACTGGAATATCTGTGGCGCTCTGGCGATTTGTCGGTCTGCCACCGCAAAGGCTTTCGCAAAGTCTACGATCTCACCGAAAGGGTCATTCCACCAGAACAATTAAACGCTCGCGTCAGCGAAGACGACATGATCGACTGGGCCTGCACTTCGGCGCTAGACCGCCTTGGCTTTGCCACTTCCGGCGAAATCGCCGCCTTTTACGCGATCATCACGCCTGCACAAGCTAAACACTGGTGCGTTGTGGCCTTAACAGGCCAACGCCTCATCGAGGTGGATATTGAGGCTGCCGACGGATCGCTGCGCCCCTCCTTCATCTTGGCCAATACAACTCAATCCGAACTATCCGCACCAAACAACCGTGTCCGGCTGCTTTCCCCGTTCGACCCCGCCCTGCGCGATCGAAAACGCGCGCAGCGGCTGTTTAACTTTCACTACCGAATCGAAATTTTTGTCCCGGCCCCGAAAAGGCAATACGGCTACTACGTCTTCCCAGTACTGCAGGGTGATCGCCTGATCGGGCGCATCGACACGAGACGCGACGGGACTGCAACTTTTGTGACGGCCTTTTGGCCTGAAAAGGGCGTGCGCATGGGCAAGGCCCGCGTGCGCGCGCTTGCGGCTGAGATAGACCGTGTCGCCACGTTCGTGGGCAGTACGGATGTGGTTTGGGGCGATGGGTGGCTTAAAGAAAATTATTGAACAGTGTTCATTATCGTGAAATTATGGAGGGATATTATTTATTGCTTGATTCCGGAGGAACCCAATGGCCCACGTCATCCAAACCGAAGCACTGGTCGAAGAAGGGGTCATTACCCCGAACCAAGGCAACGTCATCGCGCGCCGTTCTCGGCAAGTTATGGTGTCTATCGTCCTTAATTCTGTCCTGTGCTTTGGCATCATCGCTGCCGCCGCAGGCTTCATCGGCCTGTTGGCGGATGCGCTCTCTGTTGCGGTGGTTGGTGGCCTGTTCCTCGCGATTGGGGCCACGATCCTTGTCAGAGCCACGGACATTTATCGCATGTTTGGCACTGCCTCAGCGCTGATTGGTGCGGGGATGCTGACCGGCGGGGCGTCGATTGAAATTATCGATAAAATGGGGGGGCAATCTGGTGGATTGGCCCTGCTGATTCTTGGCCTGATCGGTGCCGCTGTCACCGCGTTCCTGCATCGCAAGGGTCCTGCAAATACCGGTTTTTTGACTGGCAGCATCCTGTTGATGACTGGCGCGATGCACATTAGCGGGCTTTATCTTTGGGTGTGGGCGGCTGAAATATCCGGCTTTGGGATTCCGATGATCCACTTCTATGTTGCCGCCGCAATCTTCATTGTTGGCATGTTCATCGACGTACGCCTGATCACCGCGCTTGCCATCGTACCGTTCGCGCAAATGCTCGATACTGGGACGTTCTACTGGCACGCAAGCTATGCCTTCTACAGCCCTGAGGGGACGTTCACCATTCTCCAAATGTCTGTTGCCACGGTCGCCTGTGTTGCCATCGCGGGGCTGCTGACCGACCGCTTTCGTCGCCACACCCATATCTTCGGTATCATGGCGTTCATCATCGCCAACCTCAGCTTCCTTGTGGGTAGTTTGTGGGGGGATGTTGTGGGCAGCCACATCTGGGGTCCGACGTATCGCGACTACAGCGACGACTACCAGACCTTTATCGAAGCGAAATCAGCGTTCGAAGCCAACGCGCTGGTGATCTCGGAACAGGTCTATTCTATCGTCTGGGCCATTCTGCTGGTCGCCGCTGCCTTCTGGTCCGCCAACACCAACCGACGCGGAATTTTTAATGCCGCCATGACGTTTGGCGCCATCCACGCCTACACCCAAGCGTTTGAGACGTTCTACAATGAGCCGCTCGCCTACGTCATTGGTGGCTTGGCAGCGATTCCGTTGGCTTGGGGCCTGTGGCGCCTGAACGTCCAATTTGAAACCCATAACGCAGTCGCCGCCTAAAACGCAAACGAGCGGGGACATTCCCGCCCGTTTAAATCAGTTCAACAGACCCGCGTGCACCATCGCATCACGCATCTTTTCTTTCGTCTCATCTGTTAACTTGGTCAGCGGGGATCGTACCTCGTCTGAACACAGCCCCAACAGCGACATGCCATACTTGGCACTGACCAATCCAGGTTCGCTAAAGATCGCCCTGTGCAGCGGCATCAGACGGTCGTTGATCGCCAACGCCGCCGCGTAATCGCCCGACAAAGTCGCAACCTGCATCTGCGAACACAGCATTGGCGCAACATTTGCCGTGACCGAAATACAGCCAACACCGCCCTGCGCGTTAAACCCGATTGCGGTGGGGTCTTCGCCGGACACTTGGATAAAGTCGGCACCGCAGAACAGCCGCTGGTTTGGCACCCGCGCCAAATCACCAGTCGCATCCTTTACGCCGATAATCATGTCATGCTTAGCTAATTCGCCCATCGTTTCCGGCAACATATCGACCACAGACCGACCCGGAATGTTGTAAATGATGATCGGCAAACCACAGTCCGCCGCTTGTGTGAAATGTTCGATCAATCCGCGCTGTGTCGGCTTGTTGTAATACGGCGTCACGACCAGTGCCGCAGTCGCACCCGCCGTCTTCGCCGCTTTCACCAAACGCACGGTTTCGGCCGTGTTGTTTGATCCGGCACCAGCGACCACAGGGAAACGCCCCGCCGCCGCGTCCACCACGGTTTGCACAACCAGATCATGCTCTGAATGGCTCAACGTCGGGCTTTCGCCGGTTGTGCCCACTGGTACCAAACCGTGCGACCCTTGTTCGAAATGCCACTCGACAAGTTTTTTCAACGTATCGAGATCCAGCTGGCCGTTCGCGAACGGCGTGACAAGAGCAGGGAGAGACCCTTTGATCATGATACGCATCCTTAATAGGGGGACCAACATTGGCCCGTTAATATCGGTTCCTTAGTGGGGTTTTCCGCCTTTGCCAAGTTTGTGAGTTGCGGTGTCCCCTTGATGACATACTTATGTTGAACGAATACAACGCGCGAACAAAATATACGCCAAAGTTCAATCAGGGGCCAAAGTACAAATGGGGGATCAGGCAGTTTTCACGATGAGGGCAATATGCGCCGCCGCCATTTTTCTAGCATCACCTGTCACAGCACAGGATAACACTGATCAAAACGGGCCGTCGCCATTCATACGCGCGCTTGCGTTGTTGGCAGATGGTGATGGCGAAGGGGCCTACCAAAGCCTTGTTGATGGGCCGATGGTTGAACAAGACTTGCTTGAATGGATGCGTCTTCGCGACACAGATGCGGACGCTACATTCGCCAGCTACGTCGGTTTTCTGGAACGTCGCCCCGATTGGCCCGGTAATGATCCTATCCGGGCCAATGCTGAACGCGCGATTGACGACACCATTCCAAACGGTGACGTCTTGGCGTTCTTCAATAATGCCGACGTTGAAACCGGACAGGGCGCTGTCGCTTACGCCAATGCCTTAATCTTTGATGGCCGCGAAGATGAGGCTGAAGCGATGTTGGTCGACCTGTGGTTAACCTCAGCTTTCACCACGTCCAGTCACCAAGCGATCATCGATGCATTTCCCGATGTCGTTGCCCCGCACCATTATGCCCGTGCCGACATGCTGTTGTGGCGTTGGCGCACGGGCGATGTGGCCAATGTTGTGCCGCTTCTGGACGAAGGCCAACAGGCTCTTGTCCGCGCGCGCCTTGCGAATATTAATCGCGATGCCGATGTTCAAGCCCGCGAAGATCTGGTTCCAGATCGCCTGCAGGACACCGCCGGTCTGCATTATGATCGGTTTAACCGGCTCGCAGATCGGGGTGACTGGACCAAAGCAAGCATCATCCTCACCGCGCAATCCACCAGTGCCGAACGCCTTGGTATTCCGTGGCGCTGGGGGTCATGGCGACGCATCCTTGCGCGTTGGCACATGCGCGAAGGCAACATCGCCGTCGCCTACGGCTTTGCCGCGCAGCATTTCATTCAAGCGGATGAGGGCAACTACAGTGACCTTGAATGGCTGGCAGGCTACATCGCACTGACCCACCTGCAAGACTACGAAACCGCGTTGCTGCATTTTCAGCGCTTTGACGCCTCAGTCTCCTCGCCCATATCCAAGGGCCGCGCGGGTTATTGGCTTGGCCGCGCCCATGCGGGTTTAGGCAACGCTGACGCCGCGCTTTCTGCGTTTCGAATGGGTGCGCAGCACCAGACATCATTCTACGGGTTGCTGTCGGCTGAAAAGCTTGGCCTGACTTTGAACCCCGACCTTGCGGGTGGCAAAGGTTTCGGCGATTGGCGCAATAGCTTGATCCTCAACAACGAACTTGTGCGTGCTGGGCTGGCTTTGCTTGATGCAGGGGAACGCGGCCTTGCGGTGTTGTTCTTTCGCGACGCTGCGGCGACCATGACCCGACAAGAAATCGGGCAGCTCGGCGCGTTGTTTATGGACCTTGGAGAACCGTTCTACACGATTTTAATCGCAAAAACGGCCGTCCAAGGTGATCTTTTGGTGCAGGACGCATATTTCCCCATGCACGCTATGGCAAACCTTGACCTGCCCGTTGAACCTGCAATTGCGCTTGCCATTGCACGCCAAGAATCCGAATTTCGCACCGATGCGGGCAGCAGCGTTGGCGCGCTGGGGCTGATGCAACTGATGCCCGCCACCGCCCAAGAGGTCGCGGGATGGCTCGATATGCCCTACAGCGTTCACCGCCTGACGACTGACTGGGAATATAACACAGTGCTCGGGTCAGAATACCTTGCGTATTTGACGCGTGAATTTGGCGATAGTCCGGTGATGATCGCGGCAGGCTATAATGCGGGCCCAAGCCGCCCAAAGACGTGGATGATGGAACGCGGCGATCCGCGCCGTAGTGTGTTCAATACCGATCCGGTGGATGTGATTGACTGGATCGAACACATCCCGTTTCGCGAAACCCGCAACTACGTCATGCGCGTGACAGAAGGCATTCCAGTTTATCGCGCACGACTGACAGGGCGCGTTGGCCCCGTTCGTTTTATGGATATTCTGATTGGCGCCGCGCCAATGGTGCGCCCCGTCGCCCGCCCTGTGAAGACAATCGATGCCTCGCAAGATGCCATTCTGGACGCCCCGCCAACCCCGCTGCGCCCATCTGTGCGCCGCGCCACAGAAATCACGCCTGAGCCGCCAACAAGCCCACAACCCACGCGACCGGTCGCGCGTACGGGCGACTAGCGCAGATGACTAGGCGGCGCGGCGCGCCCGCCACAGCGTGAACATCCCTGCGGACATGACCAGCCCCGCGCCAAGCGCGACATTTAGGGCTAAAGTTTCGTTAAAAATGCTCAGGCCAATGGCGCTGGCAAACACCAATTGCAGATAGGCAAAGGGCTGCACGGCGCTGGCTTCGGCGATTTCATAGGCCCTGATCAACAGCCAATGTCCCGTCACGCCCGTGATGCACAACGCGCCCATCCACCACCAATCGGACCCTACCATGGGTTCCCACATCCACAGCCCCAACGGGGTCAACGCGACCGCCCCCACGACCCCGGTCCAAAAGAACGACGTTGCAGTGCTGTCGCGCCGTGCCGCATAGCGCGTCAACAACCCGTAAAGCGCAAACATGAACGCCGCCAAAAGTGGGATCGCTGCCGCTGGGCTGAAGACCGTTATGCCTGGCTTCAGAATGATTAAAACACCGATGAACCCGACCCCGATGGCCGCCCACCTTCGCCAACCGACTTTTTCACCTAAGATTGGCCCAGATAGCGCGGCGATCAGCAGTGGATAACATGTAAATATTGCGTGGGCCTCAACCAAGCCAAGCAACACGAACCCCAACACCATAACGCAAATCTCAGCTGCCAAAAGCAGCCCGCGAAAGATCTGCAAGGCTGGCTGCGTGGTGGTTGCGGCTTTGCGTATCGACCCCACTTGGCGCTGCGCAATCGCGATCACGAACGCGGCAAAAAACCAATAGCGAATGGTGATGATCATCAACACATTGTATTCGCCCGCCAAATGCCGGCTGATCCCGTCTTGCACGGCGAACACGAAGGTCGTGGCAATCATCAACATAATGCCAAGACGAATGTTTTGCGTTGTCATTCAAGTACCCCTAATGTCATGTGCCGCTTGCGCCCGAACCCTTGCACGCGACTGACTCTGAAACCTGCAGCTGCAAGCCCGCGCCGCACAAATCCTGCCGCCGTATAGGTCGCGACTGTGCCGCCACTTGCCGTATGCGCTGCGACCTGCGCCAGCAACGCATCTTCCCAAAGTTCGGGGTTCTTGGCGGGTGAAAACCCGTCCAGAAACCATGCATCCGCCTGTCCATTCCAATCGGCCAACGTGTCACGCGCGTCCCCGACAACGACCGTTAATTCGAAATCTGCTCCGCGCAGGACAGGCGCCAGAATATCACCGCCCGCGTCATCCGCAAAGACACTAGTCGGCAACTCGGGAAACGCCTGTAACGCCCGCTGCATCTCACTCATCTGCATTGGATAAGCCTCAAAACTGGTGAAATGCAGCTTGCCCGCAATCCCTGATGCCCGCCACGCCCCCAGCGTCACCAGAAAGTTAAGCCCCGTACCAAAGCCCAATTCCCCTACATGAAACCCGTCACAAAACCGTGTGGGCAAATCATTGCCGCCCAAAAACACATGGTGCGTTTCGGCGACCCCATCATCGAGCGAATAATACGGGTCATCAAACTGGACTGAGACAGGCACGATTCCATCGCGCCATTCCACATTCGCCCGCTGGTCTGTCATGTCATTGTGCCCTATTCGTTTGCGCCAAGATCGAACGCGTAGCTTTGGCCAAGGTCTAACCCGCGCCTTTGGCGCAATTTTAACCCGCGCCTTTGGCCCAAGTTTAACGCGCGCCTTTGGCGCGACAATGAAAGCAGGTAGCGGTGATGGCAACGGTGGATGTGACTGTGCGCGGGGCAGGGGTGTTTGGCCTGTCCGTAGCGTGGGCCTGCCTTAGGCTGGGTGCCACAGTCCGCGTGATCGATCCGAACGGCGTCGGGTCCGGCGCATCTGGTGGAATCGTTGGTGCACTGGCGCCGCACGTGCCCGAACAATGGAACCCGAAAAAGGCGTTTCAACTGGACAGCCTGCTGATGGCCGAAAGCTGGTGGGGCGATGTCGACGCCGCTGGTGGCCTGTCGTCGGGGTACGGGCGCACGGGGCGGTTGCAACCCATCGCAGATGACGCAGCCCTCATGCTGGCCAATACCCGCATCGCAGGTGCTGTGACCCATTGGCAGGACCGCGCGATCTGGGAGGTTATCCAAGCCCCATCCGCCTTCGCCCCAAAGTCCCCAACGGGACTGTATATTCACGACACCCTCACGGCACGTTTGCACCCAGCGCAAGGCTGCGCAGCCTTGGCAGCGGCAATCTTGGCGCATGGAGGGGAGGTCATGGCGGAGGCACCAGATCAAGGCGCAGTTGTCTGGGCAACAGGGTGGCAGGGCCTCGAACTCCTCAGCAATCAACACACACGCATGGTGGGTGCTGGTATTAAAGGCCAAGCGGTGCTGTTGGATTTCGACGCGCGAACCGCGCCGCAACTGTTTGTCGATGGCTTGCACATTATCCCCCACGCGGATGGCACCACCGCGATCGGATCAACCACGGAACGTGAATTTGACGATCCGACCAGCACGGACACGCAATGTGACGCGCTTATCGCCAAGGCCCGCACTGCCGTCCCGGCCTTGCACGATGCCCGCGAAATCTGCCGCTGGGCTGGCGTGCGTCCGCGCACGCGAACCCGCGCGCCAATGCTGGGCGCGCATCCCGTTAGGACAGGCGAATTCATAGCGAACGGCGGCTTTAAGATCGGCTTCGGAATGGCGCCGCTGGCGGCAGAAAAACTAGCGGAGCTTGTCTTGACGGGTAACAACACAATTCCGGCATACTTTGATCCGCTGGCGAGCCTCTGACGCAACGCCTAACGCATCTGGGCTTCCATGCACTGCTCTCCGTTTGGCCCACGCACCCATGCGGCCCCATCCGCCCAACATAGCGTTGCGGAATGTGGTAACGTCAGGGGCGCCGTTGCGCGGTAGTTCACTTCGGTCAGTGGTTTTCCCAACTGGCGCGCACCCATCAGCATCAAATGCTGCGCCAGCAATGGCCCGTGTACGACCAGATCATCATAGCGTTCAACCTTGCGTGCATAGGGGCGATCATAGTGGATGCGGTGCCCGTTAAACGTCAGCGCGGAATAGCGAAACAACGCTGTGGTATCGAAACCTACCACTTCGGACTGCGCCTCATCAGTGCGGGCGCTTGGCTGCACGGGGGGCTCACCACCGTCTTCGCGATACACCAAATCCTGCCACTCGGTCAGCGCGACGGTCCCACGTTGGCGAATATCGTGGCGAATGCGCACAAACGCCAGCGGTCCTGACCGCCCCGTCTTGCGCGTCACACCCTCAATCACTGATGCCTTTTCAGCCACAGCACCTGCCATCAGCGGGCCATGAAACAAAAGCCGCCCTGCCGCCCACATCCGTCGTGGCCCTCTTAGATCGGGTACAAATCCGCCAAGCGCAGGATGCCCGTCACGACCGAGATTCTCCGGTGGCTGCGGATCCCAGAAATAGATGTGGTGAAAGAACGGCGGCAATGCACTGCCACTTTCAATTGTTTGCGCCATCCCCAACGTGGCCTGCAATGCCCGCGCACGTGCAGGGTCCATTACATCGGTGAGGGTTTGCGTTGCTGTGCTGTGCTCTGTCATACCGCCAATGCTGACCAGTCTGAATGGAGCCTACAAGTGCCGAACTTAAAATCCCTTGATCATCTTGTTCTGACCGTCAGATCAATCGACGTAAGCGTGGTGTTTTTTGGCGACGTTTTGGGCATGACACTGGACAAATTTAAGGTCGCAGACGGCGCAACCAGAACCGCCGTGAAATTCGGTCGGCAGAAAATCAACTTGCACCAAAGCGGCGCTGAATTTGACCCCAAGGCCGCCAACCCGCAGTCTGGAAGCGCCGATCTTTGTTTTCTCAGCGATACGCCCATTACAGATTGGATCGCGCATTTCGCAGCGTTGGATGTGCCAGTGATAGACGGCCCCATCCCGCGCACTGGCGCCACAGGGCCAATCTTGTCGATCTACATCCGCGATCCCGACGGTAACCTGATCGAGATCGCCAACCCGATTTAGGAAATATCGCGCAACGCCGTCATCAGATCATCCAGTGTCTTTTGGTAATGCGCGCTGATCAGCGTGTCGTTTGCATCGAACTGCTCAAAACTCGCCCCAAGCAACATTTCAGGCCCCTGCAAAACTAGCGGGCGAAACGGCATCATGCAGGCGCGCAACGCAGTCTGCGTGCGCTCTCCGCCGGATCGCCCTGCCGTGGCGGACATGATCGCGACTGGCTTACCGGACCAAGGCGCGCCGCTCGTGCGGCTGACCCAATCCAGCGCATTCTTGAGCACACCTGAGATGGATTTGTTGTACTCCGGCGTTGAAATAACAATTGCCCGCGCCCCCGCAATCTGTGCGGCAAGGCTCTGCACATCCGCTGGAATGCCACTCGCGTCTTCTAGATCCCCGTCGTAAAGTGACAGACGCAAATTACCGATCCGCAGATCACCACCAAATGATGCCGCCGCCGCATGCATCAGTTTGGTGTTTGTCGAATCGCGGCGCAGCGATCCAGATAGACCGAAAAGATAAGACATGGTGCCTCCAAGCAATGTTCCAATTGCTAAATAGAGGCTTTGCACTCCCTGACCAGTGCCCCATGATATCGCCAATAAATTGGAGAATATTTATGCAACGCCCCACGACAAGACATGGCGGTCAAATCCTTGTCGATCAGTTGGTCCGCTTTGGCGTTCGGCGGGTATTTTCTGTTCCCGGTGAAAGCTTTCTTGCCGCGCTCGACGGTCTGTATGACGCTGGCATTCACAATATTGTTTGTCGTCAAGAAGGTGGCGTCGCAATGATGGCTGACGCTTATGGCAAAATGACAGGCCAGCCCGGTGTGGCCTTTGTCACCCGCGGCCCCGGGGCCACAAACGCCAGTGCGGGCGTGCACATCGCGATGCAAGACAGCACACCGATGATCCTGTTAGTTGGCCAAATCCGCAGCGAGGATCGCGACCGCGAGGCATTTCAGGAGGTCGATTACAAATCCCTCTTCGGCGGCCTCGCCAAATGGGTGACTGAGGTAAACCACACCGCCCGCCTGCCTGAATACATCGCCCGCGCATTCCACGTCGCCACGTCAGGCCGCCCCGGTCCGGTGGTTCTGGCGTTGCCAGAAGATATGTTGTCCGCGCTGGCCGATGTTGGCGACACGACCGGACCGATTGCCATGCTCGCCCCTGATCTGACAAACGTTGCGAAAGACGCGCTAGACTGGCTGAGTGAATTCAAACGCCCTCTCGTGGTGGTCGGTGGTCCGCATTGGTCGCCACAAGCCGCACTTGATCTCGCACGTTTTGCAGCAACCCAAAACCTGCCTGTCGCGCTGGGGTTTCGTCGCCAGGATTACCTCGACAATCGCCATCCGAACTATGCGGGCGATCTCAACGTCGGCGTGAACGCCAAACTGGCACAGCGTGTGCGTGATGCTGACGCGTTGCTCGTGATCGGCTCGCGCCTTGGTGACATCGAAACCCAAGGCTATAGCCTGATCGATCCCGCAAACCCGCATTGCGCCATTATGCATATCCATGCAGATGCTGACGAACTTGGCCACGTCTACCAACCCGACATTGCCGTCACCGCTGACGCGGTGTCGTTTACCCGCGCACTTTCAAAATTGCCCGTGTCCGACACCGATTGGTCGGATTGGACCAAATCCGCGCGCGCCGACTATGACACTTGGAAAACCCCGCAGGAAACCCCCGGTAATGTAAGGCTGGAACAGGTCATTACCTGGCTGTCCGACTCGCTTCCAGACGACGCAATCCTGACCAATGGTGCGGGCAATTACGCCGCCTTCCTGCACCGCTATTTCGTCTACAAACAACACGGGACACAGCTTGCCCCAACGTCCGGATCAATGGGCTATGGATTTCCCGCCGCGATTTCCGCCTCAATCGAACACCCGGACCGCACGGTTGTTTGTCTGGCAGGGGACGGCTGTTTTCAAATGACCTGCAACGAACTTTCGACCGCCGCGCAACACGGCGCCAAACCCATCGTTGTGGTGGTCAACAACGGGCGCTACGGCACGATCCGCATGCATCAGGAAAAACACTATCCGGGTCGTGTGTCTGGCACGATGCTCGCCAATCCCGACTTCGCGGCCCTCGCCCGCGCCTACGGCGGCCATGGCGAAACAGTGAAGAAAACCGCTGACTTCGCGGATGCCTTCACCCGCGCCAAAGCCAGCGGCACCTTCGCCGTGATCGAACTGATCGTCAGCAAAGACGCGCTTTCAACCAGCCTAACGCTGAGCGGGCTCGCCGCCCCCTAGCTTCTTTGGTTTCTAAATACCTCCCCGAAGGGCCGGTTTCATCCTGCCAACTGCGCCCGCAATTTCGCGCCAATCTCATCCACATGATCTTGGGTGATGGTCAACGGTGGTGACAGACACAACGCATCCCCTACAGGCCGCACAATCAATCCGGCTTCCCACAGCCCGTTATAGGCTGCGCGCCCCGCATCCCCGACAGCCCCGTCTTGTTTCAAATGCACCGCACCAAGGATGCCGCAATTGCGCACGTCCATAACAGCCGCAATATCAGTGAGCGAATGCAGCATATCCTCCCACGGGCCCGCCATCGCTGTCGCGTTCTCGAAAATCTGGTCGTCGCGGTAGGCATCCAACGTCGCGATACAGGCTGCCGACGCCAGCGGGTGGCCGGAATAGGTGTAACCGTGGAACAGATCGGGCATTTTTGCGGGGCCGTTGCGGAATGCATCACGCACCGCGGCCGTCGCCAAAACACCACCCATGGGCACCGTCGCGTTGGTCATGCCCTTGGCGCAGGTCACAAGGTCTGGCTGGACGCCAAAGGCTTCAAACGCAAACGGTGTGCCCATGCGCCCAAAGCCGGTAATGACCTCATCGAAAATCATCAAAATGCCGTGCGCATCACAAATTTCACGCAGGCGTTTCAGATAGCCAACGGGCGGTGGGAACACCCCGCCAGCACCAGAAACCGGTTCAACAATCACCGCTGCAATCGTCTGTCCGCCATGCAGGTCGCATATGCGTTGCAGATCATCCGCCAGCTCAGCACCATGTTCTGGCAGCCCGCGCGAATTGGCATTCTCTGGCAGCCACGTGTGCCGCATGTGCGCCGTGGACGGATAAAGTGTCCCGAATTGACCCTTGTTTAGCCCAAGCCCACCGACAGACAGTCCGCCAAAATTGATCCCGTGATAGGCCTTTTCGCGGCCCACCAGAATGCGCCGATCCCCATCACCACGCGCAGTGTGGTAGGCCAGCGCGATTTTCAGCGCAGTATCCACCGCTTCAGACCCTGAATTGGTGAAAAACACATGATGGAAACCGGGGGCAAGTGCGGTGACCCGCGCCGCTGCTTCAAACGCTAACGGATGGCCTTGATTGAAATTATGGACAAAATCCAGCGTCGCCGCCTGATCTTGAATAGCCTTGGTAATCTTCGGATGACTGTGCCCTGCATTGCAGCACCAAAGCCCGCCTGTGCCGTCCAGCAACTCGTGTCCGTCAACAGTGGTATAACGCACGCCCTCGGCTTTTGAGATCAGGCGCGGGTTGTCTTTGAACATCTCGCTCGCCGTGAACGGCATCCAAAAGCTGTCAAGGTCGTTGGGAACGGTCGGGTTGATGCGGGCAGTATCTGGCATGGGGGTCTCCTTCAGGATGACCCTGTCACGGCTTCTGATCTCTGCCAAGCCTTGTGAATACGCTTGGCCTGCGGCGGCAAGAATGCTTCAACCGCAGCCGATGCCATCACGATGACATTTCCGGTGTCGGGGTTGGTCACGTTCAACCCGCCCTTTACCGCTTGGACAGTTGCGCGGCCTCTTGGCAATGCATCGACCAACGCGTCACAATTTACCGCGTCAGGGTCTTGCACCCCAACGGTCACAACAACGCGCATCGCATCGTGGCTAAGGCCCGTGGCCTCAAACAGCGGGATTGATGAATGACGCAACGCATCTTCAATCGCGCGTTTCGCGGCCTTGGTATAATCCTGCCCATACAAGTCATTTCCCATTCCCATTTCGATGATGAACCGCTGATCACCGCTCATGCGCCCAACTCCAATGCAACCGACAGGGCAACGTTTGCGATCACCGTCGGCAATCCGTCGGGGCGCGCTACATCAAGCCCTCCAAACGCCACGACAAACGTCAATTGCCCATACGGAAAGATATCGCGCAACGCGTCGGTATCTACGCGGTCGGGTTGCTGCACGCCAATCTCAACCGTGATTTGCATGTCTTCCTTGTCTTTGCCGTATAGCTCTGCAAGGCTGATCGAATTATGCCACAATGCGTCCTGCAACGCCCGCCTCGCGGCTTGGGTGTAATCCTGACGGCGCAGTGACGTGCCCATGCCGAATTCAGTGAGTAGGCGTGTTGGCAAGGCAATCTCCAGTTGAATAAGTGGTAATCGTATTTATAATATTGGCCATCATTTTTGGATCATCCAAAAGGCCCAAATGTGTCGCACCGACAATAATCTCATACGAGCCATGTTCATTCAGTGCGCTTAAGGTAGGTTCAAACTGATCTGGTAGAAACGCCTCATCTTCTGAGCCGACGATCAGGGTGTAATTTGATAAGTTTGTAATGTCAGTTTTCCAGGCGTTTCGCGGCGCATATGACGCGTTCAACCGATAGCTATAGCGATCTGTGCCACCCTTTTCTTTGACCCAATCTGGCATATTAAACTGAATTGCTATAAGCCCGTTCAACAGCCGGATATGCGCAAAATTCAACATGACCAATCCGATAATACGGCGTGTCAGGGCAAAGGCCCAGTTCCCTGAATTGGGCCGCATCGTCGGGGCTGCATAATGGATAAACGGCGACAACAACACGACATGGTCTGGCCGATGCTTGGGTGTCCCGCTGGCATGTTGAATTGCCAACCCACCACCACTGGAATGACCGATCACAATTAAGGATTGATCTGCACGACGGTGCTGTGAAATCAAATCGTCGAGGTCATCCGAAAGTTGTCCGATGTAGCTGCAATCGCCGCGCGTGCTCGTATTTGGGCCATGACCGCGCAGATCAGGGGCCAAGACATGCGCCACACCTCGGGATGCCAAATCGCATGCAAAGTCATTAAAGCAGGCGCCGTGCCAGCCGGATCCGTGCAACATCACCACCAGCGGGCCAGTGTCGCAGGCAAAGTCGCGGTAATGCAGCAGCGCGCCGTCCCTTGGGGTGTAAGGCTGTAGTGCTGCCAGTTTGATACCAGACGACTGCGTATTGAACTTTAGGCCATCGCCAACATTCAGCAATCTTGGGCGCTGTGAAAGAATTAATCCAATTGCAATCGCAAGGTAGATGCCAACGCTAATCGCAATTGGCGTCAACATCAAAATTCCACACCGATCTGCGCTTTGATACCAGACCGGAACGGATGCTTGACCAATTCCATTTCAGTCACCAAATCCGCAATTTCGATCAGATCAACGTGCGCATTGCGCCCTGTCAAAACCACATGGGTCATTTCAGGTTTTTCAGTGCTGAGGAACGCGACCACGTCGGCAATCGGCACGTAATCATAGCGAATCGCGATGTTGATCTCATCCAGTAGGACCATCGAATTTTTCGGATCTCGGATCAGCTCTTTGGCCTTTTCCCATGCGGCCATTGCCATTTCGGTATCGCGCGTCTTGTCCTGCGTTTCCCACGTGAACCCTTCGCCCATCGTGTGGAACGCACATTCATCGGCGAACTTGGACAGGATCAAATCGCGCTCACCCGTGGACATCCCGCCCTTGATGAACTGCACGACCGCGCAGGGCATGCCGTGGGCGATGTGGCGGAAAATCATCCCGAACGCTGCGGACGATTTGCCCTTTCCCTTGCCGGTGTGAACGATCACCAGACCCTTTTTGTCAGTCTTGGTCGCCATGATTTTATCGCGCGCGACCTTTTTCTTGGCCATCTTCATGGCGTGGCGGTCAGCGTCTGCGGCAGCGTCTATTGGCTTTGGCGTTTTATCGTCAGTCATGTTTATGTCCGATGCGAGATAAAGGGTTTGTTAACCGTTTCTTGACAGAAACGATAACAGACAAAAAGGGGCGTTGGAATGTGGATCAAGGCGGGACTGGCAATCATATCGGCAATCGGCCTTGGCGCGTGCGACACACCATCACTGGCGTTCCGTGGTGTGCCTGCCCAAATTGTCACTGTTGAACCCAGCGTCTTTGCGGTACGCCGCCTTGGCACTCAGGTCGAATTACTGCGAACAAACACTGAATATGCGCCAACATTCGCCAGTATCATCCCCCGTGCAAGCCAAGCCGTTTTCATCGCTACGGGCTGCACGCCTCGCCCACAAAGTTGGGCGGGCGAACAGACCCTGATGCAGGTCGAAATCGACTGTCCTGATATCTAGCCCAGAAACTTAGCCAGAAACCTGACGCAGTTGTACCATAAACGGATTATAACCAAAATCGTCATTCAGATTGTCACGGTTGGCTTCATTTTCCACCTAATGGAGGCTTTGTTGCACAAATCCAATGAGGGGTGTGCTTCCCCTTTCCCCAGACGGACTTATTCTACTGGCTCTGTGACAGGTATGCCTAGAGCAGTGTAGCGGTTCAGCACGGCGATGCGGATTTGAATTTCTGCGACCTGCCTTTCGAAGTCCCTCGCCATTAGCGATTGGCCCAGTAGCTTCATACAATGCATTCATTGCCCGGCAGGGTATTGCGCAGCAATATCCCGAGAGGGTTCGTTTCGACGCGGCTTCGGCGGTGATATCCGCTCCACCGTCGCCAAAGGGTGCGGCCCAGATATTGTTGTGCACTGACCGCTTCGTTGCGGGCAATTGCTCCGGCGCTCGTCGGTTTCCAGGGATTTGCATTTTTGCGCGGTGGGATCACCGCGTGGGCATCTCGGGCGGCAATCGCCTCGTGGCATTTGCGCGTGTCATACGCTCCATCCATTGCCCGGCAATGCATGTTTACATGCATGGGAGGGTGCGGTGACACTGCCGATGACCTGATCGGCAGGGATCTGGTTCAGAAGTTCCGGCAATACGGGAGCATCACCGATGTTGCTGCTGGTGACTTCGACCGCCCGAACCTCCAGCGTTTCCCCGTTGATGCCCCTCTCGGGACATTGCAATGCAATGCCCTGCCGGGCACGGTATGTGTATCTTACGCCAGATACGGCGTTTGGAGCCACCCTTTGCCCGGCAACACATACTTGCATGTGTGAGAGGAGTGCTTACGGGCATTCCACTCGCCTTCACCTTCGGCTTTTTGATCCCCGTGCTGTCCACTGCCCCCTCTCACACATGCTTTGCATGTGTTGCCGGCAACGGGACAGTGAACGGGACAGTGGTTTGCCTACAAACCATGAGAGGGGATGAGGAGGTTCAGTGGCCCGGTGGAGCCGCGATACGGCAGGCGCACGTTCAGTGTTTGCTGGCGGCGACATAAGGTGCTGAAATCCGGTGCTACCCAGTCCAGACCAGCCAGCTGCAACAGGCTCTGGACAAAACCAGTTGTCTGGCGTAGCGGCATGCCAAACAGCACCTTCAGCGTCAGACAAGTCTGAATGGCCGCGTCACTGAATTGCTGTTGCCGACCGCGCTTGCCGCTTGGCGGCGGCGTCCAAATTATCTCCGGATCAAACCAGATCGACAACGATCCGCGCCGCTTCAAGCTGTCATTGTAAGACGACCAATTCTTGGTCTTGTACTTCGTAGGGGCCCAACTGCTCATATCTTAAACTATCACACTGGATTCATTTTCCACCTAATGGATCGAAACCACCGGCTTCTAGCCGGCCAGCTTCAGCGAATCTATGATTGATCTTCTCTCCTGAATTTTGAAACCATACTGCTAATGCGGGTTTCAAAATTCAGGAGAGAAGATCATGCGTTATTCCTCATCCGCGCACACGCGATTTTACCACAGATTTCACGTCGTGTGGGTCACAAAATGTCGTGTGGGTCACAAAACATAGATACAAGGTTTTGCAGGGTGCGATGCGAGAGCGGATACGTGAGATTATCATGCAAACATGCGCCGAAATGGGCGTCCATATCGTGAAAGGTGTGCTGGGACGCGATCATGTGCACATGTTCCTGTCGATCCCACTAAAACTGTCCCTGTCCAACGTTATGCAACGCATAAAGGGCCGCTCGTCGCGCCGCATCCAGATGGAATTCCCTGAGTTGCGCAAGCGCTACTGGGGCAGGCGGTTTTGGGCATGCGGATATTTCTCAACCACCTCTGGAAATGTGACTGACGACATCATCACGCAGTATCTGGAATTGCATTCCTCTAAATGAGGCTACCGGCGTCAGCCGGTAGTCCTTCATTCAGTGAATCCCAACAGCCTATTTGTGCAACAAAGCCCGGATTATGACCTTTGCATCCGCTTGAGGTTGCGTACTGCCATTTGTAATGTTGCCTATTTGTAAGGATTGAGCGTGCTATTGCTTTTTTTTGCGCATGCTTTCCCTTTTTCTGACAGTTTTAAAGATGTTTTTGGTGACCCCGATTGGATTCGAACCAATAACCTGCCCCTTAGGAGGGGGCTGCTCTGTCCAGTTGAGCCACGGGGCCACGCTGCGCCTGTTTGCCGTGTAATGGGCCACGTCGCAAGGGCTTGGACTTCTTTGGCTGGGGGCTGTAACAGTTGGGTAGATCATCGACAGGATATTACCCTTGCAGACCAGATCCAAACGCTCCCTCACGTTACGTGATGTCTCTGAGGCATCTGGCGTGAGCGAAATGACCGTCAGCCGTGTGCTTCGCAACAAAGGCGACGTCAGCGCCGCGACCCGTGAAAAAGTGCAGGAGGCTGCGCGTAGATTGGGCTACGTGCCCAACAAGATCGCGGGTGCATTGGCGTCGCAGCGGGTCAATCTGGTGGCGGTGATCATCCCGTCCTTGGGCAATATGGTTTTCCCCGAGGTGCTGTCCGGTATCAGTGAAGAACTTGAAGGCACCGAACTACAGCCCGTCGTTGGCGTGACCGACTATCAGCCGGAAAAAGAAGAAAAGGTCTTGTTTGAGATGCTGTCATGGCGTCCGTCCGGTGTGATTATTGCGGGTCTTGAACATTCCGACGCATCACGTGCAATGTTGAAACAGGCTGGAATTCCTGTGGTTGAGATAATGGATACCGATGGCGAGGCTGTGGACACGTCGGTCGGTATTTCGCACCGTCGTGCCGGCCGTCTCATGGCCGAAGAAATCCTTAAGACAGGCTACAAACGCATTGGGTTCATGGGCACAAAAATGCCGCTCGATCACCGCGCACGCAAGCGGTTTGAGGGGTTCACGCAGACGCTCGCCAAGGGGGGCGTAGAGATTGCAGATCAGGAATTTTATTCCGGTGGATCCGCGCTTGCGAAGGGGCGTGAAATGACTGCCGCGATGCTTGAGCGCACTCCTGACCTCGATTTTCTATATTATTCTAACGATATGATCGGTGCAGGAGGTCTTCTTTACCTCCACGAAAAGGGCGCCGATATTCCAAAAAAGATCGGCCTTGCCGGTTTCAATGGCGTTGAGTTATTGGACGGGCTGCCGTTACAACTGGCCACAATGGATGCTTGTCGCCGTGAAATTGGCCAGACTGCCGCCCGCATCATCGCCGCACGCAACGCTGAAGGGGCGAGTGACGAAGGACAGGTTGTTGAACTGTCGCCAACGCTGTCGTTCGGTGACACATTGCGCAAGATTTAGTCCATTGGCCGGAACAGAGTCCCTAAGCGGAAGTTGGACGGGTCGCTTTGACTACGACAACATCGTCCTTGGCACACCGGTGTCCTTTGACGCGGTGCTGATCCAAACAGGGAGCACCCTTCGGGGTGAAGTCGTCGAACCCAATACCTTTCGCGCTGAAGCAACCGACACGCTGCTGGCGGTTCTGGCGGGGACCCGTAGCGGGTCAGCCGTTCAGCTTGTAAAGACCTACACAGATTTTGAAGGCTCCGACCATCCGCACTACGATGGCCAGGTGAACGCCACGGCAACGCGCATTACGGGTCGCTGGCATTTTCTAAACATGCCTGGCGTCAAAGGGACTTTTTTGCTTGCCCGCACTGCACAAGCAGCCGTACGCAAAACCGTCAAAGCCGCCGTGGAACTGGCAATTGAGGACTGATGAGACGCAACAGAGCCACCTCAACCGTTACCTGCCACGTTTGAAAGTGTTGCGCTGTCAGAACGATCAGCTTTTCAGATAGTCCTGCAGCGCAACCTCAGTACCGTCACGCCAAATCAGGTCAAGCCAACCCTTAAAACTGTCTGCGAAGCGTGCGTTTTGGCCAAGGTCGCCGTAGAATTTCCTCTGGTCAATCCAGACCTGAGGGGTGTCTTTGGCAGCTTGCGCTGCGGTGGCCAGACTGTCCCAAAATGGATCATTTGGCGCGATTTCGCCACCGTCTTCGCGTGTGCCGTAGCACATGCGCGCCCAAAGGGCTTCAATCAGTGCGAGCCCGTCTAAAGGCGTGTCGTGTGCAAGGGCATCCCGAATAATCGGATGCAGAAAACCTGCATGACGCGACGATCCGTCAAATGCGACGCGGCGTGTGGTGTCGCGGATTTCTCGGTTGGCAAAGCGGCGTTCGATCAGATCAACGTAATCTAGCGGCGTCATGCCTGGAACCGCAGCAACATGGGGCACAATCTCTTCGGTCAGGATCTTGCGAAACAAGCCTTGTATTAATGGATGCGCCATAGTGCCCGCAATTGTGTCGACCGACAACATTTCACCCGGTGTCGCGATGATCTGATGACCAGCGTTAAGCTGGCGAAGCTTCATCGTCTCAAACGCGTGGACATCATTTGTAAACGTTGCGCCAGCCTTGTCCCAGTCGGGACGACCGGCACAAAAATTATCCTCAATGACCCATTGGCGGAAATTCTCATGGGTCACGGGCGCAGCGTCTTCGACGCCGAATTCAAGCGCCAAGGCCAGTTCAGCCGGACCAGTTGCAGGCACGATACAATCAACCATCGCGTTCGGGAAGGTTACGTTTCGATCAATCCATTGGGCAAGGTCGGGGTCAATCAAGGTGGCGAGGCCAACGATAGCTTGATGCAGAATTTCACCGTTGCCTTGCAAGTTGTCACAGCTCTGGCAGGTGAACGGGCCAACATCAGCGGCGCGACGTTTGCCGAGGGCCGCAACGATGGCACCGAATGCCGTCATCGGCGTGGCCGGATTTGAAACGTCATGTTGGACGTCAGGGTGATCTGCATCAAAACTGCCAGCGCTGGATTGGTAATAGCCGCCTTCCGTGACCGTCAGGGCGACGATGCGTATTGCAGGTTCAGTCATATGCGCGATCAGGGGTGCGTTATCGGCAGCGATTGGGATGAACCCGATCATGGATCCGGTCACTTCGGCAGATTTTCCGGACGGGTCCAGTTCGATCAGTGTGGTCAGGCAATCTTGCGCCAACAACCGTTCGCGCTGTGCTGAATCGGCCGGACGGACCCCCGCGCCAAGAATGGCCCAGTCATGCGCCAGCCCAAGGTCCATCAAGCGGTGCAAATACCATGCCTGATGAGCGCGATGAAAATTGCCCAATCCGATATGTACGATGCCTGCGGATAGGTCCGCGCGGTCATACGAAGGCCCACGAACACCATCAGGTAGATCGGCCAAAGTCCCTAAATTCAGTTTCATCAACTCATCCATTGTCCGCCGTCGACGTTGTACGTCTGCGACACGATGTAATCGGATTCTGGCGATGCAAGGAAAATTGCCATGCCCGTCAAATCCGCTGGAACAGCAAAACGTCCCGCCGGAACAGAAGCCGCTACTTCGGCTTTTTTCTGCCCGGGTTTTTTGTTTTCTAGCTTGGCGAACATCGCATCGACGTGGTCCCAATGGTCACCGTCCACCACACCAGGGGCGATCGCATTGACGTTGATGCCATGGCGGATCAAATCAAGGCCCGCAGATTGCGTCATCGAAATGACCGCTGCTTTGGTGGAACAATACACCAGCACCAACGGTTCACCGCGACGGCCCGCCTGCGATGCCATATTGATGATCTTACCGCCGTGACCCTGTTTGATCATCAGCGCGGCTGCGGCCTGCATCGTGAACAACGTGCCCGCGACATTGACCGCATACAGCTTGTCAAAGCTTGCGCGGGTAATACCGACAGTTTCGGCGGCATCGAACAACGCAGCATTGTTGATCAATATATCGAGCTTACCAGCATGCGTCACAACAGACGCGATCCCCGCGTCAATGCTGGCCTGATCTGACACATCAATCTGGACAGGATAGGCCGATCTTCCCAACGCTTCTGCGGTCTTTTTGGCCGCCTCAAAATTGATGTCAGCAATGGCAACGGTTGCGCCTTCGGCAATAAAGCCTTCGGCGAAACCACGGCCAATACCACGCGCCGACCCCGTAATCAGGGCCGATTTACCATCCAGTCGTTTCATGTGATGCGCAAGTCCTGCGCGTCAAACTTGTGCAACTGGTCCATCTGCGGCGTCAGATAGATCGTGTCGCCGTGACGGGCTTCTATGTCGCCAGAAATGCGAACTGTCATCATGTCCATTACGCCCGTGTCGTGGACGTGAATAAACGTATCAGAACCGAGGTGTTCAGCAACGCCGACCTTGCCCTTCCACATGCCTTCGGTCTTTGAGACGGTCACATGTTCAGGACGTATACCAATGGTGGTTGCACTATGTTTTGCCGCCTCTGGTCCTTCAATCTGGTTCATCTTGGGCGAACCGATGAAGCCCGCGACAAACTTGTTATGCGGCGTGTGGTACAGTTCAAGCGGGCTGCCGACCTGTTCGATTACGCCCGCCCGCAACACGACGATCTTGTCAGCCATTGTCATGGCTTCGACCTGATCGTGGGTCACGTAGATCATTGTGGTCTTCAGCTTTGCGTGAAGTTCCATAATCTCAAGGCGCATGCCGACGCGCAACGCGGCGTCGAGGTTGGACAGAGGTTCGTCAAACAGGAACGCCGCAGGTTCGCGCACAATCGCACGACCAATGGCCACACGCTGGCGCTGGCCACCGGACAGCTGGCCCGGCTTGCGGTCCAAATAATCAGTGAGGTTCAGCGCCGTCGCTGCCGCTTGGACCTTGGCGTCCTGCTGGGCCTGCGGCATCTTCGCCATGCGCAACGGAAACGCGATATTCTTGCGCACGGTCATATGCGGATACAAAGCATAAGACTGAAAAACCATCGCAAGGCCGCGTTTGGCAGGCGAAATTTCGGTCACGTCTACACCGTCGATGCTAACGTTGCCGCCAGACGCTTCTTCGAGACCCGCGATCAGGCGCAGCAGCGTGGACTTACCACAACCGGACGGGCCAACAAACACAACGAACTCGCCATCTTCGATGGTCAGGTCCAAGGGGGGGATGACTTCAGCGTCGCCAAAGCTCTTGGTGATTTTATTGAGGGTAACGCTTCCCATGATCCGCTCCTTATTTCACTGCGCCGAAGGTCAAGCCTTGGACCAATTGTTTCTGGCAGAACCAGCCCAATACGATGATTGGCCCGACCGCCGCTGTTGAGACCGCTGACAAGCGACCAAAAAACAAACCTTCCGGGGCACGGTTGCCCTCGATGAGTTTGGACAGGGTTGCCGCGTCGATTGTCGTAAGCCGAACCGTCCAGTACGCCTCATTCCAGCAAAAGATAAAAGTGAGCAGCGCCGTCGATACGATCCCACCCCATGCAAGTGGAATAAGGATTTCCTTAATCTCACCCCATGTGTTCAGACCATCCATTTGGCCCGCTTCGATGATGTCTCTGGGGATGTCTTTGAAGTAGGTGAACAACATCCAGATCACGATTGGCAGGTTGATCAGGCAGAGGACGACGATGACCAGAAAATGGGTGTCAAAGACGCCCAGAACGTTCTTTGTCAGGAACGTCATCGGGTACAACACGGCCGCCGCCGGAAGCATCTTGGTGGACAACATCCACATCAGGATGTCTTTGGTTCCGCGTGTCGGATTGAACGCCATTGCGTATGCACAGGGCACACCCACCACCAACGCGAAGGCCGTCGCGAAAACCGACGTGATGGCCGAATTGGTCGCAAAGCGCCAATAGTCATAGTTTTCGGTCATGTTGGCATAATTTTCCAACGTCGGCGTGAACGAGAACAGGAATTCCGGCTTCACCGCATCCGCGTCCGTCTTGAAACTGGTCAACACCATATAAAAGATCGGGAAGAAAAAGATCAGCGCGACGATCCACGCCACGGTTGGCCATGCGATCTTCGAGAACCGAGAAGTCTGTGCAACGATTGCCATGGTCTGTCCCCTTATTCCATCAACGTCTTACCAACCATGCGCAGCAAAAAGATCGCTACGATGTTGGCTAGAATGACTGCGAAAATACCTGTGGCGCTTGCGGCACCGATGTTGTTGTTGGCGAATTCACCAATCAGATAAGGCAGGTTTTTGTTCCCATTGCCGCGACTGACAATTTCAATCTCTGCATAAAGTGACAGATGGAAAATCGCCTGAATCATCACCACAATCGCCATAGGCCGGCCAAGGTGTGGCAGCGTCAGGAACCGGAATTGCGACCAGCGACTTGCACCATCCAGGATGGCGGCCTCTTTTTGCTGTTGGTCTTCGGATTGCAGCGACGTCATGAAAATCAGCACTGCAAAGGGCGTCCACTGCCATGTCACCATCATGATAACGGCGATGGATGACGTTTGCGTGGCACGGAACGATATCGGTTCGAACACCGGCCACATATTAAAGAACCAGCCGACGATAGGCGCATCGCGCAGACCAGAAATCAGACCGTTGATGTTGTCGATTGCAATTCCTTGCAGACCCAGAACCGGATCAAGCAGCATGTTGATCCACAAAACAGCGTTCACAGCGGGCATCACGAAGAAAGGTGAAATCAGCAACACGCGCACGATACCCCGACCCGGGAACGAACGGTTAATCAACACGGCGATCAACACACCCAAAACAACGGTCAGCGTCAGAATGCTTGTCACGATGAAAATGCTGTTTTTGACGGCGAACAAAAAGTCTTTTGAATTCAGAACGAATTCGTAATTGCCAAAGCCGCGCCAGTTGGACCACGATGGCGACGTCCATTCAGGACGAACGGAACTGTTGAGAACGTATCGGATAAACGAATAGAAAAGCGTCAAACTCAGCGGGACAATCATCCAAATCAGCAGCAGGATAACTGCCGGCGTCTGGAGAAGGCGTGGGATTGTTCTATTGGCCATGGCGTCAGGACTTTCAACTTGTTGAAAAGCGCGTGGGTTATAGCGCTGCCGTCAGTCAACCAGTATTCTGGAAATCAGGCTCATCAAACGGCAGCAATCAGAAAATTTTACAAAAGATAGAGGAACCCGACGACAATGGCCGGGTTCCTCCGAAGTGTGACCAGCTTATTCGTAGTAGCCAGCTTCACGCATGATCGAGTCAGCAACAGCTTGGCCAGCTGCAAGTGCGTCTTCGACAGATTTCGCGCCGGACAAAGCCGCTGCGATTTCTTGTGAAACAGCATTGCCCACTTCTGGGAACTCAGGGATCGCAGCAAACTGAACGCCAACGTATGGCTTCAGGTCTGTCGCTTCTGGTGCCGCAGAATCGATCGCCGCCATTTCAGCTTCTGCGAAAGGTGCAGCTGCCAAGAACTCAGGGATCTGATATGTAGATGCACGTGTCCCTGTTGGAACAGAACCCCAACCGAAGTCTGGGTGGTTGCCAACAGCTTGGATGTACTCTTTGGATGTTGCCCACTCGATGAAGTCGTGCGCAGCCTCAGAATTTGGCGAACCTGATGGAACAGCCATTGCCCAAGCCCAGAGCCAGTTCGCACCAACGGGATTACCAGCGTTTGGCGACTGTGCGTATGCAACGCCGTCAACTGTCAGGAAGGACGCAGCGATTGTCGCATCGATCCACAGACCACACTTGCCTTCGTTATAAAGCGCGAGGATTTCGTTAAAGGAGTTACCTTCAGAACCTGGAGGGCCGTATGTGCCCAGCAGTTCAACATAGAAGCTTACTGCAGCGTTCCACTCAGGTGTGTCCAGTGTTGGACGCATGTCCGCATCAAACCAAGACGCGCCAAAGGAGTTCGCCATTGTTGTGACGAATGCCATGCCGTCGCCCCAACCTGGCTTACCGCGCAAACAGGCACCGTAAAGGCCGTTGTCTGGGTCATGTATGGCAGCTGCTGCTGCCATGATGTTGTCCCAGCTGTCGTTGTCTTCGATTGTCACGCCTGCAGCGTCCGTCAAATCCTTGCGGTACATCACCATCGAGGATTCACCGTAGAACGGAGCCGCGTACAATGTGCCCTCGTGGGACAGACCATTGCGCATCGCTGGCAGCATATCATCGATGTCATAATCGTCGCTGAAGTTCATTGGTTCGATCCAGCCAGCAGCGCCCCAGATTGGTGCTTCCTGCATGCCGATGTTGATGATGTCGTACTGGCCGCCACCTGTGGCGGTGTCGGATGTAACCTGCTCGCGCAGCACGCCTTCTTCCAAAGCGACCCAGTTCAGAATAACACCGGTTTCTTCGGTGTAGGCTTCTGCAACAGATTGCATGTTGATCATGTGACCGTTGTTGACGATCGCAATTGTCAGTTCTGCTGCATGACCGTCTGCGGCAGCGATGCCAGCAGTTAGGCCAAAGCTAACCGCAGTGGTCAGTAACGTTTTTGTAATAGACATTGAAGTCCTCCCTTTTACACGTGTAAAGCGTGACGCTGCGGAAGCCCCAAGTCAAGAGAGTTTATTTTCTGCTCAATTTCTGCGCTGCGGCATGAAATTTCAGACTATGCGGATTCGCGCAATTTCAGGTTTCCATCAAACAATGTGATTTCGGGGGTGTCATTCGTAACTTCCCCTCGAATGATCTGCAACAGCCGCGAAACTGCTTTCTTACCAATCGCATCGGTATTTTGCGCCACCGTCGTGAGTGCGGGGCTAAGATACGGACACAGTGGATTATCATCATGCCCAGCAATCCGAAGCCCGCCCTTGGTTGCGCTCCCCGGAACAAGACCATGCCGCGCCGCAGCACGAATTGCCCCCACCGCAACACGGTCATTAGTACACATAATCGACCGGTCCATCAGGCGGCCGCGCGCAAATTCCGCACCAAGAACGGCCTCACCATGTTCCTCGTAAAGCCAACTTTTTTGAATCAGTTCAGTCCCTATGATTTCGGGTACAAAGCCCAATTCTTTTGACTTATCCATGTAGGCCTTTTCGCGTTCCAGCGCATTGAAGTTGGACCCCCGCGGCATAGCAAGAAGGACCGGTGGTTCCCCGACCCGACACAAATATTCTGTAATAAGACCAGTGCTTTGGACATGGTTTGTGCCAACATAATCAACGTTTGGCATTGTCTTGGGGCGCGAATCCACCAAGACAAACGGCAGCCGCGATTTCAAGCGCAGGTGGACCTTTTGATCGCTGTGATCACCCAAAGGCATCACAACGGCACCGTCTACACTCATCGACATAAACGTCTCAGCGGCGCGCGCTTCGATCGCGGGATCGGAATGCGAACACAGTGTAATGACTGTCATGCCCGCCTCCATCGCTGCAATCTCAATGGACTCCAGCAACTTATTGAAAAACAAGTCGTTCAGGTAGGGAATAATGACGCCAATGATGCCCGTCGACTTGCGATTCATCCGTGTGGCAAAGAAGTTCGGAACGTATTCAACGCGCTCCAGACCCTCTTCAATCCGCTTAACGGTCTCCGCTTTAACTCGGCTCGGATCCTGAAAAAAGCGTGAAAGTGTCGGCCGCGACACTCCAATCGCGACAGATAATTCACCCATAGTGTTGATGCGCGGCTTCATCATAATTTCGTTCCTCCAACTTGAGTTCGCTTACCATAAACAGCGCCCAACGCATGTCGTTATATTTTTACACCTGTAAAATACTAAGTCAAATCTTTTACATGTAAAGAACTCCACGATGGCAATCAGGCCAGTGGTTGCGCCCATCAATGGAACTTTGTCGAATTTGGGTCTCAGGTATGCAGCACTGTCGCATTCGTATTGCCACCCCTCAGCACCTCTACGCGCCGCAATGGCTTGCTAACATGCATGCTCAGGCACACTCGCCATTTCATCGCGTAGCCCACAACCGTGCCCGGCGATGAGTTCAGGCGGGCAAGTACGTCCTGATATTTCGTGTAGGCCTCACCCAGTGTCTTTGCTTGATCTAACTTACGCTTGAGTTCAGCCAGCAAGTCCTGCCCCTGTCGCGCAGCTAGCTTATTCCTCTTCGCCTCATCCCACTAATCAAGTCAGGGAGCATGGGCGGGTCAACTGCCCGACAGTGAGCTGGAAGTACACGAAAGGGGATCAGAAGGTGCAATGGACCTTTTAATCCTTGGTAGCGAGTGGCGACTGATAGTCACTCACCACAGATCCTGTGATCTACCGCAAGGGCATTCCAAAAAGCACTTTTAACTGTGGTTTCAAAGGGTCGTCGCAACACTTTAATCTTTTTGGAAAGATGGAGTGTTTATTATGAAGTATCGCACACGGACGTCTTATACGGACCAACAGAAGTCTGAGATGTGGGATCGGTGGCAACGCGGTGATTCAATGGGCTCGATTGGCCGTCACTTCAATCGTGCGTCGTCGTCTATTTTCCCTCACTTGGTGCGAACTGGTGGGATCCGCCCCGCTGATCGCGCGCGGTCGCAATGTGCTTTGAGCCTCATTGAACGGGAAGTGATTTCCCGTGGGCTTGTCACAAAGCAGTCGTTTCGTCTCATCGCACAAAACCTGAACCGGTCACCTTCGACGATCAGCCGAGAGGTTCGCAGGAACGGCGGGCGACAAGCCTATCGTGCAACTCCTTCAGACCAACGCGCTTGGGACTGCGCAGCGCGGCCCAAATTGTGTAAGCTCTCATTCAACGATCCTTTGTGCCACTTGATAGCGCGAAAGCTGCGTCGGAAATGGTCACCGCAGCAAATCGCAGGCTGGCTCAAACGCAGATATCCTGATGAAGAGCAAAATCGCGTGTCACACGAAACGATATATCGCAGTCTCTATGTCCAAACTCGCGGGGTTTTGAAGAAGGAATTGCAGGAATGTCTGCGCAGTCCACGTGCGATCCGACGCTCCCGGCATGCCACTCAGAAGGGACTTGAGTTACGCAAAATCAAGAATGCTGTTTCAATTAGCGAACGCCCAGCAGAGGTAGAGGATCGTGCCGTTCCGGGGCATTGGGAGGGCGATTTAATCGCGGGATCGAACAACAGCTACATCGCAACGCTTGTGGAGCGCCATTCCCGTTTTGTGATGTTGGCCAAAGTCACGAACAAAGACACCCAGAGCGTGACGACAGCCTTGATCAAACAAGCACGAAAGCTTCCCAGAGAACTCTACAAATCCCTGACTTGGGATCGTGGATCAGAGATGGCGGGGCATCGAAAATTTACCGTTGCCACAAATATCGATGTCTATTTTTGTGATCCTCAATCTCCGTGGCAGCGCGGCAGCAACGAAAATACCAACCGCCTTCTCAGACGGTGCTTTCCCAAAGGCACCGATATATCCGGATTTAGCCACGCTAAGCTCAGCGCTGTCGCACGCCAACTTAACGAGCGACCAAGAAAGACCTTGCAATACCATACCCCAGCAGAGAAACTTGAAGCCTGTGTGGCAGCGACCCATTGAAACCGCAACGTTGAGCAACCGTTGGCACGGCATTCCAAGTAATCTCAGGGATAAACTAATTAGTCGGGGAGCCAACTTCAGGGCGCGGTTGTACTAAGACCAGTTCTTCGAACGCTAAATCGGGGCGGCAGGTTTGACTATGAAGGCCACTTCCCTACCGGTATCGCAACATGGATCCCGACAGTCAGCCATTTGTGCAACAAAGCCATAACGACCGCCAAAGCTGAATGGCTAATTCCGTCCTCCGGACGCGAATATCCGCACCCAAAAAATACCTCATATTATTCGTAACTTAACACTTCTGGATCTTTAGAAGGTCAAGTTGAACCATACTTAGAGATAGTCCTACTTTTTCGACCAGTGTGCAACCTTGCTAGGTTTTTGATCCCCTGGTTTGATGGTGCGATCTATTCTTTGGAATGGAAGGAAGCATTATGGGACAAATACGTCATGGCTGCGCCACGACTACGCACGCCATCAGAGCAACAATACAGCGATCGCAAGCTACGACCGCAGCTTTGAGTCGAGAACTTGGTATAAATGTCAAAACGGTCTCCAAATGGCGCAAGCGCAAAACTGTAGAAGACCGCAAGACTGGCCCCACGGACCCCAGTTCGACCGTTCTCAGCGCGGGGAAGAGGCGATGATCGTCTCTTTTCGACGTCATACGCTCCTACCGCTGGATGATTGTCTTTATGCCTTGCAGCCAACTATCCCACATCCATTGCCCGGCAGTTGCTTGCGGAGCAAGCAATGAGAGGGGGACGCGATCTTCCCTGCATCGTTGTTTGCAACGGCATGGGATATCCCGACTGCCAGATATGGAGGGCGACAAGCCGAAACGACAAAAGTTCAAACGCTATCCGATCGGATATTTTCATATCGACATTGCAGAGTTGCGCACCAACGAAGGAAAACTTTATCTCTTTGTTGCCATTCATTGCCCGGCAGTGAATCGCAAAGCGATGTCACGAGAGGGACCGAACCAGCAAGTTTGCCGTGGCACGGCTTGTAGAAAAAGCAAATCGCAAGACGGCCTGGGAGTTCCTGGAGGCTGTGCTGAAAGCGGTGCCATACAAGATCCACACAATTCTGACGGACAAGGGCATTCAATTTTGTGAGCAACCACGTAACCGGAACACACCATATTCGCGGCCTATGCGGTTCGACATGATCTGCGATGCCAACAGGATTGAGCACCGGCTGACCAAGCCCAACCATCCATGGACCAATGGCCAGGTTGAGCGGATGAACCGCACGATCAAGGACGCAACAGTCAAGCTATATGAACCGGCCCGGCTTTACCGGAGGGCAAAACTCTCGGAGAATTGCCCGTTATGGAACAGACACAAAAGAAGAAGACCTCGAAGCCGTATTCACCTGAGTTCCGCGAGCGTGCGGTTCGGCTGCTTATGGAACACCGCGATGAATATCAGAGCGAAGCTGCGGCGCTGACGGCGATCGCGGGTAAATTGGGTTGTTCGCCGGACAGCCTTCGCGTTTGGGCCCGTCAGGTCCAGCGCGATGGCGGCGAACGGCCAGAGCCTACCAGCGCTGAGAAGGCGCGGATCAAGGAACTTGAGCGTGAGAACCGCGAACTGCGTCAAGCCAATGAGATTTTGCGTAAGGCGTCGGCGTATTTTGCACAGGCGGAGCTCGACCGCCCGTTTCGCAAATGATGGATTTCATTGCGGAAAGCCGAGAGACACTTGGGGTCGAGCCAATCTGCAGGGCGCTGCAGTTTGCCCCTTCCACTTATTATGACCGGCGCGCCATCGCGCGTGATCCTGAGCGGGCGTCAGCTCGTGCCAAGTCTGATGCCGCTCTGAGCGTCAAGATCGACGGGGCCTGGGCGGACAACTGCAAACTCTACGGAGCCCGAAAGATTTGGCATGTTCTGCGACGGGAGGGTGAGGATGTTGCCCGCTGCACTGTGGAGCGGTTGATGCGCGCCTTGGGCATCAAAGGCGTCGTTCGTGGCAAGAAGGTCATTACCACGAACCCGGACACGTCTTTGCCATGCCCCCCTCTCGGCAGATTTGCTTTGCAAATCGCCTGCCAGGCAATGGACGACAAGGTGAACCGCCTGTTCAAGGCGGATCGGCCAAACAAGCTGTGGGTTTCAGACTTCACTTACGTGCCCACATGGTCAGGGACAGTCTACGTCGCGTTCGTGATTGATGTCTTTGCAAGGCGGATCGTAGGCTGGCGCACATCGACATCAATGAAGACCCAATTCGTGCTCGACGCGTTGGAGCAAGCAATCTGGCAAAGAAAAACACCAGATAACAAGGCTTTGGTCCACCACTCGGACCGCGGATCACAATACCTGTCGATCAAGTATACCGAGCGCCTGGCCGAGGCCGAAATCGATCTCTCGGTCGGAACCGTCGGTGATGCCTACGACAATGCGCTGGCCGAGTGCGTCATCGGCCTCTTCAAAACCGAAGTCATCAACCAAATCGGTCCATGGAAATCGATGCGTGAGGTTGAGTGGGAAACGCTGAAATGGGTCGATTGGTATAACAACCGCCGCCTGCTCGGCCCCATCGGATACATCACACCCGCAGAAGCAGAGGAGGCGTTCTATGCAAACCTGAACAAACTCGATATGGTCGCCTAGTCATTGAATAAATCACCCTCCGGTAAAGCCGGGGCGGTTCAGTTAGCCGTCTTGCTGACCGGTAAATCTGTATGTCAGATGTTCCCCTGCAGGACACACATACACGTCCAGATCGCGGTCATATGCAAAGTCAGCTTTATCAAATTGACCGCGCGCTGCAGCATTTGGGGTCATCGGCTTCGGGACAACGACCGAGATGCCGGCCGCTTCACTGGCAACAATTTCCTCGCCCTTGTAATAACCCTTATCCACTGCCCGGCAGTGCATGTTTACATGCATGAGAGGGGGCGATTGCTATGAGCGTCCGTCGTCATGGCATCGCGCGCTGCAACAGCCATCATCGACAAAGCGTCGCGATCAAAGCCAAGCATGGTGACGTCGTGCGCAACGATCAGGTGGTTATCAGCCTCGACAGCCGTTTGAACATTGTAGCCTACAATACGTGGCATGCGCGCCGTTGTTGTCATTGATCTGGCATCTGGGTCGCTGAATGAGACCTGTGTTTCGCCCGTCTTGTCCATCTGCTGTTCAATTGATCTGTAGCGCACGGCTTCCTTTTGCTGGTGTTCCTGCTTCCTCAGGGTGCGTTCCATGCGGGCTTCCGGCAGCCATTGTGCCAGTTTGCTCGAACACCTCATCGGCGCGATCCAATTCACCCAAGTATCGCTCAATGGTTTTGTCGATCTCACCCAACTTCTGGCGCAGCTTGCCGCGCGTATAATTCTTGGCCTTGGAATTTACCGCCTTGAACCGACTGCCATCGATGGCGACCACGTCCCCATCAAGCAGATCCATATTGCGGCACAAAGCCACGAACTGCTGACACACCTTGCGGATCACAGGACCGTTATCTTTGCGGAAGTCGGCAATCGTCTTGAAGTCCGGCTTCAGCCGGCCCGTCAGCCAAATGAGCTCTAGATTGCGACCGCACTCTCGTCCCAAACGACGCGATGACTGCACTTGATTGAGATATCCGGAGAGATAAATTCGCAGCATCAGCCCCGGATGGTAGCCGGGCCAACCAGTGGCGGCGGGCTGTGCGTTGAAGCCAAGCACCGCCAAATCCAGCATGTCGGCAAAAGCATCAATGGCACGGACGGGACTGTTCTCATCAACATAATCGTCGAGATTTTCGGGCAGCAAGATCGTCTGCTGACGGTCTAAACCTTCGATGAACAGCGTCATGAACAACCTCCGTATCGAGTACAGAAACTATACCATAATTGGGGAAAAGCAGGGGGGTTTTCACACAGCCTCTCCCCAGAGCAGACCTCCGCTCCAACTTTGTTCACCTCTAGCGCACCGGATCAAACAGCGCGTCATCCAGTGTGCAATCGCGTATTACATCCGCGCCACACTCCCGTGGTTCCAATTCCCGCGTTAGGCAAATGCGTGCTTCTTGGAAGCGACCCGCGCGGCAGGTGATGGTGATTTGGTCCGGCGACAGGAATGGATTGTCGCGTATGAAGGCCTCTTCGATCAAGGATGCGGGCAAGGTGACGGGGTTTTCCAATTGGCGGAAGACTTCGGGGCGCATCACGTGGTCATACGCCTCTTGTGCCAATGCAAAATAGTCGTCCGGCGACAGGCCTGAACGCGATCCATGCTTGTTCCATTGATGCCACGCAAGGCTACTGGTGCCCAGATATCAGCCATCGCAGTCGTGTCCGTGCGCGACGGATTGTGGAACGTGTGGCGACAGTCAGCGGGCCAGTCGGATTTAAATTGTGGCCAAAGCCCGTGCAGCACCCAGCCGAAATCCGCATCAGCATCGCATTGTGGTGATCCGCGGGAATCGCCCTGCAACGCGCACCAATTTGGCGACCATGACAGGGACAAAACATAGTAGTCAAAATCGCCCGCAGTGTCTTGCGCCTTGGCTGGCAGGGCAATCAAGCATAACAAGGCCCAAGATAGGATCGCATTTCGCAACATTTGGGGTCTTTCCATAATCCAGTCGCCCGACTATATAACATCTAAGTTCCCCGACAATGTGAACCTGGCCGAAAGCGGTCCGCCCCCTCAAGGGCTCGGGGAAGACATGTCGATTGATAAGGAGAAAGCGCGATGAGCGGTATACCAATTATGGCCAAAGCCACAGCAGTTTGGCTGTGTGACAACACCACAATGACATTCAAACAGATCGCGGATTTCTGCGCGCTGCACGAGCTTGAAGTCCAAGGTATCGCTGACGGCGATGTTGCGGCTGGCGTCAAAGGGTTTGACCCGCTTACGAACAAACAACTGACCCAAGATGAGATTGATCGGGGCGAAGCGGACCCAACCTACAGGCTAAAGCTGTTGTTTCACCCTGGATCAGCCGGCGAAGAAAAGCGCCGTGGCCCACGTTATACGCCATTGTCCAAGCGTCAGGACCGTCCTGCGTCGATCTATTGGTTGGTCAAATTTCACCCTGAGTTGGCTGATGGTCAGATCTCAAAACTGGTCGGCACCACGAAACCAACCATTCAGGCGATCCGCGAACGCACGCATTGGAATATCAACAACATCGAACCGATTGATCCGGTCGCGCTGGGCCTTTGCAAGCAGGTTGAACTGGACGCAGCCGTACAAAAAGCCGCGGCCAAGAAAGCTAAAGAAGGCGGCGTGATGAGCGATGATGAGCGTCGCAAGCTGGTTTCAACCGAGCAGAGCCTTGGCATGGGCATCGAGTCCAAAATACCGTCAGCGATTGAGGGTCTTGAGACGTTCACGCTGGGCGAAAGCATGCCAGAGCCTGATGAGGACACTTCAATTCCGGATAAAGACACATTCTTTAACCTGCCCAACGACGCAGTTGACGACGACGAAGATTGATTCCAGTCTCGATCTTGATCTGAATGAAAGCCCCCGAGCGATGCTTGGGGGCTTTGCTTGTTTATTCATGAAAAATGTTCCGCGCTGGCCTGCGCCAAAGCTGGCTGCAGCATGTTTCGCGATGCCGGAGCCTCCGGCGGGGATATTTACGGCCTTATGTATCAAACGCAACAAGCGTGCAAACCACACCAAGCGGGTGTGAGCCATGATTAGGGCGTTGGTCTTACTTGCGTGGGTCAGTGTATTCCAGCTTGTCGGGGAAAAAGCACAGGCTTCCCTCAAACTCGTGGAAAGTGCCAGACGTGACGCGTGTTTCTCTTGTTTCGTCGAACTCGTCTACAAACCTAAAAGCATAGATCAGCCTAATGTAATTACTTCCTCCGCGCAGAAGGTCTTTTGGGCTTTCGACATTCCAAACCCTTGTGAGACTTGTGTTACTGTCAGATTTAGCGGGTATAAAGGAGGCACGCTGTTCCATTTTTTGACCATGCCGAAGCAAGTTTATCTCTACAACGCCTGCTTCCTTTCCCTCCAATATGTCATAGAATATTTCAACCTGACTGGCGGGCGTAGAGCCGCTATTGATTATCATTATCTTAGCGGTAAACCTAATATTAGACCCGTCAGAAGCATTGAATTCGCTAATCTTGACGTCCAAGAATTTCGCATGCAGGTAAGCTCTGGCTTGTTTTTGGCCAATGTCTCTGGTGTCACGTGCCATGTCTTGAGTAGCGATCAGCGTTCGCCAAACAAGCAAGACGACAGCAATAGTGAAAAACGCCATAACCCACTGTGCAAGCGTGTCACTTGCGGAAACGATACTTCCGTCCCAGAGCCACCACCAGCTACTTGGAAAATTTTCGCCTTCATATTTTGCGGCGTATCTATCGCACTGGCCGCTATGCTCGCACTTGGCAAAGTCGTAGATTGCATGACCGAACACAAATAAAACAGCGGTTACCCCGCTGCCAAGGGTCAGCCCAATCGTAAGTCCGATACGCCAAGAGAATTTAGACATTGAAATAAATACGCCGCTGAGAATTTTCCTCTGCTCAATTTGTTGCGCACATTTGGCTCTTTGTCACCAATCAATTCTGCAAGCTTGGCGTATGACACCCCTTTAAGCTTCAGTTGAGACTTCAGGATATTTGCGGCTTTGGCTTCCCAATCGGACTGATTTGGCATTTTGCATCTCCTATGTGATAAAGGCACTATATATATGATATTTACCATTATAAACACAATCATTATACACTACATATGTGATATAAGTAATCACAGTTAGAGCAATGGCACAGCACTTTCTTCTTTCAGCAGCTTCCCGCACCACAAGCCTTCGTGCGATCTACAAGGCTGGCGAAACGCGGCGTACCGGACATTCTGCGAAATGCGCTGGCCTGAGACGCATGGCGAAGCTGTTTGCCCCCAGTGTACCCATGACGAGACTTACACGATTGCCACGCGCCGCAAGTTCAAGTGCAAGGCATGTGGGCACCAGTTCAGCGTCACGTCCGGCACGATCCTTGCATCACGCAAGATGGACTTTGTTGACCTGTTGGCAGCGATATTCATTCTGGTAAATGCGTCTAAGGGCGTTTCCATGGTGCAGTTGTCGCGCGATCTGGATTGCCAGTACAAGACAGCGTTCGTTTTGTCGCACAAGCTGCGCGAAGCCATGGCGCAAGAAATCCAGACAGGCGAAGTTCTGGAAGGTCACATTGAGATTGATGGTGCATATTTTGGCGGTCACATTCGCCCGCACAACATGAAGTCCAAGCGCGTTGACCGTCGCCTCAAGCAGCACCAGACAGGCACACGCCGCGTTGTGGTAGCATTGCGTGAGCGTACAGGCCGCACATTGCCTTTCGTGTCCATGACTGAGGGCGAAGGCGTTGCGCTGGCAAACGAAAACGTATGCCGCACAGCTACAATGTCAGCCGACGAAGCGTCACACTGGGATGCACTGCACATGGGCTTTCACGTTGACCGCGTAAACCACAGCGAGATTTACAGCGACCACGGCAAGCACACAAACATGGTAGAAAGCTTCTTTTCCCGCCTTCGCAACATGATCCAAGGGCAGCACCATGGCGTGTCGCCTCAGTACCTGCACCAGTATGCAAACCACTCCGCTTGGCTGGAAGACAACCGCCGCACAGACAACGGCACTTTGGCGCACATCATTGTCTCTAACGCGATGGACGCCCCTGTGTCACGCAACTGGAAAGGGTATTGGCAGCGGGCGGCTTGAGGCTAGACAGACCCAGAGAATTTCTGATACTCATCCCCTTGTGCGTGTGTCGGGAGATTCATTGCGGCTTTCAGTTTTACCCTTGATAGCAATGAGTTATCAATTCGAGGCGCTAGTAAGGAAGATGAAGAGGTCATTACTTTTGACATTGGGTATGATGATGAAACGCATTCAACCTACAAGGTCCTTGTGGCCCTAACGCCAGTTACAGCGCACCCGCCTGACTACAGAGAGCTATACTTTATATTACTTGAGTCAAAAAGTGACGAAAGTAGTGATGAATTTTCTGATGGGCTACACACAAAACGGTTCCTGTCAGATGATTGTCGTGCGGAGGTTCTTAGAGCGATTAGCTTCGCCGCGTTTAAAATGGTGGAGCGTTGCGCCCCAAATGTTCTCGTAATTAACACTCTTCAAACATATTTGCCGGATAAAGCATTGACCAAATATGATGTAATTTGTGAGGCCATCTGCTGTGCAGGCTATTCCTGTGGCAAAGTAGACAGCTACCACGGCTCAGAGCAATGGCAGCTTGTCAAAAATTGACAATTAGTATCATGTACCTATATAACAGCAGACTGAAGCGAAGGAGTCGCACAATGTCTACCGCACCACTAAACAGAGATGAGCAAATAGATTTGATGCAAAATGCAGCTAGTCGCTTGGAATTCTTTGTCCAAAAGTGGAAGAAAAACGAGACCGTCGCCGAGATGCTTAGTGAACCTCATGTAGAGCTTACGGACGGTCAGGGTTACTCCAGAAGCGACGAGAAGCTAGAGCGTCTAGCATAGAAATTACTGCCCTAGAGCCATCTAACGTGGCTTTAGGGCGTCAGCTATTTTCGTGAACCCGCCACAAACACCCATCCGTCCCGAAGTCCTGCACCACATGCCCGCTATCCCTAAGCCGACACAGCGCCATATAGGCCCGCTGCACTGCACTCTTGCGCGACACCCCCACCAGTTCAGCCTGTATGACTTCAGCCACGTCTGATGTGGTGCATGGCAGCGCTGCCAACACGATCCGCCTGCACTTACCACGCGATAACGGCCTGTCGTGCATCCGCTGAGGCCTATCTACGCCCCTGAGCGTCATTAGGGCCTCTACGTGATCTTGCTTCTCCAGTGCGATACAGCGCCAGTAGCGCGTTGTTGATGGTTTTATCCTGCATGCCCTATTGTGATTCACATGGCGGGAAAGGTCAGCTATATTGTTGGTGCGTTTGATACATAAGGCCGGATATTTTTGAGACAAAGACAGCGGAAGGTTAGAGGGCCTTGCGCGCGTTGAGCGCGGCCGTGATCGTGCCGTCGTCAAGGTAGTCGAGTTCGCCGCCAACGGGGACACCTTGAGCCAAGGTTGTAACTTGTACGCCGTGCAATTCATCCGCTATGTAGTGTGCGGTGGTTTGGCCGTCGATTGTGGCCCCCAGCGCAAGGATCACTTCGGTGATGTGTTCGGTCGTGATGCGGTCGCGCAATTTCGGGATACGCAACTCATCGGGGCCAATGTCATCAAGTGCGGACAATGTACCGCCAAGGACATGGTAGCGGCCTTTGAAAACGCCAGACCGTTCCATCGCCCAAAGGTCCGCCACGTCTTCGACGACGCAAATTTGGCCGACGTTGCGTTTCTCGCTTTTACAAATCCCGCAAATTTCAGAGGTGCCGATATTGCCACAGTTCAGGCATTCGCGCGCAGTTGCCCCTACGATCGTCAACGCTTCTGCCAGCGGGTTCAGCAGTTGTCCGCGCTTTTTGATCAGGTGTAAAACGGCGCGGCGCGCTGATCTGGGGCCTAACCCTGGAAGGCGGGCCATTAGATCAATCAATGCGTCGATGTCTTTGGGGGCTTGGGTCATGGATGGACTGGTCTACTCCGGACAGGGGGGGGCGGCATGCGAATTGCGAAGGCAATTTGCTACACCGCACGGGATAGAACGAATAGCGTTCGACCGACTAAAATGGCAACTTCATATCGGCTGGAAGGCCCAAACCATCTGTCAGTTTCGCCATTTCTTCCTGCGCCTTGTCAGATGCTTTGGATTGTGCATCTTTAATCGCCGCAAGGATCAGGTCTTCGACGACCTCTTTGTCGTCACCGTTGAAGATAGACGGATCAATATCCAGCGCCTTAAGTTCACCCTTCGCGCTCGCCGTTGCCTTGACCAAACCCGCACCGCTGACCCCGACGACGACGATGTCGTGCAGGTCGTCTTGCAACTGGCCCATCTGCTTTTGCATCTCTTGGGCTTTTTTCATCATTCCGGCCATATCGCCGAGGCCACCTAGTCCTTTGAACATCACCGTCTCCTGAATATCTATTGCGGGATAGATAGGCAGCACGCGCGCAGGCTGCAAGGCGCGTTAGCTGTCTTCAAATGGATCCCATTCGTCGTCAACTTCCGGCAGTGCTTCGAGTTCGGCTTCCGCCTCAAGCGCTTTGGGGGTTCGAATGTCGGTGATTCTGGCACCAGGAAATTTCATCAGGACGGCCTGAACCAGCGGATGCGCCTTTGCCTTATCGCGCAGTGCGTTGTTTTCGGTGTCGCGAATTTCGGCAATCGTTGCGGCGCCGCCCTCGTTGACCAGCGTGACGGCCCAGCGATTGCCAGTCCAAGCTTGAAGGCGTGATCCTAGCCGCTGCGCGAGGTCGCTTGGCGCGCCTTTCGCGGGCACGAATTCGATGCGACCGGGTTGGTAGGCCGCAAGGCGCATGCCGGTTTCGACTTCGACCAGCAATTTTACGTCGCGGTGGCGGCGGATCAGTTCGACGATGTGATCAAAGGTTGGATAATGTACCAGCGCCTCGTCTTCCGCCACGGCGAGAACCGCGCCACTGGCCGACGAAGATGGACCGCTGGGGCCAGAATGGGTTGGCGCAGCAGCGCTCGACTGCGCGTCGGTGTTCACGGCAGGGGCCGCGCGTGGGCCGCCACCGCCTCGGCCACCGGGAGAGCCACCGGGAGGCGGTGTTTCTTTGTCGAGCTTGCGCAAGAGTTCTTCAACGCTCGGCAAATCCGCCACGTGTGTCAGGCGGATGATCGCCATTTCTGCAGCCATCATCGCATTGGGGGCCATCGCCACTTCTTCGAGGGCTTTCAGCAACATCTGCCACAACCGTGTCAGCACGCGCATCGCCAAAGCATCCGCCATGGCAATACCGCGCGTGCGTTCATCGGGGCTGACGGTGGGGTCTTCGGTGGCATCAGGTGTGATTTTGATCACACTGACCCAGTGGGCGATTTCGGCCAGATCTCGCAGGATTGCCATTGGATCGGCACCGTCCGCGTATTGGCTGGACAGTTCATGCAGCGCGTCTGCCGCCCGCCCCTTAAGGATCATGTCAAACAGATCAAGCACACGGCCACGATCCGCGAGGCCAAGCATCGCGCGGACTTGATCTGCCGTGGTCTCGCCTGCGCCATGTGAAATCGCTTGGTCCAGCAATGATTGCGCATCACGCGCGGACCCTTCGGCGGCGCGAGTTATCAGGGCGAGCGCGTCATCGGTGATTTCAGCCTTTTCAGCTTTTGCAATTTTGCGCAGCAGGCCGATCTGGTCTTCGGGTTCGATCCGGCGCAAATCAAAGCGCTGACAGCGGGACAGAACTGTCACAGGAACCTTGCGAATTTCGGTTGTCGCGAAGATGAATTTGACGTGCTCGGGCGGTTCTTCGAGGGTCTTAAGAAGTGCGTTGAACGCGTTCACGGACAGCATGTGCACTTCGTCAATGATGTAGACTTTATAACGTGCGGACGCGGCGCGGTAATGCACGCTTTCGATGATTTCACGAATATCGCCAACGCCGGTTCGCGACGCAGCGTCCATTTCCATCACGTCAACATGTCGACCTTCCATGATCGCGGCGCAGTTTTCGCATGTGCCACAGGGTTCGGTCGTCGGCCCACCCTGACCATCGATCCCGATGCAATTCATCCCCTTGGCGATGATCCGCGCAGTGGTCGTTTTACCGGTGCCTCGGATGCCTGTCATGATGAACGCCTGCGCGATCCGGTCCGCGGCAAACGCGTTTTTAAGCGTGCGCACCATCGCATCCTGTCCGACAAGATCGGCAAATGTCTCTGGGCGGTATTTCCGCGCGAGGACTTGGTATTTTGGGCTATCAGATTCGGTCATTGAATAAAGGTACGCGGTGCCCTAGCCGACGTCCACCGCCCTAGCGCGTCCAATTCAGTCGTTTTATCCATCCGTGCAAGATTGCAGCCTTCTTGCTGACGGAGAGATGCGCGTGTAAACTAAATCTGCCCATAGGGGCATTCAGGTTCGCGAAAAACTGCCCTCAGCACCCTCCATATTGAAGTTGACGAACCATGAAGGTCTTTCTCATGCCCTACTTAGCGAACTCTTGGGTTATTTGAATGAGGAAGCCGATGACTGGCAAATCCCTAGATAGATTGCGCAGTGGCGCGAAGACTTTGAAAGCTGGCTATGTGTCCGGTTCGTCAGAGGCCTTGACGCGAAATGCCATTGCGGGCCTCCGCAGCGACGGTGCGGATTTAAAGTATGTGGACTATCTGCATATGATTTCCCGCACGCTCGATTTCGATAATGCCGAAACGGTTGGGCTGTTGTTGAATGTCGGTGTGGACTCCTGTCAGGGGTCTGATGCCGAGGTGGTTGATATCAAAACGCGGCGTGGCATTCCCACATTGCATCAAGCGGCGCTGTTCTTATTTTTTTGCTGGAATACCGCGCTGACCTGCTGCGCCGCGCAATTGCCGCATCCGGTGTACCGAAAATCCGTGCGATTTTGCAGAAATGGGCAGACCCTATGCTCGGACAGGTGGTGGAACATGGGGTCTTCTGAATTCGCGATCTTTCCGCTGGATGTGGGCGCAGGGCAGGTCGCGCTGTCCCCCATTCCGGGGCGATCTGGATCGTACGTAGCTGATCTGTCGGCAATATTGCGCTGGAGTCCGGACCTCGTGCTGACGATGACAACCCTAAGTGAACTGGACTGGATGGGCGCGTCTGGTTTTGGGGACGACCTTGCGGCGGTTGGGGTGGCGTGGCGTCATTTGCCAATTGTGGATTTGGGCGCGCCGGATGCGGACGTCGCCAGCGCATGGGATGAGGTCTCAATCCTCAGCGCAACAACCTTGGCGGGCGGCGGCAAGATCTTGACCCATTGTTTCGGCGGCTGTGGGCGGTCTGGTATGGTGGCGTTGCGGTTGATGATTGAAGCCGGGGAAGCCCCAGAAGACGCGCTTATACGTCTGCGAAAAACGCGGCCCTGTGCTGTGGAAACCGATGACCAACAGCGATGGGCAATCAGGTCTTCCGCTTAGCTTTCCCGCGCGCCTGACCTTCGTCGTGCATCTTTTGGAGCCGTTTGAGATGGCCGCGGTTCTCCCCAACTGTCGCAGTATTGAACCGGTTCTCTTTCTCTAGTTTGCGCCACCGCTCAATCCGGTCCGCGTCCAGATCACCCGCCGCGATCGCCGCGCGAATAGCGCAGCCCGGTTCGGTCACATGGGCGCAGTCGTTGAATTTGCACGTCGCGGCCAATTCGGTAATGTCGGAAAATACCTCATCCACACCGCTCTCGGCATCGACCAAACGCAATTCGCGCATGCCGGGTGTGTCGATCAACCATCCGCCAGCGAACGTTGCTCGCAGATTGCGGTTTGTTGTCGTGTGGCGGCCTTTGGCATCGCCCGCGCGGATATCTTGCGTGGCGTCGATGACATCCGTCAGGCGGTTCTGGATCGTGGTTTTCCCGACGCCGGATGATCCGACCAAAGCCAGCGTTTGCCCGTTGCTGCACCATGGGTTCAGCCGCTTGACATCTTCATCGTCCGTAGCGTTGATAGCAATCGCCCTCAGCATCGGCGACAGCTTTTCGGCCTTTTTGACGTAGTCAGAGGGGTCGTCGCATTGGTCTGCTTTGGTCAGGATCACCAGTGGTAAACAGCCTGATGCCGCACACATCGCCAGATAGCGTTCAAGCCGCGCGACGTTGAAATCGGCGTTGCAGCTGGTGACGATGCCAAGTGTGTCGACATTGGCGGCGATCAGTTGCGGTTTGGAATCTTCGCCAGCCGCGCGACGGGTGATTTCTGTGGTGCGTGTCAGCGGTTCGGACGCGGCAGCCCCCGTCGCGATCACCCAGTCGCCAACGGCATACAGACCGGCGGCGGCGACGGGCGACAAGGATATGGGCCCGCCTGCTGACAACCCATCAAGACGGGATCGATGCACGGCTGCAACACGAACGGGGTGACTGGGGGGGGCGCCGTCAGGTTCCAGTTTGATCTGGCGTGCGAAATGGGTCGACCAGCCAAGGGTTCTGAGGGTTTTATTCATGTCGCTACAGTATCCTATTGAGCGACTCCGCAAAAGCTTCGCTTTCACTCTATCGTTCCCTGCGAAAACGCGATGCGTTTTTGCAGTAGGTGAGAGGTTGGACATCGACCCAAGTGGGGCTCGTTGTGGCTGCTTCCTTCCGGACCTGACCAGGTTGGCGAGGCACTTACCCGCGCCAACCCCTCAATCGTTGATATAGGACCACATAGGCCATCGCGCAAGGGCCAGAACGATTGCGCCTTGTTCTGTGACATGGCATCGGTGCCTGATGAAAAATGCAGAAACAGTTACGTTCGGCGGGTCCGGTCTGGATCGGGCGGCCCACATGCGCGGAAATATTGAAACAGCTGCGGCTGACACCGCTGCCTGCTCGATTATTCTGTGGCGCGGCAAGCTGCTGTTGGATCGCATCGGCGGACCGCTGGCACGCCTGCCACTTGATCATCCAGTGATGGCCGACGCTGGCGCTGTTCAGGTGTTCCTAGGGCTCGACGAAGACGGACCGGTTTTTGCCGTGTCGTTGACAGGCTGGGATCCTGTGTTGCCTGACGGTGATGACATGAACACATTTCTGGACACGACGTTGCAGCAACACCGTGCCACGGGCGACGCCGTTTTCGCAGAACTGCGGGGGATCATGACAACCCTTAGCCTGTGCGACGCTGAACTTGCAGCGACGGCCCGCGCGCTTCTGGGTTGGCACGACAGCCATAGTTTCTGTTCTGCCTGCGGGACGCAAAGCACGGCGGCGGATGCAGGATGGCGGCGCGTTTGTCCCGCATGCGGCACGTCCCACTTTCCACGCACCGATCCGGTTGTGATCATGCTGATCGTGTCCGGTGATGATGTCCTTGTTGGTCGTTCCCCGGAGTGGCCAGATGGCATGTATTCCCTGCTCGCCGGATTTGTAGAACCGGGCGAAACTATTGAGGCCGCAGTGCGCCGCGAGGTGTCTGAGGAAGCTGGGATCATAGTCGGAGACGTGACTTATCTGGCCAGCCAACCTTGGGCTTTTCCGTCGTCACTGATGATTGGCTGCTACGGTGAGGCGACGTCCACTGATATCACGCTGGACCCGATCGAGCTTGAGGATGCGCGCTGGGTTAGTCGCGCCGAGATGGAACAGGCCGCCCGAGGTGAGCATCCGAAGATACAGTCTGCTAGAAATGGTGCCATTGCACATTTTTTGCTAGAGAACTGGCTGACGAATACGCTAGAGTAACGCGAACTAACAAGTAACGGACCGGCAAGGTCGAAAACTGGGCACCACATTATGGAATTTGCGACAAGCGACGATATTGAAGCACCAATTGAGCATGTTTTTGATCAGGTCACCGATTTCGCCACCTTCGAGCGGTCAATTATGCGTCGTGGCGGCGATGTTGAACGGATCGCGGGCGGTGATGCGGCTGTCGTCGGCACAAAATGGCACGTTAAATTTCTGCTGCGCGGGGCTGAACGAAGCGTCAATGCAGAAATCGGTGAGGTTAATAAACCCACCGGCCTGACAATCGAAATTACGTCCAAAAGCGCAGATGCGACCATGTTGATTGAATTGATCGCGCTTAGTCGTGCCCGCACGCGTCTTAACTGCAAGTTCGTCGCGAAGGCAAAAACCATTGCAGCGAAAGTGATGTTTCAGTCTGTTCGCTTTTCGCGTCAGAAAAGCCAAGCGCATTTTAAATCTATTGTGTCGGGTTTTGCGAAAGACGTCGAAACCCGTTATCGCGGCTAGCGCTTTGCCTTTTCGTGCCGACGCGGTGCTGCGGGGAACACGCCCATCAACCGAATATGGTCGGTGAAATAATCCAACTCATCCATTGCGCGTTGCACATTACGGTCGTCGGGGTGGCCTTCGACCTCAGCGTAGAACTGCGTCGCAGTGAACTGCCCACCGACCATGTAGCTTTCCAACTTGGTCATGTTGACGCCATTGGTCGCAAATCCGCCCATCGCTTTATATAATGCAGCAGGAATGTTGCGCACGCGGAACACAAAGCTGGTGACCATGCCATGCTTGCCGCGATGGTTTAGATCGAGGTCGCGTGACATAATCAGGAACCGTGTGGTGTTGCGATCGTGATCTTCGATGTGGCGTGCCAAAATATCAAGTCCATAGATTTTGGCGGCCATTTCAGACGCCAAGGCACCGGCTGTCATGTCTTCACCGGCGGCCACATCCATCGCAGCACGCGCGTTGTCGGGGCTGGCAACTGGCGAGATGCCGTGTTCGCGCAGAAACTTCCCGCACTGGGGCAGGATCACGATATGACCAGCGGCAGACCGGATTTGATTGAGCCGCGCCCCCGGTTTGCCAAGCAGATTAATATGAACCCGAACAAATGCCTCGTCCACGATATGAATCCCGCTTTCGGGCAACAACGTGTGTACATCGCCCACACGCCCATAGGTGGAATTTTCCACGGCGATCATACCAAGATCGGCGTCGCCTTTGCGAACTGCCTCGATTGCGGCATCGAATGTGGGGCAGGGCAGTGGTTCATAATCGGGGCGTGCCTCAACGCAGGCTTGATGCCCGTAGGCGCCTGGTTCACCTTGAAATGCGATGCGTTTGGTCATCTTGTGTCCCAATTTTGCCCTCATGGCTGCACGCCATGCAAAAAATGGGCATTTGGTCGCGGTGCTACACCTTGATCATTGGAGGGGGAAGCGGATAGATGAATGCTGAATCAGGAAGAAATTGGAACGCGACATGTTCGACACAATGACAATGACCAAAGTTCTTGGTGCGCTATGTGGCACATTATTGCTCTTTTTGCTTGGCGGCTGGGTTGCTGAGTCGATTTACCACGCGGGCGGCCACGGCGATCACGAACAGGCTTATGTCATCCCGGTTGAGGGTGCCGATAGCGGCGACGTCGTTGTTGATGCAGGCCCTGCGTTCGAAGAAGTCTTCGCAATGGCTGACATTGACTCGGGCGAAGGTCAGTGGCGCGCGTGTTCTGCCTGTCACAAGCTTGCAGTTGGCGAAAATGGTACCGGCCCATACCTTTACGGTGTTGTCGGTCGCGATGTCGCTTCAGTTGACGCATTTGACTATTCTGGCGCCCTTATTGCGGTAAACGATGTTTGGACACCTGAAGAATTGAATCTGTTCCTTGAAAACCCGAAAGGGTACGCACCGGGCACTGCTATGGGATACAATGGCATGCGCAAAATCGAAGACCGCGCAGACCTGATCGCGTACCTCGATAGTCTCGACGACTAAACACCACGTCAGAATTTTGTGAAGGCCGTCCCGTCCGGGACGGCCTTTCGCGTTTCAGGGTGTGGCTAAGCGTCTTGATCACGACAAGATCACGCATTCTCAACTTGAATGTTTGCCAGTCCCCGTCCTACCTTTAACAAAGCGAATTTGCCGATTTTTAGGAGCGTCCTGTGACCCAGACCCAGCACCTTGCCACCAAGACCGCCATGCAAACGCAATCCGCAGGCCAAACCGACCGGGGAATGTCGAAATGGGGGCTTATGCTTGCGGTGTCAGTATTGGCCATTGGTGCGGCAACATTCGTGCGTGCGGACAGTCATGAAAACATCATCACGTCACATGGCTACACAAACTTCGGAGAGTTGAAGTACGGTCCCGACATGGTGCATCTGGATTATGTGAACCCTGATGCGCCCAAAGGCGGCGAGATGAGTGTCTCATCGCAAGGTACGTTTGACACGTTCAACAACTATACCCGTGAAGGGGCTGCTGCGGCTGGCACCACGCTGTTGTTCGAAAGCATCATGACCGCCACGGCGGACGATCCTTACGGGTCTTACTGCTATCTGTGCACGACGCTGGAATACCCCGAAAGCATGGATTGGGTGATCTTCAACCTGCGCGACGACATCACCTTTGCCGACGGCACCCCGATGACAGCGCAAGACGTGGCGTTCACCCACAATTTGTTCATGACCCAAGGCCTGCCGGAATACGTGGCCGTAGTGTCCGATTACCTTGATGGTGTCGAAGTCTTAGACACCTACCGCATCAAATTCTTTTTCACACCGGACGCGCCGCGCCGCGATGTCATCGGCTTTGCGGGTGGCACAACGGTCTTTTCCAAAGCGTGGTTTGAAGAAACCGGTGCGCGTCTAGATGAAAGCACGGATGTGCCGTTCATGGGGACCGGTGCCTATGTGATCGACAGTTTCGACACCAACCGACAGGTCATCTATGCCCGCGACCCTGATTGGTGGGGTGCGGAGCATCCGTTCAACATCGGGCAGGCCAATTTCGATACCATTCGTTATGAATATTTCACAGACTCCGCCGCCGCATTTGAGGCGTTCAAAGCGGGTGAATACACGTTCCGCAATGAAAATTCGTCACTGCAATGGGCCACGGGCTATGAATTCCCGTCGATTGAAAATGGATGGGTGCGTAAAGAAGAACTGCCGGACGGGACCATCGGATCGGCGCAAGCGTTCATTTTCAACCTGCGCGATCCAAAATTCCAAGACCCCGCAGTCCGTGAGGCGATCCGCCTGATGTTCAATTTTGAGTGGTCAAACGAGACGTTGTTCTACGGGCTTTATGACCGGGTCGACTCTTTCTGGCAGAACTCCGATTTGCAGGCGCGTGGTGTCCCGTCGGTGGGCGAATTGGCCCTGCTGCAACCCCTTGTCGACGAAGGGCTTCTCGACCCGTCTATCCTGACGGATGAGGCAGTATTGTCGCCCACATCCGATGCACGTCGTCCAACCGACCGCGCCAATCTACGTCTCGCGTCTGATCTGTTGGCTGGTGCTGGCTGGATTGCCGGCGAAGATGGTTTGCGCCGCAAGGATGGTGAAACCCTGTCGGTAGAATTCCTGACCGCGTCGCCGTCGTTCGACCGCATTATCAACCCCTATATTGAGAACCTCGAACGGCTCGGCATTGACGCCTCGTTAAATCGTGTTGATTTCGCCCAATACGTGGAACGCCTCAATGCGCCGTCTGAATTTGACATGATCACCCATACAATGACCCAAGGGTTTGAACCCGGCACCGGGATGCGTCAGTGGTTTGCCTCAGAAACCGCCGCGGACAGTTCCCGAAATCTGATGGGTCTGCAAAACGAGGCGATAGATCGGCTCATGACAGTTGTGATCAACGCGGAAAGCCTCGAGGACATGACAAACGGCACCCACGCACTGGACCGCGTGCTGCGCGCGACCGGGTTCTGGGTGCCCCAGTGGTACAAATCTGTGCATACCGTGGCCTATTACGACATGTACGAATACCCTGAAACGCTGCCACCTTTCTCATTGGGTAACATGTCGTTCTGGTGGTACAACGCCGACAGAGCAGAAGAACTGAAGGCAGAAGGGGCATTTTAAGCCCTGTGCTGACGGCAATAAAAACAAAGGCCATGCGGTAAATGGGCGCCTATATCCTCAAACGATTGCTGCTGGTGATCCCGACGCTGCTTGGGATCATGATAATCAATTTCGTATTGATCCAATTTGTTCCCGGCGGGCCGATTGACCAGATCATTGCCCAGATGGAAGGCGGCGGTGATGTGTTTGAAGGCATCAGCGGCGGCGGGTCAGAGATTCTTGAAAACGACAGCGGTGATAGCGTCGCGTCGCGTGGTTTGCCGCAAGAATTTCTCGATGAACTACAGGTCGAATTTAACTTTGCCCGTATCGTCTGTGACGCTGGATATGTCGATGAACCTGACCTGCGGGTAGATGAATGTAACCCTGTGCCGATCCCCGCACTTGAACGCTTTTTCTTGATGATGTGGGACTATATGCGCTTTGATTTCGGTGACAGCTATTTTCGGTCAGTCTCCGTTGTGGACCTTGTGCTTGAAAAGATGCCCGTGTCGATCACGCTGGGCCTGTGGTCCACGCTGATCGCATACATGGTCTCCATCCCGCTGGGCATCAAAAAGGCCGTGCGCGATGGCACGTCGTTCGACACCTGGACGTCCGCGATGATCATCGTCGGCTATGCGATTCCGGGCTTTTTGTTCGCAATCCTGCTGATCGTGCTGTTCGCGTCCAACAACTGTTTCCGATTCCCGTATCTGTCCGACTGGCTGAACGGCAACGCATATCTGTGGTGGTTGTATGACTATAACCCCACGTGCAACCGCCTGTTCCCTCTGCGCGGCCTGACATCGTCCAACTTCGATGACCTCAGCACATGGGGGCAGATCAAGGACTACTTCCACCACATTGCGCTGCCCGTTCTGGCATCGACAATCTCTGCCTTTGCGACGCTGACGTTGTTGACCAAAAACAGCTTCTTGGACGAGATCAAAAAGCAGTACGTCATCACCGCCAAAGCCAAGGGCCTGTCTGAATCCCGCATCCTGTACGGCCATGTGTTCCGCAACGCGATGCTGATCATCATTTCCGGCTTTCCTGCGCTGTTCATCGGTGTGTTCTTTGGCGGGTCGTTGATTATTGAGACACTGTTTTCATTGGACGGTTTGGGCCGCCTTGGGTTTGAGGCGACGTTGCAACGCGACTATCCGGTCATGTTTGGTACGCTGTTTGCGTTCTCCCTGATGGGGCTGGTCGTGGGCATCCTCACGGATATCACTTACGTCTTTATCGATCCGCGCATCGATTTTGAGAAGAGGGGGTAGCGATGAAAGCCGCCCTGTCAACGCCACCCGAAAAGGGCCGGTTTACCCTATCGCCGCTGAACAAACGCCGCTGGCGTAATTTCACCCGCAATCGCCGCGCGTATTGGTCGCTATGGATTTTTCTGGTCCTGTTTGGGGCGTCTTTGTTTGCCGAATTCCTGGCCAATGACAAACCCATCATGGTCAGCTATCGCGGCGAAATCCGTATGCCGATTTTCAGCTTTTATTCTGAGCAGGATTATGGCGGCGATTTCCCGACGGAAGCTGAATACAAAGACATCGAGGTCAAATGCCTGATCCAATCAGGTGGCATGCAAGAATGTTTTGATGATCCCGAAGAAATCATAAGCGGTATCGTCGAGGGGACCTACGCTGATGGCCTAGAAGGATTTGAGGAAGGCTGGCTGATTTGGCCACCGATCCCATACAGCTACAACACCATCGTGGACACGCCGGGCGTGGCCCCGTCACCCCCTGATAGCAACAACTGGCTTGGCACGGATGATACCAAACGCGACGTCACTGCGCGGGTGATCCACGGCTTTCGCCTGTCGATCCTGTTTACAATTATCGTGACGTCGATTGCATCTGTCATCGGCATTATTGCGGGCGCCGTTCAGGGCTATTTTGGTGGCTGGGTGGACCTTGTGTTCCAACGTCTGTTGGAAATTTGGAGCTCAACCCCGTCGCTCTATGTGATTATCATTTTGTTCGCGATCTTAGGGCGAAGCTTTTGGCTTCTGGTATTCCTCACCATCCTGTTTGGCTGGCCCGCCTTGGTCGGCGTGGTGCGTGCCGAATTTCTGCGCGCGCGCAATTTCGAATATGTCCGCGCGGCCAAAGCGTTGGGCGTTAGTGACCGCACGATCATGTTTCGCCACATGCTGCCCAACGCGATGGTGGCGACTGTCACGATGCTGCCGTTCCTGATTACGGGCACGATTGCGACGTTGGCTTCGCTTGATTTCCTTGGCTTTGGTCTGCCGTCTTCCGCGCCGTCACTGGGCGAATTGACTTTACAAGCGAAACAAAACCTACAGGCCCCATGGCTGGGTTTTACAGCTTTCTTCACATTTGCGATCATGTTGTCGCTTTTGGTGTTCATCTTTGAAGGCGTACGTGACGCGTTCGATCCGCGAAAGACATTTTCATGATCGCGCGCGTTCTTGACGTTCAAAACCTTACCGTTAATTTCCGCCAGGACGGGGAAACGACCCACGCGGTGCGTGGAATTTCGTTCCACGTGAATAAGGGCGAAACGGTTGCGATTGTGGGTGAATCCGGGTCTGGAAAATCGGTGTCGGCGCTGTCCACGGTCCAACTGCTTGGCGACAGTGCCACTGTTGGCGGGTCCATCACCTACAACGGTACCCAGATGGTTGGCGCGTCTGAAAAGGATCTGCAGCGCGTGCGCGGCAACGACATCAGCTTTATTTTCCAAGAACCGATGACATCGCTGAACCCGCTGCACACCATCGAAAAACAGCTGCGCGAATCCATTGAATTACACCAAGGTTTGCGCGGTGATGCAGTGCGTGTGCGCATCATCGAATTGCTGGAACAGGTCGGCATTCACGAACCCGCGTCCCGCCTTGGGGCCTATCCACATCAGCTATCGGGCGGTCAACGTCAGCGTGTGATGATCGCTATGGCGCTGGCCAACGGGCCGGAAATGTTGATCGCAGATGAACCGACGACGGCGCTGGATGTGACCATTCAGGCGCAAATTCTTGATCTGTTGGCGGACCTGAAACGCGACCTTGATATGTCAATGTTGTTCATCACCCATGACCTAACCATCGTGCGCAAAATTGCGGATCGGGTCTGCGTGATGAAGGACGGTGAAATCGTTGAACACGGCACAACGGCTGATATTTTTGCCAACCCCCAACACGCCTACACGCGGACCCTGCTTGAAGCGGAAAGCACCGGTGTGCCCATTCCCGTTGATCCGCACGCAAAGATCGTGGCGAAGGCTGAAAATCTCAAGATCTGGTTCCCGTTGCAAACGGGTCTTTTGCGGCGAACAACCGGTTACGTGAAGGCGGTTAACGATGCCAACCTCAGCGTTAGGGCTGGTGAAACTGTTGGTATTGTAGGTGAATCGGGGTCTGGTAAAACGACATTGGCGTTGGCGATGATGCGGCTGATCCGCTCTGAGGGGCGGATCGTATTTATGGGGCGCGACCTGCACGTCTTGTCGGATCGCCAAATGCGCCCGCTTCGATCCGAGATGCAGATCGTGTTTCAAGACCCCTACGGGTCGCTATCGCCGCGCATGACGGTCGAACAGATTATTGCTGAAGGGCTGACCGTACATGGCACTGCTGCAGGCAAAGATCCGCGCGAAATGGTTGATGAGATTATGGGCGAAGTCGGGCTTGATCCTGCGTTGATGGATCGCTACCCGCATGAATTTTCGGGTGGTCAACGCCAGCGCATCGCGATTGCCCGTGCGATGATTCTGCGTCCCAAACTGGTGGTGTTGGATGAACCGACATCGGCGTTGGATATGACAGTGCAGGTGCAAATCGTTGAACTGCTGCGTGATCTTCAGCAGAAATACCAACTGGCGTATCTGTTTATCTCCCACGATCTAAAGGTCGTGCGCGCGCTGTCGCACAAAGTGATGGTGATGAAACGTGGTGACGTTGTCGAAGCAGGGGATGCGGACGCGATTTTTGACGCGCCGCAGAACAGCTATACTCGCGAATTGATGAAAGCTGCCTTTGGTTAGGCTTCAAACGTGACCGACGCGTCGCTTAGCCCATAGATTTCGCACAAACAGGTTTGACCGCGCACGATCGGGCCCACACCAGCAGGTGTGCCCGTCATGATGATGTCGCCTGCTTGCAACGTCACTAGCGTTGACAACGTCGCGATGATTTCCGGCACGGACCAGATCATCTGGGTCAGGTCGCCGATCTGTCGGGCTTCACCATCGACTGAACATGTCACCGCACCCGCAGTCGGATGCCCGATTTCGGCCACCGGATGCACGGTTCCGATCACGGCGGAATTGTCGAATCCTTTGGCCATGTCCCAAGGCGATCCTTTGGACTTTGCGGCTGCTTGTATATCGCGGCGGGTTAGGTCGTTGCCGACGGCATAGCCATAGACGTGGGACAGCGCGACACTCTCTGCGATGTCTGCGCCACCTGTTTTTAGAACGACGACCAACTCCACCTCGTGATGCAGGTTTTCAGTTGCAGGTGGGAAGGGGATTGTTGCACCGGATTGGACCACTGCGCTGTTCGGTTTCATAAAAAAGATTGGTGGGTCCGCCTTGGCGTCACCACCCATTTCAGCCACGTGATCGGCATAGTTCTGGCCAACGCAAAAAATACGGTGGACGCCGATGTGACTGCCTGCCTCGCTGGTGCGCAGGGTCGGTGTATCGGGCGGGCGGACTTCAAGTGCGGCCATGTGATGATCCTCGGTCTGGGTTATTCTGGCCCGATCATGAAACACGTCGTGCCGCGGGCTTGCAAGCGTGCACAAGCGCGTTCAGCGCCCTCATGTGTCAGCCCCATAAAGTTCGCGTCGAACCCGCGGCTGGATTGGTTCACGCGGCGAAGTGAGCCATCGAGCGTAGACATTTCGTTCAAAGCGACACGCAGCAACACCCGCTCGGCCTGATAGCGCGAATTGTAGCGTCCAACGTTGACGCCCCACAAGCGGCTGCCAGAGGTCGAAATGCGGGTCACGATCTGTGGTTCGTTCGGGGCTGTGCTGGTTTGCTGCACGGCTGTGAGTATCAATTCACCGGACGGTCTGGCCTGCGGGGACGCAGACTCGGTGGGCGCGCTGGCGGATTGCAGCACATCGCTTATCACGTTTTGCACGGCTGCCGCGTTAATGGCCAGCAGCTCTTCGGTAACTTCTGGCTGATCGGGGGCGGTGCGTGCATTTGGACGCACCGAGCGGCTGACCAACCCGTTCACGCGAACAGTGCGCGCCGTCGTGCCAGAGGCCGGTGTGTCAGCGCCGCCGGACCCTTGTGCGGGAACCGGGCTGGGACGATTTATACGGGCTGTGGTTGGTGCGCGGGCAAACCCCATATCAAGCAATTCAGCGACACGGGCGTTGCGTTGGGCGGTTGAAGTCCCGCCAAACATTGTCGCGATGATGCGCTCTTGGCCACGTTCAGCAGATGCCACGAGGTTGAAGCCAGCGGCGCGGGTGTAGCCCGTCTTGATGCCATCGGCCCCGCGATAGGCGTTCAAGAAACGGCGGTTCGTGTTTGAAACTTGGCTCACACCTGCATCCGTCGTCAGACGGCTAAAAATGTTATAATACTGCGGAAAGTCGTAGATCATGTGGCGGCCCAGCACGGTCATGTCGCGGGCGGTCGACATGTGGCCTGTTTCAGTCAAACCGTGGGCGTTGCGGAATGTGGTGCGGGACATGCCCATGGCGCGGGCGGTTGCGGTCATACGACGGGCAAAGGCGGCCTCGTTGCCTTCCAGCGCGATCCCGATGGCTGTTGCGGCATCATTGGCCGATTTCACACCAGAGGCGCGGATCAGATAGCGGAACTGGATGCGCTGACCTGCGGCAAGCCACAGTTTTGATGCTGGCTCGCTTGCCGCCAAAGGTGTGATTGTGATCATGTCATCAAGGCTGATCTCGCCACGTTCAACCGCTTGAAACGCGATATAAAGCGTCATCATCTTGGTAAGCGATGCTGGATGCAGCTGGGTGTCTGCATTTCGCGAATGCAATATCTCGCCAGTGCGGGCATCCATAACCATGGCCGCGTAGGGTGCTGAATTACCCGTGACAGGCGCCAAAGCAGCCATCAGGAGTGTGAACAATAGAAGAATTCCCGCCAACGCGGGGTGTTGAATACGACGTTTCACGCCACTGCCCTTTTTTCTGCCTCATGAGCCCCGTTTTTTTAGTGGGGTCTCTTATTATGAAATAACGCTAGCACAGGGCAGCGTTTCAGAAAATACCCTAAATTCAAAGGACTTTGGTGTGGCATCCCTGCACAATTTGCATCCCTTGGGGCACATTTAGCGGTAGGTTTCGAGTTCATCCCCTAAATAGCGGATTGTGGCGAGAATAGGGCAGGTCGCCAATTGCGGAAATTTTGTGGAGGTGGCGGTGTGAAACGGGGGCGACATCGCGTTCATACGCTCATGTAAGATCATGGGGTACGTGGACGCCCCACGCGCCTGCGTGGATCGCGGGAATCACATCTGATGCAGCGAATTGCCGACCATCATCTGATGTGCAATGTTGTGACGCGCGAAAATGCGGGAATAGATATCGGAGGTCTTATCACTGACAACTTCAACTGAGTCGAACAGATCACCCAAGCCCGATTGCGCCAGTTTTCGTTCCTGATCAAGAAGATCGCCCTTGGTAATAAGCATGATCTCAGCCGTTTGCTGCAACTGTTCAATCGCGTCGCGCACGCCGGGCAGCAATTCCACCGGGTCAGACAGCATGTCGCGCCCGATGGACAGTAATTTGGTGATGACGTCGTTTGGCACCGCGCCGTCCGTCACCTCGATCGCTGTTTCGATCACCGACAGCACGAAGGCTTTGACGTCAAAGCCATAGATACCCAGGTTGCGCCGCTCGGCCGTCAACAATTGGTTCTGTAAATGATCGTCCGACATAAAATTCACCAGCAATTCAGCGAACCGGTTCTGGGTCAGCTTAAAGCCACGTTCGTTATGCTAAAGCGTGTCGTCCGCATCGAATGCGATCGTCCAATTGCGTCTGCTGACGGCGCGTTCCTGCCTTGTCTTTTGCGTCACTTATGCGTGGCCCCTTTTCATAGAGGCCAGAGAGGTTATAATAAGCTGCTGAACGCACACTCTACCAGTGACTCGCGCCAAAGGAATACAATGCTGCAAGACGTTTACATGATGGCTGATCGGGACGATGACGACGATAACGATGTCGGCGTCAAACTTGAAACACGGACCAAGACCAAACGTCCACCGCTGTATAAGGTGATGATCCTGAACGATGACTATACGCCGATGGAATTTGTCGTGCACGTGCTGGAACGCTTCTTTAGTTTGACCCATGACCAGTCGGTCGACATCATGATGGCGGTGCACAAAAAGGGTCTGGCGGTGGTTGGCGTGTTCAGCCATGAGATTGCGGAAACCAAAGTTGCGCAGGTGATGGACCTTGCGGCGCGCCACCAACACCCCCTGCAATGCACGATGGAAAAAGAGTGAGGGCGCGTCGCCCGCTTGGAGCCTCATGAAACATTCACGCCTTTTTACTGCGCTAGACGATGGTCTGGACCTGACCGGAACGCTGCATATTTTGCGCCCACCTGCTGGCTATGATTTGGCGGGGCTGAGCGATGTTACCGTCGAGGCGACGTTTTATCCCGACCATCAATACTGGCAGGCCATGGAGTTGGTTGGTGATGGCATAGGCCGCGGGGCTACGCTTGTGGTGGTGCCACGATCAAAGACGCTGGCGCGCGCCATGATCAGCCACGCAATTGCAGCTGGTGGGTTGGTGGTCGTTGACGGGCAGAAGACCGACGGCATTGAGGGCATCTACAAAGACATCCGCAAGACCACCACGATCTTGGGCGTTGTTGCAAAGGGCCATGGCCGGCTGTTCTGGTTTACGGCTGGCGTCGCACCTGCATGGGACGTGACGGTTAAGTCGCCCGACGGATACCAAACCGTCGCGGGTGTGTTTTCGGAAACGAAGATCGACGCAGGCTCTGCCCAGTTGGTTCCGCACCTTGATGCGTTGAAGGGTGACGTGGCCGACCTCGGCGCGGGCTGGGGCTATCTCAGCCGTGAGATTTTGTCCCACGAAGGCGTAACGCGGCTCGATATGATTGAGGCGGACAAGGCGGCTTTGGACTGTGCCGTTGCAAATACCAATGACCCACGGGCGCGTCTTGTTTGGGACGATGCGCTGACATTTAGCGGCGGGCCTTATGACACAGTTGTGTCCAACCCACCGTTTCACACTACCCGTGCTGGTGATCCGGATCTTGGAAAAGGGTTCATCGCCACTGCTGCGCGCATTCTGAAACCACGCGGTGCATTGCTGATGGTCGCCAACCGTCATCTGCCCTATGAGGCTGAATTGGATGCAAAATTCGCCCGCGTCGAAGAACTCGCCGGATCGGGCGCTTTTAAGGTTTTCCGCGCGACTCGCCCCAAGCGCTAATATCGCCTAACCTTTTCGAATCTGTTCGATTCTCAGGAGCTACCATGTCTTTTTCTATCACTGGTAAGACTGCCATCGTTACAGGTGCAGCTAATGGCGTCGGCCTTGCGATCGGGCGGCATTTCCTTGCCGAAGGCGCCAACGTCGTCTTTGCGGATATGGACGAAGAACGACTGGTCGAAGAGCTCGGATCGTCCAAAGTTGAACCCGAACGTTACCGCACCTTTGCATGTGATCTGCGGCAAAAATTGTCGATCAACAATCTGCTATCGATGACAATTGACAGTTTTGAGCGGGTCGATATTTTGGTCAACGCATCACGCCAATTGATCACGTCCGACCCGCTGAACCCGAAAGAAGATCAGGTAGAAACGCTGCTACAACAAAACCTTATGACGTCGTTGCGCCTGACCCAGGCGATTTCAAAGCGGATGATCAAGCAAGCTGAGGGTCAAGAAGGCGGGTTTGTAGGATCGATTATCAACCTCAGTTCTATCGCCGCGCGGCGCGCCAATCCTGATCTGTTGGGCTATTCCATCGCGACTGCGGCGCTGGATCAGATGACACGCTCGATGGCTGTCGCATTGGCACCACATCGCATCCGTGTGAACGCTGTTGCCTTCGGGTCAGTCATGTCCGCCAGCCTGAAACGTGAATTGCGTGAACACAATGAATACCGCAGCGACATTATTGATAACACGCCCCTTGGTCGTATTGCGGGGCCGGGGGAAGTGTCCGACGCGGTGCAATACCTCGCGTCGGACGCTTCAAGCTTTGTGACGGGCCAGATTATCACCGTGGACGGGGGGCGCACGCTGATTGATCCTGCTTCGGCGCCCGCCCATTAAAACAGGCCACTAAAACGGTCCACCAATCATTCTGGATGAACGGCAATGCACTGCTGGATGCGGGCTTGCGCTGCGCGGGCAGATTGTTCGCGGCGATTTTCGAGTTGTGCGAGTTTTATGCGTTCTTCAGCGACGTTGATTGCCACAGGTTCTTGGCGGGTCGTCGTTTCAGTTTCTTCGCAAGGGAAACGGAAAGTAGATCCGTCCTCGTTCGTGCCTTCGCACGATGTGTGCAACACACGAACGTCCTGCACCTCAGCCAAAGCGTATCCACGACTGATGTTGCCGCGCGCGACAGATATTAAGCGGTCAAGTTGGGCGACGGGGCGGTTGGATGCGCTGATGCATTGTTCGCGTGGGGTTGAACAGGCGGCGAGCGCCAGAAGTGGAAGAAGAAGAAGGGTCGAGCGGGTCATATTATTTTCCTTTGGCAGCCATATGGTCGCGGGTGTTTGGCGGGCGGTTGGCCTGCTTGGACAATCAATGTTAGGTCTTCTTGATAAGCAATAACAAGGGGTCGCAACATGAGCTTGGGCGACATGAAACAAGAGAAGTCGGCGGCGGCCGCGTGGTTTCGTACATTGCGCGACGAGATCGTTCAGGCCTTTGAAAAACTTGAAGATACACAATCATCAGGACCGTTTTCATACCTGCCTGCGGGCCGGTTTGAGGTGACACAAACCACCCGCACAGGCGACGCCGGGATCGACGCAGGTGGTGGTTTGATGTCGGTGATGCGCGGGGGGCGTGTGTTTGAAAAAGTCGGCGTCAACATATCAACGGTGCATGGCACATTGGGCGCGCGCGCACAGGCGGCGATGATGGCGCGTAAGGGGCTGGACGGCATGGCCGATGACCCACGCTTTTGGGCGTCTGGTATTAGCCTTGTGGCGCATATGCAGAACCCGCATGTGCCTGCGGTTCATATGAATACACGGATGTTCTGGACGCCGCATGCGTGGTGGTTTGGCGGTGGGTCCGACCTTAACCCTTGCATCGAATACAGCGATGATACTGCGCATTTTCATGCCACCCAAAAGACCTGGCTGGACCCCCATGGAACAGCGCATTACCCCAAGCTAAAGGCCTGGGCGGACGAGTATTTTTACATCCCCCATCGCAACCGCGCGCGCGGGGTTGGTGGTGTGTTTATGGATGATTACAGCACGGGTGATTGGCCCGCAGATTTCGCGCTTACGCAAGACTTGGGGCGGGCGTTTTTACCAGCGTATCAACCACTTGTGGACGCACGCCGTGATACGGAATGGAGCGACGCGGACAAGGACGCGCAGCTGGTGCATCGCGGGCTTTATGCGGAATATAATCTGGTCTATGACCGCGGCACAAAGTTCGGGCTTGAGACGGGGCACGACGCGAATGCGGTGCTGATGAGCCTGCCGCCGATGGCGAAGTGGGTGTAATCGTTAACGGCTGCAGCGCAGGATTTGCACGAGGCCCGCAGATGAGAGGTTAACGCCTTTGTTTACTGGCAAAACCGCGTGTCACAGCCTGTACACAGGCTGTACACCGGACGTATAACTCCGATGTTGCGTTTTGCAGGGTTAACGCACTTTTTGGCGGGCCTTGTTAACCTTTCAGGTCACCGCATTTCCCATCACCGTATTTCACGCACCGTGTCGATCATCAGTTGCACGTTTTCAGGGTTCGCGTCCGGCGTAATGCCGTGGCCGAGGTTGAAGATATGCGGCCCACCTTTGAGGGCATCCACGATGGCCCGCGTTTCAGTCACAAGCGCGTCGCCACCAGTGACCATATGCGATGATTTCAGATTGCCCTGAACGCAGCCGTCCGTTTGCACGTTGGCCGCGGCCCAGTGCGCCGTGACCCCGTCGTCCAGCGCGATACAATCCGCACCAATGGCGTCGTGCAGCCCGATGTAGCGTTCATCTGCGCCGCGCGGGAAGGCGATGATCGGCGTGTCGGGGTGGCGTTGTTTCAGAGCGGCGACAATGCGGGCCATGGGTTTGATCGCATAGTTGATGAAATTGTCGCCCATAAGCGATCCCGCCCAGCTGTCGAACAATTTGACGACTTCGGCCCCTGCGTCGATCTGGGCGGACAGGTATTCGATGGTGCCGTCGGTGATCAAATCGAGCAGACCTTCGAACACGGCTTTGTCAGTATCTTTCAGCGCGTGGGCGGGGCCCTGATCTGGTGTGCCTTGCCCTGCGATCATGTAGGTCGCGACGGTCCACGGGGCGCCTGCAAATCCGATGAGCGTGACGTCGTCGGGCAATTCGCGTGTCAGGATTTTGACGGTTTCGTAGATCGGGGATAATGTGTCGTGGATTGCGCTGACGGGTTTCAATGCTTTGAGTTCGTCGGCGGTTGTTACGGTCGACAATCGCGGGCCTTCGCCTGTGACGAACCACAAATTCGCACCGAGCGCTTGGGGCAGCAACAAGATGTCCGCGAACAGGATGGATGCGTCAAACCCGTAGCGCCGTATCGGTTGCAGCGTGACTTCGGCGGCCAATTCGGGGTTGTAACACAGCGACAGAAAATCACCGGCCTGTGCGCGCGTGGCTTTATATTCGGGCAAATAGCGCCCAGCCTGACGCATCATCCAGATCGGCGGTGTCGCCAAGACCTCCCCGGCTAGGGCGCGTAGAATTGTTTTTTGCGTGCTCATCGTGGCCTCCATGACGTTGGTTTGGTCTCCCTTTTGGGGCGGGGCAAGTCAAGTGGTTGTAGTGGCGCAACGGCGCGGCTAATTGTTTGAGATGAAGTTTGAAATGCCCACACCCGCCGCGCCGCTGAAAATTGGAACCCGTGGATCGCCGCTTGCGCTTGCGCAGGCGCATGAAACGCGCGCGCGCTTGATGGTGGCGTTTGATCTGGCTGAGGCCGCGTTCGAGGTTTGCGTGATTAAAACCACGGGTGATGATCGGTCACTGATTGATGCGGATATTCCGCTAAAGGTGATTGGCAACAAAGGGTTGTTCACCAAAGAGATCGAAGAAGCGATGCTGGCGGGGCAGATTGATATTGCCGTTCATTCGACCAAGGACATGCCTGTTGCGCAGCCGGACGGATTGGTGTTGGACGTGTTTTTGCCGCGCGAAGATGCGCGCGATGCCTTTGTTTCGGTGAAATACAGCGGGATCCCTGATCTGCCCGAGGGGGCAATTGTTGGCACGTCTAGCCTGCGTCGCCGTGCGCAATTACTGGCGAAACGGCCTGACCTGACAGTCGTGGAATTTCGTGGCAATGTGCAGACGCGGTTGAAAAAGCTGGCCGATGGTCTGGCGGATGCGACATTTCTGGCGATGGCGGGATTGAACCGCATGGGGATGGATGATGCGGCGATGGGGGCGATTGATTTGGCCGACATGTTGCCCGCGATTGCCCAAGGCACCATTAGCATCGAACGGCGCATCGATGATCTGCGGGCCCGTGACATGCTGGCCGCGATCCACGATGTGCAAGCGGGTCAACAGATGGCGGCGGAACGGTCGTTTCTTGCGGCGTTGGACGGATCATGTGAAACGCCGATTGCAGGTTTGGCGATGATAGACGGTGATAACATGTGGCTGCGGGGTGAGATTTTGAAGCCCGATGGCAGTCAGGTGTTCACGGGGGAGCGGCGCGGGCTGGTGACGGAGGGCCGAGCGATGGGCAAGGAGCTGGCACAAGAGCTGTTGGGTCAGGCGGGGCCGGATTTCTTTGTGGCGGTTGATGCAGGCTAATCGCCTATAATCGGGATCAGCTTTCCGGGATTAAGGATGCTGTTGGGATCCAGCACGCCCTTTATCTTGCGCATCATATCAAGGGCGACAGGGTCTTTGCGACGCCGCATTGTGTTCAGTTTTGATAGGCCAATACCATGTTCAGCCGAAAAACTGCCGCCCAAGCTTTCAACGACATCTTCAATGATTTCAACGATTTTGTCCCTTAGTGCGGCATCATCGCTAGACGGATAGACGCCGTAATGCACGTTGCCGTCGCCCAGATGCGCGATGTAGAATGGTTCTGCCGCGCTGTCGGCCTCAGCCACTTTGGCGTTGGTTTCTTCCAAAAAGCGCGCCACAAGATCAAGGGGCAGGGCAACGTCGGTATCGATAATCGGCTGGCGCCAGAATGTCAGTTCGGCTGCTGCTTCGCGGCGGTCCCACATCGCGCGGCGCTGGGTTTCGTTTTGCGCGACGACGGCGTCGAGGATTGCGCCGCTTTGCATCATATCAGCCATGATCGTTTGCAGGGTATCGGTGATGTCCGTGTCGGTCGTTGTGGCGACTTCGATCAGGATATTGACTTCATGGGGCGCATCAAAGGGTTCGCGCGCGCCGTCTACGCGGGCCATGTGCACATCGATGTAATGGCGCGGCATGTATTCGAACGCTTCCACCTCGCCCCCTGTCGCGTCTTGTACGCGGTTCAGCAGTGTCAGCGCCGCGTCCAACGCCGCCACAGCCACCATTGCGGTGGCATAGGTACGCGGTTTCGGCGCGAGTTTCAGTGTGGCCTTGGTGATGATCCCCAGCGTGCCTTCGGCGCCGATCAACAATTGGCGCAGGTTCAGGCCGGAATTGTCTTTGTGCAAAGACGACATCAGGTTCACGATCCGACCATCGGCCAACACAGCCTCAAGCCCGAGCACCAGATCGCGGGTGTTTCCATACCGCAGTACGTTGGAGCCACCTGCGTTGGTGGACACTACCCCGCCAATCATCGCCGATCCGCGCGCGCCGAACGTCAGCGGGAAAATCAGCCCTTCGTTGTCTGCTGCGTCGTGGAGGGATGATAGGACGACACCCGCATCCACGACAGCCGTGCGCGTTGCGGCATTGATGTCGTGGATGGTGTTCATCCGGTCCAGTGAGACCATCACACCACCGGGCGCATAGGTGCCACCGACCAACCCCGTGTGGCCCGACACCGGGGTGATGGACTGGCGCTGTGCGTTGGCCAGCATCATGATTTGTGACACCTGAAGGGTGGATGCGGGGCGCAGTACCACGCCGGGCTGTGCGCAATACTTGCCTGTCCAGTCAGTGGACCAGCGTGCGGTATCGTTGCCCGTCAGCGCGTATTCTTTGCCTACAATCGCGGTAAATTGTTGCAATAGTGCCATAACGCCCCCCAGTCGAGCTAACCTATGCCACTTCCGTGCGATGTCAAAGAGCTGTTGGGGGCAAAAAAATGGCCGTGTTGTCGCATTGCGTGGCGAAGTTGCGCCCATAGCCGTTATCGGCTTTGCGAAACGACTGCCGCTCAGGATTATTTCTGAGGGGGCAGTCACTTTGTTTTTGGAAAGTGTGTGGTGGCGTTACCTGGATTTGAACCAGGGACCTAACGATTATGAGTCGTTCGCTCTAACCAACTGAGCTATAACGCCATGCACAGCGGGCGGGATAGTCATAGGCGGGGTTGGTGTCAAACCTAAACTGGTGCTTTGCCGGTTGTTCTTGGCATCATCCCTTGTTCAAGTCCGCCAACTTGGTTCTGGAGCGTGTCGTATCAGCAAAGCAATGGGAATTCTGGATCGATCTGGGCGGTCCGTTTACCGATATTGTTGCGCGCAGGCTGGACCGGACTGTGGTGACGCAAAAGCTGCCGTCAGAGAACCCCGAACACTAAGCAGATGTGGCCGAGGTGCTGGAACGGTTACGGCAAACCCTAGCGTGAAAACCGCCACTGTGTGATTTGAGTGGTCGGCGCATCGGGTGTGATGGCGATGCTTGGAAAGCCGCGCTTGTTGGGCGCATCGGGCCAACCCTGCGCTTCAATCGCGATGCTGGCGTAGGTCGGGCGGTTGTCGAAAATGTGAATGCCAGCCTCAGTCGTGGCGACGGACATTGTGATGCCGGACGCACCTTTTAGCTGCAACACGTCCGTGAGCGCGCGGCGCTGATCGGATAGACAAAACGTATGGTCGAGGGGCGTAAGGCCGAGCGTGAGCGATGTTTGAGCGGTGAAATCATGGGGCGTTTTAAGGACAGGCGCGATCACGCCCGTCGCCACGCTGTCGTGGTCAGTCGGCAGGTACGTGGCGGCATTGATTTGTAAACAATGGTCGCGCATGTGGTCGGTTCCGTCGAGATTCCAATAGCTGTGGTTTGTCAGATTGGCGATGCTGGGCGCGTCGGTTTTGGTTGTGATGCTGAGGCGTAAGATCGGGCCAGCGGTGATGTCAAACTGTGCCGTGACACAACGATTGCCGGGGAACCCGCCATCGCCATGCGCAAGATCGAGCGTCAGATCAAGGCGATCCGGTTCATGATGCGCGATTTGCCAAATGCGGGCCTGCGTTCCGTTCGTTCCACCGTGGAGCGTATGTTTGCCGATGAAATTGGCATCGAAATGGTGGGTCGTTTGGTCGATTGTCGCGGTCGCGTTTGAGATGCGGTTCGCGACAGGGCCGACGATGCTGCCGCAGTATTTCATTGCCCCTTCGTAGACGGACAGATGGTTTGATCCGACCGTCAGGCTATAGGGGATACCGTCCAATCGCAGGTCTTGCAGAATGGCGCCAAGGGTCAGTACGGTCGCAGTAAGGCCATGCGCAGATAGGGTCAGCGCGTCGACGCCCCGACCATTCGATGTGGTGCCAAAAGGTGTCACAGGGTTTGCCAATGAACCCCTGCGGCGGGGATTTCTGTTCCATTCCAGTGTATTGGTTCTGGTGCGTAGTTGAACACGAAGCGGTGTGTTTCGGTATCGCGCAGGCGCAATCCGTCTGGCAGGGCGTGGTGTGTCAGCCCGACGTCTGCGCAAAGGTCGCGCAGGATCATGTCCCACGTGGCATCGTCTGGCCAGCCAGCGAGGTAGCGCAATTTGTCGCCGATAATTGCCGCATGACCGTCGTTTGTGCGCAGTTGAACGGGTGCTTCGCCTTCGAGGACTTCACGCCAGTGCACGAATTTCCCGCCATTTTCCAGCGGCACGCCAACGTCCGGTGGCAGGCTTTCGGTGAGCACGACCGAAGCATTCAGGGAGGGGACATTTGGCCCCAACGGGGTCGGGATCGACAGGTGTTCGGTCTTGGTATCCGTACGCGGGCCGATCAGGGCGGTGGTCGCTGCAAGCGCTGCGCGCAAGGGCGCGCTGAGGTGCATAATTCCGGGGGCGAGGGTGAATTTATAGGCCGACAGATCACCACAATCAGGCGGCACAATATCGACGTTCAGACCTGCGCGCCGACACGCACGGTACGCCGAAAACGCGAGGCGGAACTGATCGAAGTCAGCGCCTTGCGGCTGGGCCTCCCATGCCCAAGCGGATTCGTAATCGAAGACCAATGCGACATCGGCGCGGGCTGTGCCGACTTCCGGTAAGGCGTTGATTTCTTGGCTAACTTGCAAGGCTTCGGCCAATGCTGGCGCGTCTGCGCTGTCGGTGCGCAACAGGCCTGCGTGCATTTGTTCTTGTGCGAACGGGGCCTGTCGCCAGCGGAAGTAGCAGACTGTTTCAGCGCCGTGGGCGAAGGCCTCCCAGGCCCAAAGCCGCGCCATTCCTGGTAGGGGGGCGGGGTTGTAGGGGGCCCAGTTTACCGGGCCGGGTTGTTGTTCCATGACCCACCATCTGCCACCGGCATCTGATTGCGCGCCTCCGGCACGACCAACAGCGCGATACAGGTCGTGGTGGAATGCTTGATTGTCTGGATCGCCTTGGCGCAAAAAGCGGCGTTTGTGTTCCGGCGATCCTTCGATGCGGTCAGACAGAAAACCGATTGGATAGCTGTCCCATGACGCGATATCGAGGTCGGCGCCGACCTTGAAATGGTCAAACGAGGTTTCGCGGCCCATGTAGTTGTGGATGATTGGCGCGGCTGAGTGGGCGCGGATTTCGACGACTTGTTCGCGGTTAAATTGCACGACCATGTCGGATGAGTAGCGGTAAAAATCCAGCACATGCGGGTGGTTTGGTTCTGTGACTGTCAGGTTGGGCAGGCCGATGTCCACGAAGTCGTCATAGTCCATTGACCAGAACACATTGCCCCATGCGCGGTTGAGTGCTGCGGGGGATTGGTATTTCTGCGCCAGCCAGTGCTGGAAACCTTCTGTGGCGGCGTAGGAATAGCTGCGCGTTGTGTCGTGACAGGCATATTCATTATCTGTTTGCCACGCTTGGATGTGTTCTTTTGATCCGTAGCGTTGTGCAAGAAGACGCGTGATGCGTTTGGATTCTGCGCGAAAGCCTTGGTGTGAAAAGCAATAATGCCGCCGCGATCCGAACCCGCGCGGGCGGCCCTGTTCGTCAATCGCGAGCATGTCGGGGTGTTTGTCGAGCATCCAGCGCGGCGGGGTTGCCGTTGGTGTGCCGAGGATGATTTTAAGGCCAGCATTGCCCAGCACATCAATCGCACGATCAAGCCAGCCGAAGTCCATCACGCCTGATTGGGGTTCCAAACGCTGCCACGCAAATTCGCCAATGCGGACCCACGACAGGCCCGCTTGCACCATGCGTGCCGCATCGTCAGCCCAGATGTCTTCGGGCCAGTGTTCGGGATAATAACAGACGCCGAGGGTGCGTTTCATGTTGGTCCTATGAGTTGTATTTGCCAAGACGACGGCGCGATTAGAGAATGACTTGGTGTTCGGCCTGTCCGGTTGCATCGACAGAGGTGGCAAAGGTTTTGCCGTCGTCTTCGCCGATCAGCCCGACGGCGGCGGAGGTACAGAACAAGGTCTTGAGGTTCGGCCCGCCGAACGCGGGGCAGGACGTTTGCGTGGCGGGGAAGGCGATTGTTTGGGCCAGCGTGCCGTCGGGGGCATAGCAGGCCACGCGGTTTGCGCCCCATTGGGCGTTCCAGAAATTGCCCGCCGCGTCGATCACTGCGCCGTCTGGGCCCCATGAGGTGTTGCCGAAGTCGAGCCAGACGTCGGGATCACCGATCGGCCAGCCGTCTTTTTCAGCGAGCTTTTGGCGCATGATTTTGCCGACCCGCGTGTCGCAGAAATAGGCGCAGGTCCCATCCGGCGAAAAGCAGATGGCGTTGGTGACCGTGATGTCTGTGAACAATTGGCGGACGTCGCCGCGATAGTAGCGATAGATCGCGCCTGCCTTTGCTTCACCGTTGATCCCCATCGTTCCGATCCAGAAGCCGCCCCACGGGTCGGCGCGGCCATCATTGGAACGGGTGGTGGGATTTTCGGCCTCTATCGGTGCGATATGGTTGGTGGCGCCTGTTGCCAAATCCAAGACGTGCAGCCCGATACTGTCGGCCATCAGCAGGTGGTCGTCATCGAGCCAACCAGCGGCGGAGACATAGCGTTCAAACTGCCAGTGGCGGTCTTTGATGTGCAGGCGTTTTGACAGGATGTCGAACCAGAACAATTCCCCGCGTTCGGGGTGCCAAAGCGGGCCTTCGCCAAGGGCGCATTGGGTGGCATCATAGATCATACGCGGCGCCCAGAGCCATAGGTTGCGTCATAGGCCGTGTCATAGGCGGCGGTGATGTCAGCGGCGCGCGCCGCAATGTCCGGGATCGTCATGCCTGGTTTATAAAGTGCGGAGCCGAGGCCGAAGCCATCCGCAGAGGCGGCAAACCAGTCTGCAAAGTTTTCGGGACCAGCACCACCAACTGCGTAGACTTGCGTCCCAGAAGGCAGCACCGCGCGGATCGCTTTGAGCCCATCGGGACCGAGCAGGGACCCGGGGAAGATTTTCAGACCATCAGCGCCATTTTTCAAAGCCATGAAACATTCGGTGGGGGTCATCACGCCTGGCCAGCTTTGCAGACCCGCAGTTTTGGTGGCGTGGATAACGCGCGGGTCGACGTTGGGGGACACGATCAATTTACCGCCCGCTTGCGCGACGCGGTTCACGTCCGCGACCGACAATACGGTGCCTGCGCCGATCAGGGCGGTGTCGCCGTAAGCATCCGACATCGCTTTGATGCTGTCGAACGGATCGGGTGAGTTTAGCGGGACTTCTATGCTGGTTATCCCTGCGTCAATCAGGGCTTTTGCGGCGGCGACTGCGTCTGACGGGGTGATTCCGCGCAGGATTGCGATGATATTGCGGGTCATTAAACTACGGTCTCCAATAGGGCGTGCGCGGCTTTGATACCAGCGAGGGTCATATCCTTGGCATCCACGCGCGCAGCGTCCACGCCGAGTGATGCAAGGCCTGTTATATACGGGGCGGACACTGCATCAGCCCCGATCAAGGCAACCTTTTGGCCGAGCCAATAGGGTTTGGCGGCGGCCAGTTCTGCGCCGATTAACAGACCCGACAGGCGGGCGCGTAATGTGACTGTATCAGTCTTATGCACCAATTGCGCGGCGCGTAGTGAAAACAGCCGCGCGGCGAGAGATTCGGGGCGTGCCAGTGTTTGTGACATGGCGTCGGCAAAGGCGTCACCGTCCCAACCGCTGCCCGCGATGGAATGGCGCAGCACAGATTGGCCCGCCAGCAAAGCAAAGATTTCGCCGGTCATAAAGGTCTGGAAACTGATGACTTCGTTTGCCGAAATATGGACCCATTTGGTGTGGGTTCCAGGCAGACAGACGACGCCGTCCCAACCGGGGTTTTGCGCCAGAAATCCTGCGATCTGGGTTTCTTCGCCGCGCATCACGTCTGCCGGATCGGTTTGGCGAATGCCGGGGATGATGTGAACTGTCAGCCCAGAACCGGTGGTTGGGGCGATGACCATCGTTGACGGGCACACCGCGCAGGGCGTTGTTTGATAGGGCGCTTCGACCCAGCCTTGGCGCGATCCGACCATGCCGCAGGCCACAACGCGTGATGCGCTGGACAGCCAATTGCCTGCGAGGTCGCGCAACACGGTCTCAAATTCAGACGGGGCCAATTGGCCCATGCCTTTGTCTGACGTGCGTTCGCCCAAGACCGACCCGTCCGCGCCAATCGCCCAAAAGCGTGCGTTGGAGGTTCCCCAGTCGACGGCGATCCAAGTTGGTTTCATAAGCGTGTCCCTTCAACAACCCACATGGTTTCCGGGAACGACCAAGGCAAGGTCAAACCGTGGTGCATGAGGTAGGCGCCTGACAGCGTGGCGGGGCCTTTTTTCAGGGCAGGTGTGCCGCGCGACAGGGTCGGGGCCGATGCGCGGTTGATCAGGGACAGGGTGTACATGGCTTGCGGGTCCAGACCTGTTAGGCGCAGCGGACGTGGGACGATTTGCGTCGATGTTGCGGCCTTGCCTGCGAAAACCACGAAGCGGTCGCCGTCTTGCGGCATTTGCTGTTCTGCGATGATCGCCGGATCTGGGCTGTCGAGGCGTAAGATATCGGCGTTTTCCATCCAAGTGCGATTGTGTTTCCACCAGCTGGTGACTTCTGTCAGCACCGCGATTTCGTGGGCGTCGAGTTCACGCGGGTCCATTTCGAACCCCATGTGGCGCTGTGCTGCGACCCATGCGCGAAATGAAATATCGAGTGTGCGGCCAGAGGTGTGGCAGCGGCGCGGCCCGACGTGCGATCCAGTGATCGACAGGGGCAGGAAAAGCGCGGCGTTGTGTTGAATGTGCAGGCGTTCGAGCGCGTCATTGCTGTCGGACAGCCAGACCCGTTGTGTGCGTTTCAGGATGCCGAAATCAATGCGCCCACCGCCCGACGCACAGCTTTCGATTTCCACATCAGGAAATGCGTCGCGCAGACGGTCAATGAGGTCGTATGACCCGCGCGTTTGCGCCGCATCGGGCATCGGCAACACGCGGTTGTGGTCCCATTTGATGTAGTCGATGTCGTGGTTTTCAAGGATCGCGGCCATGCGGGTGTAGATAAAATTACGCACCTCTGGCAGGGCCATATTAAGGGCCTTTTGCTGACGGCCCAATGTCTGATCTTCACTGCCCAGTGCCCAATCGGGATGGGCGCGGTGGATGTCGCTGTCGGGGTTGATCATTTCGGGTTCAAACCAGATGCCGAACGACATGCCAAGCCCGCGTACGTGGTCAATAAGCGGGGTCAGACCGTCGGGGTATTTGCGCACATCGACTTCCCAATCAGACAGCGCGCGGGTGTCGTCGTCGCGGTTGCCAAACCAGCCGTCATCCAGCACGAAACGTTCGGCGCCAAGGGCTGCGGCGCGGTCGGCGATGTCAGTCAGAACGTCGAGTTTGTGATCAAAATAGACCGCTTCCCAGCAGTTATAATGCACGGGGCGCGGCGTTTTGGGTTTTGGCCATGTGACAATGCGGTCGCGCACGTGGCGTTGGAACGACACGGCGCAGCCGTTCAGGCCCGTGTCGGAATAGGTCATGTACAGCGGTGCGGTGCTGAATTGGGTGGCGGCCTCTGGTTCCATGTGTGCGGCGTGGCCCCACTGTATTTGGCGGCGGCCATCGGGCAGTTCTTCGGCGACCATGCGGTGCCCGCCGGACCAGCCGTAGTGGAATGCGTAGGCTTCGCCATGTGTGTTGGTTGCGCCAATGCACGGCACGATCAGACCGGGGAAATGTTCATGCCCCGTGCGTCCTGTGCGGTTTTCGCGGTAGCGAATACCGGGGGACCAAGGGGTTCGGTTGGTTTCAAATTCACGACACCAGCGGCCGGAAAAATCAATCATTTCGTCTGACAGTTGCGGGGCTGGCATCACCGGTGCGGCGAGCCAATGAAGATGCACGGGCGCGTCGGCCTGAAGGATTGTTTTTGCGCGGATGACGTGGGTTTGTGGATCGGTTTCAAATTCAAACGTCAGCGTCAAACCGTTGTCTGCGTCGTGGTATTTCAGGGATAAGTCTTTGCCGTCCTCAGCCGATGCGAAATGGAATTTCGGCAGCAGCGGCGTGCCGTCTTGGCGGCGTACGATCAGGCCAGGCTGACCGGGAAAGGTGCGCGATGCCTCGGGGCAGAGCGACAGGTCGGGGTTTTCATCCAGCATGCCACCGGTGACGTCGATGGCATGGGCCGCATGCAGCGCGGACAGGTCTTCGCCATCCGGCAGGACCGCGCCCCAATACACAACCTCTGGCAGATGATCCTGCCGCGCGGCCAGAACAAGTGTCTGGCGGCCATCATCCAATCGCCACGTTTTCATTACTTCACGGCCCCGAGTGTAAGGCCTGCGATGAAGTGTTTTTGCATCAGGAAGAACATCGCGACCGGGGGCAGGGCGGCGACGATGCTGCCCGCCGACATAAGGTGATAGGCGGCGCGGAACTGACTGTTAAAGCTGGTGATACCTGCGGTGACAGGTTGGCTATCGGGGCCTTGAGTCAGCACGATCGCCCAAAAGTAGTCATTCCAGATGAAGGTGAAGATCAGGACTGACAACGCGGCCAGAGCGGGTTTCATCAATGGCAGCACTACGTACACAAAGATGCGCCATTCGGCGACACCTTCGACGCGGGCGGCTTCGATCAATGCAAACGGCAGTTGGCGGATGAAATTGCGCATGAACAGCGTGCAGAACCCCGTTTGGAACGCGATGTGAAACAGCACGAGGCCGGTTTTCGTGTCGTACAGGTTCATCGAAAGGGTCAGGTCACGCACAGGCACCATCAGGATTTGGAACGGAACGAAATTGCCTGCGATAAACATAAAGAAGATCAACAAGTTGCCCCTGAAGCGGTACACACCCAGCGCAAATCCCGTCATGGACGATAGCAAAACCGCACCGATGACAGTGGGGATCGTGATGAAGACGGAGTTCAGCAGGTAGCGCGGCATATCGGATTCAAAGAATACCTTGCCGTAGTTGTTGAACAACTCGAACGAAGACGGCCAACCCCAATAGTTGCCGTTGGTGAAATCCGCGTCCGGTTTGATCGAGAATACTGCGACAGCGATCAGTGGCAGCAGCCAGATGATCAGCACAACGGGCAGCAGCGCCTGATAGCCGATTTGCGCGGAGCGGGAGCGTTTTTCAATAGGTGTCGGAAACATCAGTGTGCCCCTTTTTCGTCTTGGTACATGGACCACAAGAAATAGCCGATGAAGCCCAGCATTATAAAGAACAACACCACCGCGATGGCGGCACCGTAGCCCATCCGGAAGCCAAATTCGGACAGCGATTCTTCGAACATATAAAAGCTAAGAACACGGGTGGACCCGAACGGCCCGCCGTTGGTCATTACCGCGATGAAGTCGAATGACCGCAGCGCGCCGATGATTGTTACAACAAATGCAATGAATGTCGCGGGTTTCAGTTGCGGCAGGATAACATACCACAACATACGCGCACCCTTGGCACCATCCAGACGCGCAGCTTCGACTTGTTCCGGGTCAACAGCGTTCAGACCCGTGAGGTACAAGATCATGCAATACGCAGTTTGCGGCCACAGGCCCGCAGCGATAATGCCGTAAGTCGCGGTGTTTGGATTACCAAGGATACCGCCCGAGATATCGATGCCAACCTTGCCGACCAGAACGTCAAACAGCCCGTCATTTGGCAGATAGAACCACGAAAACACGAGGCCAACGACGACCTGTGAAATCACGAAAGGGAAGAAGAACAGCGACTTGTAAAACCGGATTCCGAACACCTTCTGGTTCAGGAACAATGAGATAAACAGACCCATCGGGATCGCCAGCAGATACAAAACCAACCAGCGCAGGTTGTTCCAGAACGATATCTCAAATTTGCGGTCGCCGCCCAGCAGACGTTCGTAGTTGGCCAGACCAATCCATGTCTTTTCACCTAGGCCGTCCCATTCGTGGAACGAAATCCAGAACGACTGGAGAATTGGATAAATCACATAGAGCGAGAACATGAAGATGCCGGGGATCAGGAACACCCATGGGGTCAACGCGATTTCATTGCGCTTGTACCAGCTTCTATTATTGGCGGAGGCAGTGGCCATGATCGTCTCCTGTCGGGTCAACACATGCGAAAAGGGCGCAGGTTCCTAAATAAGAATTGGCCGTTTGCGGATGGGTTGATGGAAAAGGGGCAGACCCGAAGGCCTGCCCCTAGATTTAAGTGATTACTGGTAGATGCGAACGCGTGCGTCTTCCAGACGTTCCAGAATGTCATCAAGGTTGTCTGGGAACACCATGAATTCCTGCAAGCCTTCCATGCCGATGGATGCCATTTCCGCAGGGAAATCGCGGTCGAAGAACTGCATGATGCCGCCGGATGCATTGTTGGACAGCATCTCAAAGCCTTCCTGAATGAACTTGTCATCAGACACAGACGCGGCTGCGTTCACCGGAAGCTGACCAAGTGCATCGCCGCTGTTGATCGCGGTCTGGACGTCAGGTGACGTGACAAAAAGCAGGAACGCTTTGGCTGCTTCGACGTTCTGGGCCGCCGACGGGATGTGGAACGTGTCTGTCGGTGCGTCTTCTGCTGGTGCCACGTCAGGGTTGATCTGCGGGAACTGATAGAAGTCCAGCTGATCGTCCGTCAGACCACCGTCGCGCATCGCCGCAACCGCGAAGTTACCCATCAGGTAGGCTGTTGCTTCGCCGTCAACCATGAACGGCAGGGCTTCTTGCCAGCTGTAGGCTTGGTGATCGTCGATAAACGCACCCATGTCGATCAACTGACGCCAGTTGGCGAAGGTTGCGCGCACACGGTCGTCTGTCCATTCAACTTCGCCGTTGGCCAGTTGGATATGGAATTCATACCCGTTGGTACGCGAGTTCATGTAGTCAAACCAACCGCCAGCTGTCCAAAGGAACTTGGACCCGATGGTGTAACACTTGCGCCCGGAATCGAGGATCACTTGACAGTTTGCCAGTTCCTGTTCCCAAGTTACAGGCTCTTCCAGACCGAGTTCTTCGAAGATGTCTTTGCGGTAATAGACGCCCCACTGGTAGTAGGTATACGGCACGCCCCACTGGGCACCATCCAGCGTCAGTGCGCCCTTGGTGGATGCCAGATCAGCCATTGCAGGCTCTTCCCACAAATCCGAGAGGTCCATGAACAGGCCAGCGTCTACGAAGGGTGACATGCGTGTTGCCGCATACCAGTTCACAACGTCGGGCGCATTTGCCGTCAATGAGTTGCGGATCTGTGTTTTCCAAGCTTCGCGATCGACGATCTCAAGCTCAATGTTTAGGTCTGGGTGCAATGCGCCAAAATCAGCGGCTAGGCCTTCCATCACCGCACGTGGTGCAGGGTTGGACATGTCGGACACGATCCGAAGATCGCCTGTCAGTTCTGCAGATGCCGGTGCCGTCATGGCACACAAAGCAAGCGCCGCTACGGACGCCTTATAAATGGAATTCATGGTTTCCTCCCTTAGATTCCAAACAAACCAGTTCCATTATTTGAAACTAGGTTTTGAATATTGAAATTTAATCTCGAATCGCCCATGCTTGTCAATACTGAGGTTGGAGGACTTCAGGAAACAGGGAGGACATCGTGGCTGCATCAGGGGACGGAACCGTTGGTAAGGCGTTGGAAGTGTTGGATCAAGTGGCGTCCTATGGTCGCCCTGTCCGATTTTCCGAACTGCTTGGCGCGTCGCGATTCCCCAAGGCGACGCTGTACCGATTCGTTCAGACGTTGGCCAATCAGGGCATGCTGGCGTTCGATCCTGACCGTGGAACATATGCGCCGGGGGTGCGTTTGGTGCGCTTGGCCCATGCCGCGTGGCTGACCGCGTCGCTGGCACCAATTGCATCCAGCCATTTGGATCGCCTTAGTGCGGATGTTGGCGAAACGGTGCACCTTGCGCAGTTGGATCATGCACAGGTGATCTATGTCGACAAACGCAACGCCGCCGATCCGGTGCAGATGTATAGCCAATCGGGTAAGGTCGGGCCGGCCTATTGCACGGGCGTGGGTAAGGTGATGATGGCGTATCTGACCGAGGCGGATTTGGTTGACGCGCTGGGCCAGCAAAGTTTCCATCGCTTCACCCCGACGACCCACACCAGTGCAAAAAGCCTGCGCGCCGAACTGTCCGACATCCGCGCCAATGGCTACGGGTTTGACCGCGAAGAACACGAGCCGGGGATCATTTGCATCGCGCTGCCGATCCGGACTGAAACGAACCGTGTGCTGGGGGCCATTTCGGTGACCAGTACCACGAACCGCACCAACCTTGTGGGGCTGGAAAGCCTCGTTCAACGCATCCGCACGACGGCTGAGGCCATCGCGAAAGACGCCAGTTCATGGCACTTTCCGATCACAGCAAGATCATCCTAGGAAGGGACCAACATCATGTCCGGTGTAAAGCTGAATAACGTGATCAAGAAATACGGCGAGGTTCAGGTGATCCATGGGATCAACCTTGAGATTGAGCATGGCGAGTTTTGTGTGTTCGTGGGCCCGTCAGGCTGTGGCAAGTCCACGCTGTTGCGCATGGTTGCGGGACTAGAAGAAACCACTGGCGGCACGATGAGCATCGGGGAGCGCGATGTGACCCGCATGGATCCGAGCGAGCGCGGCGTGGCGATGGTGTTCCAGACCTACGCACTTTACCCGCATATGACCGTTAAGGAAAACATGGGGTTCGGGTTGAAAATGAACCGCCACCCCAAGAAAGAGATTGAAGAGAAAGTCGCGGAGGCGACACGGATCCTTAAGCTGGAAGACTACCTTGATCGCAAACCTGCGGCCCTGTCTGGTGGCCAGCGTCAGCGTGTGTCGATTGGCCGTGCGATTGTGCGTGGGCCTGAAGTGTTCTTGTTCGATGAACCGCTGTCCAACCTCGACGCGGAATTGCGGGTGGAAATGCGGGTGGAAATCGCACGTCTGCATAAAGAAATCGGCGCGACGATGATCTATGTGACCCACGATCAGGTCGAAGCGATGACACTGGCCGACAAGATTGTCGTGTTGCGCATGGGCATTATTGAACAGGTCGGTGCGCCGATGGAATTGTACCGCGACCCCGACAACAAATTTGTCGCGGGTTTCATTGGCAGCCCCGCGATGAATTTCATGGCAGGCGTGGTCGGTGACAACACGGTTGAAGTTGCCGCGTTAAAGATGACTGTGCCAGTAAAGATTGCGCCAGCCTACAAAGGTAAATCCGTCAGTGTTGGTCTGCGGCCCGAACACCTTGTGATTGATCCGGCGGGCGATGCATTGCGGGTTGATCTGACCGAAAGTCTGGGCGGCGTGAGCTACGCCTACCTTGTCGCTGAAACCGGCGAGCGGATCGTCATCGAAGAACGTGGTGATGAGCGGGTGTCCGAGGGTGAGATGGTCGGGCTGAGCTTTGAGAACAAGCGCGTCTATCTGTTTGACGCTGAGACCGATTTGCGGATCCACACCTAAGGGGGTGGTTTTGCGAAGGTTTGTTAGATGAATATGAAGGGCGCGCTGTTTGGCGCGCCCTTTTTGTTAGCGTTTGCCGTAATACAGCCCAACGACGTGTTCGGCTTGTGCAAAGAACAGCCAGCGCGCGGCGAAGACGCCGATCAGATGGCTGATCACAGCCAAACCGCCAAGGATGTGTGATGGGCTGATCAGCAGGATTACAAGCGGCAGGCCGACCATCAAGACGATCGCGATGACGCGCAATTTGAACGCGTGTTTGCGCCCGATCACGTAAACGAATTCCTTTAGCAGATAGTTCGTCCCCGTGTGTGGTGGTTCGAATGCGCGCACGTCGCCACGCGCGCCAAGACCCGTGGCCGTGGCAATGGTTGTGCCAGACTTGGCCAGCGCGGTGTCACCAAGAACCCAATGGGCGATCTGCGCGGCCCCAGCGAGGACAAGCAGGGGAATAGCAAAGGAGATTTGCCCCGCAAGCAGTGCGCCGCCGGCGATACAAATGCTTAGGAACATGGTTGGTGTGGTGAAGTTGTGCCAGCGTGGGACGGTTTTCATCTGGGTGTAGATCATTGCGGTCGTAAAGACCGTGCCGATGGAAAGTGCTGCACCGATAACGCCCAAGACGCCCCAACGGGTGCCAAAAAACACAAGGCCAGCACCGTAGATCGCCATAATGATGAGTGCGCCCACGGCACAAATGCCTTCGCGCGACAGCCAGCTGGATCGCCATTGCGAGAACGCCTTAAGCGCGCGTTCGGGATGGCCGAGGTGGAAGGTTGACGCGATCAGCCCACCAACGGCCAACAGATAAGCGATGGCGAAGAACACGAACGCGACCCAGCCCGTGGGGCCGGGCATGCCAAGGCCAAGGAACGCCAGAAGGCCGAAGCCAAGGCCAGAGAGGGTCGAGAACAGGATAACGGATGGTGCGGGATGCATTAGTTTTTGCCTCCGGTTTTTGACGTGCCATTTGAAGAACTCGGCATCGCATCGAGTGCTTTATCGAGCCAGCCAAGAAAGCCCGTTGTTTCTGTAGCAATGGGGTCAAGAAACGGTGCGAGGATATCAACGTCTTGGCTTTGGTCACGATCTTTGACGCGCGGGGGCAGGTATTTGTTGACGGGCTTGGTGCCCATTTCGGGCATCAGGTCCATGCCGCCGCGCTCGGCCGTGAGTTTGGACACATTCGATTCCGGGTCTGCAAAGTCACCGAAGTGACGCGCGTTGGACGGGCAGGTGCGCACGCAGGCTGGTTCGCGGTCTATCTCGGGCAGGTTTTCGTTATAGATGCGGTCAACACACAGGGTGCATTTCTTCATGACCTTGGCTTCGGCGTCCATTTCGCGTGCGCCATACGGACAGGCCCAGGCGCACAATCCACAGCCGATGCAGTCTTGTTCGTTGACCAAAACAATGCCGTCTTCGACCCGTTTGTAGCTGGCCCCAGTCGGGCACACGGTCACGCAAGGCGCGTCTTCGCAGTGCAGGCAGGACTTGGGGAAGTGGACCAGTTGCGCGGGTGCGGCCCCTAGACCAAGATCCGGGGGTTGGATTTCGTAGCTGTGCACGCGGTTGAGGAACGTGCCCGTCGGGTCGGCGCCATAGGGGTCCTGATCCGACAGTGGTTCGCCGTAGTTTTCGGTGTTCCAGCCTTTGCACGAGATCACGCAGGCATGGCAGCCCACACAGGTATCAAGGTCAATCACGAGGCCGAGTTTTTTAGCCGTTGAGGTGGGTAAAGTTGTCATGTGGTGGCCCCTATGTGAATGGGTTGGGTCATGCTGACGGGTTCTTCTGCTGACGCGTCCCATGTGGTGACGAACCAGATGAAACTGCCGATCATAAGCGCGAAGGCTGCGAAGATGAGGAGGAGTGTTCGCTTCATTTGCCGACCTTCCATGCTTGGCTTTTCGGGCCATAGCCTACGGGGGACTTTTGCGCAGGGGTCACTGGTTGGGATTCTGCGGGGGCCGTGGTTTTTTCGATCTTTACGCGCAAATCAAACCATGCGGCTTGTCCGGTTATGGGATCAGAGTTGGACCAGCGCATGCCGTCGGCTTTTTCGGGCAAAAGTTCGTGGATTAGATGGTTGAGCAGGAAGCCTTCGGTTGCCTCGGGTGCCTTTTCATCTAGCGCCCATGCGCCTTTGCGTTTGCCGATGGCGTTCCATGTCCAGACGGTATTTTCGTTCAATGCGGCCATATGCGCGACTGGTACGGTGATGACACCCGACGGGGATGTGACCTTTGCCCAATCGCCGTCGCCAAAGCTGTGCTGTTGCCAAATTTTCGTTGGTACATACAGCGGGTTCAGCCCGTGGATTTGGCGCAGCCATGCGTTTTGTGTGCCCCATGAATGGTACATCGCCATGGGTCGCTGGGTCAGCGCGTGGACGTTGAATTCTTCCGTATCGATCACGTCATCGGACAGCGGTGCGTACCACATCGGCAGCGGGTCCATGGTGCGTTTGACTTGTTCACGCAAATGATCGGGTGGCTGCACGCGGCCGTGCCCTTCGGCCGCGAGTTGCATGCGGCGCAGGGGTTCGACGTAGGGCGTGAAGATGTAGGGCTGTTCGCTGTCATAAAAGCCCATTTTCACCGCCCATGCTTGGTAGGCCATGTTGAAGGGTTTGTAATATGACGCTTCTTCGGGGACGTGGGACACCCAGAAGCCGCCGTTTTTGATGTAGCTGTCGAGCTGGCCTTCGTTGGGGTCGCCGCGCCCTTCGGTTAGGCCGTCGTCGCCCATGCGCCAGCCTGCAAGTGGGCCGATACCGGGGCGGCGGATGTGGTTGGTGATGTAGTCGGCGTAGTCTTCGTATTTCTGCGATCCGTCTTCGTTCACGAAACCCGGTAAGTCCAGCCGCGCGCCGAGTTCGCACAGCACCGATTGGAACCCGCGCACATCACGATCCGGTTCAATGACGGGCCAGCGGATCGCATCGGCAACGCCGTCGGCTTCGGAAATTGGACGGTCGAGGAGCGAGATGCAGTCGTGGCGTTCAAGATAGGTGGTGTCGGGCAAGATCAAGTCGGCGTAGGCAACCATTTCGGACGAATAGGCGTCGGAATAAATGATACGAGGAATGACGTATTCGCCAGTTTCTTCATCCTTATCGGTCAGCATTTCCATCACGCCGGTCGTGTTCATCGAACTGTTCCACGACATGTTGGCCATATACATAAACAACGTGTCGATTTTGTACGGATCACCTGCGTGGGCGTTGGAAATCACCATATGCATCATGCCGTGGGACGACAGCGGGTTGTCCCATGTGAACGCTTTGTCGATACGAATTGCAGAGCCGTCTTCGTGCAGCATCAGATCTTCGGGACTGTGCACAAACCCAAGGTGTGGACCGTTGAGCGCCTGACCGGGGTTGACTTTGCCGTGCGGTTTCGGGTGCGCCGTCGCGGGCTTGGGGTAGGGTGGTTTGAAGCGCATACCACCGGGGGTTTCCACGGCGCCCAGGACGATTTGCAAGGTGTGCAGCGCGCGACAGGTTTGGAACCCGTTGGAATGCGCAGAGATGCCGCGCATCGCATGCATCGACACTGGGCGGCCAATCATTTTGGCGTGCTTTTTGCCGCGGAAATCGGTCCATGGGCGATCAAGTTCAATCGCTTCGACGAACGCCACATGCGCCATATCAGCGGCAAGTCGTTTGATGCGATCTGCGGAAATGCCTGTCGCGTCCGCAACCATTTCGGGCGCGTGTTTCGGGTCAAGGAACCGATCCGCCATCAGATGGAACACCGGGCGGTGGGTGACGCCAGCGGCGCGGTGTGTGTGGGCGAGATCGGGTTCGACACCTTGGCCATTCCACGGCGCAAGGTTGCCGGTGTTCTTGTCGATCACCTGCGGTTGGCCGTCATCGTCGCGCAAAAGTAGACCGTTCTGGTCGCTTTTGGGGTCTTCATTGACGATGCAGGACGCATTGGTGAAGCGCGCAAGGTAGTCAAGATCGAGCTTGCCCGCCTTAAACAATTCATGGATCAGCGCCATGATCAGCAAACCATCGGTGCCTGGCGTGATGCCAAACCAATCATCAGCGACGGCGTTATATCCGGTGCGGATCGGGTTGACGCCAACCATGCGTGCGCCACGCCCTTTGATTTTACCAATGCCCATCTTGATCGGGTTGGAATCGTGGTCTTCGGCGACACCGAACAGCACGAACATTTTGGTGTGGTCCCAATCAGGCTGGCCAAATTCCCAGAACGCGCCGCCCATCGTATAAATGCCGGCGGCGGCCATGTTGACGGAACAGAACCCCCCATGGGCGGCGTAGTTCGGTGTGCCGAACCCCTGCGCCCAAAGCGATGTGAACGACTGCGATTGATCGCGCCCCGTAAAGAACGCCAGCTTTTCAGGGGCTTCTTCGCGGATCGGTTTCAGCCAGTCGGTGGCGATTGTCAGCGCCTCTTCCCATGAAATCTCTTCGAACTCGCCTGATCCGCGCGGACCGACGCGTTTCAACGGGGCCTTCAGGCGGGACGGTGCGTTGACCTGCATAATGCCCGCAGACCCTTTGGCGCACAAAACGCCTTGGTTCACGGGGTGGTCTCTGTTGCCTTCGATATAGGCAACTTTCATTTTTCCGTCAGGCTGGGCTTTCATATGCACGTCGATGCCGCAGCGGCAGGCGCACATGTAACAGGTCGTTTTGCGGACCTCGTCTGAAACTTTGGGCGATGTGTCGAGGATCGGTTGATCTTTGGGCATCTTGATGACCTTTCAGTTCAGGCGAGTTGGGTGCGGGCCAAGCCTAGCATGGCAAGGCCGATCAGAAGGATGAGGCAAAATGGACGGTAGTACGGTGCCAGCCGTTCGGTAAACAGTTGTTGGCCGAGGAAGACGCCAACCATCGTCGGAATGGCAAAGAAAAGGCCGCGTGCAATGCCAGACGTGTCCATCATGCCGAATGCCACCAGCACGACCATAGAGATCGCAGCGCTCAGGAACAGATATAGCACCAGCGAGGCCCGCATGACCTTAGCAGGAGCATCAGCGGCCAACACATAGACTGCGACGACCATGCCGCCGACACCGGCCACGCCGGAAACGATGCCGGAAATGATGCCTGACCCGTAAAGGCCCGTTTTGGTAGCCAGAAATGGCATGCGGATTTTGGCGAGCAAGGTGACGGCAAGGATAACAATAACTGCGAGGGCGAGGGTTTTTGACGCTGCAACTGGCAATATGACCGTTAGGGCAAGGCCGATGGGCCAGCCGATGGTCGCCCCGATGGCAAGGCCGTAGGTCATGGTTTTGTCTGCGCCGTCCCAGCCGTTTTTCAGCATCAAGATTGACGCGGACATTTCCAACCACCACAGCATCGGGATCAGTTCGATAGGCGGCAGGATAATCACAGCCGTGGCCATAACCATGGCCGACAATGCAAAGCCCGAAAAGCCGCGCACCAGACCAGCCAAAAGCGTTAGGCAGATCAGGATCGCAAAATCGTTCCCGCTTAAATTTGTGGTGGCGAGGATCCAGTCAATCATGCGGCGCCCAACGTGGTCGCATCCAGTGCGATCTGGCGTTCTTCGTCAGCGTCGATCACATGCACTGGAATATCACCGAGGAAGGCGAGGTGCGCCATGATGCGGTCGCGGATTTCAGCGGAGTTTTGGCCGATGCCACCGGTAAATGCAACAGCGTCAACGCCGCCCATGGCGACGATGGCGGACCCTGCGTGACGCGCGGCCCAGTAGCAGAAATGATCGGCCGCGAAGTTGGCTTGATCTGTGTCGGCCGCGAGCAGCAGGCGCATGTCATTGGCGCCGCCAAGACCCTTAAGGCCGCTGTCTTTGTTCAGCCGCCGCGATGCTTCCGCGGCCCCGTGAATTTCCGCCATGCGAAGAACTGCCATGCCATCTATTGCGCCGGACCGCGTGCCCATCGTCAGCCCGTCCAAAGGCGAATAGCCCATGGACGTCGCGACGGATTTGCCTTTGTGGATCGCGCACAGTGACGCGCCGGAGCCGAGGTGGAATGCCAACAGGCGGTCCGGCAGGCGATCATCGAACTGCGTGACGATCCACGCATAAGACAGCCCGTGGAACCCGTAGCGACGGATGCCCATATCGCGGTCTTTTTTCGGGATCGCGTAGGCGGTGGCGACGGCTGGATTGGTCGCGTGAAACGCGGTTCCAAAGCTCGCGTATTGTGGCAGGTCGGGGGCCAGTGTTTGCAGGGCGCGTATGCCTGAAAGATTGTGGAGGTTGTGCAATGGGGCCAGCGGGCTTGCCGCCTCAATCCCCGCAATCACATCATCGGTAATCCGGCAGGGCTGCACCAAAGACGTACCACCATGGACGACACGGTGTGCGCATGCGCTAAGTTGGTCGGGCGTAATGCCTTGCGTGGTGAGGCTGGCAAGGATCGCACCAAGGGCCGCGTCATGGTTCGGTGCTGCAATATCTTTGTCGTCTGTCCCGAGTGATATGTGCGCCAACGGGCCGCCGATGCCGCTGACTTGGCCAGCCATAACTTCGGTCAGGTCGGGCTGGAACAGCGCCACCTTGATCGAAGAAGACCCCGCGTTGACGACAAGGATCATTTGCTAGCTGCCACGATTGCGCCAAGCGCAATGGACGACAGGCGGGCGGCGGCTGGGTCTGCGCGCGACGTCAGTAAAATCGGAACCTTTGCGCCCATCACGATGCCACCTGCGCAGCCACCTGTTAGATAGACGAAAGATTTGAACAGCGCGTTGCCCGACACGATGTCAGGCACGATGATGGCATCGGCTTGGCCTGCCACAGGATCATCGGTCAGCTTTTTAGCCTGCACCGCCTTTGGTGACATGATCAGATCGAACGCCAGCGGACCCGAAAAATCGGCGTCTGTGATGTTTTCAATCGCCCAATCGCGCAATTCGCGGCCTTCGATGGACGACGGCACGCTTTCAATCGGGGATTCTGTGGCTGACAGGAACGCGACCTTGGGGCGCGGGTTGCCGATTTTATGCAGCAGCGAGACGACTTCGCGTGTTGCGTCTTTGCGGGTGTTGAGGTCCGGGTTCACGTTGACCGCAGCGTCCGAGATTGTGATCGAACGCGACCCATCCGGCGTGGTAATATGAAAAATATGCACAAAGCGTTTGCCAGTGCGCAGACCGGCATCGCGCGATACGGCAGCACGCATGAAAGCGTCCGTGTGCAACTGGCCTTTCATCAAGACGTCCGCGCGACCGGTCCCACAGGCCATCGCCGCGGCGGCGCCTGCTTCGGCTTCACCGACGGTGTCGATGATTTCGTATTGGGAAATGTCCCAGCCCAGCTTGTCTGCTTCGGCTTGGATCATATCACGTTCGCCGGTGAACAGCGGCACCATCATGTTGGCTTGTGTTGCCTCAAACGCGGCGAGCATCGGCAGCGGCGCACCAGCGCGGGCGATGGCCACACGCGGTGTGGGCGCGTCTTGTGCCTGACGGATAATATGTGCGGGGGCGTCGGCCACGGCGTCAGATAGAAAAGATGACATTGAAACGAGGCCTTTCACGATTGGAGAACCGAGGCAGAGTTTCCCCCGCCTCGGCACTATCTTGCAATGGCTATTAAGCCATTGTTTGCTGACGCATGTCGTCCTTGGAGATGCCGGCCACTTGTACAGGCTTCTTCATGGCGTCGCGACGGAACGGATCACCAAGTTCCTGGTTGATCATGGCTTCGATCAGCGTGGTGATGCCGTTTTCCATCTGGTCCTTGATCGCCTGAGACAGGGCAGCGGTCAGTTCGTCCTGCGTGCGGGCGACTACGCCTTTCAGGCCACAAGCCTCAGCGACACCGGCGTAGGACACTTCTTCGTCCAGCTCAGTGCCGACGAAGTTGTCGTCGAACCAAAGCGTGGAATTCCGCTTTTCGGCGCCCCACTGGTAGTTGCGGAACACGATCTGTGTGATTGCAGGCCAGTCGCCGCGACCAATCGCAGTGAGTTCGTTGACCGAAATACCGAACGCGCCGTCACCAGCAAAGCCGACAACCGGAACGTCTGGGCGGCCAATCTTGGCACCAACAATGGACGGCAGACCGTAGCCACAGGGACCAAACAGGCCCGGCGCCAAATATTTGCGGGATTCATTGAATGACGGGTAGGCGTTGCCGATCGCGCAGTTGTTGCCGATGTCTGAGGAGATAATAGCCTCGACTGGCAAAGCCGCCTGAATTGCGCGCCATGCCATGCGTGGGGCCATCCAGTCGGGCTTGGCTTTGCGGGCGCGCTGGTTCCAGTCGGTGCCGGGATCGTCCTGTTCTTCGGTCATGGATGTCAGTTCTTGCGCCCATGCGGATTTGGTCTGCGCGATCATTGACTTGCGGTCATTGCGGCCCGCGTCGCCTGCCGAGTCTGCCAATTTAGCAGAGATCGCAGTTGCCACTTTGGCGCTGTCGCCGATGATACCGACTGTGACCTTCTTGGTGAGGCCAATACGGTCGGGGTTGATGTCGACCTGGATGATCTTGGCGTCTGTTGGCCAGTAATCAATGCCGTAGCCCGGCAGGGTCGAAAACGGGTTGAGGCGGGTGCCGAGCGCGAGAACAACGTCAGCCTTGGAAATCAATTCCATGCCAGCCTTGGATCCGTTGTAGCCCAATGGCCCAGCAAACAGCGGGTGGTTGCCCGGGAATGCATCGTTGTGCTGGTAGCCAACACAAACAGGTGCGTCGAGGGTTTCAGCCAAAATGCGCGATGCTTCGATGCCACCGGGGGACAGGATTGTACCTGCGCCGTTCAAGATGACCGGGAACTTGGCGGTTGAGAGCAGCGCTGCGGCCTCGGATACTGCGATCTCGCCGCCTTGGGGCAATTCGAAATCAACGATGACTGGCAGTTCAATGTCGATGACCTGTGTCCAGAAATCACGAGGGACGTTGATTTGTGCGGGGCCGGATGCGCGTTTCGCCTGCATGATGACGCGGTTCAGGGTTTCGGCGATACGCGACGGGTCGCGGACTTCTTCTTGGTAGGCCACACAGTCAGCGAACAGGTTCATCTGTTCCATTTCCTGAAAACCACCTTGGCCGATGGTCTTGTTGGCCGCTTGTGGCGTGACGAGCAGAACAGGTGTGTGGTTCCAATAGGCGGTCTTTACTGCGGTGACGAAATTGGTGATGCCCGGACCGTTTTGCGCGATCATCATCGACATTTTGCCAGTGGCGCGGGTGAACCCGTCAGCCATCATGCCGCCAGTTGTTTCATGAGCGCAGTCCCAGAATTTGATGCCTGCATCCGGGAAAATATCTGAAATCGGCATCATCGCGGACCCGATGATCCCAAATGCATTGTCGATGCCGTGCATCTGGAGTGTTTTTACGAAGGCTTCTTCGGTCGTCATTTTCATTTGGGAATCCCTTTCAATGCAAGTTTGCGTGCAACGTATGGCTTTGACGGGGGCCCAGTTAGGTCCAGATGGATACCAATTTTAGGGCCAGCCGTTCACATATTAAGACTGCTGGTCTCATTACCGGGCCGCTTTGTCGAGTCGATTTACAATTTGGGCGCGCCGCGTGCGAAGCTAACTCATTTCAGCGAGCGTTTTCGCAAGGATTTCCACGCCGTTAGAAATCCGTTGTGTCGGAATCGAACTATAGGCCAGGCGGTAGAAATTAAGCGGCGCGGAGGGGCCGCTGAAAAACGCGTGCCCCGGTTCGATCAGTACACTCTTTTCCGCCAGACGCTGGGCAAGGTCGCGCGTGTCCACATGTTCGGGCGCGCGCATCCAAAGTGCCGAACCGCCAAAACTGCCCGCCCCCGCAACCCTCAAGCCGTGTTCGGCAAGTGCGGCGTCAATGGTTGTGCGCCGTTCATGGAAAGCCCGGCTCATCCGCCCGACAAGCGCGTCGTAGTGACCGCGTGACAGGAAATAGGTGACGGTGCGCTGGATGTGACCGGGGGGGTGGCGCAAAACCGACGCGCGCAGCGCGCGGGCCTCGCGGATAAACGGTGCAGGACCAACAAGATAGCCGAGGCGCAGGCCGGGAAATAACGATTTAGAGAAGCTGCCAACATAGATCACGCGGCCATTTTTGTCGAGAGACTTAAGCGCGGGGGACGGGGGTTTCAGGAACGACATTTCAAATTCGTAGTCGTCTTCGACAACCAGAAAATCGTCCTGTTCCGCCTTATCAAGCAACGCGCGACGCCGTGACATCGGCATCGTCGCGGCAGTGGGGCACTGGTGGCTGGGGGTCGTAAAGACCACATCTGTTTCAGACGGTAATGAGTCGGGCGGTAACCCGTTTTGATCGACGGGGATCGCGTGCAAGTGGCAGCGCGATTGTTCGAGGATGCCGCGCAGCGCTGGATAACAGGGGTCTTCGATGGCCGCCGTGCGCCGCTGGGTTAGCAGAACCTGCGCCGTCAGCCAAAGCGCGTTTTGCGCCCCCATTGTCAGCAGGATTTCATCTGGTTGGGCAAGGATGCCACGGCGGGGCAAGGTTTGGCGTGCAATAAAGTCGAGCAGTTTGGGATCGTCGCTGTCGAAGTAGTCTGCAGTTAATGCGTCGAAATCCTTACGGCCCAATGCCTCCAGCGCGCAAAGGCGCCAGTTGGCGGAATCAAACAACGTTGGGTCGGCTTGGCCATAGATGAACGGATACTTGAATGTCGCCCAATCCGCAGGTTTTGACATGCTTTGTGTCGTGGTGAACCGCTGGCCGATGGCGCGGCCCCAATCGACGGTGCTGTGATCGCTGCTGGTGGCAGGAAAAGCTGGCGGTTCGGGCGCGTTTTCGGACACGAAATAGCCTGATCGACCACGTGCGATGATATAATCATCAGCCAGAAGTTCGGTAAAGGCGAGGGTGACGGTAATGCGGCTGACGCCAAGGTGCAGCGCCAGTTTGCGCGACGATGGCAGCTTTTCACCCGGCCGGAAGCGCCCCGCGAGGATACCTTCGGCGACCAATTGGCGGATTTGGGTCTGCAAGGTGCCGCTTGCATCCGATTGCAGAAAGAAGGTTTCAACGGGTAATGCCATGGGTCGTTTTAACTGGCCCCATGGCTGAGGTAAACTGGTCTTATGGCGCCAGAGGGGCGTCTCACGTCACTGCTGTTGCGCAACGGCGGCGGCAAACGCGCGGCTGTCGACCGCGAGGTTGGCCTGCGCGAAGGGGGATTTTTCGTTCTCTGCGCTGAAGAACTGGCTGTCGACGGCAACAATTTGCCATATCCCATCGACGTTGAGCAAGAACGGTGATCCGCTGTCGCCCTGTGCGGTGTCACATTCGTGCAGGATCGAATTGTCCTCAAACGACTCGACAATGCGGCAGCCTTGGTTGCCAGACATATTGTCGCCAGTGTCCCACGAATAGCCCGCCTGATTGACCAGCAAACCGGACCGTCCGATTTGTGAAAGGTTCGCAGCGGTGAGTTCGTGGATATCAAGATACCCGACTTCATCACCCAAGTTACGATCCAGAATGACCAGCGCCCAGTCGTGGCCGTTGCCACCGCCCGCAGGTTGCGTGTCGGGTGAATAGGCAGGATCAAAGACTGCACCAACGACATTGGCTTCGCCTTGCGAATTGCCCAAGGAAAGACCGGCCGAGAAACGAACAGGCGTCAGGGTTTCATCACCCGTATCGGTTACGCAATGCGCAGCCGTCAGGACCAGCGATGGACCGACCAACGTGCCCGTACAGGTGCCATCCTGCAGTTCGAGGGACCCGATAGAGCGCCACGGCGCCTGTGTCACATCGACCAAGAAGCGGTCGTCGCGGCCAAAGAAATGGTTTTCCAGACCAGCGGGGCGTGACCGGCCCAAGCAGTCAGCGGTGTCCGAAAACGGCTCACAAGTGCCATTGCCATCCGATGTTTCGTTGCAAATACCGTCAAAGGCGGTGTTGCAGGCATCGGTGCGGTTGCGCAGATAGGCCACGGCCGCACAGTCGGTTAAATCTGTGCCAGACGTGCAGTTTTCGGTGCCGATGCCCGGCTCGTCACATTCGTTGTCGTTCGCCCAACGACAGCTGTCTTCGCCGCCCAGTGCCATGGCACGGCAATCGGTGGCGTCAGTGCCGGCGTCGCAAAAGACTGTGCCACCAAAGGCGACATCGTCACATTCGCCGTCACCTGAATACTGGCAGGTATCATCACCCAATTGGCCGCGCAGATTGGCAGGCACGAGCGCGAGGAGGCGTTCGAGGGCTTCTGGTGAGGTCCCGAACATATCACAATCGGTGGCATCGGACCCGTCAACGCATTGTCCTTCGCCACCATAACGCATTTCATCGCAGGCACCGTCGTTCGCCCATTCGCAGCTGTCGTCATCTATCCCTGACGCGAGTTGACGGCAGTCGCTGGTATCGGTTCCCGCGTCACAGTAGCCTTGGCCGCCGTATCGTTCCTCATCGCATTCGTTGTCGCCTGCATAGTCGCAGGTTTCTTGCGCATAAGCGGGTAGGGCAATGGCGAATGTGAGGATAATGAGGAGTGAACGGAGCATGCTAAAAGCCTTTGACCTTGAAATGAATGGCTTCATCTTGGCGCGAAACAAAGGGTCAGGTCCATCCCTGATCCCGACCCTTGTTCGCTCTTTGCGGTCGTTCTAGCCGAACACGCGGCCCAAAGCAGCATCGACGGCATCCGTAATCTCATCGATATCATCTGCTGTGGCGATCAAAGCAGGTGAGAAACACAGTGTGTTGTTCTTGCTCGGTATGGACCGGTTGGTGGCCCCAATGATAACGCCCTGCTGCATACAATCTGCAACAACCGCGCCGACGCGCTTTTCGTCCATCGGGTCTTTGGTGTCGCGATCTGTCACCAGTTCAGCCCCAACAAATAGACCTTTGCCGCGCACATCCCCAATGACGGGATACTTTTCCGCCAAAGCTTGCAAGTTGGCGACCATGCGGTCCCCCATGACAAGGGTATTTGCCATCAGGTCTTCGTCTTCAATAATGCGCATGTTTTCAAGTGCCGCTGCCGGACCTGCTGTGCAGCCGCCAAAGGTCGAAATATCGCGGAAGTAGTTCATTGGGTCAGACGAGTCGTCCTTGAACAGATCGAACACGGCTTCGGTTGTGACGCAGCACGAAATCGCCGCGTAACCGGATGCCACGCCTTTGGCCATTGTCACGATGTCAGGCTTGATGCCGTAGTTTTGGTAGCCGAACCAAACGCCCGTGCGACCGACGCCGCAGACGACTTCGTCGATGTGCAGCAGGATGTCGTACTTTTTGCAGATTTCCTGAACGCGGTCCCAGTATCCTTCGGGGGGCGTGATGACGCCACCACCGGCGGTGACAGGTTCAAGGCATAACGCACCAACTGTGTCCGCACCCTCGCGCAGGATCACGTCTTCGATTTGGTTGGCAGCCCAAACGCCGTACCCTTCGTCAGGCGCGCCGTCTTGTTCGTGCTTGCGGTATTCCATGCAATGGGGAACGCGCACAAAACCGGGTGCGAAGGGGCCATATTGTGCATTGCGTTCGTCCTGACCACCCGCCGACATCGTCGCGAGGGTCGATCCGTGGTAGTCGCGTTCGCGATACAGGATCTTATGCTTTTTGCCGCCGTAGCGTTTATGGGCGATCTGGCGGACGATCTTGAAACCCTTCTCATTGGCTTCAGAGCCAGAGTTTGCGTAATAAACCCGCGTCATACCCGGCATTTTGCTGATCAACTTTTCTGCAAAAAGCGCACCGGGGATTGACCCGACTGTGCCACCAAAGAAGTTCATCTTCAGGATTTGATCGCGCACTGCGTTGGCAATGCTTTCGCGGCCATAGCCAACATTGACGGTCCAGACGCCGCCTGCAACGGCATCAATATGTTCTTTGCCATGCTGGTCCCAAACGCGCATGCCTTTGCCTTCGACAATGATGCGGGGCTCACCGGTTTCAAACTGTTTGTGTTGTACAAGGTGGTGCCAGACGTGGGCGCGGTCGGCGTCAACTACATGGCTCAGGTCGTTTGCTGTCAGTGTATCCATAATCAAAACTCCGCATGGAATCAGGGACGCCGCAAGGGCGCGTCGTCATACTATCACGGTTTAACTTTGACGCAGATAGGGCCAGTCAGTTCGTCGCCTTAGTGCCAGAATAGATGCAACTGCGGCGAAGATTACGGACCACATTGCGCGATCGTGACGCAATTAATACGGGGCTGGATTGCCAGATGACCGACAGGTTGCGGCGTGGTTAAGGCCACGTGCCCTAGAAATGGACCAATGCCCGCCCGAATTTCGCTAAAGATCAGGCGCGAAATACCTGTAATCGCTGGATGAGGAGTGTCAGAATGGCGTGGTTTAAGCCGCAGTATCGGTTCGTGCAGGTTGGTCCAGTGGGTTGAACTGACTGAAGAATCCTTTGTTGATGAAGGTCTGATCATGCCTGAGAACGCGGTGATTGTCTGCCGCCCGCGCGATGCCGATTTGGAAACCACGCAGTGGGTTCGTTCTGACGGGCCATAAGGACCCGCAGATGGTGCTGGCTATGGTCGGGGGTGATGTGATGTGTTTGGCCGCTTCTTTATGCTGCGCTGGTTCTTTTTCGTGCGCCGCATGCTTAGCGCACGCACGACGGTGCGGTTCGACAGAATGGGGATCAATTAAAAATCCACATTCACGCCAGGCAGGTTCAGCGACTTGATCAATTCGCGCAATTCTTGCCGCGCGGCGACGTTGGAAATGTTGAGCCCCTTAACGCCGATATCGCGCAAGTCCAGCAGCGTCAGACCGCGCGGGAACAATTCGCGAAAGATCACCCGTTCGTTAAAGCCGGGGATTGTGCGGAACCCGATGCGTTTGGACAGTTTTGCAATCGCCGCTTCCATCTTTTGTTTGTTGACCATGTTTTGCGCGCCCATGCGATTGCGCACGACGACCCAGTCGATGGGTTCAAACCCCGCTTGTGCACGCAACTGCCGTGCGTTCCAGACCATCTGCGAATAGACGGCGGGTCGGGTGATTGTTTCGCCGTCACTGTCGATATGCGCCAGCAGGTCAAAGTCGATGAAACTGTCATTCAGCGGTGTGATCAGCGTGTCCGCCAGCGAATGGGCGACCTGTGACAGGCGCGTGTGGCTGCCCGGACAATCGATGAGGATGAAATCACTGTCTGGTTCAAGCCCCGCCACGGCAACAGACAGGCGATGATCAAAAATATTTTCGCCTTCTTTCAGTGTCGCTGGATCGACTTCGGGCAGGTTGTGATACGTGGGCGTCGGCAGGGTCAGCCCCTGTTCAGCCAGAAACTTGGCGCGGTTTTCGATGTAGCGGCCAAGGGTTCTCTGGCGCAGGTCCAGATCAAGCGTGTCAACCTTATGCCCCATCCGCGACAGCGCTGTCGCGACATGCATTGACACGGTGGACTTGCCCGCCCCGCCCTTTTCGTTTCCGACGACGATAATATGTGCCACTGCCCCGGCCCCCATGTTGTGCCGGATCGTTGTCCAGCCTCGTAGTTAAACGATGCCGTAACTATACGTCGCACCGAGTTCAAGGCAATGCGCAAGGCAAACAGGGATTGACTTGTGATGCGCAAAGGCCCATCTGCCCCACAGGTTGGATGCTGGCTGCCGCGTGAGCAGGCGCAGATTTGCGCAAAGGTGCATCGACTGTGGTCAATACGCACAAGTATGACCGATAGGTTCCTTCCATCACGCAGGGGTGCCGCGCCAATTGGCGGGCCTAGTTTATCTTGGCATGGGCATTCGGCCCACCGCGAGCTTTTGGCGTTACCCTTTTGCGATGCCGCAGCCGTTCGGGCCCGTGGCGCTAATTTTATGCGGGCGCAGGTGTGTCCGCCCCGATCCAAGGAAAACTCATGGATTTCGATATGCTGGGCCTCGCGCCCCGACTGATTGCTGAACTGAAAAGCCAAGGGATCATTGATCCTACGCCAATCCAAGCGCAGGCAATCCCACATGCAATGAATGGCCGCGACGTCATGGGCCTTGCCAAGACCGGCAGTGGTAAGACGGCGGCGTTCGGCCTGCCGATGATTGACATGCTGCTTAAGGAGCAGGGCAAGCCCGAGGGCAAAACAGCCCGTGCTTTGATCCTTGCGCCAACGCGTGAGCTTGCGAAACAAATTCAAGAAAACCTCGCGGCGTATACGCAAGGCACCCACCTGAAGACCATGCTGGTCGTTGGTGGTGCTGGTATTACGGGTCAAATCCGTAAACTTGAACGTGGCGTTGACCTGTTGGTCGCGACCCCCGGTCGTTTGATCGATCTGTTGGAACGCCGCGCTGTGCGCCTTGGCGACACAAAGTTCTTGGTTCTCGACGAAGCGGACCAAATGCTCGACATGGGTTTCATCCACGCGCTGCGCCAGATCGCGCCGCTGCTGGCCCCTGAACGTCAGACGATGCTGTTTTCGGCGACAATGCCGAAATTGATGGCCGAACTTGCGGGTGCGTTCCTTAAAAACCCGATGCGCGTGCAAGTCGATGCACCGGGCAAACCTGTTGAGCGGATTGAACAATCGGTTCACTTCGTCGCCAAGGCTGCAAAGACCGATCTGTTGCTCGAATTAATCGACAAGCACCGCGATGAACGCGCGATTGTCTTTGGTCGCACCAAGCACGGATCTGAAAAGTTGCACAAGCTGCTGGCGAGCAAGGGCTTTTTGTCCGCGTCTATCCACGGCAATAAATCTCAGGGCCAGCGCGATCGCGCGATCACCGATTTCAAAGCAGGCAAAGTGAAAATCCTTGTGGCGACTGATGTTGCTGCCCGTGGTTTGGATATTCCTGAGGTGAAGCATATCTATAACTATGACTTGCCCAACGTGGCCGAAAACTATGTCCACCGTATTGGCCGCACGGCCCGTGCGGGTGCGGACGGCATGGCAATTGCGTTCTGTGCGCCTGATGAAATGGGTGAATTGCGCGATATCCAAAAGGCGATGAAGGCTGACATTCCCGTTGCGGGTGGTCGCCCGTGGGAGAAGTCTGAAGAAGAAGCCAAGCCCAAGCGCGGTGGCGGTGGCGGTGGTGGCCGTCGTTTCGGTGGTGGTGGCGGCGGCGGTGGACGTCCGGCTGGCAAGCCTGGCGGTGGTCGTCCTGGTGCTGGCAAACCCGGTGGCGGTGGCAATCGCCGCCGTAAACCGAACAACGCCTCGGCCTAAATTAAGGACACAGAGTTTTGCGTTTGAGCTGAGATATCAAGCGTCGCGTTTGCGTTCAAATCTTTGATTTGATGCGACGCGAGGCGATGTCCCTAAAATGAAAAACTCTCATAAGTTGCATTTTTGGGCACTTACGCTTATGTAAGTGTCCAAAGATAAAAAGAAAATTGGCAGCTCTAAAATGAAGCCCTCATTAAACAGCGTCTTGCGTGACTTTGTCGCGCCGATGTTTCGTCGTCCAAAAAAGCTACAAGTTGCGGCGCTGTGCACCCGTGGCGTGGGCGATGAAAAGCGGGTTTTGTTGATCACAAGTCGTGGTACGGGGCGCTGGATTTTGCCGAAAGGTTGGCCCATTCGTGGCCTCGCGTCTTGGCAGGCCGCTTTGCAAGAAGCGTGGGAAGAAGCGGGCGTGAAAGACGCCACCGCGTCGACCGACCCGATTGGCAGTTACGCCTACGATAAGACCATGGGCAGTGGACTGCCGATTCCGGTTGAAGCGCTGGTTTATGCCGTCAGCGTTAAAGGCCTAGAAACAGAATTTCCGGAAGCGGGGCAGCGTGAGTTGCGCTGGGTCACCCCGACAGAGGCCGCAAATCTGGTGGATGAACCCGAATTGAAGTCGATCCTGAACGTGATGGCCCCCGACGCATCATAAGAGTGGCGCATCATAAGAGTGGCGCATCATAAGAGTGGCGCGTCATAAGCATTGATTTGACGCGGTGTTACTGACAAACGTGCCGCCACACCTAGGGGGCACGATGACCGACAACAATAGCAGCGGCGATCTGCGACACTTAGACACGCTAGATCGCGATCTGGCGCGTTTTTCCCGACTTGAAATGGCGACACAATATGTGGCGCGTCCAATCGTTGGACCGGGCATTTCGTTGGTGTTTATTCTGTTGGCGGGTTTGGGTGCCGCGCTGTTTTTCGGGCAAACCAACAATGCGATGATCGTGATCGTTGCGACTTGTCTTGGCGCATATATGGCGCTGAATATCGGGGCCAATGACGTGGCCAACAACATGGGCCCTGCCGTTGGGGCGAACGCATTGACCATGGGCGGGGCCATCGCGATTGCGGTGGTGTTCGAAAGTGCAGGTGCGTTGCTGGCGGGTGGTGACGTTGTGTCGACGATCGCCAAGGGCATCATCGCGCCCGAAAGCATGGGTGATCCGGCGACGTTTATCTGGGCGATGATGGCGGCGCTGCTGTCGGCGGCGTTGTGGGTCAACCTCGCGACATATGTCGGCGCGCCTGTGTCCACGACCCATTCGGTTGTTGGTGGTGTGATGGGTGCGGGCATTGCGGCCGCAGGTTTCGCTGCCGTGAGCTGGGACACGATGGGCGCGATTGCTGCGTCTTGGGTGATTTCACCTGTGCTGGGCGGTGCTGTTGCGGCGTTCTTTTTGTTCGTGATAAAATCACGGATCATCTACAGGGACGACAAAATCGCGGCGGCCCGTCGTTGGGTGCCTGTTTTGGTCGGCATCATGGCGGGCGCGTTTGGCGCGTATCTGGCGCTGAAGGGCTTGAAGAAAATCATCAAAATCGACATGCCAACGGCGCTTTTGATCGGCCTGGCAATCGCAGTTGTTGTTTGGCTGGTCATGATTCCGGTGATCAAAAAGCAGTCCGAGGGTCTTGAGAACCGTAACAAATCCCTCAAGGTTCTGTTTGGCATCCCGTTAGTTGTTTCGGCGGCACTACTGAGCTTTGCACATGGCGCCAACGACGTGGCCAACGCGGTTGGTCCACTGGCCGCGATCGTGCAGGTGTCGCAATCGGGTGATTTCACCCACGATTTCAGCATCCCGTTCTGGGTCATGGTCATCGGCGCGTTCGGTATTTCGTTTGGCTTGTTCTTGTTTGGGCCAAAGCTGATCCGCATGGTTGGTAGCCAGATCACCAAATTGAACCCGATGCGCGCCTATTGTGTGGCCCTGTCAGCGGCGATCACGGTGATTGTGGCGTCGTGGTTGGGTCTGCCCGTCAGTTCCACGCACATCGCCGTGGGCGGTGTGTTTGGCGTTGGTTTTTACCGTGAATGGGACGCGGAACGCCGATTGCGCAACGCCCGCGCCGCAATGCCCGATCGCGCCGCTTATTCAGCCGAAGAACGCCGTCGTCGTAAATTGGTGCGCCGTTCGCATTTCATGACGATCATCGCGGCGTGGATCATTACGGTGCCAGCCGCCGCGTTGCTGTCGGCGGTGATTTTCTACGGCTTGGTGACGGTTGTCGGGACGGCTTAATGCCGCGAAGCAAAACGGACAGGTCCGCACATCTTAAAGGCCTGCCGTAACTTCAGGCCTTTAGGCCGTAACGGTCGCTTTCTTCGAAGACGTCAACGGCGCGCGTGCCAGCTGTTACTTTTACGCTGTGTGACGTGCCCGACGGGATGTCATAGTCGTCGCCTGGCCCGTAGGTTGCCGTCTTGCCGTCAATGGTCAGTTCAATTTGACCAGAAATCACTGATCCCCATTGGCCTTTGTGCACGTGGGCTGGAAGTTCAAAGTCTTCGTGAAATGTGAAGAACACAACCAAACCCGCATCCGATGCGATGGCGCGGGTGGTTACGACGCTTTGCGGGATCGGAAAGTCCAGCGCGGGAAATTGATCCATAAAACCAGCGAATGCCATAGTGCTATCCTTTCGATGAACGCCTTACGGCTAACATGGGCTGCCGATATTGGAAGGCCAAACAAAAAACGCCGCCCCCAAACAGGAGCGGCGTTTCATTCGTTTCAAAGGCGGGGTGCTTAGAAGCCCAGACCTTCGTACTTTTTCTTGAACTTAGAAACGCGGCCACCGGTGTCCATCAGACGTGAATTACCGCCAGTCCATGCAGGGTGCACGGATGGGTCGATATCCAGCTGCATGCTGTCGCCTTCTTTGCCCCAGGTGGATTTCATTTCGTATGCCGTGCCATCGGTCATTTTGACTTCGATAGTGTGGTATTCGGGGTGAATGTCTTTTCTCATCTGACCGATCCTTACGCTTTTGTGGCGCTGGAAGGCGCACGGTAGTTTGTCTTTTCGACGATACGTGCGGACTTACCACGACGCTCACGTAGGTAGTACAGCTTGGCGCGACGAACGCGGCCACGACGCACAACAGTGATTTCGTCGATGTTGGTGGAATACAGCGGGAACACACGTTCCACGCCTTCACCGAATGATATTTTACGAACGGTGAACGAGCCAGCGATGCCCTTACCGTTTTTGCGTGCGATGCAGACGCCTTCGTAGTTCTGCACACGGGTACGGGTACCCTCGGTCACGCGAAAGCCGACGCGGATGGTGTCACCGGCTTTGAAGTCTGGGATGGTTTTCCCAAGTTCGGCGATTTGTTCCGCCTCGATTTGTGCGATCAGGTTCATGATCGTCTCCTTAATAGTCACGCGGTTTTCCCGCGGATGTGAGGGCTGCCAGAGCTTCGGTCTTCATCGGGTCACCACACTGAGATCGTGTATTGCCCACCGGAGGTTTAACGGCCGTGCTTTGCAGTTCGGCGGGTTTCCGGTGAAGAAGTCGGAGCCATACCAAACAGGTCACGCGACTCATATGGGTTGCGGACTAGCAGCATATAGGCGGGACGGGTGTTTTGGGCAAGGGGGATTGGATGGTGATCGGGGTGTTTGTGTTTAACCCAATAGCCGCCAAAAAAATACGCCGCTCATCCCGAAGCCGACGATGGCGATAACAGCGCGCACCACAGATTTTGGCAGGGCCCGCGCCAACGGTGCGCCCGCATAGCCACCCAGCGTCGAGGCGACCATCATGCCCAGTGCGTATTGCCATGCCACCAACCCGCCGATGGCGAACACGGCGACAGAAATGGTCGACAGCACGAAGGACAACCCAATTTTCAGCCCGTTCATTTCGTGGATGTTGGACATGCCCCACAGGGCAAACAGCGCTAGCAACACAATGCCAAGGCCTCCGTTGAAATAGCCGCCGTAGATGCTGACCAACAGCAACCCCAGCGTGCCGTTCGGCGTGACTGCATGGCTTTTTGCGGTGGCCCATGCGCGGATTTTATCGCCAAATAAAAATGCCAGTGTCGCGGCCAGTAACAAGAACGGCACAACCATCGAAAACGCCTCGTTTGACGAAACCAGCAGCAACAAGCTGCCAATCAGCCCACCGATTAACGTGACACCGCACAGACGCAACAACAACGCCCGATCCACCCGGCCCAATTCGTCACGAAAGCCAAGTGCGCCGCCTAAGTAACCGGGGAACACGGCGATTGCGCTTGTGGCGTTGGCGATAATGGGCGGCACGCCGATGAACACCAGTGCAGGAAAGGTCAAAAACGTGCCGCCCCCCGCGATCGTGTTGAGGACGCCTGCACCAAATGCCGCTGCGATAATGAGCGCAAATTCCATAATTTTTCCTTTAGGAGTCTTTTCGTTTCGCCCATAAATCCGGCCGCCTTTCAGCCGTGATCTTCTCGCTCATATCTTTGCGCCATTGCGCGACCTTCTTATGATCGCCTGACGTCAGCACAGGCGGTATTGCCCGCCCTTCCCACTCAGCGGGCCGGGTGTACTGCGGATGTTCCAGCAGCCCGTTGGAATGGCTTTCTTCTACCGCGCTGTCTGCATTGCCCAGCACACCGGGCAGTAGGCGCACGCAGGCGTCGATCAGCGTCATCGCGGGGAGTTCGCCGCCCGTCAGAACGTAGTCCCCCATGGATACTTCCATGATCTCAAAATGTTCCAGCACGCGTTCATCCACGCCTTCAAACCGCCCGCATAACAGCGTCACACCGTCCTGTGCCGCGAATTGTTGCGCCATGGCCTGCGTGAACGGTATCCCGCGCGGGGAGAGGTAAATCAGCGGCATTCTCCCGCGCGCCTTGCGCCGCGTGTCGGCAATCGCATTGCCCAACACATCCGCCCGTAAAACCATGCCCGCACCACCGCCCGCTGGGGTGTCATCGACGTTGCGGTGTTTGCCTTCGCCAAAACGGCGCAGGTCGGTGGTTTGGAGCTGCCAGATACCGTCTTTCAGCGCCTTCCCCGTTAGGCTTTCGCCGAGTAATCCCGGAAACGCATCGGGAAACAGGGTGATCACCTGCACCGTCCAAGCCTGTGCCAATACGATCTTGTCAGTGATCAATTCTTGCGGTTGTGAACTGACCTGCACAGACTTGCGGCCGATGGATCGGCTGGGTTGCTTGCGCGGGGAATTGTTGGGGTCATCCGTCATCTTCATCTGCCTTTCCAAGCAAGTCTGCCTTTGCCGTTATCAGGGCTTTGTCGGATAGGTTTGATCGGTTGAGCGCAAGAAGATCAGCCAGAAATCTATCGTCTGGCCCTGCGTTTTCCACAGGATGGGGGACGAGTTTGCGGCGGCGGTGTTCGGGCAATTCGATCAGGTCCATCAGGGGTTGCGCGGGGCCTTCGGGCCCATTTAGATCAGCGAGGTCGATGCTGCAAACGGAGCCAGTGACGGCGGCGGCCACGGCCTTGGTGACGCCATCAAGATCGGCGGCGGGCGCGTAGGTGGCCATATATGCGGCCTCGTCCATCGTCAGGCGGGACGTGCGCAGGTTGTGTTTGTAGGTCGATTTGATCCAAGATTGTGGATCACGGGTGGTGAAATAGAACACGACATCAGTCTCTGTTCCAAAAACATCGCAGATCACATCCTCAGCCCGCGCCATCAGCGTGGGGGTCGCGCTGTAGCACATTTGACCGTCGCGTCCGGGCATCCGCCCAGCAATATTTTCGTCCGAAATCAGGACTTTGCGACTGCTAGTCTGGTCAATCTTGGACAGCGTTGCGTGCAGGTCATCGGCGAATGCATCAAGCAGCGCGGGTTTGCCGTACCGCGAATATCGCACCGCCATGCGCGCCGCACCCTTGCGCAACCTGCCGGGCAAAACCAACGAACACCGCGGCCAGATGTTTTTGCCATTGGCGCGCAGAAATCGCTGGGCAGAGGTCGTGCCGGTTTTGTGAAAGCCAGCGTGCACGATCACGCGGCGACGTGGCATCAATCAGCCGCTGATGTGTCTTGCGTGTCGGCCTCATCCGCAAACAATCCGCGCGGCGGATCCACAACGATGCGACCAGACGCGAGATCCACGGTCGGCACGTTGGCCTTGGTGAACGGCACCAACACGGTGTCTTTGTCAGACGGGCTGATGATTTCCAGCAGGTCATCCGCGCCATTGGTTTGCACTGCTTTGACGCGACCCAGCTTGGCCCCGCCGGTGTCGTACGTCATCAAACCCACAAGGTCGGTGTGGTAAAATTCGTCATCAGGAAGCGACGGCAATTGGTCGCGCTGGGCATAAAGGTCCATGCCGCGCAGGCCGTCGGCCTCTTCTTTGGTGGTGATCCCGTCGACCCGCGCGATAAGCGAGCCTTTGGTTTGGCCTTTTATCACGATGGTCATGATCTGGCTTCCGTCGGCGCGGGTCAGCGGGGTGTAATTCGCCAGTGCCTCGGGGTCGGCACAGAAAGATTTAAGGCGGACATCACCGTTGACCCCAAAGGATCCGGCGATCGTTCCAACAACAATACGGTCATCTGACATGGGCATTCCTGCGTCGGTGTGGAAGGGGTGGGCGAAAGGTGGGGCGACGGATGCCGCCCCACCCAAGGGGCTGATTATTCAGTTTTTTCTTCTACTTCTGCTGCTGCATCTTCTGCAGGCGCTTCTACCACGGCAGGTGCTGCTGCGGCTTCTGCTGCTGCGATTTTAGCGGCTGCTGCCGCCTCTTTTGCGGCTTCTTCGGCGGCGGTGGCGGCTTCTGCTGCGGCGACGACTTTGGCAGCTTTCTGTTCAACGCGATCGGTGGCTTTCTTGCCTGGCTCACCCTTTTTGAGGTTGGTGCGCTCTTTCTTTTCGATGATGCCAGCCGCTTCGAGGAAACGCGAAATACGATCCGTTGGCTGTGCGCCTTTGCTCAGCCAGTAGTTCACACGTTCCATGTCCATTGTGACGCGTGTTTCGTCGTCTTTGGCCAGCAACGGGTTGTATGTGCCGAGCTTTTCAACGTAGCGGCCATCGCGTGGCATGCGCGAGTCTGCAGCAACGATACGATAGAACGGGCGCTTCTTGGAGCCACCACGTGCGAGGCGAATTTTCATAGCCATGATATTGATTTCCTTAAGTTTTATCTTGATGCGATTGATGGTGCTGAATGACTTCAGCGATGATGAAGTTGAGAAACTTCTTGGCGAAGGCAGGGTCCAGATCGGCCTGCTTTGCCAAATCTTCTAGCCGAGCGATCTGCGCGGTTTCGCGCGCGGGATCTGACGGGGGAAGGTCGTGTTCGGCTTTGAGTTTCCCCACAGCCTGTGTCTGTTTGAACCGCTCACCCAACGAATAAATCAGGATCGCATCAAGGCGATCAATGCTTTCGCGGTGGTCTTTAAGCAGGTCAGCGGCGCGCAGTGAATTGGTCATTTTTGCCCCCAAAATGGGTGGCACACAGTGTACACCACCTGTGCACAACTTGTATGTCTGCGGATCATACCGACACCGCCGCCGGCGAAGGATGCCGATAGAGCATGTCTATGCCCATATTGATGTTGTCATAGGTTGTTTCATAGACAGCACCAAGGCGTTCGGCCAAAGCGATTGAACGGTCATTGCCGGGAATGATGTTGCTGGTCAAAGTTTCAAAACCCATGACGCTATAGGCGTAATTGCGCGCAGCGGTTGCGGCCTCAAATGCGATGCCTTGGCCTTCGGACCCATCAAACATAACCCAGCTGAGTTCGGGTTCTGGCCAGCCTTCGGGATTCCACAAGCCAACCACACCCAAGGGCGCGTTGGTGTTTTTGAAGGTGACTGTCCAGAAGCCATAGCCGTGAAGATGCCAGTGGCCGATCATGCTAGCAAACCAACGCCACGCCTGATCGCGTGGAAGCGGTCCGCCGAACCCTTTGGATCGGATCGCATCATCATAGAATGCTGCAATCGCTTCAAAGTCCGACGCGACGGGGCCGCGCAACGTGAGCCGATCTGTCTGGAGGGTTACGGCGGGTGTCATTTCTTTTTACCAAAGCCAGAGAGGCCGGGGGGCAGGGCTGCGCCGCCGCCACCAAATGGATTTGCGCCAGCCCCGAACAGGTTCGCGCCGCCGCCTGGCATTGAGCCGAGCTGTTTTGCGGCCGCTTCCATCGCTGCTGGGTCGTTCATATCAGGCGCGCCGCCTTTGCCAAACATGCCCTTCATGGCCTGTTTCAGCATGCCGCCTTTGCCCATCTTTTTCATCATGTCCGCCATTTGGCGATGCATCTTGATCAGTTGGTTCAGTTCGCGCACTTCGAGGCCGGAACCGGCGGCGATGCGCTTCTTGCGGCTGGCCTGCAAAAGCTGCGGGTTGGCGCGTTCTTTTTTGGTCATCGAATTGATCAGGGCGATCTGGCGTTTCAGAACACTGTCGTCCATGCCGGAGTCTTCGATTTGTTTGGCGGCTTTTTTCATGCCGGGCATCATGCCCATCATGCCTTCCATGCCACCCATTTTCATCATCTGGTCAAGCTGCATGCGCATATCGTTCATGTTGAAGCGGCCCTTTTGGAGCCGTTTCATCATGCGTTCGGCTTGGTCAGCTTCAATCGTTTGTTGGGCTTTTTCGACCAGCGAAACGATGTCGCCCATGCCAAGAATCCGGCCCGCGACGCGTTCGGCGTGGAATTCTTCGATCGCGTCCATCTTTTCGCCGAGACCGACAAAACGGATGGGTTTGCCGGTGACAGCGCGCATCGACAGGGCAGCGCCACCGCGACCGTCGCCGTCCATCCGGGTCAGGACCACACCGGTGACGCCGATTTTGTCGTCGAATTCTGTTGCGACGTTGACGGCGTCTTGGCCTGTTAGACCGTCAACCACCAGCAGCGTTTCGCGGGGCTGCGCGACGTCACGCACGGCAGCAGCCTGCGCGATGAGTTCGGCGTCGATGTGCAAGCGGCCCGCAGTGTCGAGGATGTAGACATCATATCCGCCCATCGCGGCCGCTGTTTTGGCGCGCTTGGCGATCTTGACCGGGTCTTCGCCTTTGACAATCGGCAACGTGTCGACGCCGATCTGCGCGCCAAGAATTTGCAACTGTTCCATTGCGGCAGGGCGGTTCACGTCGAGCGACGCCATGAGAACCTTTTTGCCGTCACGTTCTTTTAGACGTTTCGCCAGCTTTGCGGTGGTCGTGGTTTTACCGGAACCCTGCAGGCCGACCATCAGGATCGGGGCAGGCGGGTTGTCGATTTTTAGCGCACCGGGGTCGCCGTCGCCTTGCAGAACATGCACCAATTCGTCGTGGACGATTTTGACGACTTGCTGGCCGGGGGTGACTGATTTGGTGACAGACTGGCCGGATGCCTTTTCCTGCACTGCGTTGATGAAATCACGCGCGACGGACAGGGACACGTCTGCTTCGAGCAGGGCAATCCGCACTTCGCGCAGGGCGGTCTTTACGTCGTCCGCAGACAGCGCACCCTGTTTGGTGAGGCGATCGAATACACCCGACAGGCGATCTGATAGTGACTCGAACATGGGCGCATCCTTTGCGTCGTTTCATCGGTGTTCGTTATATAAGAACGAACGGTTCAAAGCAGTAGAGCCCCCGTGGGCGCAACGCGCTGACGGGGGGCGATCCTCAGTCTATCGAGGACCGGAGGGGCAATGCTCTCCGGAGTTGAGGTGCGTTTAGGCGGGGGCGGGGTGCGAGTCAAGCGGCGGGTGTTCGGTTTCCCGCCGCGTGACGGGGCGTTCAAACAGGTTTGTGCGCGATCAGAATGATGGCCGCCAAGATGCCCAGCACAAGCGCGGGTATAAACGATGGGCCAAGCACCAGCAGATGAAACAGGACGGCGCAGATCATCGTGCAGACCAGCAGCCCCGCACCGATCCATTGCTTGCCGGGCACCCAAATCAGGACGGCGGACCCGACTTCGATGATCCCCGTGACATAGCGGAACCACTGGCCCCAGCCGATGGCGTCAAAGGTCGCGACCATCATCTCAACTCCGGCGAGTTTCGACAGGCCCGCCGCGCCAAAGGCGACGGTCACAAGGGCGGTGATGGCCAAGAGGCCGTATTTGCGAATAGTTGGGGTCATGGTGGATCGTCCTTATGCTGCGATTGCGTGTGTGATGTCTTTGGCTTTTATGAATTCGATATCTGTGATGCCGATAAAGCCAAGGAAGAATTTCAAATGTGGTGTCAGGAAGTCTGCGGCTGACCCAATCGTGGTGCCACCGGATGCCACGGTGATAATGGCCTTTTTGCCAGTCAGCAGACCTTTGGGGCCTGTGTCGGTATAGGTGAATGTCACGCCGGGGCGTGCAACAAGGTCCATCCATGCCTTCAATGACGCAGGCGCGTTGAAGTTATAGACAGGAGTGCCGATGACGATGGTGTCTGCGGCCTGAAGTTCAGCGATCAGCGTATCGGACAGTTCCAATCGCTTGGCGTCGTCAATGCTGCGCGTCGCGGGGTCTGTCAGGCGGGCGTCGGCCCAAGCAGCGTCCACCTGCGGCAGCGGTTCACTGGTTAGATCGCGGCGTGTCACAGAGCTGACTGAGTCTGGCCCGCCCAAATCAGCTACGATTTTTGCAGAAGCTTGGCGCGACGTTGATGTGTCAAGGTGGGCGGATGCGTCGATGTGTAGGATATGTATCATTTGATAACCTCGTGTTTGTGTGATGCACTCTATATTGTCTTTGCGCCTACGAACGCTATAGGTTGCTTTGAACACTTGGTGTGCATCCACGCACACAAACGCCAAAAGGACAGCCGATGGACAACTGGGATGAAATCCGCACCGCGTTTCAGGTCGCGCGTATTGGCACCGTCAGCGGTGCTGCCGATGTGCTGGGCGTGCACCATGCCACTGTCATTCGACACATTGATGGGTTGGAAAAGCGGCTGGGTGTGAAATTGTTTCAGCGCCACGCGCGCGGCTACACCGCCACAGAAGCTGGACAGGATTTAATGCAGGTGGCTGCGGCGACTGAAGATCAATTCACCCAACTGGCTGGGCGTATTCGCGGCCACGGAGACGGTGTGTCAGGCGATCTGGTGGTGACATCATTGGTGGTGCTGTCACCAATGTTGACGCCAATTCTGGCAAATTTTCGACGTGAAAATCCAGATATTACGGTGCGTTTTCTGACAGATGAGCGGCTGTTTCGGCTGGAGTATGGTGAGGCGCATGTGGCGATCCGTGCCGGGGAAGTCCCCAATCAGCCTGACAATGTTGTGCAGCCGTTTATGCGCCAAAAAATGCATCTCGCGGCTGCGCCAAGCTATGTCGCTGATCATGGAACACCTGACGGGATCGATGATTTGCCCAATCACTGGTTTATCGGCCATGACAACAAAGAAAACCTCGCTCCGTTCAATCGTTGGCTGACTAGACAGGTGCCAGAGAGCCGCATCGTGTTTCGCACGACCGACTACATTGCCATGTTCGATGCGGTTCTGGTGGGGGCAGGGATCGGGTTCGTCACCACATGGGAGATGCAACAGTATCCCGATCTGATTGATGTCATCCCGAGTCAAGACGACTGGTCAGCCCCGCTGTGGCTTGTCACCCACGTCGATTTGCACCGCACCACGAAGGTGCAGACGTTCCTTGCGTTTCTGAAGAAAGAATCCGAAAGCTGGGCGTTTTAGTCGCTTGGGAGGGCGATTGCGGGATCTGATAGTTCTGCCGCCAAGAACCGTTCGAACGCATCAAGATTGACCGCTTCGAATTGGCCGAAGCTTTGCATCCAGATTGACGCTTCGCGCAGCGCGTCCGGTTCCAGTTTGCACCAGTTCACGCGGCCGCGTTTTTCTTGGCTGATCAGACCTGCCGCCATGAGCACGTGCAGGTGTTTGGAAATCGCGGCCAGTGACATTGTGAAGGGGTCTGCCACATCGGTCACCGCCATATCGTCTTCCAGCAACATCGCAAGGATGGCGCGGCGGGTTGGGTCGCCAAGGGCAGCAAAGACCGTATCAAGGGACATAACCATAGCGCAATCAAACGCACAGACCCGCAAACGTCAACCAAATGGTTGAATATCCTATATCCACGCTCGCATGCCCAAACACCCCACTCTCTCTTCATCTTGGTCTATACAACTCAATAAAAACAGTACCTTAGTCGCGCCATTCCCCTGCTTGACTCTGACCGTTCCGCATCTTAATTCACCCCAACCAAGGAAGGGGCTTTTCAATGTCCGATCCCGACGACCACAGCGCCGCCCCCGACCGCCTCAAGGCGCTCGAGGATCGGATTGCAGCGGCCAAGGGCGAGGAGCGAAAGCCCCATTCTGAGGAACATTATTCACAAGCCAATATGGCATGGCGAATGGTGATCGAATTAGTGGCCGGTCTTGGGATCGGTTTTGGCATTGGGTACGGGTTGGACGTTTTGTTCGGGACCATACCAATCTTTATGGTGCTATTTATATTGCTTGGGTTTGCGGCTGGTATCAAAACCATGATGCGATCCGCGGCTGAGATGCAAAACGAACAGTTGGCCAAACAGGCTGACAAGAGTGAGGGCGACTGATGGCAGAAGAAGCACACAGCGAAGGCGGAGGACTTTCTTTCCACCCGCTTGATCAGTTCGAAGTTCACCGCGTCTTCGGTGAAGGACCGATCCAATGGTTCACGATCACCAACGTAACCATGTGGATGGCGATTGCTGTTGTCTGTATTGTTTTGTTGCTGGTTATCGGCACACGCAAACGCTCCATCGTTCCGAACCGCACACAGTCTGTTGCCGAAACGCTGTATGGGTTCGTCTATACAATGGTCGAAGATGTGACTGGTAAAGACGGGATCGTATATTTCCCTTATATCTTCACGCTGTTCATCTTCATCCTGATTTCAAACTTCCTTGGCTTGCTGCCAATGGCGTTCACAACAACCAGCCATATCGCGGTCACGGCGATCCTTGCGTTTGCGGTGTTCTTCACCGTGACGATCCTTGGTTTCGTGAAGAATGGCCCAGCCTTTTTGGGCCTGTTCTGGGTTTCCAGCGCGCCATTGGCGCTGCGTCCGATCCTTGCCGTGATCGAAGTCATTTCGTATTTCGTCCGTCCGGTGAGCCATTCCATTCGTTTGGCGGGCAATCTTATGGCCGGACACGCTGTACTTAAAGTCTTCGCGGGCTTTGCACAGGTTGGTCTGCTGGTCGCGCCCATCGCCATCCTTGGCGTTGTTGCGATCTACGCGCTTGAGGTTCTGGTGTCCGCGATCCAGGCCTATGTTTTCACAATCCTGACGTGCGTTTATCTGAAAGACGCGCTTCACCCGTCACACTAATTACTAAGAATGCTTGGTCGGGGAATAGCCCTGATTATTGCTAAACTTCCAATCGTAAGGAGATACACTATGGAAGGCGAACTCGCACACATCGGCGCTGGCTTGGCTGCAATTGGTTCCGGCGCTGCCGCAATCGGTGTTGGTCACGTGGCTGGCAACTTCCTCGCAGGGGCACTGCGTAACCCATCGGCTGCTGCCGGTCAGACTGCTACGCTGTTTATCGGCATCGCATTCGCAGAAGCACTGGGAATCTTTTCGTTCCTCGTTGCATTGCTGCTGATGTTCGCGGTCTAAGACACGACATCAAGATCCTTACGCTTAGGGGGAGATCAAACGATTTCCCCCTGAAGTAAGACCTCCGATGCGGGCAGTTTGCCGTCATCAAATCAGACTATCCAGAGGGATGCGATCTATGGCTGACCCAGTCGAAACAGGCGCAGAAGCAGGCGGGGCAGGAATGCCGCAACTGGATTTCTCGACCTTCCCGAACCAGATTTTCTGGCTCTTGGTCACGTTGATCGTGATCTACCTTATTTTGTCCCGCGTGGCGTTGCCACGGATTGGGGCGGTTTTGGCCGAACGTTCGGGCACCATTACAAATGACATCGGCGCTGCCGAAGAGTTGAAGATGCGCGCGATCAGGGCTGAGGCCGCTTACGACAAGGCCCTTGCGGATGCCCGTTCCGAAGCGGGCAAGATCGTCGCGCAAGCCAAGTCTGACATCCAAGCTGAATTGGATGTACAGATACAAAAGGCTGACGCCGAAATTGCCGCGCAAACCGCTGAAAGCGCAAAAGCGATTGCCGATATTCAGGCGGGTGCCACGGATGCGATCAAAGTCGTCGCCAAGGATACCGCCAAAGAGATTATTGCCGCATTCGGTGGCAAAGTGGACGCGAAGACGGTCACTGCGGCTGTCACTGCACGGATGAAAGGGTAACGACATGAAATTCTCATCTTCAATTCTTGGCGCTACCCTAATTACCCTTGCAGCATCGCCTGCGCTGGCGGCCAGCAAGAATCCGTTCTCGTCCGCCTTCTGGCGTCTGGACAACACGGACCTGATCGTCCTGATCGCGTTCGTGATCTTTGTCGGTGTGCTGATTAAGTACAAGATTCCAGCGATGTTGATGGGGCTGCTGGACAAGCGTGCCGCAGACATCAAATCCGAGATAGATGAAGCCAAGGCGTTGCGCGAAGACGCACAGACTTTGCTCGCGTCATATGAACGCAAACAGCGCGATGTTCAGGTCCAAGCTGACCGCATCGTGGAAAACGCCAAAGAAGAAGCGACCCGCGCGGGTGAGCAGGCGAAAGAAGACATCAAGTCGTCGATCGTCCGCCGTTTGGCCGCTGCGCAAGATCAGATCGCAAGCGCACAGGCATCCGCCATTCGCGAAGTGCGCAATCAGGCTGTGAAAGTTGCTGTGGCCGCTGCACAAGACGTGATTGCCAAGCAGACAACGGCTGCTGACGCTGACAGGATGATTGATGATGCAATTGCTGTGGTTGGTGCCAAGCTGCATTAATTGACAGGAAGGCAGACTAAACAACGACATGAAAAGCCCGATGCAGCGATGCGTCGGGCTTTCTTGTTTAGGTTATCGTTCGATCTCGTGATCGAACCGTTTCTTGGCGATAGCTTCGTGACGTTCGGCCGTTTTCTGGTTGATCAGCGCGTTTTCGACGAACCCCAAATGATGTTCAACGGCGCTGCGTGCACCGTCGGCGTCGCGCGCTTGCAAGGCGTCGTTGATCGCACGGTGCTGGTCCAGCAGCATGTCACGCGTGGTGCGTTGTTTGAACATGACCTGACGGTTGTAGAACACGCCTTCGTGCAACAGTTGGTACAGCGACCGCATCATGTGCAGCATGATGACGTTATGGCTCGCCTCGATGATGCTCAGGTGGAAATCTGCGTCTAGCGCGGCTTCTTCTGCGGGATTTCGTTTACCGTGGGCGGCTTCCATTTTCATGAAGATCGTGTCGATGATGCTTAAATCGGTTTCACTGCCCAAAGTTGCGGTGCGGTGTGCTGCCAACCCTTCCATGTCGCGGCGAAAGTCGATGTAGTCAAAGACGGCTTCGTCGTGGCTTGAAAACAACCGCACCAGGGTATCTGAAAATGCGGAGCCTAAAACATCGCCGACATAGACACCGGACCCTGCGCGGCTTGCCAAAAGGCCGCTGTCTTGCAGATCTGCCAAGGCTTCGCGCAATGACGGGCGGGACACGCCAAGGCGCTCAGACAGTTCGCGTTCTGATGGCAGGCGTTCACCCGGTTTCAGGATGCCGCGCAGGATCAGCTGTTCAATCTGGCGCACAACAGTTTGCGATATTTTCTCAGGATGGATGGGTTCGAACGGCATACTGCCCCCTTCAGGAATTGGTCAAATGATATGACCAAACGCCGGCAAGGGGAAGGGATGAGTTTGACTGGCCGTTGCAGCCGTGTGCCAGAACAAAAAAGGCCGCCCCAAATCGGGACGGCCTTGTCGTCTAAAAGAGACAGATTAAACGTTTGGCGTAATCGTGATTTCGACGCGACGGTTCTGACGTTTACCTTCTTCGTTCAGGTTGGTTGCGATGGGAGCATCTTCGCCGCGACCGATGGACCGGATGCGGTTTGGTGCAACACCGGACTGGATCAAAACGGCCGACACAGCCTGCGCACGGCGCGCGGACAGGTCTTGGTTGAACGCCGCGGAGCCGTCCCAATCTGTGTGGCCGATGACGTTAACGGTCGAGTTGGGGAAGCGGTTCATCGAACCCGCAAGCGTGTTCAGATCATTGCGCAACCCACCCGTTAGGGCGGAACTGCCTGTGTCGAACAGGATGTCTTGTGGCAGTGTCACGATAAGCTGGCTACCGGTGTTAACGATCTGCGCGCTAGAGCCCATCTCCTGACGCAGTTCGGCTTCTTGACGATCAAGGAGCGTCCCAAGACCTCCACCAACGCCCGCACCGATAAGTGCGCCCACGATTGCGCCGCGGTTGCGTTCCCCAGCGTCATCGCCGCGCGCGATGCCGATGGCGGCCCCGAGGCCAGCGCCCACAATAGCGGCCGTCTGGGCGTTGCGGTTGGGGTTGTTTGGATCGGTCACTGTTTCACAGGCAGAGAGCACCAAGACGCCTGACAGAGCAACAGCGAAGGACATTTTGGACAGGGTCATCATTTAAATTCCATTATTGGGCACCGAATGTGGTGCGCTTGGTGCATGGTATATCGATCATCGCGCCGTGTTATCCAATAACGTGGTGGGGTCTGGCAAGGTTCCGCCGATGACTGGAATATTTATGTATATAAAGCGGTTATTTATCCTGCGTCCTCGCGCGCGCTTTCCCATGCGAGCAGGGCGCGTTTGACGGGTAGGCCCCAGTGGTAGCCACCCAATGCGCCAGATTTGCGCAAGGCGCGGTGGCAGGGAATCAGCCAGCTGACAGGATTGCGCCCAACAGCGGTGCCGACCGCCCGCACAGCACGCGGCGCACCGATTGTCTGCGCAATCTCAGAATAGGTGGTGACGTGGCCTGACGGGATTGACAGCAACGCCTCCCATACCTTGAGCTGGAACGGCGCCCCGATCAGATAAAGTGGCGCTTTGTCGGGGGTGGGGGTGACGCCGAATGCGGTGTCGACCCATGGCTTCAGACGGGCTGGATTTTGCGCAAACGTCGCATGGGGCCAACGGCGCAGCAGGTCTTGCATCGCGGCGTCCGCGCCCATTTCATCGGCAAAGCCAAGGCCGCAAATGCCTTTGTCGGTGCCCATAACGATTGATGGCCCAAAGGGACTTTCAAACCAGCCCCAAAAGATGTGCAGCCCCGCGCCGCCTTTGGCGTAATCGCCCGGGCTCATGGCTTCCCATTTCAGAAACAGATCGTGCAGGCGGCCAGACCCTGACAGCCCGACTGCGTCGGCGGTGGCCAGCGTGGTAAATTTTTCGGCCAGCATGGTTTTGGCATGATCAAGGCGCAAGTATTGCTGATAGCGTTTGGGTGACACACCGACCCAGCGGCTAAAAACCCGCTGGAAGTGGGCGGGCGACATATCCATCGCTGCGGCCAGCCCATCGAGCGTGAGCGGCGTTTCCGATTGATCAATCGCGTCCAATGCGCGGCGGATGACGTGGTAATGATATCGGTCTGACTGTTCCATGGCTTGAAAGTAACGGTGCGCGACCTGCGGCGCGACCCGATTGTTGCGCCTTGTTCATTGGGGTGGGTTTCGGCAAAAGGGATGCATGGCCATGCAATTAGATTATCACACGATCCGAGAGATTTTTACCCGCTTTCAGGCGGGCGAACCGGAACCCTTGGGGGAATTGGATCACGTCAACGCCTATACGTTGGTCGTTGCGGTGGCGCTGTCGGCGCAGGCGACCGACAAAGGTGTGAACAAAGCCACGGCGGCGCTGTTCAAGATCGCTGATACGCCGCAAAAGATGCTGGATTTGGGCGAACAGGGTGTGATTGATCACATCAGAACCATTGGGCTGTTTCGCAACAAAGCCAAGAACGTCATCAAGATGAGCCAGCTTTTGGTCGATGATTATGGCGGCGTCGTGCCGAATTCCCGCGCGGCTTTGCAATCACTGCCCGGTGTTGGGCGTAAAACGGCGAATGTTGTGCTCAATATGTGGTGGGGCCAGCCGGCGCAGGCGGTGGACACGCATATTTTCCGGCTCGGCAATCGCAGTGGCATTGCACCGGGCAAGAATGTCGACGCCGTTGAACGCGCGATTGAGGATAATATCCCAGCGGATTTCCAACTGCACGCCCACCACTGGATGATTTTGCATGGCCGGTATATCTGCGTCGCGCGCAAACCTAAATGTCAGGCCTGTCACATCCGTGACCTATGCCAGTTTGAGGATAAAACAGAATGAGCAATGCCAAGAACTATGATGTCATCGGTATCGGGAACGCAATTGTTGATGTGATTTCCCCCGGCAGCGATACGTTTCTCGATCAGATGGGCATCACCAAGGGCATAATGCAGTTGATCGAACGTGAGCGCGCCGAGTTATTGTATGCGTCGATGGAGCGCCGTGTCGAGGCACCCGGTGGATCGGTTGGAAATACGATTGCGGGCATTGGTGAGTTGGGATTGCAGACGGCGTTTATCGGCAAGGTGAAGGACGACGCGCTTGGATCGTTTTATGCAGATGCCCTGCGCAAGGCAGGCACTGCGTTTCCATTGCCGCCCCAAAACGTGGAACTGCCCACATCGCGGTCGATGATTTTTGTGTCCCCTGACGGTGAGCGGTCGATGAACACATACCTTGGTGCGGGGGCGGATATTTCGTCTGTCGATGTGCCCGATGTGTTTGGCACTGGTCTGCTGTTCCTTGAGGGGTATTTGTTCGACAAAGACGAAGGCAAAACCGCGTTTTCTGAGGCGGCGGCCAAGATGAAGGCAGCGGGCGGGCGGTCTGTCATTACGATTTCAGATCCGTTTTGTGCCGAGCGCCACCGGACCGATTTTAAGCGCCTGATTGCCGACGACATGGACATTGCCATCGGCAACGCCGCCGAATGGATGACGTTGTATGAAACCGATGATCTGGACAAGGCGTTGCACATGGCGGCTGAGGTTTGTGACATCGTCGCCTGTACGCGGTCCGGTGATGCGGTTTGGGTCCAGCAAGGCGCGCAGCGTTTTACGGCGGATGTGACGGCGGTGACGCCTTTGGACGCCACGGGTGCTGGCGATCAGTTCGCGGCTGGATTCCTGTATGGCGTGTCGACGGGGCGCAGCTTGGATATTGCGGCGCAAATGGGTGTGTTATGCGCAGCAGAAGTGATTGCGCATATCGGGCCACGGCCTGAAATCAGCATGGCAAAGGTGTTCAGTGAACATGGGCTGATTTAACCGCTACGCCGCAAGGGTCGCCAGCCATGCGGCGTCAATTTCATCGATGATGTCTGTGTCGAACCGGCCTTCTTCTTTCCAGTATTTACCGGATGCCACCATGTAGCCTGCGTCTGTTTCCAGACGCAGGGCGTGGTTGATTGCGTCTTGGTTCAGGTCTGGCTGCGCCACAAGATCTTGTGGGTTCCCGCGCGCAAAAATGAGGCGGCTGGGATCAGACGACAGGTTCACGCAAGCGCAGTCTTGTCGGTGGGCCATCGCCTGAAGCCGCGCTGATTTCGCCTCAAGTGAACGCAATGTCACGTCGGCGCGCAACGGGTCAGCGGTGCCTTGGCCGTAGAAATGGCTTGGCGTTGCTTGATAGGTCATGTCGCAACCCAAGTAGGCCATGACGGTTGGTTTGAGGGTATGCAGAGCCCAATAGCTGGCGGTGAAGGTCATCGTGCCGCCACCATAGACAAATCCACCCAGTGCATTTTGGGCAGGGACGTAGTCGTGGTGGGTGATTGTCCGTTGGCCACGCGACAGCACAAGCGGCTGACGATCTGGTGGGAAATCGGACGGATGCACGAGATAGTCCCAATCGGTCCGCACGCGCCACGCGTTGTTGATGGCGACGATCAGATCGAAAGGCGCGCGCGGCCAAACTGCGGCTTGGGTCACGTTGGGGCCGCTGCCGAGGATCAGAATTTTCATGATGTCACTTCGTTGTATCACCCTAACTTAGTCGCCCGAAACAGTTTGACCAGTTATTGCGCGACTTCTGGCGCGACGCGGGGCACGACAAACCAAAGGGTCACGGACCGTGTGTCGTTGTCGACCCCACAGGTCAACTGTGCCAGCGCGGGATCTTCGTCGAGATCATATAGAAGTTGTGTCTCTGTGACGGCGCAGTCGCGCAGCAAATCGAACAAAGCCGGATCAAATTCGTCAGGCCCGGAGAGGGCGGTGCCAACCCGCCGCATGGGGGCAGCTGCGCGGGTGGCTTGCAGCGTATTTTCCATGCGCAGCGTGATGTCGTTTAAGGAGAGGGAGTAGATCTTGCCGTAGAAGTCCAGCGTCAGCCCGTCCTGCGTGAATGTGGTATAGGTGTCGGTGCGGGGCGCATAGCTGGCAATTGGCCAAGCACCGAAATCAGCAAACAGCGCGTGGGGATTTATTGGAGCGGCGACAGGTAACAATTCGACGCGCGGTTCAGTGAAGGTCCCATGGTCAATCACGCGGGCCACGATCTGAAAGCCACGATCGTCACCACCAATCAAGGACCGAGACACCACAAGCGTGTCCGTTTGTTGGATCGAATGCATGCCATGGTTGTCTTGCACTGTGCGCAGCAGAAATAACGTGTCGTCGGTCCGCGCAAAAAGCGCGTCTTTGACCGTTATGACCTGCGGCGGTGTGGCGGCTGCTTGGGTGGCCGCCAATGCTAAGGCAATTGCGAATTTAGACGCCCAGTTTTGCATGGACTTCATCTAGATCAATGTCGCCGGTTGGCATCTTGTTTCCAGGGTTTTCAAAGTCGTACTTGAACAGATCGAAGTCTTTCTTGTAGATTTCATACATCATGTGCATCGAAAGCTCGTCAAAGTAGTCTTCAACCGGATGGGCACGTTTTGGGCCGTGGCCTTCTGATTCGTTGAAGCGGGGGATTGTCGACAGATCGATGGGATTTGGTGTTTTTATCCCGTTGAGGACGTCCTGCATGCCGTCATTGAATTGTTCCGTCCAAAGAATTTTGTCGTAGCGCCCACCGTTGATGATGAACGTGCTGATATGGCCGGACACGGCGGACCAGTGGATGTCGGGGTCCATGGGGCGGCGGTATTTGATTGTGTCGCGCGCAAACAACAAGAATCGGCGGAATGATTTGATCTGGTCGAATTCGAACCGGTCGTCGGGCGATCCAACCTCAATCCCGTATTTTTGGATCAACAATGGTACAAGATTGCCGCGGTAGCGTTTGCCGTTTCGCTGGATGCCGCAAATTTTGTCAAAGAACGATGACAGGATGCGGGTGTAGGGATTGCGCACGCAGGTAAACGTATAACTGGTATGGTTCTTGACGTTCGCAGTGATAAACGGCTGGCTGTCTTCCATCGCCCATTTGTGCATGCCGCCTTGCGCGTCATGGATGTCGCCATCGAAAAATTTGCCGTGATCGGAATAATACATGATCTGGCCGATGGTTGAACAGGCGCATTTGGGCACCACGCGGTACACCACGCTTTCAGTTTCGGTCATCCAAATGCCGGGGAAACCCATGTGCTCGTCCTTATTATCGCGCGTTGCTGATTACGTCAGCAAAGCTTTTGCGTAAAAAAGCAAATAATTCTTGTTTATTCAATGCGTCTTCACGTTTACACAAGAAAAACATAACCGAACACAATTCGGCCCATAGGGGAATACTGTTTCCAAAATGGCAGACATCGCCTTCATCTTGCTGTGTCATAAAGACCCTGAGGCCATCGTGCAGCAGGCACAACAACTGACGGCGGTGGGTGACTACATCGCGATCCATTTTGATGCCAGCTCTCCGAAGGAGGCATTTGCCTTTATTTATGACGCTTTGGGCAGCAATCCAAACATTGTATTCGCTAAAAAGCGGATAAAATGCGGGTGGGGTGAATGGTCTTTGGTGCGGGCGATGTTGCACGCGGTCGAGGCTGCGGTTGATGCGTTCCCGCAGGCCACGCATTTTTATATGGTGTCGGGCGATTGCATGGCCATCAAATCCGCGCACCACGCCAAGGCGTTGCTAGACGGGGATGATTGCGATTACATCGAAAGCTTTGATTTCTTCGAGAGCGACTGGATCAAGACTGGCATGAGAGAAGAACGGCTGATTTACCGCCACTTCTTTAACGAGCGCAAAAACAAAAAATTGTTCTACAATTCATGGTGGATGCAGCGAAAGCTGGGGCTGGAACGCGAAATTCCTGCGGATCTGCAAATCATGATCGGGTCGCAGTGGTGGTGCCTGCGCCGCCGCACGATCGAGTGGATCTTGGACATGACAAAGTCCCGCCCCGACGTGATGAAGTTCTTCAGCACCACCTGGATTCCCGATGAGACGTTTTTCCAGACTCTGGTGCGCCATCTGGTGCCGGAACCGGAGATTCGCAATCGAACGCTGACGTTCTTGATGTTCACGGACTATGGGATGCCGGTGACGTTTTACAATGACCACTACAATTTGCTTCTGAGCCAGGATTTTCTGTTCGCGCGCAAAATCTCGCCCGAGGCCGCAGAGCTAAAGGATAGGTTGGGTTTGTTGTACGCGTCCGGTCGCGATGATTTCAAAATCTCGGATGAGGGGCAAAAACTGTTCGGGTTCCTGACCGGACGTGGCCGCATCGGGAGCCGATTCGCGCCGCGGTTCTGGGAGAAAGAAGCAACGTTGGGACGCGAGTGTGAATTGCTGATTATTGTCTGTAAAAAATGGCATGTCGCCAAGCGGCTTGTCGGGTCGATCAAACACCATCTCAACATTCCGGCGATAGATTATCTGTTTAACGAAGAAGACACCGACCTGCCCAATTTGGGCGGCATCCAATCGACGTTGGAAAAGCGCACACGCCACCGTCGCGCATTAATGCGAATGTTGTTTGACTACTATGAAACGGACCGGATGATCATTTGTCTGGACACCGCCAACCTTGATCTGATGCAGGATTTCTTTTTGGCTCGATCGACGACGCGGCTTTTGGAACTGGAATGTGATTTCACCGATGACTTCTTGATCGGCCATGCCAAACGGGCTGGATTGGCGGGTGAACTCACCACGGACGAGACAATGCAGCAGCTTTTGCCGACGATCCGATATGATGTGGCCTATGAAAGCGACCGTATTCGCGATGCGGGCTTTATCAACCATCTGCGTGTGCGCGAATTGGCAAGCCCGGACGAAAACGTGCGGCCGATCGCCGAATTTCTCAGCGTGTCTGAAGATGTTGCACGCGGGATTTCCCGGACCCCCAATTTGTTTGCTGACTAACGAGGTTTTCGATGGAATTCGTGTATGATGACCAGAACATTTTCGCCAAAATCCTGCGCGGCGAGATTCCGAACCAGACGGTGTTTGAAAATGAACATGCGCTGGCGTTTCGCGACATCAACGCGCAGGCGCCCGTGCATGTCCTGGTGATCCCCAAAGGGCCGTACATGAGCCTTGATCATTTTGCGCGCGATGGATCGGGCGATGAACAGGTCGGGTTCATGAAAGCGGTGGCCGAAGTGTGCCGCCTTGAGGGTGTCGATGCAGGTTTCAGGGCCGTGGCCAACGCCCGCGAGGATGGCGTACAAGATGTGCCGCATTACCACCTGCACATTCTTGCGGGACGCAACCTTGGGCCGATGTTGGCAAATTGAGGCTTGTTTCGAATTTGGCGATGCCAAATCCGATCTGCTGGAGGGCCAGCCCTCCAGATCTCCCGTGGTATTTTAGAACCAAAGAAGCGGTAAGGTGCGCTTTATGCGGGCCGTGTTAGCTGCGGGTCAGGTTCAGGAACACGTCTTCTAGGTCGGGGTCTTCGGTGCGCACGTCTTTGATGGTGATTCCTGCGTTATGGATCAAAGACAAGACTTGATCGGCGCGGGTTTGCGATGTTTTGTAGGTAAACGCGAGCGTGCCGTTGGTGCGTTTCTGGCCTTCGATTTCGGCTGGAAGGTCGGGCAGGTCGGCGGGGGTATCCGGTGTAATCACGATGGTTTTGGCGTCGAGCTGGCCAAGCAGGTTTGCTGTTGTGTCATTGGCAACAACCGCACCGTGGTTGATGATGGCGATCTGGTCGCACATCTGTTCGGCCTCTTCGAGGTAGTGGGTTGTCAGAATGATTGTCATGCCTTCGTCGTTTAGGCGGCGGATGTGTTGCCACAGCATGTTGCGCAATTCGATGTCGACGCCAGCCGTGGGTTCATCAAGCACCAGGATTTGCGGCGAATGAACCAGCGCTTTGCCCAAAAGCAGGCGGCGACGCATCCCCCCAGACAGCGATCGTGCGTAGGCTTCCGCTTTGTCGGTGAGGCCGGTGAGTTCCAGCAGTTCTTCGGTGCGGCGTTGCGATTTTGGCACGCCGTAAAGCCCTGCTTGCACGTCCAGCGACCCGCGCGGAGAAAAGAATGGGTCAAGATTCGGTTCCTGCGGCATGATGCCAATGGATGCACGCGATTGGCGCGGGTTTTCGTCCTGATCGAACCCCCAAATGCGCACTGAACCGCTGGTTTTGGTCACGAGCCCCGCGAGGATGTTGATCAGAGTGGATTTGCCCGCGCCGTTCGGCCCCAAAAGACCGAAAATCGAGCCGCGCGGTACCGCCAGATCGACGCCAAGCAGGGCGTCTTTGGCGGGGCTGCGTTTGCTGGCCGCGTAGGTTTTGCGCAGGCCGGTGATTTCCAATGCATTCGCATGGTTTTCGGTCCTTGGCATCTGCAATTTTCCTGACTTGTTCGCTGCGCTGGGATCGCTATTGTGCACCCCGTTACATCCGCACCTAGCGTGCCCCCAGCCCAGAGGCAATTACATGACACCACCTGTGACGACTGGCGCCCCAGAAACCAAGATCGTGAATGAGTGGCGGGTTGCCTGTGACGGTGGAGGCGCGCTCGGCCATCCCCGGGTTTGGCTGCAAATTGCCAAAGACACAGGCTGGGTTGAATGTAAGTATTGCGATTGCAAATTTGTGCATGAGTCTACTGTCGACGGCTAATTTGCGCAGCTTTTGGATCGCCGCGGCGTGGTGCGGTATGATTTTCCTGGGGTCCAAACCATAAGGACCCGACCAATGAAATATCTAGGAATGACGATGCGAGACACCGACATGTTGCGACAGGGCGGTGAAAACCCGTGCCGCCGTTTTTTGCGACAAATCCCCAAAGGTGCCGCCTATTTAATTTTTGGCGCATAAGCCGTTTGCGACGAAGCAGCCCTATTCGGAAATCGGACCGATATTTATCTGCGCGGATTACGTGCGACTAGGGTTCGCTTGCGGCTGGAACGTGGCTGCGGTTCGTGTCACATCTGGCGGGGCTGCAAAAAGGGGTTCTGCACATGGCATTTGGCAAAGGCTGTCACCTACATCTGATCGACGGGTCGGCGTTTATTTTTCGCGCGTATCATGCGTTGCCGCCCCTGACGCGCAAATCCGATGGACTGCCTGTGGGCGCGGTGTCGGGGTTTTGCAACATGTTGCAGCGCTATGTTGAGGGCAATGTCGGTGGCGATGTGACCCATGTGGCGGTGATTTTCGACAAAGGGAGCCATACGTTTCGCAATGACATGTATGACCAATACAAAGCCAACCGCGAAGCTATGCCCGAAGATTTGCGCCCGCAGATGCCGCTGACCCGCGATGCGACAAAGGCGTTCAATATCGCCTGTGAGGAGATCGAGGGTTTTGAGGCGGACGACATCATTGCCACGCTTGCCGTACAGGCACGCGATGCTGGCGGTCGTTGCACGATCATTTCCAGTGACAAAGATATGATGCAGCTCGTTGGGGGGGGCGTCGTGATGATGGACGCGATGAAGGGCAACAAGATCATTGATGTTGAGGACGTTGAGGAGAAGTTCGGCGTTGGCCCAAACCGTGTGATTGATGTGCAGGCGCTTGCGGGGGATACCGCAGACAACGTGCCAGGTGCGCCGGGAATCGGGATTAAGACCGCCGCGTTGCTGATCAACGAATACGGCGATCTGGAAACATTGCTGGACCGCGCCGGTGAAATTACGCAGCCGAAACGCCGCCAGACGTTGATCGACCACCGCGCGCAGATTGAATTGTCAAAACGGCTGGTGACGCTGGATGACAAGATGGACCTGCCATTCACGCTGGACGATCTTGAGGTGCGCGATCCCGAGCCTGACGTGCTGTTGGAATTTCTAAGCCAGATGGAATTCCGCACGATGACGAAGCGAATTTCGGACAAGCTGGGGGTTGCGGCGCCAGCGGTGGCTGACGTGGCTGTGGCAGCCGATGCGCCTGAACAGCCCGCGTTTGACGCTGAGAAATACGAATGGGTCAAAGACGCTGCCGCATTGCAGGTCTGGATTGATCAGATTTATGCGCGTGGCTATGTCGCCGTGGATACCGAAACGACGTCGCTAAACGAAATGCGCGCAGAGCTGGTTGGCGTGTCGTTATGCGTGACGGCTGGGGAGGCCTGCTATATCCCGCTGACCCATAAAAGTGGCGCCGCCGACGATCTGTTTGGTGATGATGCCTTGGCCGAAGGGCAGATGGATTTCGAGGAATGTTTGGCGATTCTCAAGCCGATGCTGGAAGACGACAGCATCCTGAAAATCGGCCAGAATATGAAATACGACGCCAAGATTTTTAAGCGTGTCGGCATCGACGTGGACCCGATTGATGACACGATGTTGATGTCTTATGCGATGAACGCTGGGCTGCATCGTCACGGTATGGACGTGCTGTCAGAACAGTATCTGGGCCACACGCCGATCCCGATTAAACCGCTGTTGGGGGCGGGAAAGTCGGCCAAAACGTTTAATCGTGTGCCCGTCGAAGACGCAGTGCGATATGCCGCCGAAGACGCAGATATCACGCTACGCCTTTGGGAGGTTTTCAAGCCGCAATTGCACCGCAAACAGGTGACGTCGGTCTATGAAACCATGGAACGCCCGTTGGTGCCTGTGCTGGCAAAGATGGAAATGCATGGGATCAAGGTGGATCGTGACACGTTAAGCAGGATGTCCAATGCGTTTGCGCAAAAGATGGCAGGGCTTGAGGACGAATTGTACGAACTCGCGGGGGGTAAATTCAACGTCGGATCGCCCGCGCAGGTCGGTGAAATCCTGTTTGACCAGATGGGCCTTGAGGGCGGCAAGAAAGGTAAGAACGGCAAATACGCGACGGGGGCTGATGTTCTTGAAGACCTCGCGACGGAACATGATTTACCGGGTCGCGTCCTGGATTGGCGGCAGCTGTCGAAGTTGAAATCGACCTATACGGACGCGCTGCAAACCCACATTAACGCTGAAACGGGGCGTGTGCATACGTCGTATTCTATCACGGGGGCGAACACGGGACGGCTGTCATCCACCGATCCGAACCTGCAAAATATCCCGATCCGCACCGACGAGGGGCGCAAAATCCGTGAGGCGTTTATTGCCGACGAGGGCAAGGTTCTGGTGGCGCTGGACTATAGCCAGATTGAGCTGCGGATTTTGGCACACGTCGCCAATATCGATGCACTGAAACAGGCATTTCGCGATGGCCACGACATCCACGCGATGACTGCGAGCGAGATGTTCAATGTGCCACTGGATGAGATGACGCCAGACGTGCGCCGACAGGCCAAGGCGATTAACTTTGGCGTGATTTACGGGATTTCAGGCTTTGGTTTGGCGCGCAACCTGCGGATTCCACGCGCTGAGGCGCAGGGGTTCATCGACCGCTATTTCGAACGCTTCCCCGGAATCAGAACCTACATGGACGACACGGTGGCATTCGCGAAAGAACACAATCGCGTCGAGACGCTGTTTGGCCGTAAAATTCACACGCCTGAGATCAATGCCAAAGGGCCAGGTGCGGGATTTGCCAAACGCGCGGCGATCAATGCGCCAATCCAAGGCACGGCGGCAGATGTGATCCGGCGCGCGATGATCCGGATGGACGACGCAATCGCGCATTTGCCCGCCAAGATGCTGTTGCAGGTCCACGATGAATTGGTGTTCGAGGTGGACAAGGATGCGGCCGAAGATTTGATTGCTGCTGCCCGCGACGTCATGGAAAACGCGGCCAATCCGGTGGTCAAATTCGATGTGCCACTGGTTGTGGATGCTGGCATCGGCGCGACGTGGGCGGAGGCGCATTAAACGCAAAACGGACACACTGAGGGGGGCAGCGCGTCCGTTCCTTCGCGTGTTCGTAGGGTTTAGGTTGCTTTTTCAGCCTCGATCACATCCGTTTCTTTGGATGCTGTTTTGGCAATTTCTATTCGGCGGGGTTTCAACGCCTCTGGCACTTCGCGGATCAGATCAATGTGCAGCATGCCGTTTTCATGGGATGCGCCAGTGATCTTGACGTGGTCGGCCAAATGGAACCGGCGGTTGAACGCGCGGGTGGCGATGCCGCGATGGACATAATTCCGCTCTGTGTCGTCCTCGGACCTGTTTGCGGTGACATGCAGCGCGTTTTCTTTGACTTCGACGTTTAGGTCTTCGTCTGAAAAACCAGCCACAGCGATGGAAATGCGCCAACTGTCATCAGCGGTTTTTTCAATGTTATATGGGGGGTAGGTTTGGTTGTTGGTATCATTTGACATGATGCGGTCCATCATATCGGTGATCTGGTCGAAACCAACGGTTGCGCGGTGCAGTGGTGCTAGATTCAAAGTTCGCATGGGGTTATCCTTTTCAAAGCGATAAGTGTGTGCCTTCCCGAACGGGCAAGGCGGATGGTTCAGGACCCAAGTTTGGCATCCCTATACAGATTATTTGGGGGGCTTTGCGTAGGTTTCAAGACCTACCAAACGGCTAACTATGGGCGCACGAACCGCGCGCCTGTGTCAGCGCGTTCGCTATGGCGGATCACCCGCGCGGTTGTAGGCGGGGTTGAAAACAACCCGCGCCCCTGTTCCAGCGCCAATCGTAAAATGGCGATCGGTTCCGCAAGGTCCATGCCAAGTGCGACCTTCTCGCCATCAATTTCTGCCATGCCCGACACCACCGAGACCAAGCGCGGCACGCCGTTTTCAGTCCGGAATATTGGTGCACCGGACGCGCCAAAATCAACGTCACAATCCATGATCAGGACGCCGTCTTGTTGGCCCAACACGTTGCAGATTTCTTGCAGTGATGGCGCGTCTGCGCGGTCTTGTGCGTAGGACACCATGGTGATTTCTGTGCCACTGTGGAGGGATGTTGACACCGCAAACGGTTGCACGTGGCTGGACCGGATTGGGTGTGCGAGTTTTAGCAGTGCCACATCAAAGCGGACCTGATCGGTGGTTGCTTCGCCGGTATGTGCGTAGGACGGGTGGACGGCGGCGCTACGCACATCGCGCGACGCTTCTGGACGGCCCCCGCGCAAACCCGCGAGAAACTGGATGCGCGATGGATCAATGGCTGCGCCGTCGGCCCTATCATACATGCAGTGGGCGGCGGTGAGGACCAGATCAGGGGCGATCAATGCACCCGTACAAAAGCCTTTGCCTTCGATGTCTAAGCGGCCCACAGCCTCCCAGCCGCGGGCATCATTTCCGGTTTCCAGCAGCTGTAGGGCGCTGGTCTGGGCCTGCGCCGACAGGGACGTCAGGGCCAAAAAGACCAATGAAATAAAGGAAACGCGCATGGTCCACCCGATTGTTTCCAAACATCTACCAACCCTGTGGGGCAGAAATGTGACGCTAGCGCAGAATCGGGACCTGTGGTGCCCGTTTGCCAGGCGCCGTGAGGGCGGGCGGTTTCGGGCCCCCTGTCGCCCAATCCAGCAATTCAACGGTGTGAACAATCGGAATGTCCGTACCGCCACCGATCTGCATCATACAACCGATGTTTCCGGCAGCAATTATGTCAGGTTTGACGGCCTCAAGGGTTTGAACCTTGAGGGTTTTCAGCTGTTTGGAAATCTCAGGCTGCATCAGGTTGTAGGTGCCCGCGGACCCGCAACACAGATGGCTGTCGGCGGGTTCGGCCACTTTGAAGCCCGCTTTTTTCAGCAGGTCTTTTGGAAAAGTTTTAATCTGCTGGCCGTGTTGCAGGGAACAGGCCGCGTGGTAGGCGACGGTCAGGTCGGGCCCGATATTTTGCGCACCGCCTTCGGGCAGGTCGAGTTTCATCAGAATTTCGGACACGTCCATGGCGATGCCTGCCACTGCCGCCGCATCTTCAGCCAGATCGGTTTCGCGGAACATATGGCCGTAGTCCTTGATCGTCGTGCCGCAGCCGGATGTGTTGATGACGATGGCATCAAGCCCGCCGGTCTTCATCTCAACGCTCCAGGCGCGGATGTTTTTGGCCGCCGTTGCGTGGGACTCGGATGTCTTGCCCATGTGATGGGTTAGCGCACCACAGCAGCCCGCGCCTTCAGCCACGACAACCTCAGCGCCCAAACGGGTCAGCAGGCGGATCGTCGCATCGTTGATATCAGTGTTCAGCGCCTTTTGCGCACAGCCCGTCATCAGCGCGACGCGCATTGTTTTGTTTTGCGCCGGAAAGGTCTGCGGATCATCGTTGCGCGACACCGGCGGAATGGTTTTTGGGGCCATTTCCAGCATCGCCCGCAGGCGTGCGTCGGGGATCAGTCGTGCAAAGGGCCGCCCGATCTTGGCACCCAGAAGCGCCACGCGGAATCGCATCGGGTAGGGCAGGATTTTCGCCAGAACCCAACGCAACACGCGGTCGGATAAGGGGCGTTTGTAAGTGTTTTCAATATATTCACGCGCGTGATCCACAAGGTGCATGTAATGCACACCGGACGGGCACGTGGTCATGCAGGCCAGACACGAAAGGCAACGGTCAATGTGTTTGACGGTTTTTTCATCTGGAACACGTTCGTTTTCGAGCATGTCTTTGATCAGGTAAATACGCCCGCGCGGGCTGTCGAGTTCATCGCCCAAAATCTGATAGGTCGGGCAGGTGGCGGTGCAAAACCCGCAATGCACGCAGGTGCGCAGAATGTCATTCGACATTTTTGTTGCGGGATCGCGCAACTGGTCTTCGGTGAAGGTGGTTTGCATATCAGACGCTCCCAACGGTCAAGATGAGGTGAAGGTAGTGCACACTAAATGCGGCGAGCATCGCGATGGTCATCCGTGTCCATATTGCCGTTGTTGGCCGGATCAACAGCACAACAACCAAAGCAAGTGAGCCTACCGCAACCCCTGAAATAATCGACGACCCGAACAGGCGGACCGCGTTAGGCATCAGAGGTGCGATAAATAACAGCCCGATTGCGCCGCAGGCCGTCGCAGCGGCAAGACGCCAATCAAACAGAAACAGGCCCGCAGTCACGGCAGCAATGCAGGGCAGAATGACGAAGACAAAGCTCGTGTTGCTGGTCATCCCATCAGCCCCGGATTTAGGATACCACGCGGGTCAAATTTTGTGCGTATCCCTTGGGATAGGGTTTTTATTGTTGGGTTTTCGGGTTGAAACGCGCACAGATTGGCGCGGGTTTTCGGGTCTGCGAGGATCAGGGTCGCGTGACCAGTCGCGGACAGTGTCGCGCGCAGATCAGTTCCCGCCGGTGTTTGCGCCCAGATCAGCCCGCCACCCCAGTCCATCATGGTTTCAGTTCCTGCAGGGAGGGCGGCGATTGTGGCGGGCGCGTCGCTCGGCTTAGTAGAAATGCGCCAAATGTCGCCGCTTGTGGGTGCGAAGGCTGCGACGTTGGTGATGTCGGTCCAGATCGCCTGCGATGCCTGCGTGTCCGTGACCGCCGTCATATCGCCAAAGCCACCAAGCAGCGATTGCAATTGCGCCAATCGGTAGGCGACCGACGCCGCAAACCCTTCGATGCGAATGAGGGTGTCGTCACTGCGGGCGGCACCCGTGACCTCAAAAGGGGAGCCGAGGGCAATTGACAGTGCGTCAACTGCTTGGGTGTCCGTCAGGCCGTGAAGTTTCAGCGTTGCGCTGGTTTCCGGCTTTGGCAGCACCTTCAGCGACACTTCGGACAGCACACCTAACGTGCCATAAGACCCCGCCAGCAGTTTGACCAAATCGTAGCCGGTGACGTTCTTCATAACACGGCCCCCGTTCTTGAGGGTTGTGCCCACGCCATCCACGAACCGCACACCAAGCAGATGATCGCGACAGGCCCCCACGGCGATACGACGTGATCCACTGGCGTTGGTGGCAACAACGCCGCCGATTGTGGGCGTGCCACTGGTGCCAAGCAACCTGCGATGGTCCGTCGGTTCAAATGCAAGGCGCTGGTTTTCGGTGTCCAAAGCCGCCTCAATCTCAGCCACGGGGGTGCCAGCTTGTGCGACGATTGTCAGCGCTCCGGGCTCATACAGCGTGATGCCCGTCAGCGCAGAAGTGCTGAGCGCTTCGCCAACAACTGGATTGCCAATGTCGCGCGTGCCACCGCCGATGATGCGCAGCGGGCTTTTGGCGCTGGCAATCGCTTCGGCGAGGTCTTGTTCGGTCTGTGGTGTCATAGTCATAATTGTCTTTGTCTCATAAATATCCCGTGGGAGGCCGAAGGCCGATGGCAGCGCCGCTTATTACTCTGCCGCAATGCGCCGCGATTGGCTGGCGTTCAGCGGGAACACCTTGGCAGGGTTTAGCAGCCATGTTGGATCAAACACGTCCTTTACGGCCATTTGAATTTCGAGGTCTTGCGGCGCGAATTGGTGGGTCATCAGGTCGCGCTTTTCGATGCCGACGCCGTGTTCGCCTGTCAGACAGCCCCCTGCATCAACGCAGAGTTTCAAGATTTCCGCGCCCATCGCTTCGCAGAGTTCCAGATCACCCGGCTTGTTGGCGTCATAGCAAATCAGCGGGTGCATATTGCCGTCGCCTGCGTGAAACACGTTGCCGACGCGCAGCCCGTATTCTGCGCTCAACTCGCCGATCCGGCGCAGCACCATTGGCAGGGACGACACGGGGATTGTCCCGTCCAGACACATGTAGTCGCTGATTTGGCCAATTGCGCCAAAGGCGGATTTGCGACCAAGCCAGATGCGTGCAGCTTCGTCGGCGTCTTTTGCTTCGCGCAGTTCAACGGGGTCGTGTTTGCGCGCAATGGCAAGGATCACGGCCAACTGTTCGTCGATTTCAGCGGGCGATCCTTCGACCTCAACGATCAACAAAGCCTCACAGTCGGGATAGCCCGCTTGCGCGTATTTCTCAGATGTTTCGATGCACAGGCGGTCCATGAATTCGATCGCGACTGGCAGCACGCCGGCCTTGATGATGTCGGCCACGCAGGCGCCTGCCACCTCGTTGTCGTTAAACGCCATAAGAACGGGCCGCGCGCCTTCGGGTTTGCGCAAGATGCGCAGCGTGGCTTCGGTGACGACGCCAAGTTGACCTTCGGATCCACAAATCAAACCCAGCAGATCAAGACCCGGGGCATCCAGATGTGCGCCGCCGATTTCGGTGATCGTGCCATCCATCAGCACCATTTTGACGCCCAGCAGGTTGTTCGTGGTGACGCCATATTTCAGGCAATGTGCACCGCCGGAATTCATCGCGATATTGCCGGCAATCGCACAGGCCAGCTGACTGGATGGGTCGGGGGCGTAAAAGAAACCCTCCGCCTCGACAGCGCCTGTCACGGACAGGTTGGTGCGCCCTGACTGCACGCGGATGTAGCGATCATCGTAGTTGGTTTCCAACACCCCGTTCAGACGCGCCACACCAAGGATCACGCAATCAGCCGTCGGTAATGCGCCCCCTGCCAGCGACGTGCCCGACCCGCGCGGCACAACGGGCACGCCCATCTCATGACAGACGCGCAAGGAGGCCGCGACTTCTTCGGTTGATGTGGGCAGGACCGCGCACAGGGGCGGGCATCTGTAGGCCGACAGGGCGTCACATTCGTATGCGCGGACCTCAGATTCGGCATGGATGACGGCGTTTTTGGGTAGAACGCTTTGCAAACGCGCAACAATCTCGGCTTTGCGCGATAAAATGGATAGGTCTGGTGATGGCATGTCCATGGGCAATATCCTCTGATTGGTAAGTATTTATAACCAATTTGACCCCGTGTCTATCGCCATCTTTGCGGCTAGGGTGCGGCGTATGGACTTTATGACAGAATTTGGCAGCCTAGGCAGGCTTGATGGGGTGGCCGTCGCCGTGCTGGTTGCTGTCTGGCTGGGGCTGAGTTGGTGGATTGAACATCCGACAGCGAAGCGCCCGTCGGTGAGTGTGGTTATGTCAGAATACCGTCGTCAATGGATGCAGGTGATGATCAGCCGTGACCCACGCATTTTTGATGCGCAAGTCATGGCAAGCCTGCGCCAAGGCACATCGTTTTTCGCGTCGACATGTCTGTTGGCCACTGGTGGTGTATTGGCGCTGATCGGCAATGTGGACCCGTTGCGCGGCGTGGCCGAAGATATCGCGATGACCGCAAGCCCGGCGGTGATCTGGCAGATCAAGCTGGGGCTGGTTTTGGTGCTGCTGAGCAATGCGTTCCTGAAATTCGTCTGGGCAAACCGCGTGTTTGGTTATTGCAGCGTGATGATGGCGGCGGTCCCGAATGACCCCGATGACCCGATGGCGCAGCCCATGGCGGCAAAGGCGGGAGAGTTGAATGTCCGCGCGGCGATGAATTTCAATCGCGGTCTGCGGTCAATGTATTTCGCGCTTGGGGCTGTCGCGTGGCTGGCGGGGCCGGTGCCATTGATGGCGGCTGTCGCTGTGACGGCGTGGGTTGTCTGGAGCCGCGAATTCTGGTCCGTGCCAAGGGCGATCATCATGGACGAGAAGCCCGTTCAGCCTGACCCCAAACTGTGACGTGGCCGCACCGCTGGACAGGCCACCGGATGCTCATAAAATATCTCATACCCCTGCTGTTCGCCGCATCACCCGTTAGCGCAGATGCCCCGGTCGCATCCCGATATCGCCGCCCTTTAGAGGGTTTTCCGTCCGGAAAAACCAACAACAACAGCAATAATGCGCATGGTGGCCGCCGTTTGTAAAAACGATGAGAGCGTCTGATCGGGGACGTTGCCCTAACGCCGCCCCTCGCGCAGCCATGCGCCAATCACCAAGAACCCAGCAAGTAGCAATGCGGCCCAAGCGGGCAGCAGCGCTGTGACGGTGACATCAGCGGTGCGATACGCGTCGCGCGGGGTGATGCCTATCCATCCGCGACCGAACGCGGGGCGCCCGCTGCGCACGGCACGCAAAGACGGCAGGCCATCGGTCATTGTCACAATGCCCCCGTTGGTTGACGCCACGAGATCTGCCAGCAAATCCCCGTCTGCAATGGTCTGTTCAAATTCACGCGGCGCAGCAGGGCCGAGGGCAATAACGGTTTCGACGTCCCTGTCGGCCAGCCGGTAAAGCCCGACTTCGGGCGCTTCCCAGAGCAGTTCATAACGCCCTGGCGTCACTTCGTCCAAGGTCAAAATCGTTTCCACCCCGTCGGGATGGATGATTGTCACATCGCCGGTTTCTTCATCCAGCGTGCGCCGGATGATGCGCATGGTCAGCCCATTCGGTTCAACCCACAGGGTTTCTTCCTCAAGCTCGGGTTCTTTCATCATCCAGTGTGCGAGACGACGCAGCAGTTCCAATTGTGGTCCGCCGCCTTCAAAACCGCGATCCCACAGCCATGTCTGATCCGACGCCATCAGTGCGACGCGCCCTTCGCCGACGCGTTCCAGCATCAGCAGCGGTTGCTCGTTTATGCCGGACATAACCACGGTGGCATTTTCGGTTGGTTCGACTTCAATCTGGCGGAACCAACGGCCCCAACCGGGGGTGCCATCGTCGGTCTGGTTCGGTGAAAATGCCTCAAGCCCTGTCGTCACTGGGTGGCGCTGGCCAATGTCGGTGATTATCGGTGTGAAGCCTTCTTCATAGACCCGCGCAGTTGGGCGACCGGGCAAGACCGACCCCAGCGGTGATCGGTAGATGCTGTCGGCTGACGCGTAATCAGGGCCAGCGGAAATCAAAACTGCACCGCCGTTTCGTACATAGTTGCCAATATTTTCAAGGTAGGCCGACGGCAAAATCCCGCGCCGTTTGTAGCGATCAAAGATGATTAGATCGAATTCGTCGACCTTTTCGAGGAATAGTTCGCGGGTCGGGAACGCGATGAGGGACAGTTCGTTTACGGGCACGCCGTCCTGTTTTTCCGGTGGGCGCAGAATGGTGAAATGCACCAAATCTACGGAACTGTCGGATTTCAGTAGATTGCGCCATGTGCGTTCGCCTGCATGGGGTTCGCCGGACACCAACAGCACCCGCAAACGGTCGCGCACGCCGTTGATTTGCACGACGGCTTCGTTGTTACGATCTGTCAGTTCGCCGTCCATGGCAGGGGTGGAAAATTGCATCACGTTCATGCCGCCATGGGGCAGTTCGATGGGCAATTCGACGTCGTTATTCACGGGGATTTGGAACGCCAGTGGTGGGCCGCCGTCGATTGCGATTGTCAGATCTACAAAGCCCGCGTCTGGTGCAGCGCCCTGATCCTCAACCCGCAGCGTCAGCGTGACGGGTTCGCCCAGAATGGCAAATGCAGGCGCGTTGCGGATCACAAGGCGGCGATCCCAATCGTCGGCCCGGCCTGTCAGCAGCACATGCAGTGGGGCGGGCAATGTTGTCGGCGCAGCGGGCAGGTCGTGGACGCGCCCGTCGGTGATCAGAACCATGCCCGCGACGCGCGCTTGCGGTTTTTCAGACAGCGCCTCGGACAGCGCCGTCATCAGTTCGGTGCCGGCATCATCAATGCCGTCACCCAAGGTCAGGACACGCAGTTCGGTGTTTGGACGCCGCGCAACCTCGGCTTGCAGATTGGCCAGCGCTTGGGCGGATTGATCTGGACGATCCGAAAGCCGCTGGCTGGCGCTTTCATCAACAACAGCGAGCACGATGTCAGACAACTGCGCACGGTCTTCTTGTTGCAAGGACGGGTTGGCGATCGCGCCGAGGATGACAATAGCCGCGAGGGTCCGCAATGCCCAACCCAGCAGCCGTCGCCAAACTGCAAAGATCAATCCGATGGCGGCCATTGCGACCAGCACATACAACGCCACTAGCGGCACCAGCGGATCAAGAATGACGGTCCCGATCATGGGGCATCCCCCAGCTTCTTTGGTTCTAAAATACCATCCCCGAAGGGGCTGGTTTCACCACAGCGTTCGCACAAAATCATTGGCCCAACCGATCCAGCAGTGCAGGCACATGGACCTGATCTGACTTATAATTGCCGGTCAGCACATGCATGATCAGGTTGACACCAAAGCGCAGTGCGATTTCGCGTTGACGTTCACCAGCCATGCCGCGCCCGATGGGGACCAGCGGGTTGCCTTGGCGGTCGGTGGCCCAGGCAGCGGCCCAATCGTTGCCGCCAACGACCACCGGTGTCACACCATCGTTCAGGTCACGAAATGGCATTCCATCAGAAATTTCAGCGCCAGCAGGGGCGGCTTCGACCCAGACGTCACGGCTGGGATGGCGGCCGGGAAAGTCCTGCAATAGATAAAACGTGCGCGTCAGAACATGGTCTTGCGGGATCGGCTCGAGGGCTGGAATATCGAGACCGCGTGCGATCGCCTGTAACTTACGCCCCTCGGGGGACGACGAGCCAAAGCGCGCCAAGTCCGCATCGCGGGTGTCAAACAGGATCATCCCACCAGAGCGCAAATAGCGGTTCAGTTTGGCATAGGCCTCGCGTGTGGGCAGCTGCTGGTCGGCGGTGATGGGCCAGTAGATGAACGGGAAGAACGCCAATTCGTCGGTTTCAAGATCAATGCCAACGGGAAACGACGGTTCGATCGACGTGCGCTGGAACAGCGTGTTGGACAAGCCGTAAAGCCCCGCGTCCGACATGTCATCAACGCGAGGGATTCCCGTTAAAACATAGGCCAGCACCACGTCGGCTGTTGCGGCGATGGCGAAACTGTCGTCTTGCGCCGGATTTTGGGCGTCGGCCTGTGGCGCGATCATGAGTGCGATCAGAACGGTTGCCACGGCAGCGGCGCGTGGCCCACGCAGGCGACCCGATAACGCCAATGATGCAATGATATCAATGGTCAGCAGGACCAGCGCCGCCGCCAGAAGCCAGCCTTTTAGAAGCGTTTCACGCACCACATCAAGTGCTTCGACCGCAATGCGTGCGGGCCATGTTGTGGTTGTCAGCGTGTCATCGTGGCCAATGACGTTGAGCGCGATGCGGCGGTCTTCGCCCGCGTAAAGTCCGGGTGGCATAAGTGCTGAGGGTGTGGCCGTCGCAAGGGCTTCGCCGTCGACACCAGGTAAAGTGTCGGCGCGGGCTAGGTCGCCAAACGCATCCAAAACGTCTTCGGGCATCCAAGAGGTTCCTATCAAGTCTTCGGCGGTGGGGGCGGATGGGCGGGTCGACACCGCGAGGCGTTCCAGCATTTGTACGAACAGGCCTGACAGCGGCAGGGTCGACCATTCGGCATTTGCCGTCACATGAAACAGCACGATTGATCCGGTTCCGGCAGTTTTGCGGGTGACCAGCGGCGTGCCGTCGGCCAATTGCGCGATGACGCGCTGCGCCAATGTCGGGTCGGGTTGCGCCATGACCTGCGCTGTGATTGCGACATCGTCGGGGATGCTCAGACCAAAGAACGGGCTGCTGATCGGGAATGGCGCGAGCACTTTAGGCTCCCCCCACGACATGGCACCGCCGATGGAACGGCCCCCAATGCGTAGGCGAACCGGCATCAACGGGTCTTCGTCAATCCGGCTGATATCGCTTGCGGCAAGGCGCGGGCCCGCAAACCGAACGAGGAGGCCACCGTTTTCGACCCACTCAAGCATTGTGTCCGCCTCAATCGCCGTGAGTGTGGCAACATCGGCGAGGATAATGACGTCAGGATTGGCGAGAAGCACGTCTTGCAGGGTGCCATCAATCAGGTCCGCCGTCGGGATCAGGGCCTGTTCAAGGTAGTGTAGGGGTGACAAAAGGTCTATGCTTTCCCGGTAGTTGGCACCCGCGAGAAGTGCCACTTCGCGACGTTTCAAGGCATCGTCGGTGAGGGTTACAGCCCCCGCGGAGCGCAGGCCCAGAATTTCGAAACGTGTGACGCGGTTGCGCAGTTCTGGTGGCAGATCAAAGGTCGCGGTCGCTTGCGTGATGGTTGCATCAAACGTCGCGATTGCGCTGGAAAGGTGGCGTTCGACACCCGCAGGATCAAGGCCGATGGCGGTGATTGTTGCTTCCGTTTCGATCCCCGATGCGGCGCGTAGGGCGGTCACGGTGACGTCGCTGTCCTCAAACTGTGCCGCGCGCAGACCCAAGACAGGGCGCGGCGATTCAAAGGCGGTGACGGTGCCACGCTGTTCAAGTGCGGCCAAAAGCGTATCGCGGCTGTCGCGGTCAAGACCGTCCGATATCCAGAAGGTGTCGAATTGTCCGATCAGGCTGTCGGCCCAGTCGTTCAGCGCGTCTGCGTCCGGGGCATATGGGCGGGGTTGCAGTGCGGGGAGGCGTTGTTGAACCGCCTGCGCATCTTGAAAGACCGGTGATCCTGGTGGCAGATCGGTAAGTGTCACCAGCGCTGCGGTGCGCCCATCGCGGGCGGCTTCGGCCAATGCTGCATCAATGCGATCGACGCGGCGCTGCCAATCCCGCGCATCGGCCCATGTGCCGTCAACAAGGATCAACAGCGGCCCGTTGCCCGAGGTTTCTTCGTTCGGGTTGAGGACGGGGCCCGCAAACGCAGTGATGATTGCGGCAACGGCAAGCAGACGCAATAGCAGAAGCCACCACGGTGTGCGGTCGGTTTGGCTGGTGTCGTCACTCAGGCCAAGCAGCAGGGCAACACCGGGAAAGCGGCGCCGGATCGGTGCGGGCGGGACAGCGCGCAGCAGCAGCCACAAGATCGGCAGGATCAGCAGGCCGAGCAGCAGCCACGGTGTTGCGAACGCGATTGGGCCGAGATTTAACATTGCTGATGCTTTTTGTTATATCGAATTTGCGGTGCAAATCCGACCAGGGTGGGGGCCAGCCCCCACGCCCCCGGGATATTTATGAGACAAAGACACATCATGCGCGGCGTTCTAACGCGGTGTAGATCCAGAGCAAGGCGGACGCTGCGGGCGTGCCGGTGTGGTGGGTGTGAAATTGCCAGTCAGTTGCGCTCGCAAGGGTCGCGAGGCGGTCTTTGCGTTGTGCGAGACGATCAAGATAGCGGCTGCGCAGATCGCGGGCTTTGAGGGTTTCATGGCGCAATGTGCCGGACATGGATTCAAAGATGGTGCGTCCGTCAAAGGGAAATGCTTCCTCAGACGGGTCAAGTATTTGGACAAGCGCGCCGCGCACGTCGCGGTCAGCGGCTTTGGCCATCGCGGTTTCAACGCCCGTGAGGTCACCCATGAAATCCGACACGAACAGTGCGCGCGAATGGGACAACATGCCGGTCGCATCAGGGGTGCCGAAGTCGTCAGTGTTATCTTGTGACAACAGGGCGGCCATCTGCGCAACTTGGACTTCGCCGCGCCGTGGTGGCAGCTGGTTTCCGGTAAGGCCGACCCGTTCACCGCCCCGCAAAAGTAAAATGGCGGTGGCCAGTGCCAATGTGCGGGCGCGCGTCCGCTTCGTGGTGCCGTCTTTAAGGGATGTGAACGACATGGACGCGGATTGGTCGACCCATAGCAGGATCGACTGCGCGATCTGCCATTCTTTATCTTGGATGAACTGTGCATCTGAGCGCGCGGAGCGACGCCAATCAATGCTGCGCATTTCGTCGTGGTTTTGCGCAGGTCGATATTGCCAGAAGGTATCGCCAACGCCGGCACGCCGCCGTCCGTGATCGCCGACCATGACGGTTGAGGCGAGGTGTTCAGCCTCGGCCAGCAGGGGCGGGAAGGGTCCTGCGAGGGCTTCGGACGCTGACCTTAAAGAGAGGGGCGCGTCCGTCATGCGGCGGCGGAAACGCTGGTGATTTGGGTTGCGACCTGATCGATGAGCGAGGCGAGGCTGGTCCCGCGTGCGCGGGCGGCGAACGACAGCGCCATGCGGTGCGTCAGAACAGGGGCGGCCATGGCGCGTACATCTTCGGCGGAGGGAACAAGGCGGCCATCCAGCAAAGCGGAGGCGCGGACGGTGAGCATCAGCGCCTGTGCTGCACGCGGGCCGGGGCCCCAGCTGACGGTGTTTTGGACAAGGTCGGACGCTGTGGTGTCATCAGGGCGACAGGCGCGGACCAGATCGAGGATCATTTCAACAATGGCATCCCCGACTGGCATGCGGCGCAGCAGGACCTGTGCGGCAAGCAGTTCATCGGCGGTGAAAACGGCTGTGGCGTCTTCTTCGGTGGCGCCAGTGGTTGCGATGAGAATGTCGCGTTCGGTGCCACGGTCCGGATAAGGGACGTCGATTTGCACTAGAAAGCGGTCAAGCTGGGCTTCTGGCAGGGGATAAGTGCCTTCTTGTTCAATGGGGTTTTGTGTCGCCAGAACGTGGAACGGCACACCAAGTTTGCGATGTTCGCCCGCGATTGTGACCTCTTTTTCCTGCATGGCCTGCAAAAGTGCCGATTGCGTACGCGGCGAGGCGCGGTTGATTTCATCTGCCATCAAAAGCTGACAGAAAACCGGGCCTTCGATAAAGCGGAAATCGCGGCTGCCGTCAGTCGCAGTTTCCAGAACTTCGGAGCCAAGAATATCGGCGGGCATCAGATCGGGGGTGAACTGGATGCGGTTGCCATGCAGCCCCATGACAGTAGACAGCGTATCTACCAGCCGAGTTTTGCCCAGACCCGGCAGACCGATCAGCAAGGCATGCCCACCGCACAGCAAGGATGCCAACGTCAGATCGACCACTGTGTCCTGACCGATAAACCGTTTTGCAATGGACGCTCGGGCCTGCGCCAGTTTACCGCTGAGGGTTTCGATCTGGGTCACAAGCACTGCGTCGTCCTGAACTGTTGGCGGAACTTCGGGGGGCATGGAAATCTCTTTCTTAAGGGGCATATAGTCTTAGAATGAGTTGAACAGATATCGCAGGTAAGCCCAATGGCAAAAACAAACCAAAGTGATGGCACTGTTACAGTGTCGGCGGAAAGTCTCGCATCGTCTGCGCGAGCAGTAGGAAAAGGGTGCGGATTGCCGCCCGTGGACAGGTGGAATCCGCCGTTTTGCGGTGATCTGGACATGCGGATCGCGCGGGATGGAACGTGGTTTTATCTGGGCACTCCGATTGGACGGTCCGAACTGGTGAAGCTGTTTTCGACGATTATTCGCAAAGACGGGGACGATTATTTTCTTGTGACGCCGGTTGAAAAGGTTGGCATCACAGTGGATGACGCGCCGTTTGTGGCGGTTGATTTTGAGCGCGTTGATGCGGGGCTGCGATTTGAGACCAACGTTGGTGACATTGCTGTTGCGGGGCCGGATCACCCGATCCGCGTTGTGCGGGACAGTGAAACCGGTGAGCCACGCCCCTATGTATTGATCCGCCGCAACCTTGAGGCCTTGATCGATCGCAAGTCGTTCTACCGGCTGGTGGATATCGGTGAGACCGCCAAGCACGACGGTGTGGATTGGTTCGGTATTCGGTCTGGTGGTGCGTTCTTTCCGATCATTCTGGCCGCCGATCTGAATGTATAGGTCAATTTGTTTTGAGCAGGAAACGCAAAAAGCTGCCGCGCGCCGTAGCCTCGAACACGGTCAGTGTTAAGCGCGTGTTTTTGTAAAAGCAGAGTGAAAAATGCCGAGGTTTTGCGCGAATATCACCCCGCTGGCCGGACGAGCGAAAATCTTTCTTGGATTAGCTGACATGATGCTGACAGTATGCTGTCAGCAGGGGTGTGTCAGGGAGGGCCTATCGACATGCAAAGGAGTAACAACCATGACCGATAGACCCACAGTTATTTGGACCGAAATTCCGGTAACAGACCTCGACGCGGCGAAGAAATTCTATTCAGAAGTCTTCGGCTGGACGATGGTTCGCGACGAAAGCGGCCCGAACCCGATCGAAAACTATTCCAACAATTTTTCTGGGGTTGGTGGCCATCTCTACTCTGGCAAACCCGGAGACGGGAATGGTCCGACGCTGCATTTGGCATTGCCTGATAAGATCGAAGCTGGTGCGGCGCGGGCGGTGATCGCTGGCGCGACTTTGCTTGGCCCTGTGATCGACATTCCACCGGGGCGTTTTCAATATGCGACTGATCCGGACGGTAATTCCATCGGGTTGTTTGAACCCAAAGCTGCCTAAATGAAGCGGTTTTCACAATGAGACGGGCCGATCGCCTTTTCCAGATTGTGCAGTATCTGCGGGGTGGTCGGCTGCTTACAGCGGCGAAACTGGCCGAACGGTTGGAGGTCACGAAGCGTACGATTTATCGCGATGTGGCGGATTTGATCGGGTCTGGTGTGCCCATCGAGGGCGAGGCTGGCGTCGGCTATGTGATGCGGGCGGGCTATGATCTGCCGCCGCTAATGTTCAATTCGGATGAGATTGTGGCGCTAGTCGCGGGTGCGCGTATGATACGGGCGTGGGGCGGGGCGCAGATGGCCGCGGCTGCCGAAGAAGCGCTGGTAAAAATCGAAGCGGTATTGCCGGATGATGCCCGCGCGCGCGCGGCGTCCGTGCCGATCCATGCGTTCCAGATGGGTGATATGACAGACGCAGTTCGGGCGCGGATTGACCGCATTGAGGCGGCATCAGATGGGCGCATTCGACTCGATCTGAAGTATGGTGATCAGCATGGCGGTGCGTCGCGCCGCGTGATCCGCCCGCTTGGTCTGTGGTTTTGGGGTAAGGTCTGGACCGTTGTCGGGTGGTGCGAATTGCGCAATGACTTCCGCATGTTCCGCCTTGATCGCATCAGGGACATGGAAGAAGTTGGGCCATTCAAGGTCGAGAAGGGCCAGAGTTTGCGTGATTTCTATGCCTCACCTGACTGTCGCGGGGGGCGGTGAAATGAGCGCTACCGCGCATTGTTTGAGTTTGATGGCGAGAGGCGATTGGACTTTTAAAGGCTGTGCCGGAGGCTGTGTTGTGCAGCCTCTGGCGGGGGAGGTCGTTTGAGCCCGAAACGGGTGGAGCCCAGATGTTGAGACAAAGGCAAATTAGTTACTGAGGGATTGGGCGAGGCGCATGAGTTGGACGGCTTCGGTGCGGTAGCCGAATTGGTCGATGCCGCGGTTTTCTGAGGCCAAGGCAATGGCGTCGTCCCAACCCCAATCACCAAGGTAGGTATCGTTCCGCAACAATTGACCAAAGCCTGCCATTGACGCTGCGAACAGGGCCTCTGTTCCGGGGGTGCCGGATGCGGCGAAGGGCGTTTCGATTAATTGGCTGACAGATTCGCCCGGGGCTTTGTAGCGCAGGCGCAGGAAGCCGAGTTCGTCTGAGCCTGATGCGGGCTCACTGGCTTGATACCGCAGTGGATCGCTGAGTTGTGCCGGGGAGCCGACGGGCGTGATTTCATAGATCGCTGTCACTGTATGGCCCGCGCCAAGTTCACCGGCGTCTACCGCGTCGTTGTTGAAATCTTCGCGGTTCAGGCTTCGGGTTTCATAGCCGATCAGACGGTATTCTGCGATGGTTGCTGGATTGAATTCGACCTGGATTTTAACGTCGTTTGCGATCGGGAATAGCGCGCCTGTCAGGTTATCGACGAGGACTTTCTGCGCCTCTGACAATGTGTCGATGTAGGCGGCGGTGCCATTGCCGTTTTGGGCCAGACTTTGCATTGTTGCGTCTTGCAGATTGCCGCGTCCGAAGCCGAGCACGCTGAGGTAGGTGCCCCCGGTTTGTTGGGCGTCGTCACGTTTGTCTTCGATGTAGGCTTGCAGACCGCGCGGATCGCTGAGGCCGACGTTGAAATCGCCGTCCGTGGCGAGGATGACGCGGGACACATCGCCTGCTGTTTTCATGGTTTCTGCCAGTGCATAGGCTTGTTCCAGTCCGCCCTGGCCATTGGTCGACCCACCTGCATTCAGGGCGTTCAGCGCCGCGATAATTGTTGCACGTTCAGAGGCTTGCGTCGGTTCGAGTGCGATACTTGTTGACCCTGCGTAGGTGACGATTGCGACCTCATCTTCAGGGCGCAGGTTGTCGAGCATCAGGCGGAACGACTGGCGCAACAGCGGTAACTTGTCGGCGCTTTCCATCGAACCGGATGTGTCGATCAGGAACACGAGGTTCAGCGGTGGGCGGTCTTCAATAGCGGGCATTTCGCCTTGGATACCAATGTGAACCAGTTGGGTGTCGGCGTTCCACGGGGTTTCGAAGACGTTGATGGTCGGGCGGAACGGTGCTTCGCCCTCTGGTGCGGGGTAGGCGTAGGGGAAATAGTTGATCATTTCTTCAATGCGCACGGCGTCAGTAGGGGGGAGCTGGCCGCGTGTGAGGGAGGAGCGGATGAGCGCATAGGCGGCGGTGTCCACGTCGATTGAGAACGTCGATACGGGTTCATCGCTGGTGATTTTCAGCGGGTTGGGCGTGTCGTTGGCGAAGGTTTCGTCGTATTCTTCATAAAAGGTCGAGCCGTCCCTTAAGACATGAACGAAGCCGTCATTTGAGGGTTCTGCCATGCTTCTGAGGTTACCGGCCATGTCGTTGCCAGCCGGCGCGGCGCGGGTCAGTTGTTGGGGCGCGGGTGCGGCTTGTGGTACTAGGGTGGCGTCTTCGTCGCGAATGTGGGTAGCGGTTTCCTCCATCACGACGGCGGGTGCCATTTCCATGATAGGATCGCTCATCTCTCCTTCGTCAGCTTGCCGCGCTGCAACGGAAACTGAATCCGAAGGGGCCACGACGATCGCGACGGGCGTTTCAGGCGTGGCAAGTTTCGCGGTTGGCGCAAGATTCAAAATATCGCGCCCTTGGGGAGTGCCGATCATAAAGCCGCAGGCGACGATGGCGGTGGTGAACGTGAGGCCAGCGCGGGATGTGAGGGTGTTTAGCATAGTCTTAACTCCAGTCCATGTGTTGGGTCTGGTAGTGGGACGCGCCGCATTACGCGATCCTTGGAGATCGACGAAATTTTTCTGGGCGAGGGCGATGTTGTCTATGCGGCGCTGGGCATCCGGCGCGGGGGTTGTGGTGTTCATCGCGGACTTGAGGTCGTCGAGATCGAAATCATCACTCATAACACGCCCTCCTTTTCCTTAAGTGATTTCAGATGTTTGCGGGCCTCGGATAGGCGCCATGACACGGTGCCTTCTGAAATGCCCAAGATGTTGCCTGCGTCGGCGTGGGTCATGTCATCGAGCACGAGGGCCAGCGTGTCACGCAGGTCAGGGGAGAGCGACGCCATAGCGGTCGTCAACCAATCAGTACGGGTCTGGGTTTCGTCAATCACTGCTTGGCGGTTGAGTTCCCAGTCGCCCCAGCCGTTCGCCGCGCGTCCATAGGTTGCCTGTTTGCGGCGGCGATCGTGGGCGGCGTTGACAGCGACACGGTAGAGCCATGTGGTGACTTTTGATTGCCGTTTGTAGCTTGATAATTTCGCGGGCAGGGCGGCGCAGATGTCTTGGGTCAGGTCTTCAGCCTCGTGCTTGGATCCGGTCAGGCGGAAACAGAGACGGAACAGGCGGTCGTATTGACGGGCGATCAGGCTGGCGAATGCCTGCCCGTCACCGTTTTGGGCCGCCAAGGCCATATCTTCATCACTGACTGTCATGCGCATCACTAGGGTATGACGTGGGCAGTTCGTCAATCCTTGGCAGAAAGTTTAGAAAGGTTTGAAGTTGGCGATAAGCGCAAACCCTAAAAAGGTTTGACGACCACGACCCAGAGGATGGCGATCACCCCGACGACACTGATTTCGTTGAAGACCCGCAGGTAGAAATCGCTTTCGTTAAAGGTGCCACGGCGCGCCCGCATCACCATGCCGCCAGTCATCATGTAGTGCGCCACCAGCAGGGACACGAGGGCGAGTTTGACGATCACCCATGTGTCGAACGCCCAAACGGCCGCGCCGAGCCAGATGCCTGTGATCAGCGCAAGGACCATGAGGCCAGCCGAGAAGCGATAAAGGCGGTAGGTGAGATCGCCTATTTGACTGATTTGGTGTTCTTTTTCGCCTGTGTTGGCGAAATCGCGTTTCCAATAGATCAGTGCGCGTGGAACGGCGAAGATCGACGTCATCCAGCCCATGACGCTGAGAATATGTATGATTTTTAACCAGTCCATGGCGGATAAATGCCTGATGATTTGAAAAGGGTCAATCGGGGGAGACGGAACGGCGCAGGGTTTGAATATAAAGGGGATGCATATCTCAGGTGAGAACGATGAAAACTGCAGTTCCGCAGACAATCGCCACATTGACCGTTGCCGCGCTGACCCCTGCATTTGCCCAGAACCGTGGCGTGACGGAGGCCGACCTTAGTAGGTTGGGCACCGTGGTTGTTATGGCTGAAATTCGCGCCGATGATTGGTTCGCCATGTCCGTCGATGGCGCACCATTGCATGGAAACAGCACGGCCACCAAAGGCCATCTGATGGTCTCCAGTATGATTGACTGGTCCCATTTTGTCCCAATAGTAACGATGTTTTGTCCCAGTAAGAGGATTCCAAAGCTTGTAAATCCCCTTATTTTTTTGGATATCTTACACGCTCATGCAGATGTATTTCATTTCCATGTAGTCATCCATTCCGTGGCGCGACCCTTCGCGGCCCAGACCGGATTGTTTGACGCCGCCAAACGGCGCGACTTCGGTGGAAATGATACCTGTGTTGACGCCGACGATGCCGTATTCCAGTGCCTCGGCCACTTTGGTCACACGGCTCAGGTCCTTGGCGTAGAAATAGCTTGCGAGGCCGAAGATCGTGTCGTTGGCTTTGGCGATCACGTCGTCTTCGTCGTCAAATTTGAACAGCGGCGCGAAGGGGCCGAATGTTTCGTCTGTGCTGACCATCATGTCTTGCGTCGCGTTGGTGACAATTGTTGGCTGAAAGAACAGCCCGCCCAGATCGTGCGGTTTGCCGCCCGTGAGGATTGTGCCGCCCTTGGACAGAGCATCCGCGAGGTGTTCTTGCACCTTGTCTATCGCCGAAGGTTCAATCAGTGGGCCAAGTTGGGTGTCGTCGTTCAGGCCATCGCCGATTTTGAGCGCCTCAACCGCGACCTTTAGTTTTGCGGCAAAATCGTCGTAGACGCCTGCCTGCACATAGATGCGGTTGGCGCAGACACAGGTCTGGCCGTTGTTGCGGAATTTGCAGGCGATGGCGCCTTTGACGGCTTCGTCGAGGTCTGCGTCGTCAAACACGATAAACGGTGCGTTGCCGCCCAGTTCCATGGAACATTTCATGACTTGGTCGGCGGCCTGTTTCAGCAAGATGCGGCCCACCTCGGTTGATCCGGTGAAGGTCAGTTTGCGCACAAGTGGGTTTTTGCAGAATTCTTTGCCAGCCTCAGACGACGACGTTGTGGTGAGCACGCTGAACAGGCCTTCTGGGATGCCTGCTTCTTCGGCCAGTTTGCCCATGGCGAGCGCCGATAGTGGTGTCAGCGACGCAGGGCGGACGACAAACCCACAACCAGCGGCCAGCGCGGGGGCGACTTTGCGCGCGATCATCGCGTTGGGAAAATTCCACGGCGTGATAGCTGCGGCGACGCCGATGGGTTGCTTGATGACCGTGAGGCGCAGGTTTGGCTGGTGGCCCGGGATCGTTTCGCCGTAGTTGCGTTTTGCTTCCTCGGCGAACCATTCCACGAAAGACGCGCCGTAGGCGATTTCACCGCGCGATTCGACCATCGGTTTGCCCTGTTCGGCGGTCATAATGATCGCGAGGTCTTCTTGATTGGCCATCATCAGATCGAACCATTTGCGCAGGACATTGGCGCGATCTTTACCGGTGCGTTTGGCCCATGCGTGGCGGGCTTTTTCTGCCGCATCAATGCCTTGCGCGATTTCGGCGCGGCTCAGGTCGGTGACTTTTGCGATCACGTCACCGCGGGCGGGGTTGGTGACATCAAATGTTTTGCCGTCCTTGGCCTGCACCCATTTACCGCCCAGAAAGGCGTCCGTGCACAAAAGATCGGGGCGTGTCAGCATGGACTTTAGGTCTGTCGTGGAATCAAGCATGGTGTTCTCCAGATTGGGCGTTGGGCCACAGTTACGCCTGATAAACGCATTGTCCAAGAGGGGCCAACATGACACCCACAGAAGTCACTGATCAAGCCTATGCCAATTCCGCCTATATCCCGGGTGGGCACAGCTATTTCGCGCGCTGGGCGGATCAAGCGGCGTCATTTCGCAGTGTCCATCGGCATGCTGAATTGGGCGTACCTTATGGCGATGGCGCGCGCCAGAGTTATGATATCTTTCACCCATTGGGTAGCGCCAAAGGCACGGTTATCTTTGTGCACGGCGGGTATTGGCTAGCCGGCGGCCCCCGCGATTTTTCGCACCTCGCTGCAGGCGCTGAGACGGCGGGCTATGCCTGTGCCATGCCGTCTTATACTTTGGCGCCCGAGGCGCGGATTGCGGATATTACGCGCGACATCGCGGCAGCGATTGGCACGATTGCGTGGCGCACAACAGGGCCAATCTATTTGGTGGGTCATTCGGCTGGCGGGCATTTGGTGGCGCGGATGGCTTGCGTGGATATGGTCGCTGACTGGTCGCACCGCGTCGCGCGGGTCATGGCGATTTCGCCGATCAGCGATCTGGCCCCGTTGATGGAGACGTCGATGAATGCGATGTTGGGGATTGATGCGACGGAGGCGCTGACCGAAAGCCCCGTCCACCTTACGCAACAGAACATGGCCGTTACGGCTTGGGTCGGCGGTGCGGAGCGGCCTGCGTTTTTGGATCAGGCGCAGTGGCTAAGGACCGCCTGGGATTGTGATCTGACGATAGAGGCGGATTTGCACCATTTCGACGTGATAGAGGGATTGGAAACACCGCACAGCGCCATGATGCGGGCGCTTTTGCGGTGACGTCAAAGGCCCCCGCATAGCGCTGCATCGGCGTGTCGTTCAGGGAATAGGGCAAACCGCCAAACGCGGCCTCTGCGATCAGGACCAGCGTGTTGTCGAATCTGATTTCGGTGAACAGGTCTTCGGTGTACTGGATCAGCATCGGGACAGCGCCATCAATGCGCGCCGTTCCAAAGATAACTCCAACCTTGGCCGTGTTGATTATTGCGTCATGCAGATCACGGGTAAGGGGCTCGCGTGCGGTGGCGTGGCGCTGTCGGACAGCTTTTTGGGCACGGCTAAACTGAGAACACTTCTGACAAAGGAAAAATCAGATTGACGGCTTTGATGCTGGGGGACGATCACTGTCGCCTGAATTAGGCTCTCCGGTGGGTTCAATCAGCAGCACTTTGGCCTCGGACACGGCACGTGGGCGGTGCATCATGCCTTTGGGCACGACGCAGAGTTCGCCCACGCCTAAGGTCACGGCGTCGCCGTTTTCACCGTCCAACGTGACCTCGCCTTCGAGGATCAGGAAAAAGTCGTCGGTGGTGTCGTGTTTGTGGAACGGAAATTCGCCGGTGAATTTGACGACCATCACATCATTGCCGTTATAATTGGCAACAACGTGCGGGTCCCAATGGCTGTCAAACATCGCGAGTTTCTTGGAGAGATTGATTTTCTTCAACGTCATTTACCAACCCTTAAATACATCTGCCGCCGTCAACTTCCATGGCGACACCGGTGATCATGCTGGCGTCATCGCTGCACAAAAACGCCGCCGCCGCACCCATATCTTCGGGGGTGGAAAAGCGGCCCAGCGGGATCGTGGACAGGAATTTGGCGCGGATTTCTGGCGTGTCCTCACCCATGAAGGTTTTCAACAGGGGTGTTTCGCCTGCAACGGGATTGAGCGCATTTACACGGATGCCAAACGGGGCAAGTTCAACGGCCATCGTCTTGGTTGCCGTGATCATCCAGCCTTTGGACGCGTTGTACCAATTCAGGTTCGGGCGCGGGCTGATGCCGGCGGTCGATGCGATATTCAGGATTGCACCGGAACCGCGCGTCTTCATCATGGGTACGAAATGGCGCGACATCAGGAAGACGGATTTCATATTTACGCGAAAAACCTGGTCAAAGTCTTCGTCACTGACGTCTTCCAGCGGTTGTGGCAAATGGGTAACGCCAGCGTTGTTCACGATAATATCGGGATTGGGCATCTTTCCCGCCATGCGCCGCACTGACGTGTTGTTGGACACATCGACCACCCACGGGATGGCCTTGATGCGCGCGGCCACTTCGTTTGCTGCGTCACCGTTAATGTCAGCCACCAAAACGCGCGCGCCTTCGTCGACAAAACGCTGGGCGATGCCAGCCCCAAATCCGGAGCCTGCGCCGGTTACGATTGCGGTTTTTCCTGAGAGTCTCATGAGGCCAACATGGGTGTCGGCGACGCAGATTCCCAGAGAATTATTGCACGCGCGAGATTGAAAGGGAGTTCGGGCTAGTTTTGCGCGGGTTTCGCCTGCTAAGGTTTAGAAATTCAATACATACTGGGGGCAAATATGTAGATGAAAACATACCTTAGTGCCTTGCGCACTGCCATTGTAGGCAGCGCACTTGCACTTCTTGCCGCCTGCGGGTCGCAAGAGGTGATTGGCGAGGTTCCTGTTGTGGAGATCGTCGAGGGCTACGGGCCTCTTGAGGATGGCGACTACATACTGCCGCCAATCCCTGCGGAGTATCTGCAAGGCGTCAATCAGCGCACGGTGGTGGATTATAATGGCCCCGAAAGTGCGGGCACCCTTGTGGTCGATATCCACGCCAAACTGCTTTATTTTGTTGAAGAAGGTGGCCAAGCGCGCCGCTATCCGATCGCCGTTGGTCGCCAAGGATTGAGCCTGAACCGCCCGACTGTTGTCCAGCTAAAGCGGGAATGGCCCGGTTGGACGCCGACGCAAAATATGCTGCGCACCCAACCTGAAGTTTACGGACCCTTTGCGCGGGGCGTTGAAGGTGGTCTTGCCAGCCCACTTGGCGCGCGCGCACTTTATCTGTTCCAAAACGGTCGCGACACGCATTTCCGCATCCACGGCACGAACGATTTGTCGTCTATCGGTAATTCCGGTTCAGCTGGCTGCATCCGCATGTTCAACCACGACATCATTGATCTGTATCCGCGGGTGCCAAATGGTACCCGCGTCGTGATCTGGTCCTATGACGCATCGGTGGAATTGGTGGGCGAGGAGCTTGCCATTCGTGGTGTGATCCTTCAGCCAAACATCATTGATCCAGACCTGATTTATGGCACGGGCGATGAAGCAAAAACTGCCGACGCCGATACCTGAGTTGGCGTCAAGATGAAGTCGCACGAAATGCCTGACACGGGTCAGGCGATCTATGGCAGTTTTTACCTATTCGGGCCATGAATTTTCGTTATGATTGCATACATAACCACCTACACATTATCGCAGTGAGGACCAATATGGCCGATTTTGACGCGCAAATTCGTGAATCCCAGACCCAAGTGCAAGAAGCGCAATTCAAGATTTCAGAACTGACCAGCCGGATTGAAACTGCGCGTCAGAAAATGGCGACGGGGACGGATATCTCTGTTGATATCGAAAATGCGTCCCTTGAAGATGTGCATGCGCACACTGAATTGATGAACGCGAACATTGCGGAACTGATCATGGGGCTGGACGATGTGACGTCAGGTTTTCAGCAGGATTTCGATGAAATGCGCTCCAAAACTGGATGGGAAAGCTTTGTTGGGTTCTTTTCCAGTGGCAAATCGGATTCCATGCGCGAAGAACGTATGCGCAGCGCGTCGGTTGACGACAAACTGCAAGACCTGATTTCAAAGTCTGATGTCATCACCAAGCTGCTGGAAAACCAACTTCTGATCCTCGAAGAACAGAAAACCAAGGTCGAAGACAATCTTGGCGCGACGTTGCAGGAACGTGAAACCACCGTTGGCGAACTTGAAGCTGTGCGTGCTGAGATTTTGGACATGGATCCTGCGATCATCACGCTTGAGAACAAAATCTCAGTCGAACAGGACGCCGCCGCGCGCACCAAGCTGGAAACAGAATTGGCGGGCATGAACGGTGCCTATAATGAGGTGGTTCAGCAAGAACAGGTCAAGCTGGCGAAGTCGCAAACGCTGGAACGCTACATCGAGAAGGGTAAGACTTGGATCGACAGTTTGCAGAACCAAGCGGCGACGCAGATGGTGCTGATTAACAAGCTGCAAACGGACACCAAGCAGCGGGTTGTGCTGTATGATGCGTTGACCAAATCGCTCAAGACCGCGCAACAACAAGATGTTGCGCACCGGATTAACGAGATTGGTGTAAAGACGGACCAAGAGGCGCAGACAGCAATGGCCGCAATTGGTTCGGCGACGAACGCGCGCATGGCCGAGATGATGGAAAAGCACGAGGACCACATGGTGTTCGCGCGCGAAGTGCTGGAGCAAAAGGCCAAGGCGGATGAGCGGTTCATGCGCCGCTTTGCGAAGATCGTGGAGAAGCACGACAGCAATGAATATGGGGCCTGATTGAAGTTATTGTCGACACTCCTTAATTTTGCAGTTTGGTTTGCGATTAGGGCCCTATTCATCGTGGCCCTTTTCGGGGGCATTGGGTTTTTGGCGCAATCTACTTTGGAGCCGGCAACTTCCGAGCGTCAGGAACTAATTAACTATGCCGTTGGAGCCTTAGTTGCATCGATGACGGTGTGGTTGTTTATTTCTTTGATTAGAATTGTGATTGATGCCAGCTCGTCGTTTCGTCAGGGGCTACAGGAAGGGCGAAAATGACTGACACCGCCTACGACCATTTCCAGCTTGAAGACACCCGCGTCACGCGGCGCTATTTTGGTAAGTTTGAAGCGATTATTGGGCATCTGGGCCGTGTTGCCGCGACGCTTGAGGCGGAGAACCGTCTGTCTAAGCGTGACGTCGAAGTGATGACGCGCTATATTGTTGGGCTGAATTACACGTTCAAAGCGCTGGCGCACAAATACCATTTTAGCGGGCGCTTTACCCATGCGGGTAAGCTGACGTTTGACCGTGTTGAATCCGGCTTTCCGGTTTATTCTGAACTGCTGACCATGGCGAATGACGCGGCACAAGCGTCGCGGCACCTGCAAGGGATGCGGTCGGTTGAGGAGTTAAAACAGGACATGGTGCGGGTGATCCTGAACGAACAGGAAACCCCGACAAAGCTGCAATATGCGCTGAGCCAACGGCTGTATTACGAAGAGCTTTCCAAGGGGGAGTTGTTCTGGGCGCGCAATGATCCGCAGGCGGTTTGGCTGGGCAATAAGGCGCAGATGCGCCGCGAATTCATGGTGCATTGGGCGGTCTATGACAGCCAGATCAACCTGCCGACGATCTACATGATGGAACTTGAAGACACCGGTAAGGTCGGCCTGCCGAAAGATGATCGCCGCTGGCCCGAAGTGCAGGCGCATCTGATGGCGCAAAGCCTTGGTGGGTTGAAGTTGCTGACCATCGCCAAAGGGTTCGATGAGGATTTTGACGACCTGCACCCCAAACGCCTGCGCCGATTTCACGTTGGCCCGATGTACAGCCATGCGTTCACCCGTCAGGCTGGACCGCTGCGCGAAGTTCTCGAAGTTGCGCGGTCTCCCGTGGGGGAGGACTGGGCGTTGGTCTGGACGCAAGAAGAATTGCTATCCGAGGCAACGCGCACAGAAAAGTCTGGCTGGTTCGGGACGGTTGAGCGACAGACATTCGCGCTTGATCCGTTCGCTGGTCGCGGAGCGGAAACCGGCGCCACCAAGGTTGAGCGCAGCATTATTTTGCCCCAGCGCCCCTATCAGGCCTTGGAAGAACGCAAGCCCGCGGGGTTTGATAATGTGCGCAAGTTTGTGGTTTCGCCGAGTGGAAGCGTGTTGAGTTATAAATAGATGTTGGATTTTGAGTTGTATTTGCCAAGATGAAGGTCGAAGTGAGATGAGCCAGACAAGCGACACGATGGAGCTGCGCGAAGAGGACATTCGCAAGCATTATGACGCTGCCACCGCGATGGTGCAGGGGTTTGATCACACGCCGCGCATTGGGGCGGCCAAGGACGCGCCCGTGGCGGAAAAGTCGAGCGGTATTGGCACGCGGCGGCGGTTTCGAACGACGACGCCGGGGTTGGTGACGTGGTCGACGGCGCGCAGTGAAGGCGTGCAATTGTTGGCGCGGATTGAAGGTGCGGGCACGGATAACCTTGGCGGTGACGGGCTGACGTCACCCACGCAAGCGACGGTGCTGCACGGGCTGCGGCGTGCCGTAGCGATTGCGCTGGCGGTGGCTGAACAATACGGGATGCGCACGGGGCTGGCGGACCTGAAACGCGCCAACCTTGAAGGATCGCTGGCGGCTGGCAAAAGAACGGAATTTTCGGAACTTCTGACCGCCGAGGCGCTGGTCACGATGTATGTTTTCGCCAACGCCACCGCGTTCCTGATGTCATCGCACGCGGGCGAAGACACCGTCGAAATCGGTGAGGTAGAGGAGGTTTTGACCGACAACGCGACCTTGGCGTTGCACGGTGTTTTGTGGGAGCTTGACCAAGACATCGGGTTGTTTGCCGACACCGAACCCAAGCTGGTCGCGACGGTTCTTGCCTACGCCGAAGCGTTGATGGCCAAGGCCGCAGCGCGCGCCACCACCGCCGGACGTTTGGAACCGTTTGTGGCAGCGTCTTGGAAGGTCGAGGAAGACGGGTTGACCATTCGTGGGTTCACCCCTGCGCGGGCCGCAAAATCGACTACGCTGACGATAAGTTTCAAGAAGCCGAATGAGGTCGTGGGCAACCACATCGCCAAATATCAGTCGATGAAGCTGGCCAAAATGGTTATGGCCTATGATTTTGAACGTAAGCTGAACCCGTTCGCCGAACTTGGCGGCTTCATCTTTACGTTCATGGGCGACGGCGCACCGGGGACAGGCAAAACCACGCTGATTCAGATGATGGCGGGGCTGATTTCGGAGTATTGCCAGGTTGCTGGCTATCCGTTCCGCTACCAGAACTTGAGCACCGATAATATTGACAGCTACCAGGGTAAATCGGGCCAGAACGCTAAGGCGTTTATCAATAACGTGATTGATCCGAGCGTGATTGGTTTTGGCACGATTGACGATATTGACCAATTGGCGGGCAAACGTGGGGATCGCCAAAGTTCGGCGGGTCAATTGGAAATTACCGCTGTTCTAATGGAGAGCTTTGCGGGTGCGAACACAGTCGTGCGTGGCAATTGCACGTTTGGGATGTTCAGCAACTATCCCGAAAATGTCGATGATGCGCTGCGCCAACGTGCGGGCGCGCGGTTCTTAGTGGACGGGCCGCAGACGCGGGATGATTACATCGATATTCTGTATCTCTTGATGGGCAAGAACCACGATATTCCGGTGGGTGATCATGAGGTGTTTTCTGCGCAAGAGATTAAGAAGGCGGTTGCGGCGTCGTTTGAAGGGCATTCAAAACCCCATGAACCGGGGTTGATGAATGTGTTTGATCGCGTGAGCGCGACCATTGGTGAGCTGGATACGATTGCGAAGATCGGCACCTATTTGAAGGGTATTCAGGAGGCCGATCCGCGCTTTACGGGTCGCGCGATCAAGAACATCACCGACGCCGTTAAGGTCCGCGCGATGGACTTTGAATTGCCGGACGAATGGATGGAAAGGCCTGACCTGTTCATGGCGAAGGATTACGACACCAAGCTGGCGATGATTGAGGATCTGCGAAAGCCGATCACGGTCGAAATGGTTATTCAGGAAATCAATCGCTTCGCCGATTCAGAATTCCGCTATGCGGACAAGTCGGATGAAGTGGCGATTGACGGGCTGGTGCGCGATTTTGAACGGTCCGAGGAAGCCAATCGGCGGTATTTGGAGAGTAAAGGGTGACGGCAGCCTTCGCCAACGGCCTAATTTTGCCTGCGATCTGTCTGGCCGCGCTGGGCTGGACCGTGCCGCGTGTGCTGGCGATTTTTTGGCCCGAGGGGGTCAAATGGCTGATGGGATTGGCGTTGGTGTCGACGATCATCATGGCGCTGTGCGGGGCGGGGTTTTTCGCCGTGCTGTATACGAGCCAAGGGGTGAACATAGATGATTTGTATGCCACGGGCGGGCTATCGGTGCCGCTGCACTTCGCCAAACTGAGTTTGATTTCGGCGCTGCTGTGGGCGCCGTTGATGGTATTGTCACTGGCGGGTGTGCCGAAGAATTGGGTGAAGGAGGTTTGGTGATGGAAGTGACCAAGTTAAAATATTCAGTTTTGATGTTCATTGTTGGCCAAGGTGCGTGGGCTGACGTGGTCTCAGATGGTCGGCTTGCCCATGGTGCGTGGGAATGTGCCGCGAAAGCCGGCGTATCAGAATCTTATGTCGAACAGTCGGAAGGTCTATTTGACCTAGGCTACAACATTTTGAGTCGAATTATTTCAGAAGCCAAGTCAGGGGAAACCCCCGAGGAAGAATTAGATGATTTGCCAGTCGGCATAACTTGGCGGATATCGGGCGGTCCATCCACTGATTTCCAACTAGGTGCACTTTGGACCCACTATACAATTGATGCTTACGATGAGACTTGGCCAGATATCGTAGGAGCAGCATTCGATGTACAAGAGAATTTGCAGATGAAAGCGGCGGATGCAGACTTTCAAACCAAGAACTGTGAATTTTTGGTGCCTCAATGAAACGCCTAATCTCTCGCGGTCTGATGTTTGGTAATCTTATCCCCGTGGTCAGTCCTATTTTGGTGGAGCGCTACAACCGTGCCCTGAAGCGGTTGACCGGCAAGCAAACTGCGCTGCAGGATTTTCACATCGATATTTCGGGCTATTCTCCCGAGATCGGGGATGAGTTGGGGGATGATTTATACCTCAACCACCGTGGGGTGAACCGGCAGTTTATTTTGCTGACGACGGAACAGAAAACGGCGCCTTTGTTGAACGCGAAATTCTCGACCTCTCGTGGTATTCTGCGCCAGTTTATTGTGGCGAACGAGGCGCAGTTGTTTGCGCTGACCGCGCGCGACGGGGTCGCGGGGGAGTTGGTGAATTCTGTCTATGCGTTGGACACACCTGCGCGCCTGTTCGACATCGGCCGTGTGACGATTGAGGCGGATACGACGGATGGTGCTGTGGCGTCGGCGGCCAAGCTGGGTGGGATGATTGACCAGTTCATGCGCGACGACGGCGCGTGGTTTGATGATGTTCTGATTGGCAATATGATCGGGCTGGCCAAAGACACAGGCGACATCACCCGCAATCCGGTGCAACTGGCCGATATGACGTTCGATCAGGACAATTTCTGGACTGCGCATTTGGGCGGGCTTTATTTGTTTCGCGGGGTGGACGAGCCAGCGGCGATTACGATGGGTGACAAGACCGCGTTGGGTGAATTGCCAATTGAAACGGTGTTGCAAGGCGATGAACGATCCGCGATTGCGCAGTTTCTGAAGGTTAATAATCTGGCAGAACCGATTGTCGACGCGCGTGGCATCGATAGTGCTGCGATCCTGCGCCAAAAAATGGATTTCATCGTGGCGGATGTGGCTGCGGGTCTTGGTGAAGACCTTGCCGGGGCGACGCGCCGCGACCTGCGCGCCATGGGGCGGCGGTATTTTGATAAGCTGCCAGCGGCGTGGCGTGCCCTTGCAGATCTGGTGCGCTGGGCAGAAGATGGTGGCGCATGGCCGCACATCGACAGCGAACATCCCGCGTATTTCTACACGCTGCGGGCCAAGGCGCACAAAGACGCCGATTTGGTGAATATGCTACTGGCCGAACTGTCCCCGATGGACGTGCGACAGCTGTTCATTTGTCACAAAGAAGCGTTTTACAGTGCCTATATGGGCTGGACGGACGAAAAGAAGGACTATGTGGCACAATTCCTGTCAACCGAGTATCAGGTAGATAAGGCAGGCACGCGCGACGCGTTGTTTGGTTTTGAGGCGGCGATGAGTGAACCAAGCGGCCCGCCACCTTTGCCCGGTCTGATTGAACGGGTCGGGCCATGGGGCGCGGTGCGGCGGCGTGATTAAGAACGGCGTGATTAAGCCAAGGACGGGGGCAGGATATGGGTTTTGTTAGATTGGTCTTAGGCGGTTTCGTTATTCTGGGTGTCGTATATATCTGCGTCACGCTGTATTCACGGTCGGTGCGGCGCGAAAAATTGGAAGGCTGGTGGGACGAGGAACCGGTTGAGGCGATGACCCGAGAAGCCTATATCGCCGATGGGATGGCAAAGTATGAAAACGGGCTGCGCAAGCGGCTTATCTTACTGGTCTTTATCATTCCGCCAATCATTGTCGGTACTATTATTTATTTCATTAACTGAAAGCTGAAGTCATGCGCAATATCCGTCGAGTTTTCCGTGTCATACTGTTCCTGATCGTCGCATCATGGTTGCATTATGTAATGCCGCAGCAGGACACAGTCCGGATGACAGGTATTTCTGACCGGAATGAAACGCTGTCAAGTATGCAACGACTGTTCTTTGCACAGGTAGATAGCGGCACGACAGAAGGCACTTTTCGTGACTTGCGTCTTATCAATACACAAAAACAACGGACCTATCTTCTTGGCCTTATCCATCGCGGCAGTGAGGAGACGATGGTCTATCGCAATGAAGATACAGGCTGGATTTACCCGCCGTATTTCAAATTCGACAGTTCTAACCTGGAGGCAGAAGCCGAGGATATGTTGTCCACATCGGCGTCGCCAATATGGGTTGAAATCACGCACTACGGCTGGCGGAATGAATGGTTGTCCATCTATCCAAACGCCGTGTCAATCCGCCCCGCCCCGAGCGAAGACTATCGCCCGTTTCCATGGGTGAACCTGATTATCTTTGTCGTCATGATTGGTGGATTGCTGTTCTTGCGCGCCATGTGGCGGCAATTTCGTGAGCGCACAATCGACCCGCTGGCCGACAAGGTCGGGGATCAGATGGATCACGTAAATGCGGATCTGTCAGAACGAAAGGGGCGTGTTTCCCGTTGGCTTGGGACGTGGCGCAAGAAGTAGGGATGTGCGCGTGCCTTGAGCGTGGACGGGGGCCAAGCCCCGTCGCATGCGCGACTCCCCCGGGATATTTTCAAAACAAAGACGGGTTGAGACGGGACGCTATTCGCCGTAGGGAATCCAGATTGTTTTAATCGCGGTTGATTGGGCGCGCCAAATGGTGGACGGCCAGTCGCGGTGTGTGGCGTGGTTGACCCATGTGCGTTTGAGGTTGGACGTCGATTTGGTTTCGATGACTTTGGACACATCGGCTGTGGAAAAAGACCAAACAGCATCGATGTTGGCGTGCGCAGCCATGTGTGGCGCAAGTTCAGTGTGGCGTCCGGTTAGAATATTGGCGACGCCTGCGGGCAGGTCTGATGTTTCCAACACTTGGTAAAAATCTGTTGCGGCGAGCGGGAAGGCTTGCGATGCGACGGCCGTCACGCGGTTGCCCATGGCGAGCGCGGGGGCCAGTGGTTCGATCAGCCCCATCAACGGGCGTGTATCGTCCGTGAGGATGGCGATATTGCCGACGGGTTCGTGCATGCCAAGTGCGACACCACGGATTGGCACGCCCTTGGCCGCGCCATCGTGTTTGTCGGCCCAAGCCGCCCATGTAAACAGCCACGATATCGCGTCGTCGACTTCTTTGCTGCCCGTACGCCCGCCTGTCAGCTGGTTGATCCGCGTGGCAAATTCTTGCGCGCGGGCGGACAGGTTTTCGCCGATGTAATAGAGAATTTGCGCCCGCAGGTGGCCTGTGGATTTCGACCAGCCTTTGGCCGCTGCGTTCGATTCAACCGCGTTGCGAAGGTCTTTGCGATTTGCGGTGCTGGCATGGCCCAACAGTTTGCCGGATTTGTCGAAGATGGGTTGCGTGTAGCCACTGTCGGGGCGCACCTGTTTGCCGCCGATATAGAGCTTTGCCGTTCGATCTAGCGGGTCCGCAGGTGTGCCGTCTTGGGTGGTAAATGGCATCGGTGCGGTGATTTTGGCGGTCTTGCCTTTTGGTTTTGTATAGCCCATCAGGCCTTCCCAGCCTCCCTCGCGCCCGAAGCCGGACTCTCGCACGCCGCCGAATCCAGCCGCCGCGTCCATCAGGTTTGTGGCGTTGACCCACACGATGCCGGCGATCAATTTGGGTGCGATATCCAGCGCGAGATTGATGTTTTCGGTCCACACCGACGCGGCCAGCCCGTAGCGGGTGTTGTTGGCGATTTCTACAGCTTCGGCGGGGGTGCGGAAGGTGCAGGCGACCAGCACAGGACCAAAGATTTCTTCCTGCATCAGCGTATCGGACGGGGCGAGGCCGGTGATCAGGGTTGGTGGATAAAAACATCCCTCAGGCGCGGCGCACTGATAGGTTTCGCCTGCGGTGTTTGCATCCACCATTGCTTTGATTTGCGCCAGTTGTTCAGGGTCTACAATGGCACCTAAGTCGATGCATTTGTCCATGGGATCGCCAATGCGCAACCCATCCATGCGGCGTCTTAGTTTGGCGTAAAAGCGATCTGCGATACCTTCTTGCACCAGCAGCCGTGATCCGGCGCAGCAAACTTGGCCGCTGTTAAACCAGATTGCGTCTACCAACCCTTCGATAGCGCTATCGATGTCGGCATCTTCAAACACGATGTAGGGGGACTTGCCGCCCAGTTCCAATGACAGCGCCTTGCCGGATCCAGCCGTCTGTTCACGGATGATGCGCCCCACAGAGGTGGAGCCTGTGAAGGCGACTTTATCAACGTCGGCATCGACAAGCGCGGCCCCCGTTTCACCATCACCTGTGATGATGTTGACGACACCGGGGGGGACGCCTGCGGCTGTGCAAATTTCGGAAAAGACCATCGAGGACAGCGACGTGTATTCGGCGGGTTTCAACACAACTGTATTGCCCATCGCCAGCGCAGGCGCGATTTTCCAAGCGAGCATCAGGAGCGGGAAGTTCCATGGTATGATCTGGCCGCATACGCCAAGCGGTTCGACATCGGGCATTTCAGCGTCCATCAGCTGGGCGAAGCCCGCGTGGTGGTAGAAATGGCGAATGGCGAGCGGGATATCGATATCACGGCTTTCGCGGATCGGTTTGCCGTTGTCGAGGGTTTCCATCACCGCCAACAGTCGCGCGTTCTTTTGCATCAGACGCGCGATGCCATAGAGGACGCGGGCCCGCGCTGCGCCGTCTTTTGCCCATTTGGGTTGCGCTTTGCGGGCGGCTGCTACGGCTTTGGCAACCTCATCTGCGGTGCCTTTGGTGACGCCTGCCAGTTTTTCGCCCGTTGCCGGATTGTTAGACGGGAAGTCATCGCGCAAGGCGTCCCATTTGCCATTGATGTAATGGCCCGCGATCCCGCCGCGATCTGCCAGCCATGCAAGCGCCTCGGCGCTGCTTTCGGGGGCGGGGCCGTAGTCCATGGAGTCGAAGATTTCTTTGACGGTCATGTCGTTATCCAATCGCGTGACGCCAACCGGCGGAATAGCCGCCCGTGACGTGATGTTCGAGTTGCCGTTCAATGTCGCCCAGTAAAGACGACGCACCAAAGCGAAACAGGTCCGGCTGCAACCAGCGGTCGCCGAGTTCGTCTTTGATCATGGCGAGGTACACCAAGGCATCCTTGGCCTTGCTGATGCCGCCCGCAGGTTTGTAGCCAATACGAAAGCCCGTGCGTTCGTGGTATTCGCGGATCGTGCGGATCATGGTCAGGGTCACGGGCAGCGTTGCGTTGACGCTTTCTTTGCCCGTCGACGTTTTGATGAAATCCGCACCGGCCATCATGCAGACCACGGACGCGCGGGCGACATTGCGCAGCGAACCCAGTTCGCCCGTCGCGAGGATCGCCTTTACATGGGCCTGTCCGCAGGCGGCGCGCATTTCAGTCATTTCATCGTACAAGGCTTGCCAATTGCCCTGCAAAACGTGGCGTCGAGTGATGACGATGTCGATTTCGTCTGCGCCTGCATTCACGCTTTCGCCAATTTCGGCGATGCGGAATTTGAACGGCGACAGGCCTGCTGGAAATCCAGTGGACACGGCTGCGACGGGGATGTTGGTGCCGCGCAGTGCGTCCACGGCGGTTTCGACCATGTCGTGGTACACACAGATGGCGCCGGTGGTCAGCCCCTCCATTCCGAGGGTCTTGAGCAGATCGGGGCGTACAGGTTGGCGTGCCTTGGCGCAAAGTCTGCGCACACGGCCTTCGGTATCGTCGCCCGACAGCGTCGTAAGGTCCATCAGACTAATGGCTTTGCACAGCCACGCCGCCTGATAATCCTTTTTGACAGACCGTCGCCCAGGCAGGGTCGCCGCGCGGCGTTCAATGGCAGATGTGTTCGCCTGAACGGACTTAACCCATGATAAATCCAAAGGAATCCCGTTGTTGCGCGGTTCCTGGATTGTTGGAAGATGAGTCATTGTGGGGTGGATAGTTTGCATCGCTCGCACCGTGTTGTGAGGGAAAATAGTGCCATGTGAGGCGGGCATTGGCAAGCGGCGACGCAGCGGTAGGCCGCACGTTAGGATCTCGGCTGGATTAGGTCCTGTTGGCGTGCGCGGCGATAGCGCTGCGGTGTTTCGCCATGCGCCGCAAGGAACAGTTTGTGGAAGTGTGACAGGTTGGGAAGCCCGCAATCGGTCGCGATTTCAGCAAGCGGATCTGACGTTCCGGTCAGGCGGCGGGCGGCGTAGTCCATACGTTGGGTGTTGACATAATCTGACGGCGTCACACCTAGGAACCGTCGCATTGTGCGTGCCACATGTGGGTGCGCAAGTCCTGTTGCGGCCACGAGACCAGCGGCACCGTTGCGAAAGACATCAAGGGTCTGGGCGGCGGCGCAGGCTGTGATCAACCAAGTTGGCGCATCTTGCGACATTCCCTCAGGTGGGCGATCCAGAGAGACCAAAAGCGGCATCAAAAACGCCTCAAGGTATAGTTTCCGACGCGGGCTACGTTCTAATTTTAGCGCCGAATGGTTCAACGCCGCAAGCTGGCGCATATCGCGGTGCGTGACCAATGGGCCAGTGTCTTCGCCCCAGAATGCGACGCCGCGCAGGTCACCATGGCGATTGCCAATCGACTTTATCACACCGGGGCGAATGGCAAGCGAGACCACCATTGCAGGTTCGGTGTGTTCTGACGCCCCTTTCGGGTGACGCCCTTGCAAGCCATGCAACTGACCCGGCGAAATAAACAGCAAATCGCCTTCGGTGAGGTCGCGTCGACCACCATTCAAATGCAGACGCACGGTGCCATTTTGAACCCAGATCAGTTCATAAAAATCCTGATTATGCAAAAGCGGGGGACGGCGGGTGTCAAGTTCAGCGCGGCTGAATTCAAAGGCGTCTTGCGGTCCGAATGCGTCACTGGCGGAAAGGGCAATATGATCCATGGGATCAAATTACCATGCTGTGGGGTGGATTGCACGACGGATTGCATTTGGCTTAAAAAACGGTGATTGGCGACAAATCGGGCCCGTGACAACGCCCGCGCTGCGCGATAGTCATTGTGCGAAACAACGAGGTGCAGACATGCCATTCGACCGTTCCATCAAAATTGCGCCGTCCATCTTATCGGCAGACTTCGCCAATCTTGGTGCTGAAATTCAAGCGATTGAAGCGCAAGGTGCGGATTGGATCCACGTTGACCCGATGGACGGACATTTCGTGCCGAACCTGACAATTGGGCCAAACGTTGTGGCGGCCATTCGCCCCCACGTGACGACGTTCATGGACGTGCATTTGATGATATCACCAGCTGATCCGTATATCGGTGCGTTCGCCAAAGCGGGCAGCGATATGATTACGGTTCACGCCGAGGCAGGGCCGCATTTGCATCGGTCGCTTCAATCGGTTCGCGCCGAAGGTAAGATGGCAGGTGTCGCGCTAAATATGACAACGCCGCTGGATCACGTCGTCGATATTCTGGATGACATCGATATGATTCTGATCATGACGATCAATCCCGGTTTTGGTGGGCAGAAGTTTACCCACGCGATGATTGACAAAGTGGCCCGTTGCCGCGCGATGATTGGCGATCGCCCGATTCATATTCAGGTCGATGGTGGCATTGATTCAACAACAGCACCCTTGGTTGCGAAGGCTGGTGCCAACGTATTGGTCGCGGGTTCTGCGGTGTTTCGGGGTGGGTCTGTTGCGCAGCCTGACGTTTACGGCGACAATATCCGCGCAATCCGCGATGCGGCGCAAAGTGTGCTTTAGGCGCTGCGCAAGCGAGCACCGCGCGCGGGTATCATCTAAGGGTTCATGACCTTTTTGGTCAGAAACGACGGCAGCTTTTTGGCCCCAGTCTGGGCACCCGATGCCGTCTCTGCGGCACTTGCCAGTGCATTGATCCCTGCCACGCCGCTTTCGCCCAACGGTACGGTTGCGAATGGCCCGCCAAGATACAATTGCGCACGATCCGACGGGTCGGCCGGTGGTGCGGATGCAAGCAGGCTGTCGGCCCAGTTTTCGGCGTTGTCTTTTGGCCGGAACCCTAAAAACGTCGCTTTGGCATTGTTCACAGGTGCGCGGTCATTGTTGGAAATACCAAACACAACTGTAAAGCCTGTCGTCGTCGCAGTGACCGCGCGGTCGACCAAATGGCGCAGGTCGCCGTAGCTTAGCCATGTGCGCAACGCGCGGGCGTTTTGGGGTGCTTCGGTGCAAGAGAAAATGCGCAAGTGAACAGATTCCATCCCGCGCTTGGCCCAGTACAGTTTGCCGAGGTCTTCGGCGAAACATTTCGCCAACCCGTAAAACGTGTCCGGCGCGTGGTCCGCATCGGCATCAATTCCAGCGGCGTTTTCATGCATGCCAACCGCATGGACGGACGATGCGTAGATGATACGCTGAACGCCGTGTTGATGGCCCGCTTCCCAGACGTTGTAAGACGACATGAAATTCGGGCCAAGCAGGTCTTCGAACGGGCGTTCATCGGGAATGGAGGCGAAATGCACGGCCATATTGGCACCCTCCATCAGCGGTAGGACGTCATCGAATTTTGCGCAATCGGCCTTTACGAATACCTCGTTATCCAGCAATGTTGTGGGGGCCTGCGCAATGTCGACTGACACCAATTGATCCGCCAATGCCGCAAGCGTCGCGCGGATTTCCATTCCGAGGGCCCCACAAGCCCCTGTGAGAACGATTTTCTTGTGCAGTTTGGCCATGACGACGTCCTTCATTTTTCGATCAGCACGCTCGTCCGTTGGCGGGCAAACGTCAAGGGTGGGTCAGGCCAAGATGTTGCATGCCGCGCAGATTTTTGAGTCTTGCGATGGGGTCAAATAGCTGGGTTTATGGGTGGCTAGAATGTCCATTGTGCAGATTTTGGCGCGGGCCCATGCATCCTGCGCGCCCGCCTCGGCCCATGTGCGGGGCTGTTCGCGGTCTGCCAGTGTCGGGCAATGATAATCCCGTTCTATCGCGTTGAAGATGTGATTTGACCCCAGAAAATGCCCATCGCCCAAAATAGCGGCGCGGATTGCATCAAAGCCGAGGTTTTCTTCTCTGACTTCAATGCCGTACATGCCATCGTCCAGAACGAATGCTTCAAAACTTGCTCTGAGCATCCGCGCGGTGGATTTGATGCTTGCTGTAGATACGGTTGCGCAGGCTGATTGGGTTGAACAGCATCCGGTTTTGCGCGATCCGTTTATTCCGGTGACAGCGCTGCAGATGGACGATGCTCCTGATCAGAATGCACTAAAGGCCCGCCCGTTTGTGCGTTGCGCAACGGATTTTCAGATTGGTCGCCAAATTGAAGCGCAGCTGCACCGATCAGGGATGCAACCCGTGCGGGGCTTCGAATTCTCGACCAATCAGGCGCTGTTTGCAGATGGCTGAGGCGCGATTTCCCTTTCTAAGCGTCGGATTTCAGATACTTTATTAAAACAAAATCATAGATTCTTTGATGTTCTGCCCAATTGCGCTGCTCCTTGTAATCTGGTCAGGTTTGCTGTGCATATTGCGAAGAACACGCCATGAAAACCCTGACCAGGGCCGTTGTCATCGGGGGCGGCATCGCCGGCTGTTCAACCCTGTATCACCTGACGCAAGAGGGCTGGACAGACGTGGTGCTGGTCGAACGTGATGAGTTGACCAGCGGCACGACATGGCATTCCGCAGCGCAGGTTACAAATTTTGGAATGAACCAGACGATGGTGGGGCTCAAGACCCATTCTATCAACCTTTACAAAGAACTGCGTGATGATCCCGACTACCCCGTTAGCTATAATCACGGTGATGGCGGTATCCGTTTGGCCAACACTGACGCGCAGATGGACGGCTATCGCCATTTCGCATCCATGGCGCGTGGCATGGATGTTGAATACGAAATTCTGGACGCGGCGGAATGCGCGCGCCGTCACCCACTGATTTCAACCGACAACCTGTTGGGTGGCCTGTGGGATGAGAATGACGGTGATATCGACCCTGCCAGCCTGTGTCAGGCATTGGCGCAGCGGGCCCGCAAAGCGGGGGCAGAGGTCTACCGCAACACGCCCGTCACATCCTTGACCCAACTGGCAGACGACACGTGGATCGTGCACACGAACAAGGGCAACATCGCCTGCGAGATCGTGATCAATGCCTGCGGCTACCGCGTCAACGAAGTCGGTGCGATGATGGGCGTCCACCACCCTGTCGTGTCGATGGAACATCAATACATGGTCACCGAAGACATCCCAGCGATTGCTGATGCAGGCCACCGTATGCCGCTGCTGCGTTGCCCGATTTCGGATTATTACTGCCGACAAGAAAAGAACGGCTTGCTGGTCGGGTTCTACGAACAGGATTGTAAAACATGGGGGATGGACGGGATTGATCCGCATTTCGCCAACGCGTTGTGCCCCGATGATCTGGACCGCGTGATGGACGTGTTGGAAGGCGCGTTTGAACGCATGCCCGCGCTGATGGATGTTGGCATCAAGACCATCGTTAACGGCCCGATCACCTATACAATTGACGGAGCACCCCTGGTTGGCCCGATCCCGGGAAAGCGCAATGCGTTTTGTATCATCGGATTGCGGGCCGGTCTGGGTGAGGGCGGCGGCTACGGCTGGATGCTGGCGCAACAGATCGTCCATGGTGAAGCGTGTTATGACACATGGTGCATCGATCCGCGCCGATTTAGTGGCCACACGAATGTGGAATTGACCGCGTTGAAGGCAATTGAGGATTACCAAAACGAATTCCGCTTTCATTTCCCTAACGAACATCGCCCCGCTGGTCGGAATGCCAAGACAACGCCTTTGACGCCCGTCCTGGCCGCTGAAGGTGCTGAGTTCACCACCGTGAACGGCTGGGAACGGGTTGAATTCATCAAACCAACGCCCGACTTCCACGTGACCCACGGGTTTGGCTTTGATGAGAGTTTTAATCACGTCGCCGCCGAAGTTGACGCCGTGCAAAACGCTGTCGGTCTGTGTGAAGTCAACGGGTTCAATCGCTTTGAAATCACCGGAATGGATCGCCACATATTTCTTGATCGCATGACCTGCGGGCGGTTGAACCGTCGCGAGGGGCGGATCGGTCTTTCGTATCTGCTCAACCATCACGGGATGCTGAAATCTGAGGCAACCATCGCGAATATTCCCGCGTCGGATCGCGGCGCCGATCGGGTTTGGTACGGGTCTGCGGCGGCTGCGGAATTCCATGATATGGACTGGCTCACGGCGCATATTGGGCAAGATGACGTGCAAATCCGTTCGCTCACCAACGATCAGACCATCCTTGTTGTGGCGGGTCCCAAGGCCCGCGCGGTTATACAAACGGTCAGCCGTGAAGACTGGTCCGCTAAGGCATTCCCGTGGTTATCCCTGCGCGAATGTTTCATAGGGTTTTCGCCAGCGACTGTTATGGGTGTTAGTTTTTCGGGTGAACTGGCCTATGAAATCCACGTGCCCAATGCGTCGCTTTTTGCGGCCTATTCCGCCTTGCGCGAGGCTGGAAAAATCCATGGTATGAAATTGTTTGGTGGGCTGGCAGTTGACTCAATGCGGCTCGAAAAAGGCTTCCTGCATTGGAAAGCTGATATCCTGACAGAATTTGATCCGTTTGAGACGAGTTTGGATCGCTTTGTCAGCCTCGATAAACCTGACTTTATTGGACGTGACGCATTGCTGAAACGCAAAACGCCAGCGAAGCGTCTTGTGACGTTGCAAGTGGACTATGATAAAGCGCCTGCACATGGCGGCGCATCGGTTATGTTTGGCCGCGAAGTTGTTGGCACTGTGACGTCGGGTGGATGGGGGCATCGGACCGGGATAAATCTTGCCTATGCTTTTGTCGTCCCGGAATTTTCGAATGCTGGATTTGTACTCGAGCTTGACCTCTGCGGCACCAGCGTCGCGGCGAAAGTCATCGCAACCAGCCCCTACGATCCGGACTACTCGCGGATGCGAAGTTGAGGTAGAGACGGCACAACATATCAAAGGATGCCCAAAAGATGACCAGCGTGACATTGCCCCGCAAAGACCTGTTCGAATTGCCGGACGGCATGATCTACCTCGACGGTAATTCATTGGGGCCATTGCCGAAATCTGTGAACGCGGCGCTGTCATCCATGGTCACGGACCAATGGGGCGCGCATTTGATCAAAGGCTGGAATGTCGATGATTGGATGGGCCAGCCGATGCGGGTTGGTAATATGGTGGGTAAGCTGATTGGCGCTGCCGAAAATTCAGTCACCATGGGTGATACCCTGTCTGTGAAGGTTTATCAGGCGCTGTCAGCCGCCGTGCAAATGCGCCCTGAGCGCAAGGTTATCCTGTCCGATAGTGGCAATTTCCCGTCTGATTTGTACATGGCGCAGGGGTTGATTGCGCAATTGGATCAAGGCCACGAGTTGCGGATTGTTGACCCGCTGGACGTGATGGAGGCCATAACAGACGATGTCGCCGTGGTGATGATTACACAGGTGGATTATCGATCCGGTCGGATGCACGATATGACGGCAATGACCGCCAAAGCGCACGGCGTCGGTGCGGTGATGATCTGGGATCTGGCCCATTCGGCTGGGGCGGTTCCCGTTGATCTGGCAGGCTGCAACTGTGAATTCGCTGTCGGCTGCACCTACAAATACCTGAACGGTGGGCCGGGCGCGCCTGCGTTTATTTACGTGCGACCTGACGTTGTCGAAACGATCAAACCCGCGTTGTCCGGCTGGCTTGGCCACGACGCGCCGTTTGCGTTCGAGCAAGGCTATCGACCTGCCATGGGAATTGAACGGATGCGTGTCGGAACGCCGCCTGTCTTGCAGTTGACGGCATTGGAATCCGCGCTGGCAGTTTGGGACGGCGTGGATATGGCCGACATCCGTGCGGCGTCAATCCGCCTGACCGATTTGTTCATCGCGCAGGTCGAAGATCGCTGTCCTTCGTTGACGTTGTTTTCGCCACGTGACGGTGTGGAACGCGGCAGCCAAGTGTCATTTGCGTCCGACAACGGATATGCCGTTATGCAGGCGCTGATTGCCCGCGATGTGATCGGCGATTTCCGCGCGCCAAACCTGATCCGCTTCGGGTTCACGCCGCTTTATATTGACGAGGGCGATGTCATTGCGGCCGTGGATATTCTGGCCGATGTGCTGGACAATCGGCTTTGGGACGATCCGGCATACAAAGCAAAAGGTCGCGTCACTTAACGGCGCGGCGGGACCTTACCCAGATATGTCGTGGCCGCGCGCGCGGTTACGTCGTCTTGGTCATAAACGCCCAAACTGACGCCGGTGTCGCCACCATGGTCGCGTTGATGAATGATCTCGGTATCCGAAATCGTGATGCGCTAGGACATCCGCAGGCCCCAACCGTGTAGATGACCATACATCGCCGCACGTTGGGCGGTGTATGCTGGATCGCGGCCAAGATCGCACAGTTCATCAGGGTCGTTCAAAAGATCAAACAACATAGGGGGAAAGCCATCTTCGGCATGGATCAGTTTCCAGTCGTGGGTTGCGACCATGAACAGACGTGCATCGCGCGGCGTGGTGCCAAGGGCGCTGCACACAGGATGTTTGGAATAGTCATATTCGCTGATCGCAAAGCTGCGTGGCTGGGCTGGCACACGCCCCGCAAGATAGGGCAGCAATGTGCGCCCCTCAACGATGTGTTCAGGAACCTCACCACCGGATGCGTCAATGATGGTTGCCGTGACGTCGATCGCTTCGACCAAGGCATCACAAGTGGTGCCGCGTGTGCTGTTCGCGCTTTCACGAGGGTCATAGATAATCAACGGGACCTTCACGGACGGCGCATGAAACAGGTCTTTTTCGCCCATCCAGTGATCGCCCAGATAATCACCATGATCGGACGTAAGGATGATCATCGTATCGGCCAAAGCGCCAGAGTCTTCTAGATACGCCAACAAGCGCCCCATCTGATCGTCGCATTGCTTGATCAACCCCATGTAGGCGGGCACAACGGTGTCGCGCACGTCGTCGCGGCTAAATGTTTTGCCGACGCGCCCCTGCATGAAGGCGCCGTAAATCGGGTGTGGATCGGTGCGTTCGCTGTCGCTGCGCACCACGGGTTTGATGTCATCGACGCCATACATGTCGTGATAGGGTGCGGGCACAATGTAGGGCCAGTGGGGTTTAATGTAGCTTACATGGGCGCACCAGTTGCCTGTCGCTTGTTCCATAAATTCAATCGCTTGGCCGGTCAGCCACGGCGTTTCGCTGTCCTGTTCCGCTATATTTGCAGGCTTGTCGGCATTGCGCATGAACCAGCCGCTGGCCATGTCTTCGCCGTCCGATCCAGCGTTTGCAAAGTCCGCCCAAGGGTTGTCGCCACCGTAACCCTTGGATTTGAGAAATTCATTGTACGGGCTGCGCTTGGCATCATAAAGCCCGTCCGGTCCCTGCGCCCAAAGTCCGTCATCGCGGCACCAGACATCAAATCCGCATTCCGCCTGTCGCGCGTCGATAATACTGTCTGGCGCCAGCCCCAACCGCGCCATACCGGCCGCATCCGCGTTCATGTGGGTCTTGCCGATCAGCCAGCAGCCCACGCTGATATCACGCAGATGATCGCCTAAAGTAGGTTCGCCAACGCGCAACGGATGACCGTTCCATTGCGCCCCATGGCTGCTGACATAACGCCCCGTATAGGCCGACATCCGCGCGGCACCGCAAACGGGTGATTGTGTATAGGCATTGCTAAACCGCACACCCATTGCTGCGATCCGGTCGATGTTTGGCGTCTTCAACGTCGGATGCCCAGCACAGACCAGATAGTCGAACCGCAGTTGGTCAAACATGATATAGAGAATGTTCATCGGGCAACCTTAGCCGTCAACTGCGCCCATCGATAGCTTAGAAGTTGAGGCTGACAGGCAGACCCGTTTCCAGCGATTTTGCCGCACCGTCTGCCATGACCTGTGCACGAAGCCCGTCGTCGATGCCTGAAATGGCAATGGATTTGTCACCCAGATGCGCCACGAAGGTTTGCATTTCCTGCCGGTACGCGGCCTCGTAGCGTTCAAGGAAAAAATTCATTGTCGGGGCGGTGCGGAACCCGTTTTCTGTTGCCACGTCCACGGTATTCTCCAACACGTTTGCGGCCCGCAACATGCCGCCAGATCCATGCACTTCGATGCGTTGGTCATAGCCGTAGGTGGCGCGGCGTGAATTGCTGATCTGGCAGATTTTTCCACTGGCCGTCGTGAGGGTCACTGCGGCGGTGTCCACATCGCCAGCCTCTCCGATTGCAGGATCGACCAAGGCCGACCCGACAGCAAACACGCTGATCGGGTCTTCGCCAAGCAAGAAACGCGCCATGTCAAAATCGTGGATCATCATGTCGCGAAAAATCCCACCTGAGGATTTTATATAACTGATGGGTGGCGGGGAGGGGTCGCGTGAGAGGATCGTCACAATCTCAACACTGCCAATTTCGCCTGCAACGATGCGCTTTTGCACGTTGGCAAAGTTGGGGTCAAAACGGCGGTTGAACGCGGTGAAAAACGCAACGCCCGATGATTTCACAACACCCATCAGCGTGCGGATGTTGTCGGCGGACATATCCACAGGCTTTTCGCAAAAGATTGCTTTGCCAGCCTGTGCCGCCGCTTGAATGATGTCGAAATGGGTGTCTGTTGGCGTGCCGATGACCACTGCGTCGATGTCGGCGCTGGCGATAATTTCATCCGTGCTCCGCACATTCGCGTTGCATTTTTTCGCCAGGCTTTCAGCGGCGGCGGGCATGAAGTCCGACACCGCCACGACCGTCGCGTCGTCCATGCTGCGCAGCGTTCCTGCGTGGACTTGCCCGATCCGCCCACAGCCCAATATTCCAATCCGCACCATATCAGTTGTCCTTTGCCATAAACGCCCGCAGCACTGTGCGTGTTGCGGCGCCCAACGGGTCGTGCGTGTCCTTGAGAATTTGCACACGGTCAAAACGATCCGTGTCACTGTTCACTGATGCGCGCAAGGCAGCACCGAAAGCCATACGTAATTCGGTTCCAATGTTAAATTTGCATACATTTGATCTGCGCGCCAACGCAGTGCGCTGGGCAGTTGGCACACCTGATCCACCGTGAATAACCAATGGGATATCCGTGATTGCTTCAATCGCGCGGATACGTGGTTCGTCCAGACCACCGTCCTTGTCGGTTTGCAAATGCACGTTGCCAACAGAAATTGCCATGGCATCCACACCGGTTTCAGCAGCAAATTTTGCCGCCTCAGCAGGGTCGGTGCCCGCCGAATTCTCACCACCGGAATAGCCGACAAAACCGATCTCACCCTCGCACGAAATACCCGCTGCATGTGCCATTTCAGCAATCGCAGCCGTCTCGTCGATGTTTTGCTGCAACGGCTTTCGCGACCCGTCAAACATCAGAGATGTGAAGCCAGACTCCAGCGCTTCACGGCATTCATCAAATGTATATCCGTGGTCCAGATGTGCCACGACGGGGACGGACGCGCGTTCCGCCAAGTGGCGCATCATTTTGCCCAAGATTGGCAGCGGTGTGTGTTCACGACACCCCGGACCGGCCTGCAAGATCACTGGACAATTTTCTGCCTCAGCCGCGGCGACGTAGGCGCGCATATCTTCCCAGCCGAGGGTCACGAGACCGGCGACGGCGTAGTGTCCTGACAGCGCGGGTTGCAGCACGTCTTTGAGAGTGACCAATGGCATCGGTTCGTCCTTTGTGGTTGGCCGACACCCGATAATACAAAGTCGGGGCCGTTTTATTGCCAAGATGAAGCGGGAAGCGGGGCTATTTGAACTTCGCGACCATGTCTTTGATGCCGGGAATGGTTTCGACCTGATAGGCGTGCGTTGGTTGGAAGAATTGCACCAGTGAACGCTGTGACAACCCGCCGAGAATGGTAAAATAATACATCTCATATCCCGGCATGACGGCGCAGGGGTGGTAGCCGTTGTCGATGCAGATCGTGGACCGATCCATCAACTGATAGGCATCACCTGTCTTGCCTTCTTCGCGTTGCAAAATCTGCACGCCAGACCCGTGGTCAGGGCGAAAGCGGAAATTATATGTCTCATCGTGACGGGTTTCGATGATGTTGCCCACGTCGTCGCGTCGGTCAGTGTCATGTTTGTGGGCGGGGAAACCCGACCAGCCGCCTTGACCGACGGTGAACAGTTCCGACACCAGCAAACGGCCCACTTTATCGTGTTGCTTCTGGCCGAGGATGTGTTTGATTTTGCGGTGGGTTTTTGTGTCATCGGACCCGTATTGCACTTTGTCGATGCCGCCAACACGCACATCGAACGGGTCTAGAACCTTGTCGTAGCGCGCACCTGCAATAAACGTTTCGGTGTCGTTCACGGCTACAATCGTGACTTTGGCACCGACGGGCGCATAGACGCCTTCGGGCTCTCCGTCCCAAACGTCTGTGCCGCGATTGCCCAGTGACGCAAAGTGCACGCCTTCGACGTCCACATGCACGGTGCCAGTGGCAGGAACGATGCAGGTTTCATAGCCGGGCACTTGGTATTCAAATGCCTCACCTGCCTTCAACTTGATGATGTTGAAATAGTTCAACGGCACGGTTGGATCGTCCGCATCAACGATTGGTTTGTTTTGGTTGTCGTGGGGCGCGATGTGCATGGCGTCGTCCTTAATTAGGTGTGTCCAGGATAGTCGAGTAGGAACATTTCAAGTTGATCGGTATTGGGCATTGCGGGTGCGCAACCAGCCTGCGCGACGACGATTGAGGCGCAGGCAGAGCCGCGTAGGATCGCGTCGCGCACGGGCCGCCCTTGCGCGAGCGCAGCGAGAAAGCCTGCCATAAAACTATCGCCCGCACCGGTCGGTTTAATCGCATCGACTGGGTAAATTCCGGTGGGGATTTCAGTGCCGTCGGCAAAGGTGACAGCCCCCTTCTGACCCATCTTGTAGACGACCATTTGTGCGCTGGTCGCGGCCAAGTCGCGGGCTTTATCCAAGCCTTTGTCAATGTGGCCCGCCATGAAACCAAACTCTTCGTCATTGCCGACGATCACGTCTGACAGTGCACCTGCGCGCGACAACACGTCGGCGGCAACAGCCGGAGAGGGCCACGAATAGGGGCGATAATCGACGTCAAAAATAATCGGGATACCAGCAGCCTTGGCCAGTTCAAACGCGCGGAACGCAGCCGTGCGTGACGGGTCTGCAGCAAACACAGTGCCAGCGGTGATCAGGGCCGAAAATCGACTGTAATCCACGGCTTCGACATCTGCCACTGTCATCTGAAAATCAGCGGCGTTGTTGCGATAGATCACCGATTGGTGGTCTTGGATGCGGGTTTCATACACGGCGAGGGAGGTGCGTTCTTCGCCCCGAATGGTGCGCACATAGCTGTGGCCAACGCCGTAATTATCCAGTTGGTTCAAGCAGTAACGCCCTACGGCGTCATCAGACACGCAGGTCAGCAGATCCGCAGCCAGCCCAAGTTTGACCAAGCCAGCGGCGATATTTGCGGATGATCCGCCCATTGCCACAGACATTTCAACCGCATCTTCTATGCGCCCACGCAACGTTGGTGACAGGTCCATTCCGACCCGTCCCACGACGATAAATCGCCCCGCTTTGATGCCGTCGATTGCGTTCATTTGCGACCTATCGTGTTACCGGCTTTTGCGGCGTCTAAAACCTCGGGGTAGGGGTAATTTAGGCCTAAAAGCTGACGGATATCAGGGCTGGCCGCGTCAATGAACGATTGTGGCAACGCGGCGGGCATGTCTTCCATCGGTTTCACCCATTTTGGCAGATATTGGATCAGCACAGCGTTGCGGTCGTGATCAGATTTGTTGGGCATCGCGCAGTGCCACGTCACACCGTAAAATAGCGCAACATCACCCGGCTCACCAATCATCTGGGAACAGGTGTCGAAAAACTTGTCTTCTGCGGTTGGGTAGCGCAACTCTTTTTGGCTTCCGGGCATGTAGCCTGTTGCACCGCTTTCAACGGTAAACGGATCAAGAATAACGGACACTTGTGCGTTCATTGGAAAGGACCCGTTGAACCCGATGGGGTGTGTTTCCGGCTTGTGGTAGTCCCAGTACGGGTAATCCACATGCGGTTCTTGCCCCGGACCACCAGGCAAAATCCGGTTTGCGGCGATGGACCCCATAATGAATTCGGTGCCAAGGAATTTGCGCAGGATATCCATCAAGACCGGATGCGCCGCCATTTGCGAAAATACGTCGCCTTTGGCCAACAGATTCCAAACGCGGCGCTGCAGATCAATCTTGCCGTCGTGTTCGGCAACACCTTGAAAGTGCGTGACTTTTTCTGAGGCTTGCTCAGAATGCTGCATGATAATCGCGCGCGCATCTGCAATCTGTTCGGGTGTGAACAAACCGCTGATTTTCACAGCGCCGCCCCCGTTGAGAAGTTCTTCAACGATAGCATCCGGTGTTGCGGTTTTGGCGGTGTAGCTTTTCATCAGATGCCCCTTTTTATATTCCGCGGCGTTGTTTGGTGCGGGTCGCTTCGACCTCTGCATGTTTTTCCAGAACCGTGGCACTGTCAGACACTTCTGGTGTGCCGACCTCCCACCATGTGTGGCCTTCAGTTGTCCAGCCCTCATAGGGGTCGACTTTCATGACGATCACGGATGTTTTGTCGGCTGCTTTGGCGCGTATGAATGCATCGGCCAGTTCCGCAGGGTTGGCGACGGTTTCAGCGTTCGCGCCCATGGACGCGGCGTGGGCTTCGAAATCCACGGTAAAGGGATCGACAGCCGTTGGCGTGTCCGCGATCAGATTGTTGAAGCTTTCGTTTCCAGTATTGTTTTGCAGCTTGTTGATGACGGCAAAGCCACCGTTGTCCAACACCAGAACGATCAGTTTTTTGCGGGTCAAGACGGATGAATGAATATCAGAGTTCATGAGCATATACGACCCGTCACCGCAGAACACGATTGTGTCCTTGTCCGGTTCGCGCTGGCTTTGGGCGATGCGCGCGCCCCAGCCGCCGGCGATTTCATAGCCCATGCAGGAGAACCCGAATTCAACGTCGACCGTGCCGATATCTTTGGTGCGCCAATTGGCGGTGACTTCGGCAGGTAGCCCCCCCGCCGCCGCGACCACACGATCACGCGGATCGCACAGATCATTCACCACGCCGATGGCTTGGGCATAGGAGTTCACACGGTTTCCAGATGCCACGTTTCCAGTGACGTAAGCGTCCCATTTCGCGCGTTCGGACTGCGCAAATTCGGTCCATGATGTGTCAAATTTGTAGCCGCGCAGGGCCTGATGAAGATCTTTCAGCGCGACTTTGGCATCCCCGATGACAGACGTGGATTGGTGTTTCATCGCATCGTGGCGGCCTGCATTCACGGTCACAATTTTGGCGTCCTTGGCGAAGGCTGTCCATGATCCGGTGGTGAAATCCTGCAAACGCGTCCCGACTGCGATGATCACGTCGGCCCGTTCAGCCACCGCGTTGGCGCTGTCTGATCCAGTGACACCGACGGGGCCGATATTGAGCGGATGATCGGCCAGCATGTTGGCCCGTCCCGCGATGGTTTCGATCACCGGAATGTGGTGCGATTCAGCGAGCGCGGTAAGCTCTTTGACTGCCCGTGAATACTGCACCCCACCGCCTGCGATAATCACCGGACGCTTGGCCGACATGATGACGGCGCGTGCCGCTGCGATCTCGTCCTCGCAGGGACGTTGTCGGCGAATTTTATGGATCTTCTTGGTGAAAAACGCCGCCGGATAATCATAGGCCCAGCCCTGCACGTCTTGCGGCAGGCCAATGAAAGCTGGCCCGCAATCGGCAGGGTCCAGCATGGTCGCCAAGGCGTTGGGCAGCGATTGGATGATCTGCGCGGGATGGGTGATGCGATCCCAATACCGGCTGACCGATTTGAAGGCGTCATTCACACCAACGGTCGGATTGCCGAAGTGTTCAAGCTGCTGCAAGACCGGATCAGGCAGACGGGTCAGGAACGTATCCCCGCACAGCATCAACATCGGCAAGCGGTTCGCATGCGCGAGCGCGGCACTGGTCAAAAGGTTCGTTGTGCCAGGGCCAGCGGAAGCCGTGCAAAACATAAAGCGCTGACGCAGCCACTGTTTGGCATATGCTGCGGCTGCGAATCCCATGCCCTGTTCGTTTTGCCCGCGGTACAGCGGCAATGTGTCCTGCACGCCATACAGTGCCTCGCCCAGACAGGTGACATTGCCGTGGCCAAAAATGCCAAACCCACCGCCGCAGACGCGCAGGTTTTCACCGTCAATTTCAATGAATTGATTGTCCAGATAGCGAATGATCGCTTGCGCCGTGGTCAGGCGGATGGTCGCGTCGGTCATGCTGGTTTGTTCCCCAGATTCATATGATGGCATCGATTGCGGCTTGCAGGTTTCAGACTCAGACGATAACCATTTTGCAACCGGTTGCAAACTGGTTTTCAGAAAAGGAATGGTCGTGGCAGAGCCAAGGACAGAAATCGGTATCGGAGTTTTGGGTGGGGGCTACATGGGCAAGGCCCATTCGGTCGCCATGGCGTCCGTTGGCGCTGTGTTCGACACGGTGCTACGTCCGCGATTGGAAATGATCTGTGCGTCGAGCCCTGCATCGGCTGAACGTTACCGCGCGGCATACGGGTTCGCGCGGGCGACGCACGATTGGCGCGCGTTGGTCGAAGATCCGCGTGTTGATGCGATCGTTATTGCCACGCCACAATCCACCCACCGCGCGATTGCCGAGGCTGCGTTTGCTTTGGGTAAGGCCGTCCTGTGTGAAAAACCCATGGGCGCTGATTTTGCTGATGCCACGGCGATGGTCGCAGCCGCTGAAAAAAACGGCACCGCCAATATGGTTGCCTACAACTACATTCGCACGCCAGCGTCACAATATGCCCGCAAGCTGATTGCAGATGGCGTTATTGGCGATGTGACGTGGTTTCGTGGCGAACATACCGAGGATTTTCTGGCGGACCCAAACGCGCCTGCGACATGGCGCACGACTGGAATGGCGAATGGAACTATGGGCGATCTTGCGCCCCATATGATCAACGCGGCCTTGGCGCTGATCGGCCCGATTGATAGTCTAATCGCCGAGGTTGAGACCGTTCACAAGACCCGCCCCGGTGGGGAGGTGAGCAACGATGATCACGCCCAAATCATGTGTCGGTTCGTAGGCGGCACCATGGGGCACATGTTTTTCAGCCGCATCGCGACGGGCCGCAAGATGGGCTATACCTATGAAATTACAGGCACAAAAGGTGCGATAAAATTCGATCAAGAAGACCAGAACGCGATCTGGCTTTATAAGATGGATGATGCTGAGGCCGAGCGCGGCTTTCGCAAAATTCTGACTGGACCCGCGCATCCTGATTATGAACCGTTTTGCCAAGGGCCCGGTCATGGCACGGGGTATCAAGACCAGATCATCATAGAAGCGCGCGATTTCCTGCATGCTATCCACAGCGGCCAACCTGTTTGGCCCACGTTTCGCGACGGGCTCGATGTGGCCCGCATTGTTCATACCGCACTCCAGTCCGCGCAGACGCGCAGCTGGCTAGACGTTTCGAAAGGCTAAAAATATGACCATCCGTATCGGCAATGCGCCGTGTTCCTGGGGTATCGAATTCGCATCTGATCCCGCGTATCCCACGTGGAAATCCGTGCTGAAGCAAGCCGCTGACGCTGGATATAAGGGCATCGAACTTGGGCCTGTTGGCTTCATGCCTGAAGACCCTGTCGAGCTTGGGGAGGGTCTGGCTGAACACGATCTTGAACTGATTGGCGGCGTGGTTTTTCGCCCCTACCATGAGCCAGATGCGTGGGACGATGTGCTGGATGGTACGGTTCGGACGTGCAAAGCGTTGGCCGCGCATGGCGCACAACATCTTGTTTTAATTGATTCAATATCCCAGCGCCGCGCGCCGACGGCTGGCCGCGCGGCTGAGGCTGAACTGATGGACAAGGCTGAGTGGACGGCCTACCGCGACCGCATCAAAGAAAGCGCCAAAATTGGTGTTGATCACGGGCTGACGGTCGGCATTCACGCACATGCTGGTGGGTTCATGGACTTTGAACCCGAGCTTGAGCGCCTGCTCAATGAGGTCGATGAATCGATCCTGAAAATCTGTTTTGATACGGGCCATCATTCCTACGCGGGCTTTGATCCGGTGGCGTTCATGAAACGCCATATGGACCGCATCAGCTACATGCATTTCAAGGATATTGATCCGGTGGTAAAGGCTGACGTGGTGGCCAAACGCACCGATTTTTACACTGCTTGTGGGCAGGGTATTTTCTGTAATCTGGGGCAGGGTGATGTCGATTTTCCAGCTGTGCGCCAACTGTTGGTTGACGGCGGGTTCAAGGGCTGGTGCACGGTCGAACAAGACTGCGATCCAAGCGTTCCGGGGACTCCGATGGAAGATGCAAAGGCGAATCGTGAGTATCTTGAAGCCATTGGATTTAGCTGAAATTCGGTAGGCACATCCTGTACACAGCCTGTACACAATTTGTATGACACGCGACATACGCGACCCTGAGGAGGGACGGCACATGACACGACTAAACTGGGGCATGATCGGCGGCGGCGAGGGCAGCCAAATCGGGCCAGCACACCGACTGGGCGCACAAGCGGATGGTAATTTCGTTTTGGCGGCGGGTGCGCTGGATCATGACGCTGAAAAGGGCCGCGCCTATGCGCAATCTTTGGGGGTTGCTGCGGACCGCGCGTATGGCGATTGGCGCGAGATGTTGGCGGGCGAGACTGCGCGGGAGGATCGTGTTGATCTTGTGACCGTCGCGACACCCAATTCGACACATTTTGAGATCACCAAAGCGTTCCTTGAGGCCGGGTTCAATGTGCTGTGCGAAAAGCCGATGACCATGACCGTGGAGCAGGGTGAAGAGATCGTGAAGGTCGCTGCGAAAACTGGCAAGATTTGTGCGGTAAATTATTGTTATTCCGCCTATCCGATGGTGCGTGAAATGCGCCAGATTGTGCGCACGGGGCAGGTCGGTAAGATCCGCTTGATCGTGACGAATTTCAGCCACGGACACCATGGCGATGCGACGGACGCAGACAATCCGCGGGTAAGGTGGCGTTATGATCCGGCCATGGCGGGCGTGTCTGGCCAGTTTGCCGATTGCGGCATTCATGCGCTGCACATGGCGTCGTTCATTGCGGGCGACCAAGTGCGGACACTGTCGGCGGATTTTGCATCGACCATTGGCAGTCGCACGCTGGAAGACGACGCGATGGTGAATTTCCGGCTTGAGGGCGGCACGGTTGGGCGGCTTTGGACCAGTTCGGTGGCGATTGGTCGCCAGCACGGGTTCGACATTCAGGTATTTGGGGAAACCGGTGGCATGCGTTGGGCGTCTGAGCAGCCAAATCAGGTCTATTACACGCCCGTTGGCGGGCGCACGCAGATCATGGAAAAGGGCGAAGACGGCTTGTCTGATGAGGCATCACGTCTGAGCCGTGTCGCGATTGCGCACCCCGAAGGTTTCCCGTTGGCAGTTGCCAATATCTACGTTGATTTGGCGGCGTCGATCCGTGGTGAGGTGCGTGACGGGTTGCCGTTGGCGAGTGATGGATTGCGGTCGATGGCGGCGGTGCATCAGGCGGTTGCTTCGGCGAAGGCGGATGGCGCATGGGTTGACGCGCGACCGCCTATGTTTCGGGACTAGGGGCAGGCCGCAACGTGCCGCGTTCGACCATTTTGCAGGGGAACAGCCGGACCTCGGGGTAGCGGTCTGGATCATCGAGCATGGCGACGATCAGTTCGACGGACGAATGGATAATTTGTTCGATAGGCTGGCCGATTGTGGTCAGGTTGATGTTTTCCCATCGCGCCATTTCCATGTCGTTGAACCCGATGATGCCGATGTCGCGCGGCACGTTCAGACCGGCGTCGGCCAGCGCGGAGAGTGCGCCGATGGACAGCACATCGTCACCGCAAAAGTACGCGTCTGCGAGGGGACCTTGTGCGATCAGACGCTGCATTTCGGCGCGGCCTGCATCAAAAGAATAATCGCTGGCAAACGAGTGGCAGCGCGCGACGTTGGGATGTTTCGCGAGTTCTTGGGAGAAGCCGCGAAAGCGGTCTTGCGTCGATGTGGCAGTTTCCGGCCCCCCCATAAAGCCGACGGAGGCGTAGCGGCGTGCCACCAGTTCGCGCGCTGCCATGCGGCCACATTCGGAATTGTCGACGCCAACAACATGAACGTCTGGCGTGGTTGAAAAGCGCCCGAAACTGTTGACCACAGGCACGCCCGCATCCCGGAACGCCTTGGAAAATTCAGGCGGCAGGGTTGAGGACGCGACGATGACGCCATCGACGGAATACTGTTGCAGACGGCGCACGGCGGTCAGGGCGTCTTGTTCATCGCTCAGGTTCATCAGCAGTGGACGCAGGCCTTTGTCCTGAAGTTTGCGGGTGAACAGATCGAAGACTTGCAGGAAGATAGGGTTGTGAAAATTGTTGGACACCAGCCCGATCAATTTGGTGCGCCCCGTGGTCAGTGACGAGGCCAAGGCGTTGGGTGAGTATCCCAAATCTGACGCGGCCTTTTTGACCTTGCGGCGCATTTTTTCGGACACAGACGCGCCATCGGTAAAGGCGCGAGACACGGCTGAGGTCGAAACCCCTGCGCGGTTGGCGACGTCTTTTAGAGTGACTGGCATCGTGGTTTGATCCTACTTTTGCAAAAGGTCTCAACGTGCTTACCCAGCTTTCACTAGGATTGCAGCCTGAACTTTGTAACTTCTTTTTGCAACCGGTTGCAAAAAGAAACGACTCATGCTTTTATCTTGGCAGAAGGGGGTATTTAGTCCCTTTTTAACGGTAAGAAATGAAATTCCTTGGGAGGAAAATATGAAATTTTCGAAAGCCACTCTCTTCGCGACGGCTGCGATCTTTGCGGCGCCATTCATGGCGACCACGGCGATTGCAGACGGCCACGGTGATGATCTGACCTACATTCTCGTCAGCCACGCACCTGATTCTGACAGCTGGTGGAACACCGTCAAGAACGGCATCGCCCTCGCGGGTGATCAGATGGATGTGAACGTAGAATACCGCAATCCGCCGACTGGTGACTTGGCCGATATGGCCCGTATCATCGAACAAGCGGCAGCGTCCCAGCCAAACGGCATCATTACGACGCTGGCTGACTTTGACGTTCTTAGTGGGCCAATCAGGGCCGCTGTTGATAGCGGTGTTGACGTGATCATCATGAACTCTGGCTCGCCTGCGCAAGCACGTGAAGTTGGTGCGCTGATGTATGTTGGTCAACCTGAATACGACGCAGGCTTTGCTGCCGGTCTTCGCGCATCCGGTGACGGCGTTGGGTCGTTCCTATGCGTTAACCACTACATTTCGAGCCCGTCTTCCACTGAGCGTTGCCAAGGTTTCGCTGATGGTCTGGGCATCGAGTTGGGCAACCAGATGATCGATTCCGGTCAAGACCCGTCCGAGATCAAAAACCGTGTTATGGCTTATCTTTCGGCCAATCCAGAAACTGACGCGGTCCTGACGCTTGGGCCAACTTCGGCTGATCCGACGCTTTTGGCGCTGGACGAAAACGGCATGGCTGGTGACATCTACTTTGGCACGTTTGACCTTGGTGAAAACATCGTCGCGGGCATCAAAGCAGGCACCATTGAGTGGGGCATCGACCAGCAGCCATTCCTGCAGGCCTACCTGCCGGTTGTTGTGATGGCCAACTACCACCGTTTCGGCGTTCTGCCGGGCAACAACATTAACTCCGGTCCTGGCTTCGTGACAGCCGATGGTCTTGAGTTGGTAGAAAAGTTCGCTGGCGAGTACCGGTAGACTTAACGTCTAAACAAAGAACGGGCGGCCGTGGCTTGTGCTACGGCCGCCTTTTTTGTCTTGTTTTCTCATTTAGATTAAAGGAAATTCCGATGTCTGACGTCTCAAATGGTGACGAAAGAATAAAAGCAACGTCGAAATTCCGACTAGCCCTGATGCGCCCTGAATTGGGCGGCATGGTCGGCACGGTCGCAGTCTTTGTATTCTTTGGCTTATTTGCATTCGACAGTGGCATGTTCAATTCACAAGGCGTGATGAACTGGTCCGTGGTGTCTGCACAATTCATGATTATCGCTGTGGGTGCGTGCCTTTTGATGATCGCAGGCGAATTTGATTTGTCCGTGGGGTCGATGATCGGCTTTGCGGGGATGATGATCGCTATTTTTGGGGTGACGTTAGGGTGGCCGATGTGGATCGCCATTTTGATAACCTTTGTTATCTGCGTCGCGTTCGGGGCGCTGAACGGCTACATCGTGGTAAAAACCGGATTGCCGAGTTTTATTGTGACGCTGGCGACGCTGTTCATCCTGCGCGGCTTTACGATTTTCATTCCCCAAACGCTGGAACGCAAAACCATTATTGGCGGTATTCGCGAAGCGGCTGAGGGCGACTGGCTGGCGCCGATATTTGGCGCTGAAATCGGTGGGCCAATTTTTGTGTGGCTGGGCGACAGGGGCATTATCAATGTCTTTGAACGTGGCAATCGGGCTGGCGAACCTGTGGTGAACGGCATCCCGATGCTGATTATCTGGGCGTTGGGTCTGGTGATTGTTGGGCATTTTCTGCTGACGCGTACGCGGTTCGGCAACTGGGTTTTCGCCGCTGGTGGAGATGCTGATGCGGCACGCAATGCCGGTGTTCCGGTGAGCGCGGTCAAGATCAAGATGTTCATGTTTACCGCCTTTTGCGCCACGGTCTTTGCGGTCTGTCAGGTGATGGAATTCGGGTCCGCAGGCGCGGATCGCGGCATCCTGAAAGAGTTTGAGGCGATTATCGCGGTCGTCATCGGCGGCGCGTTGCTGACGGGTGGCTATGGATCGGTGATCGGCGCGGCCTTGGGCGCATTGATATTTGGTGTCGTTCAGCAGGGATTGTTTTTTGCCAACGTTGAATCGTCGCTGTTTCGCGTGTTTTTGGGTGTCATCCTGTTAGCGGCGGTGATCCTGAACACTTATATTCGTCGCACCATTACGGGGGAGCGTTGATATGTCTGAACCTATCATCCAGATGAAGAATATCGAAAAGCATTTCGGCAGCGTGATTGCGCTGGCGGGGGTGTCGGTGGATATCCAAGCGGGCGAATGTCATTGTCTGTTGGGGGATAACGGTGCCGGAAAATCGACGTTCATCAAGACCATGTCTGGCGTACATAAACCGACAAAAGGCGAGATCGTGTTCGAGGGTACGGCGATGAATTTCGCCAACCCGCGCGATGCGATCACAGCGGGGATTGCGACGGTGCACCAGCACCTTGGGATGATCCCGTTGATGAGCGTGAGCCGGAATTTCTTTATGGGCAATGAGCCGATCAAGAAATTCGGACCGATCAAGATGTTTGATCATGACTATGCCAACGATGTTGCCATGGCTGAGATGCGCAAGATGGGCATTAACCTGCGCGGTCCTGATCAGGCGGTTGGCACATTGTCGGGCGGTGAACGCCAGACGGTTGCGATTGCCCGCGCGGTGCATTTTGGCGCTAAGGTGCTGATTTTGGATGAACCGACATCCGCGCTGGGCGTGCGCCAGACTGCCAATGTGCTGGCGACCATCGACAAGGTCCGTAAGCAGGGCATCGCGGTTGTCTTTATCACCCACAACGTGCGCCATGCGATGGCGGTGGGCGATCGGTTTACGGTGCTGAACCGTGGCAAAACGCTGGGCACTGCATTGAAAGGCGAAATCACGCCGGAAGAATTGCAGGACATGATGGCGGGTGGCCAAGAGATGGCGACGCTTGAAGGGTCACTTGGCGGCACTGTTTAGGCTGCGATCTGGCGATTGCATCGCGCTGCCGATGCGCCCATCAAGGGGCATGGCGGCGTGAGGGGATCAGCGATGAAGACGATGCAAATCTGTGCGGTTCTGTGCGTGCTTGCATGGCCGTTGTCGGGTGCAGTCGCGGCGCAGGTGTTGCCCGACGCGGTGACGGACGGCGATTATGGTGTCACTGACGCCGCCGAAGTTCGGTTGGGTCAATTGTTGTTTTACGATGCGATCTTGTCGGGCAATCAAAATATTTCCTGTGCGACGTGCCACCATCCGACGCTGGGCACGGCGGACGGCGTGTCTTTGTCCATCGGGGACGGTGGCATTGGCTTAGGCGCGGCGCGCGTCGTTGATCCTGACAACCCGCCAGAAGAGCGTATCCCCCGCAATGCACCTGCGCTGTTCAACCTTGGGGCGCGCGAATTCACGGTGATGTTTCATGACGGGCGGCTTGAGGCCGATCCAGCCCATCCCAGCGGATTAAGGTCGCCGATGGACGCGGACATGGTGCAAGGTTTTGCGTCCGTCCTGTCGGCACAAACGATGTTTCCAGTTCTCAGCCGTGATGAGATGGCGGGATCGTATCATGAGAACGACATTGCATCGGCCGTGCGGCAAGGGCGTATTGGTGGCGTCGGCGGCGCGTGGGATTTGCTGTCGCGCCGCGTGGCTGATGTGCCGGAGTATGCGGCAATGTTTGCGGACGTCTATCCGCACGTCGATACGCCAGATGATATCGGCTTCACCGACATTTCAAACGCTCTGGCCGTGTTTATGGCGTTTGAATGGCGGTCTGATACGTCGCCGTTTGATGCGCATTTGCGGAGTGAGGCGGACCTGACAGGCGATGCGTTGGCGGGCATGGATTTGTTTTACGGGGACGCGGAATGTGCAGCCTGTCACAGTGGGGCGTTCCAGACCGATCATGCTTTTCACGCCATGGCTGCGCCGCAGATCGGCCCCGGAAAATCAGCGACGTTTGAGGACCACCACCGCGATGAGGGGCGGTTTCGTGTCACTGGCAACCCCGATGATCTGTATGCGTTCCGCACACCGTCCTTACGCAACGTGGCTTTGACGGGGCCCTATGGTCACGCGGGCGGGCACCGCGACTTGGCTGCATTCGTGGCCGATCACGCGGATCCTGTTGCCGCGCTGCAGCGGTTTGATCGTAGTCAAGTTGTGCTGCCTGCGTTTGTGGTTGGGGGCGGTGCAGCTGATGATTTCAGCGTCATGGACGACCCCGATCAAGTAGCAGCCATTGCAGGTGCGGTGCGCGTCGCCCCACTAAATTTAAGCGACGGCGATATCGCGCAGATCGTCACCTTTCTTAGCAGTCTAACCGATCCGGTGGCTGTCACAGGGCGGTTGGGTATTCCAAAAACCCTGCCAAGTGGTCTGCCGCTGCCTTAGTTTTCGTCTTGGGGTCTGTTGATGCGGAGGGTTTGGTTGGCGTCGGCCGCATGGCGGCTTTGCGTGCCATCGGGCCAGACGATCACGATGGTCGCAGTGTCTGCCATGCCGAGCCCGAAGTGGCGCGGCAAAATTTGCCCCCCTGCATGGCCGCCGCCGATGACATTCTGGATCGACTGCATGCCCTGCGGTGTTTCTATGTGAATGGTCGCGCCAATCGCGTCGCGGTTGCCGCCGGTTTGGTGCAAGGACACCCACAGCCAATTGCCAGTATTTTGCGTGGTGTTTCGATACAGTTCAAGCGGGGCGCGGCGATTTACCACGATCAAATCAAGCCGACCGTCTTGGTCGAAATCCGCCAGCGCTGCACCGCGGGACCGGTCGGTGGTTGCAACGCCAGCGGTCGCTGCAGCCTCAACGAATGTGGCGTTCGCCGCTTGCATCAAGAGGTTGTTGGGATCGCGCGTGGCCATGCCGGGCATCTGGTCGACGTTGCCTTTGGCGATGAACAGATCGACCCGCCCGTCGTTATCTATGTCGCCAAATTCGGCGTGCCATCCGGTTGATGGACGCCCGTCGTCACCCACATGCGGGCGCTGGGCGTAGGTGCCGATTTCGTAGGGCGCGGGGGTATAATGCCCGTTGGCGCCTGCGATTTGCAGCAGTTGATCGCCCATCGACGTCAGCATGACCTCGTCCAGCCCGTCACCTGTCAGGTCACGGCTGGCGATGCCCATGCCCCAGAGGGAAACGGTGTCCCAGCCATCGGTTTCGTCCAGAAAACGCCCCTCTGTGATGTCCCACATTTGTTCGTAGCCGTCTTTGACGTAGTAGTGGCGGTCGTTGGATAGGCGCAGTGTCGGCAGGCCACGCGCATCGTTCGCGGCGAGGATTGAAAGGGCACAAAAGCCCGGAGAGAGAGTTTGTGCGGTGTATCCCGTATCCGTTGGCCAGAAAATCGCGTTGTCATCACAGGCTTCGAATGGGCCATCGGGGTCTGTACGATCCACGTAGTTACCGATCGCGAGCGTCGGGTGCCCGTCACCGTCCCACCATGCGGTGAACGCGGTGGTCCATGCGTCGTCCGTGGGGATGCCCCAATCGGTTGTGGCATCACTGAAAGTGCAATCGCCATGACCCTTTAGCACGACGTTCGTGCCAGCCCGCATCACGAACAGATCGGTATGGCCATCCGCGTTGATGTCGATGGGGTAGGCACCAGTGACGGCGGTGAGATGCGCCAGGCGCGCATCAGTGAACAAAAAATTGCCGTCGTTGATGATCAGCTTGGCGGGGTTCGCACCACCTGCTGCGAAGATGTCCGGCAGCGCGTCGCCGTTGCAATCAAACACAGCGACACCGCCCCCAACAAAGTGGGTCCAGTCGCCGTCATAGATGTGGTCGGGCAGGGCGCTGGAACGATCTTCAAAAGTCGGATCGCCAAATGCTGACTGGCCGCAACAGGCCAGTGCAACCCCCAGTGCCCCCCGCAATGCGGGCCAAAGGTATCTCATGGGGTGCGCGCCTCTCCGCCGATCAGGGTGTCTGTGACGTTGGACAATGCCAGCGCAGCAGCGCCACGTGCCCAGACCAGATCCCCCCACGCATGGATTTCGACCTTACAGGGTTTGCGCCCTTCGTTGAGGGTCATTTTTTGCATCTCATCCAGAACGGTTTCGGCATAAAGGTAGTCGTATTGCATGCGTTCACCCGACAAGATGATCAGCGCGGGATCAAATAACTGCACGACATTAGACAGACCAAGCGACAAATAGCGCCCTGCACGGCGAAATATCGTTTCTGCGGCTTTGTGGCCGGATTTTGCCTGTTTATAAAGCGCTTCAAGCGTGGCTTGGGGGTTGTTTGCCATTGTTGGGTCATGATCCAGCGCGGTCGTCGCTTCGCGTGACAGGGCGTAGTCGGCCAAATATGCCTCAAGGCAGCCACGCTGTCCGCAGCGGCAAAGTGCACCGTCGAGCTGCACCTTTGTGTGACCCAGTTCCAGTCCCATGCCGTGGCCGCCGCGATACAGTTCATTGTTGAGAACGAGGCCCATGCCGACGCCGCTTTCGATGGTGACAACAGCGAAATTCGCCATGGCGCGCCCCTGTCCGAACCACAGTTCGGCCAGCGTCAGCATGTTGGCATCATTGTCCAGAACCATCGGCATATCAAAGCGCTGTGCGAAGGCCGCGCCGAGGTCTTCGTCGCGGGTTTGCAGCATGGACGACCAAACGACCACGCCAGAGTTATGATCGATGATACCGGGTAAGCCGATGCCGACAGCCCGCACGTCTGATTGATTTTTTCCTGAGACTTTCAAAAGCTTATGAATGATGTGTTCGGCCTCGTCCATCAGGTGGTCGACGGGGCGGCGCAGATCGGAGGAGGGCATATCGGCATCTGCAATCAGGTTTCCAGCGAAATCGAGGAGCACTGCAATGTGACGTTTAAAGGCAAGTTTGATCCCGATGACAAAGCTGGCTTCCGGAACAATTTCCAGGGCAACGCGGGGTCGACCACGGCTGCTTTCGCGGGTTGGGCGTTCCACCTCCCGCAAGAATCCGGATGCGATCAGATCGGCAGTCAATGTGGTTGCAGATCCGGCGCTGATGTTTAATGCTTGGGTAATATCGGTGCGGGCGGCCTGACCCCGTGATCGGACAAATTCAAACGTTTCTTGGCGCAATGAACGACCCGCCGTTCGTGCGCTTCTGAGCACTGGGCCGCATCCTTCTGTGGCGTCGTTCTGGAGCGTGGGCAGGGCGTTTGACATTATTTTGATCCCTGAAATTAAAGTGAGATGAAGTGGGTGGTGTTGCCGCGAATTTGGCCCCACGGTAGGGATAAAGTTTCTGTATGGCGATGAAAAAGTGTGAAACATCGTATTTTTATTTTGACAGCTAAAATAAATTGCGCGAGAAAGGCGTATCCGGTCAAACGACTCGGCCCCGTGTCGTTCAGATATGGGACAATCTGGGAGGATTGAGATGAAAAAATTATTTATGGCGGCAGCATTGTCGGCCACGGCACTTGGCACGAGCGTTTACGCAGACGGCCACGGGATTACGGTCGGCGTAAGCTGGTCCAACTTTCAAGAAGAACGCTGGAAGACTGACGAAGCTGCGATTGTTGCTGCCCTTGAAGCGGCTGGCGCGACGTACATCTCAACTGATGCGCAGTCTTCTTCCGCAAAGCAGTTGTCGGACGTCGAAAGCATGATCGCTCAGGGCGTTGATGCGCTGATTATTCTTGCACAAGACAGCGCAGCGATTGGTCCAGCTGTTGACGCGGCTGCAAACGAAGGCATTCCAGTGGTCGCATATGACCGCCTGATTGAAGACAACCGCGCATTCTATCTGACATTCGACAACGTCGAAGTTGGCCGCATGCAGGCACGCGCAGTTCTGGCGGCACAGCCGACCGGCAACTACGTGATGATCAAGGGTTCCCCAACGGACCCGAACGCAGACTTCCTGCGCGGCGGTCAGCAGGAAATCCTGCAAGCGGCAATCGACGCTGGTGACATCACGATCGTTGACGAAGCTTACACAGACGGTTGGTTGCCTGCGAACGCACAGCGCAACATGGAACAGATCCTGACAGCCAACGACAACATGGTTGACGCGGTTGTGGCATCCAACGACGGCACCGCTGGTGGCGCAGTTGCAGCCCTGACAGCACAAGGCATGGAAGGCATCGCTGTCTCTGGTCAGGATGGCGACCACGCCGCGCTGAACCGTGTGGCACTTGGTACGCAGACTGTGTCCGTTTGGAAAGACGCGCGCGATCTGGGTTACACCGCTGGTCAGGTTGCTGTTGCAATGGCCGCTGGCGCACCAATGACGTCTGTTGTTGGTTCCAGCGCATGGACGTCGCCTGCTGGCACGGACATGACATCACTGTTCCTGGCGCCAATGCCGATCACAGCTGGCAATTTGACGGCTGTTACTGACGCAGGCTGGATCACTGTTGAGGCCCTGTGCCAAGGCGTGAGCGACGGCCCAGCACCTTGTAACTAAGGTCTAACGATTTCCAGCCTGCTGTTTGATCGGCGGGCTGGACCCCTCGCATTTTTTTGAAATTTTCGCTATTGTTGACCGCAGTCGCCTAAATCTGAGCGTCTCAGCGGCAGGAGTTCACCCATGTCCGATCAAACGGCCGATGTCCCCGACGCGCAGTCAGCAACACCACCCAAACGCAGCGTGTTTCAAACGCTTGAGCTGGACACCCGTCTGCTTGGGATGATTGGCGCATTTTTCGTAATCGCGGCTGGTTTTCATCTTTATACTGGTTTCAGCAGGGCTGGATTTTCGGTGGGGATGTTCACTGAAGGCACATTTTTGACGCCGCGCAACCTGTTTAACCTGTCGATCCAGACCGCGTCTGTGGCGATCATGGCGACCGGCATGGTTTTCATCATTGTTATGCGACACATTGATTTGTCGGTTGGCGCGTTGCTGTGCACCTGCTCGGCCGTCATGGCGATGACGCAAACATCAATTCTACCGGACCTATTTAACCTCCCACTGGGTCATCCGATGATCCCTTGGATTGCGATTTTTGCAGGCCTTCTTACTGGGGTAATCATCGGGTCGTTTCAGGGTTGGCTGATTGGCTATCAACTGATCCCCGCGTTCATCGTGACGCTAGGCGGGTTTCTGATTTGGCGCAACGTAGGCTGGTTCATGACGGACGGAGCAACGATAGGCCCGCTTGATCCAACGTTTCAGTTGTTCGGCGGGATCAGTGGCACCCTTGGCGAAAGCTGGAGCTGGATCATTGGTGGCCTTGCGTCTGTCGCAGCTGTTTTTCTTTTGTTTAATGCGCGACGCACACGGGTCAGTCACGGTTTCCCAGTGAAACCTGTGGGCGCCGAAGTTGTGATCGGCGCAATCATGGTGACCGCCATTCTAGGCTTTATCGCCGTGCTGAACGCCTATGAAGTGCCGGTTCGAGTTATCGAGCGTGACTTTGCCGATTACGGATGCGCAACTGCTGAAAATTGCTCGGCCAGTTATGGTTTGCCGATCTCAGTTATTGTACTGCTTGTGGTGGCGATCATTATGACAGTCATTGCACAGCGCACGCGGTTGGGCCGCTATATCTTTGCCACAGGCGGAAACCCGGATGCGACCAAGCTGACGGGCGTGAATACGCGGCTTTTGACGGTGAAGATTTTCGCGATCATGGGTGTTCTTTGCGCCATTGCTGCGATCGTCGCGTCGGCGCGCCAGACCTATCATACCAACGACATTGGCACGCTTGACGAATTGCGGGTGATTGCAGCAGCGGTCATCGGGGGCACCGCGCTCGCGGGCGGGATCGGGACGATCTACGGCGCGATTATCGGCGCACTTATCATGCAATCATTGCAATCAGGTATGGCGATGGTTGGCGTTGATGCGCCTTATCAGAATATTGTGGTCGGGGGGGTTCTTGTCCTCGCTGTCTGGGTCGACATTCAGTATCGTAAGAAGACGGGAGCGAAATAATGGTACCTTTGGTAGAAATGAAAAACGTCTCAATCGCCTTTGGTGGTGTGCAGGCGGTGGACAAGTGTTCGATCAGTTTGGAAGCAGGCGAGGTTGTTGGCCTTTTGGGGCACAATGGTGCTGGTAAATCGACGCTGATCAAGATGTTGTCGGGCGCGTACAAAATGGACAGCGGTGAGATTTTTATCGAAGGCGAGAAGGCGGTGATCAATTCACCGCGTGACAGTCGCGATTATAACATTGAGACGATCTATCAGACGCTCGCGCTGGCAGATAACCTTGATGCCGCGAGCAACCTGTTTTTGGGGCGTGAACTGACGACCCGTTTGGGGTTTGTTGATGACGACCGGATGGAGGCAGAAACCCGCAAGATCATGGCGCGTTTGAACCCGAACTTTAAGAAGCTGAAAGAGCCTGTTTCGGCATTGTCTGGCGGCCAACGTCAGTCCGTGGCGATTGCGCGTGCAGTGTATTTCAACGCCAAGATCCTGATCATGGACGAACCGACAGCGGCGCTGGGCGTGCATGAGACCGAAATGGTCGCTGATCTGATCAAAGAGCTAAAGGCGCAGGGCCTTGGTATTTTCCTGATTTCGCATGACACCCGCGAGATGATGGAATTATGCGACCGCGTGGCGGTGATGAAAAACGGCCAGATGGTTGGCATGGAACGGGTTGAAGATGTGACCGAAGATGACATTCTGTCGATGATCATTCTGGGTAAGAACCCGAAAGCAGTGGCGGCCTAATGTTTATCGGCCTTGATCTAGGGACGTCGTCGCTAAAGGCCATTCTGATTGATGACGCACAGGACATTCTGGCAGAACATTCCGTTGCGTTGAGCGTTGAGCGCCGCCATGATGGCTGGTCCGAACAGGACCCCGCGTCGTGGTGCGCGGCGGTTGTGACGGCGCTGCGGGCATTGGCGACGCAGGCAGATTGTTCGGGGCTGAAAGGTATCGGGCTGGCTGGGCATATGCACGGCGCAACGTTGATTGGGGCTGATGATAACGTGTTGCGCCCGTGCATGTTGTGGAACGACACGCGCAGTCATGTTGAAGCGGCGGCGATGGACGATGATCCGCAGTTTCGTGCCATCACCGGAAATATCGTGTTTCCGGGGTTCACCGCGCCAAAGGTTGATTGGGTGCGCAAGAATGAACCGGACGTCTTTGCCAAGATTGCTAAGGTCTTGCTGCCGAAAGATTATTTGCGGCTATTCCTGACGGGCGAACATGTGTCCGAAATGTCGGACGCGGCGGGCACGGCTTGGCTGGATACGGGCGCGCGCGATTGGTCGGAAGATCTGTTGGCGGCGAGTCATTTGGATCGCAGTCAAATGCCGTTGTTGGTTGAAGGATCGGCCACGTCGGGGATGTTGCGGGCAGATTTGGCGGCTGAATTGGGATTGCCGTGCGCCGTTGTTGCGGGGGGTGCTGGTGACAATGCGGCTGCCGCGATTGGCGCAGGCGTTGTGAAGGACGGCACGGGGTTTGTATCGCTTGGCACATCGGGTGTTTTCTTTGCTGCCAACGCCGGGTATCGCCCCGATCCAGCCACGGCTGTGCATACGTTTTGCCACGCAGTGCCGGATACATGGCACCAGATGGGGGTTATTCTGGCGGCGACAGATGCGCTTAATTGGTTGGCGAATTTGACTGGGCAATCGGCTGGCGATTTGTCACGCGATTTGGGCGATGTGGTTGCGCCGAGCAAGACAGTGTTCTTGCCGTATTTAGGCGGGGAGCGGACGCCGCATAATAATGCCCAGATGCGCGGGCAGTTTTTGCATCTGGATCATGCGACGGATGCAAAGGCGGCGGCGCGGGCGGTTCTTCAGGGCGTCAGTTTTGCGTTTGCCGATTGTAAGGATGCGCTGGTGGCCACGGGCACCACATTGACGCGGGCTTTGGCGATGGGGGGTGGCGCGAATTCCGATCACTGGCTGTCGATGCTGGCGAGCACGATTAACATTCCGCTCGACGTGCCAAAGGCGGGCGATTTTGGTGCGGCACTGGGTGCGGCACGCCTTGGTATGATGGCGGGTGTGGGGGCCGGGATCGAGGTCGCGATGCAGCCACCCCTTGCCAAAACGGTTGAACCGGACGCCGCACTTATCGCGGCGATGGCAGAAGGCCACGCCCGTTACAAACAAGCTTATCGTGTTTTGAAGGACCTGTGATCTGGCCGACCTTTTCCACGCCGACGTTTTCACCATTCGGCGCTAAATGGCGCTGTCTTAGGGCGTCGGGCAGAGTTTGCTCAATCGCAACGTTGGGAGTGGTTGATAGGCTAATATGCACCCACAGAGGTGCCAGATGAAACGCGACCGCATGGACGACCCTGATTTACCACTTGAGGCGCTGATGACCCAGTGGCCAGACACGATACCGGTGTTCGTGCGTCATAAAATGCTTTGTGTTGGATGTCAGGTGTCCCCATTTCACACGGTCATCGATGCCTGCGCTGAATATGGGCTGGACGTTGATGTGTTTTACGCGGAACTGGCGTCGTCGGTCAGACCTTTCCACCGGACAGAACAACGATCTGGTGGTGATCGCGCACGATAATGCGTTTGCGCCCGCTTTCAATAAAGCCCTGTTTTCCCCACGCGCTCATCATGCGGCTGACTGTGTGTAGCGTCGTGCCTGTCATTTCGGAGATATCCTGACGGGTGATTGGAAAATCAATCTCAATCCCAAGATCCACCTTGCGGCCTGTCTGGTTGATCAGGCGCAGCAAGGCGCAGGCGATGCGTTGTTCGACCTGCTGGGTGGCCATTTCGACGATGCGGTTGTTCATCTCAGCAATGCGGGTGCCCAGGGTCTGGTAGGTTTCAGTCGCGAAGCCGTCGTATTGCGCGATAAAACCTTCCCACAGCCGTGTGGGCCAAGACAGTGCGATTGAATCTGTGGCTGCAATGGCTGTTGCAGGATAGGTGTTGCGGCCCAGCGCCTTGGCGATGCCAAACAACTGCCCGCTTGGGATGTGCAGGACGATAACCTGTTCCCCGTCCGCCGTGATCCGTACAACGCGGATGTAGCCATCCAGAAGCAGATAGAACCGATCCGCGTCGTGGCCTTCTTCAAAAACTGACACACCGGCCGCGTAACGGCGTGAACTGGCAAGGTCCAATATCGTGCGGATTTGTTTTGGGTCCAATTTTGAGAATGGCGGAACTGCGTTTAGCAGGCTTTCGTCCAACCGGCCGTAAGTGCTGGGGCGCTTTGCTTTTTTCATAGCGCTGACTTTGGCACGGACGCGCGGCTGCTGCTACGCGAATTGATCCAGATCAGCATAATACCCCATTCTTGTTGTTCCATCGCAATAAGTGCCACCGCGAGAGGGCGGGATAGGACCATGAACAAGCAATTTGACCCAGGTCTTACACAGACCAGCCGCCGCAACGTTTTGCGCGGAACTGTTCTTGCTGGTGCCGCCGCCATGACGGGTGCCGCTGCGATGGCCATGCCGCGTCGCGCTGCTGTTCCAAACGCGCAACCGCCGGTCGCACGCTTTCTCCAAGCTGAAGTACAGGCACAAGTCGAGGCCGCCCCCGTCGATCTGTCGGGCTATACCCGTGTGAAACAAGACCTCGTCGCGCCGCCGTTTGCGCCTGTGCATGAACAGGTCGCAACAGGTGGGCCCAAGCTGATCGAAATCAACTTGGAAACCACCGAACGTTTGATGGTCGTGGACGAAGACACCGGCGCCAGCATCTGGGCGTTGACCTATAACGGGTCCGTCCCCGGCCCGCTGATTATTTGCCATGAGGGCGATATGATTGAGCTGACCCTGCGCAACCCTGTTGGCAGCATGATGGAACACAACATCGACTTCCACGCCTCCACAGGTGCGCTTGGGGGTGGTGGTTTAACCCACGTTTTCCCTGGTGAAGAAACTGTGCTGCGCTGGAAAGCCACGAAGCCGGGCTGCTTTACCTATCACTGCGCCCCCGGCGGTGCGATGATCGCCTACCACGTTTGCCACGGCATGAATGGTGCTGTGATGGTGCTGCCCCGCGACGGGTTGAAAGACGTCGACGGCAACCCGCTGCCCTACGACAGCATCGCCTATATCGGGGAGCAGGACTATTACCTGCCGATGGATGAATTCGGTGATTACAAGACCTATGAGGCCGCTGGCGAAGACTATGCCGACAGCCTTGATGCCATGCGCAGGCTGACACCGACTCATAGTGTGTTCAATGGCGCGGTTGGGGCCCTAACGGGCGAAAACGCCCTGACAGCCACTGTCGGTGATACCGTGTTGATGATCCACAATCAGTCCAACCGCGATTCGCGGCCGCACCTGATCGGCGGTCACGGTGACTACGTTTGGGAAACATCGTTCAGCACGCCACCCCTGACGGGGGTCGAAACATGGTTCGTGCGTGGCGGCACCGCGATGGCGTCGATGTATACCTTCAAGCAACCCGGTGTTTACGCCTATGTAAATCACAACCTGATCGAGGCGGTTCTTCTTGGCGCCACCGCACACTTTGTGGTCGAAGGAGAATGGGACAACGCGCTGATGGAACAGGTCGTGGCGCCGCATAGCTTTGAGGCCTGATAGGACACCATCATGACATTCGCCATCGCTGATAAGGCAAGCCGTGACCATGTGTTCCCTTCGTGGTTGGCTGTCTTGCTGGCGGTGGCGGTTCTGATCGGGGTCGCGCTACATGCCCACGGCCCCGATTTTGTTGTTCAGCATGTGATGGCACAAAGCCCTGTAGTTTTGCCCGATGGCACGTCGCTGTATGTGCAGAAATATGAAGTTACCGTAGCTGAATGGAACGTCTGTCACGTCGCAGGTATTTGCACGTTGGCCCTGCGTGCTGCAGGCAATCGAAGCGAGGCCACAACGCCCGCGACAGGGCTGTCGTTTGACGACGTCGCGCAATACGTCAGGTGGATCAACACGGCGACGGGCCGCAATTACCGTTTGCCGACCTTGCTGGAATGGGAATTTATGGCGGCTGAGGTTTTGCCGCCCACACCTGATCCGGTTTTCACCGATCCGGACCTGACATGGGCATCCAGCTATTTGCTGGAACCACAGACAAATCGCGCCCTGCGTACGCAAGGGACATTCGACACGACCTCCCAAGGTATTGTCGATCTGAACGGCAGCGTCTGGGAATGGACCATGGAGTGTTACGCGGGTGCGGCAGGCGGCCAATCGTCGCCAGACCGCTGTCCTGCATTCTATGTCGGCGGCGAACATATCGCCGTTATGTCGTTTTTAATCCGTGATCCTGCGCGTGGCGGTTGCGCCGTTGGAACCCCGCCAGCGCATCTTGGCATGCAGCTGGTTTCAGATCGCGCGTTTTAGGTGCAGATCCGGTGCGTGACGTTTGTGGTCTTCAATCCATCGCGAAAGTCACTGAAAAAGTCGCGCCGTTCATCGGCATCTTTTATGTCGGCGCGGCGTTGATCGTTCTGATCGTTGCCGTGATCCAAGGTTTCAAATGGGTGGCCTTTTGCGTTGGTGGCTATTGATGGCTTTGGTCAGGGGTGCGTGGCCAGGTGCAGCACACCGGACGTCGAAATTGGCAGTGTTAAGCCTGCTTTGATCGCGGTAACAGGTTGGCAACGACGGGCCGACCCTGCGTCCGTGATTTAGAAAGCCCGCACACAGATGTCTGATCCGCGCATGAAACTGGTCCTGGTGACGCCTGAAATTCCGTACAATACCGGTGCGATTGGTCGGACCTGTGTGGCACTGGAGCTGGAACTGATCCTGATCAAACCTTACGGGTTCTCACTGGACGAAAAGGCGGTGCGGCGCGCCGGACAGGATTACTGGAAACATGTTCAGCTTTGCGAATATGACACTTGGCAAGGTTTTATGGATGATCGAAATCCACCGCGTGACAGTCTGTATTTCTTTGAAGAACACGGTGCGCAAAGCGTTTATGCGCCAGACTATCAACATGATGCTTATTTGGTCTTCGGGTGCGAATCTAAAGGCCTTCCGGCAACGGTTTTGAATGGCATGGACGACCGTGTCTTTCATTTGCCGATGCGCAATCCGCTTGTGCGATCCCTTAATTTGGCAAACGTGGCCACGGCGGTTATCTATCAGGCGATGCGTACACAGCTGGGCGGTTGAGGTCTGATCGTCACCTGCTTTGACCGTAAAAAGACACGACATTGAGAGTCAGGTGCCTGAATAGTAGGCACGCGGTAGATAAAGCGGCGCTAAAGCGAGCATATCGAACGCATCCACGTCAAATAGAAATGCTGCAGTTGCAAACGATGCGCTGGGCGTGGACGTTAGCCTTGCCTCAAGCATTGAGGCGATGAGTGCCACGCGAGGGCGTGATCGTGGAAGAAAACAACCCTCGCATGGCTGCAACAATAAGCTGCGGCAATTTGAATATCATGATGATCACGCCAAGAATAGGCGGCATTTTGGTGCGACCCGCAGGTGAACATTAATGGGGGACGTATCCTTGAAACTGTCGAAAAACCTACTGTCTACACTGTCGGTAACCACGCTGATTGCTGCAGGTTCCGGCGCCGTTGCGCAAGACTGCACCATCAAAGTTGGCGTTCTGCATTCGCTGTCCGGCACCATGGCGATTTCCGAAACGACACTGGCTGATACGATGCAGATGCTCGTTGAGGGTCAAAACGAAGCCGGCGGCCTGTTGGGCTGCAACCTTGAGGCCGTCGTTGTTGACCCTGCGTCCGATTGGCCACTGTTTGCGGAAAAAACCCGTGAACTTCTGACCGTAGAAGAGGTCGATGTGATTTTTGGCGCGTGGACGTCTGTGTCACGTAAGTCTGCGCTGCCGGTGCTCGAAGAACTCAATGGATTGATGTTCTACCCTGTTCAATATGAGGGTGAAGAATCGTCACGCAACGTTTTCTATACCGGTGCCGCACCAAACCAACAGGCCATTCCGGCTGTCGATTACTTTCTCGAAGAGTTGGGCGTAGAGCAATTTGCGCTTTTGGGGACTGATTATGTCTATCCTCGCACCACCAATAACATCTTGGAGTCTTACCTGATCGAAAAGGGTATCGCGCCAGAAAACATCTTCGTTAACTATACGCCGTTCGGTCAGTCTGACTGGGCGACGATTGTATCTGATGTGGTGGCGTTGGGTGCGGGTGGCAATCAGGTTGGTGTGATTTCGACGATCAACGGCGATGCGAACGTGGGTTTTTATAAAGAACTCGCCGCCGCCGGGGTGTCTGCGGATGACATTCCTGTCGTCGCGTTCTCTGTCGGTGAGGAAGAATTGTCAGGCTTTGACACATCCGAACTGGTTGGCCATCTGGCGGCATGGAACTACTTTATGTCGGCAGATACCGAGGCCAACGCAGCGTTTATCGCACAGTGGCAGGCCTACACGGGGGATGATACCCGCGTGACCAATGACCCGATGGAGGCGCATTACATCGGCTTTAACATGTGGATCAATGCTGCGACTGAGGCCGGATCGGTTGATGTCGATGCGGTTCGTGCCGCGATGTACGGTCAGGAATTCCCGAACCTGACAGGTGGTACGGCAGTCATGCTGCCCAACCACCACCTGTCGAAGCCTGTACTGATTGGTGAAATCACCGCCGACGGTCAGTTCGATATCATCAGCCAGACGGCTGAGGTTGAGGGCGATGCATGGACCGACTTCCTGCCAGATTCCGCCGTTCTGATATCAGATTGGAAAGACCTAGGTTGTGGGATGTACAACACTGAAACAGAGACCTGTATTCAGCTGACGTCTAATTACTAAGCTGCTGATTATTGGATGCGGGCGGGGCCTGATGCCCCGCCCGCGTTTAAATTACGTCCAAGATATCCCTATGAAAGAGGACCGTGATGCGGCACCTAATGCTCGTCTGCCTTTGCCTATTTTTTGGGGCTCCTGTGGCCCACGCCCAATTGCTTCAATCTGTGCTGAAAGACAATGCTGACGCTGTTGCCAACCCGTCGCGCAGCACGGTTGACGCAGTTATCAGCGCACTGGCGGATGCAGCCGCAGATGGTGTCCCTACTTTTCTTGAGGATTGGCGCGACAAGGCGATCTGGATGCGGATTGACGACGGTGTCTTCTTTCGCGCGGTGCAGGATGGCGATGGGCTGACCCTGACCGATCTGGACAGCGCTGCGCAGACGGCGGTTGCTGATGATGACGGTTTTGATCAAATCAGACCCAACGCAGGGGTGCGACGCGTCATCAACGCCGCGCTTGTGCAATTCCAATTGTCAGACGCGGATGTGACCCGCCGTATTGCCGCCCTTGACGCGATCAGCCGCGATCCGGCCGCGGACCAGCTTGTCCCACTGCGTGTTTCCATTCCTGATGAACCTGACGCCCTGATACTTGCGCGCAAGATCCAGCTTGAACGTCAATTGGCGGCGCGGTTTGACGCGGATGCGAGCGTGCGTATCGCCGCGATTGCCGATCTGTCCGGTGATCTGAGCGTTGAGGTTCGTGGTGTTATCAGTCAGATTCTGACTGCACGCCAGTTCGTTGGTAGATCAATTCCCGAGGGCACCAACGTTGCGCAAATTCTGTCCATCGGGGACGATCTGGATGAAGCTGAGGCCTATCAATTGTTGGTCGCTGCGGATCTTGCGCCTGCGACGGTCACGCCGGACGATATTGTTGCGACCCTCACGGCGCAGATAGAAAGCGGGATGGTGGCAGGCGTCGATGTGTCAACGCTGGGCACGGACGCCGCCCGCATCGCGGCCTACAGCACGCTTGTTGTGAGTGGCGATGCCGCGCCGTTCATCCTCCCCGAAGATCGCGCGTCAGCACTTGAGGCACATACATTCTACCGCGCCTACAGTGAGGTAAACGGCGATATTACCGCCGCTGCTGAGGATGCAGAGGCCGCGATTTCCACGCAACTTGGTGTGGGGAAAACCCTTGATCTGACGTTGGACGCGCTGTCGCTTGCGTCGATCTATTTTTTGGCGGCGATTGGCCTTGCGATCACATTCGGGGTCATGGGCGTCATCAATATGGCGCACGGTGAATTCATCATGATGGGCGCCTACACTGGCTTTGTGGTGCAGCAAATTGTGCCCGATTATACGCTGTCGATCATCATTGCTTTGCCGACGGCCTTCGCCGTTACGTTTGCGGCAGGTGTGGCGATGGAACGATTGGTGATCCGCCACCTTTATCACCGCCCGCTTGAGACGTTGTTGGCCACGTTTGGGATCGCGATTGTTCTGCAACAGTTGGCCAAGAACATTTTTGGGACGCAGGCCCGCCCGCTGACGTCACCCGACTGGCTGGCAGGTGCATGGGTGGTGAACGATGTGATCCAGATCAGCACGATCCGCATCGCGATTTTCGCACTGGCACTGCTGTTCCTTGGGCTGATACTTTATATTCTGAAACGTACACGGCTTGGGCTTGAGGTTCGTGCGGTTACGCAAAACCCCGGCATGGCGGCAAGCATGGGCATCAACCCCGACCGCATCAACATGCTGACCTTCGGGCTGGGGTCGGGCATTGCTGGCATCGCGGGTGTTGCGATTGGGCTTTATGCCAAAGTCACGTCCGAGATGGGCGCGGATTATATCGTGCAGTCGTTTATGACCGTTGTCGTTGGCGGCGTCGGTAATGTCTGGGGGACGCTGGCAGGTGCATCCCTGATCGGGTTCACACAAAAAGGCATCGAGTTCTTCAATCCGTCTAATACGCTTGCCGCGCAGACCTACATGATTTTGTTTGTGATCCTGTTCATTCAATTCCGCCCAAAAGGGATTGTCGCCCTCAAGGGTCGGGCGGCCAGTGATTAAAGGAAGGGATTGATCATGCGCAAATCATTTATCGCCCAAAACCCGTCGGTGCTGTGGTTCCTTGCGGGCCTCGCGATCTTCACGCTTGGTGTTACGTTCATGAGTGAAGCCGCAGGCGTCGATATTATCTCAACCTCGTTTCTAAAGACGCTCGGCAAGACGCTGTGTCTCTGTCTTGTGGCTATCGCGATGGACGTCGTCTGGGGCTATTGTGGTATCCTGAGCCTTGGCCATTTTGCGTTCTTCGGGATCGGTGGCTACGCCATTGGCATGTGGTTGATGTATGCGCGCACCGAAGGAATTGTGGCGACGTCGCTGGAATCCGCAGCACTGCCCCCGACGCCGCAAGAAATTACAGATGCGATTGGTAGCCAGATTTTTGGCGTGGTTGGCAGTTCGGAGTTTCCGGCGATATGGGCGTTTTCCCACAGCTTGCCGTTGCAACTGTTGGCCGTGGTTTTTGTCCCCGGCCTTCTGGCGTTGGTGTTCGGTTGGTTGGCATTTCGAAGCCGCGTCACGGGGGTGTATTTGTCGATCCTGACCCAAGCCATGACACTTGCCCTGTCGCTGTATTTTTTCCAGAACGACACCGGATTGCGTGGCAATAACGGGCTATCGGGCCTGCAAAACGTCCCCGGACTTGAGGCGCGCAGCCAAGCGGTGGTGTCGCTGTGGTTCTTCTGGGCGTCTGCCGTTGCGCTGGGCATGGGATACGTGTTGTTTGCCTACATTGTGTCCGGTAAGTTCGGTTCGGTCATCCGTGCGATCCGCGACAATGAAGCCCGTGTGCGGTTTCTTGGATACCATGTCGAACAATACAAATTGTTCATCTTCACCTGTACGGCCATGGTCGCAGGCATTGCGGGGGCGCTGTATTACCCGCAAGCGGGCATCATCAACCCTGCCGAAATCGCACCCATCGCGTCAATCTATCTGGCGGTCTGGGTGGCGATCGGGGGCAGGGGGCGGTTGTATGGTGCGGTGATTGGTGCAGCATTGGTTTCGCTGATGTCGTCGTGGTTCACCGGCGGATCAGCCCCCAACATCAACCTTGGATTTTATGTCATCAAATGGACGGACTGGTGGTTGGTGCTGCTTGGCGTGTCTTTCGTGTTGGTCACGCTTTATTTCCCCAAAGGCATTGGTGGAATCTTTGACGCGCTGGCCCGCAAGCCAGCGGTGGATCGACAGGGCGATTATGGACCCGACAAGGGTGCGTGGCGCGCGCAAGAGGGTAAACCTGAATGAGCACGCTGTTAGAAGTCTCTGGCGTGTCCGTCACATTTGACGGATTCCGCGCGATCAACAACCTGTCGATCCAGATCGCAGAACCCGAACTGCGCGCCGTGATCGGCCCAAATGGTGCGGGCAAAACGACGTTTATGGATATCGTCACAGGGAAAACCAAACCCGACGAAGGTCGCGTGATATTTGGTGAAAAGTCGGTGTCATTGCTGGGCATGTCCGAAAGCCAGATTGCGCAGGCAGGCATTGGTCGCAAATTCCAGAAACCGACGGTGTTTGAAGCACAAAGCGTGCGTGAAAATATCGCGATGGCCCTGAAAAATACGCGTGGGCCATTTGATGTGCTGTTCGGGCGTCCCGGGGATAATCGTGAGGATCGCATCCGCGCGGTGAGCGATGAAATCGGCCTGACAGAGGCGCTGGACCAGCCGTCGGGCGCATTGTCGCACGGGCAAAAACAATGGCTTGAGATCGGGATGTTGCTGGCGCAAGACCCGCGTCTTTTGCTGGTCGACGAACCCGCTGCGGGTATGACCCCTGCTGAACGCGAACACACCACCAACCTGTTGGTCCGTGCCGCCAAAACCCGTGCAGTGGTGGTCGTGGAACACGATATGGAATTTGTGCGGCGGCTGAACTGCAAAGTGACGGTGTTACATGAAGGATCGGTTCTGGCAGAAGGCAGCCTTAATCACGTCACTAAAAATCAAGACGTCATTGACGTCTATCTGGGGCGATAAGGGATGCTGAAAATCAACAATCTGACCCTGAAATACGGTCAAAGCCAAATCTTGAACGGGATCAACCTGACCGCAAAACGCGGTGAGGTCACGGCCGTGATGGGCACCAATGGCGTGGGAAAAACATCCCTTCTTAAGGCCATCGCTGGACGTCATCCGTTTGCGGGCGGCATGATCACGCTGGACGCCAAACCGTTGGGGTCGAACGCGCCTGTAGATGCAGCCAGAGCGGGCATCGCCTATGTGCCGCAGGGGCGCGAAGTGTTTCCGATGATGACTGTAACCGAAAACCTTGAGACAGGATTTGCCTGTTTGGCGGGCCGCGGGCACACCATCCCCGATCACATCTACGATCTGTTCCCTGTCCTCCGTGAGATGTCGAACCGCCGTGGCGGTGATTTATCGGGTGGTCAGCAACAGCAATTGGCCATCGCACGTGCGCTGATCACCAAGCCGAAAGTGTTGTTGTTGGATGAACCGACTGAAGGCATTCAGCCCAACATCATCAAACACATTGGTGATGTGATCGCCGCCCTGCGTGAACAGGGCGAAATCGCGATTGTGTTGGTTGAGCAGTATTTTGATTTTGCCTTCGATCTGGGGGACCGGTTTGTCGCAATGAACAGGGGCCAAGTGACACTTGATCAACCGTCTTCACAGGTGACGCGCGGCGACCTGCTGGAACTGGTTTCAGTATAGGGCAGGATTGATCTTGCCTTTGAAAGGCCACCCTAAGCAAAAGCGCCCGGCATGAGTGACTTGGGAAGCCTGAGCGAAAATTGCGCGGAGATGATCAACGTCGGGCACAAGGCGATGACCACATCGCGCATCCCACCCGCTACATTTACGCCACCAATTGCCGCTGAGACGAACAGACACGGACCGTAAGACGGCGCCACTTCGTGGAACTTACGGTGCTGGATAGACGCTGCTTTGTTCTCGAAACCCGCGATAACGCTGGTTTGGATCGCATTGTAGACTTCGTTATATGCAATCGCAATCGCAGACGGAGCCGCCGTCAGTGTCTGAAAATCTGCGCTCGGATCGGGGCGCCCATGACGCGCGGCAGGTGCTGCAAGATGGGTGCGGGTCCGATCCAGCACTGGCATGAAGTTGTAGCAGATTGTCGTGATGCCTTTGGCGGCAAGGTTGGTGATGGATTGGCGGTAGTTGGCGAAAGGACCGTTAGGTCGCCGTCACTTTTTCGATGCGCGCATGAACCGGAAGGCTTTCAACGACGTCCCAAATAAATTCTGTGGCCTCAATTTCGCGCCGTTGTTCAACGATCGCCGCACCAAATTTTCCCAAGCGTCGTTCGCTGTATCGCCGAACTGTGTGTTTCGCAGGCCATTAATTTACGGACCATCAACCGCCTATCCGGTCGCGTGAGAGACATTTAGATGCCGTTACCATTTACGGGCCACTGAGTGGACAGTGCGCTGTCGTCTTCAATCAAAGTTATTTTGAAAGCAACGCGACCTAAGCTGCAGTCACAGGCGCATAAAACCAAAAGAACAAGTTGAGACCCCTTGCGCCCGTGCTGGACGGTGTAACGCCCTTGGTTAGGATATTTGTTGTGCGATTAGAAGACCTTCTGCCGTCGGTCTGTGGTGCGCTGTCACTCGCTATGTTGCTCGGCTGGCCTAATACTGACGATCGCGGTGGCACATGACGACGATGAACATTGAACCTCCCCGGCTTTACCGGAGGGTGATTTATTCAATGACTAGGCGAGCATATCGAGTTTGTTCAGGTTTGCATAGAACGCCTCCTCTGCTTCTGCGGGTGTGATGTATCCGATGGGGCCGAGCAGGCGGCGGTTGTTATACCAATCGACCCATTTCAGCGTTTCCCACTCAACCTCACGCATCGATTTCCATGGACCGATTTGGTTGATGACTTCGGTTTTGAAGAGGCCGATGACGCACTCGGCCAGCGCATTGTCGTAGGCATCACCGACGGTTCCGACCGAGAGATCGATTTCGGCCTCGGCCAGGCGCTCGGTATACTTGATCGACAGGTATTGTGATCCGCGGTCCGAGTGGTGGACCAAAGCCTTGTTATCTGGTGTTTTTCTTTGCCAGATTGCTTGCTCCAACGCGTCGAGCACGAATTGGGTCTTCATTGATGTCGATGTGCGCCAGCCTACGATCCGCTTTGCAAAGACATCAATCACGAACGCGACGTAGACTGTCCCTGACCATGTGGGCACGTAAGTGAAGTCTGAAACCCACAGCTTGTTTGGCCGATCCGCCTTGAACAGGCGGTTCACCTTGTCGTCCATTGCCTGGCAGGCGATTTGCAAAGCAAATCTGCCGAGAGGGGGGGGCATGGCAAAGACGTGTCCGGGTTCGTGGTAATGACCTTCTTGCCACGAACGACGCCTTTGATGCCCAAGGCGCGCATCAACCGCTCCACAGTGCAGCGGGCAACATCCTCACCCTCCCGTCGCAGAACATGCCAAATCTTTCGGGCCCCGTAGAGTTTGCAGTTGTCCGCCCAAGCCCCGTCGATCTTGACGCTCAGAGCGGCATCAGACTTGGCACGAGCTGACGCCCGCTCAGGATCACGCGCGATGGCGCGCCGGTCATAATAAGTGGAAGGGGCAAACTGCAGCGCCCTGCAGATTGGCTCGACCCCAAGTGTCTCTCGGCTTTCCGCAATGAAATCCATCATTTGCGAAACGGGCGGTCGAGCTCCGCCTGTGCAAAATACGCCGACGCCTTACGCAAAATCTCATTGGCTTGACGCAGTTCGCGGTTCTCACGCTCAAGTTCCTTGATCCGCGCCTTCTCAGCGCTGGTAGGCTCTGGCCGTTCGCCGCCATCGCGCTGGACCTGACGGGCCCAAACGCGAAGGCTGTCCGGCGAACAACCCAATTTACCCGCGATCGCCGTCAGCGCCGCAGCTTCGCTCTGATATTCATCGCGGTGTTCCATAAGCAGCCGAACCGCACGCTCGCGGAACTCAGGTGAATACGGCTTCGAGGTCTTCTTCTTTTGTGTCTGTTCCATAACGGGCAATTCTCCGAGAGTTTTGCCCTCCGGTAAAGCCGGGCCGGTTCACATTGCGCAGTGGTCATGGCTTCCGTTGCGGAGGCGGGTTTTGCAGGCGAGGTTGTTGTTGAATGTCAGGAGGGATGGGCGGTTCTCACTTTGGACACTTATCCTGACCATGAATTGATGGCGGGGATTGTGGGCACGAACGAACAAGTGTCGGTGCCTGGGCGTTATCGGCTGGTTGATGACCGTCCAAATGAAAGCACAGTTTCGATCAGTGGTTGGCAAACTGTTGGCTACAAACAAGGCATTTGTCACCAATGGCACAGTCGTCCAACTTAGTTGAGCGTTCCGCGCAACAAACGGGTCGATCCAACCTGTCCCAACCACCGCACGCACAATAACTATCCCGAATAGGAGTGAAAAATGAGCGGCATTATGGAGCAAGCTCACCAAATGAGGTTATTTGATAATCTGACATGGTGACTTAAGATAGCGCCATGAATAATATTATCTCAAAGGCTTATCCCCTTTGCTCCGGCGGCACCTGATGTAGTGTGAAGCGGCTTGCCAATCTACAATGTTCTTGTATTGTTCTACCCATGCCAGCCAGATGGAAAAACGACAAACCCATGTCCCGCCCGGCGTTCGACGCCAGGTTTTCTGATGAGGAAGCGTGTTCGCATTATCTGGCGGAACATCGTTGGCCTGAGGGCTTTGTGTGTCCTTCCTGTGGCACCTGCAAGGGCTGGCCGTTAAAGCGAAATCGCGCGACTTGGGAATGTGCCGGTTGCGCACGGCAGACATCCGTGACGGCTGGCACGGTGATGCACAGCAGCCATTTGCCGTTGCGAATTTGGTTTCTTGCCGCGCACATCATCACCAGCCATTCCAACGGCATGTCAGCGCTGCAACTTCAGGCGCAACTTGGCCTTGGCAGCTACAAGACGGCGTGGCTCCTCTTGCAAAAGCTGCGGCGGTCGATGGTCAACCCTGACCGCAACCCCCTGAAAGACCTTGTCGAGATCGATGAAACAGAGATTCCGTTCCGGTCCCGGCATGATCCCGAGGACCGGCCAAAGGGTGGGCGGAGCCCGGTCGGAAAGATGTTTGTCGTCTGCGCCGTCGAGTTATCAAGAGACGGACATCCGCGCCGTATCAGGATGAAACACATTCCCGACGGCGCATCAAAGACGCTACACGGGTTCATTGGTCAGGCTGTAGAGCCTGGCGCTCACGTCATCACGGATGGCTGGCTAGGTTACGAAAATCCCCCTGCAAACACGCATGAGGCGAAGGTCGTCAGCGGCAAGAAGGCACATGACATACTCCACTGGGTCCACCGCGTGTTCTCCAACCTAAAAACGTGGGCAAAAGGCGTCTTCCACGGCCTCAGAAAATGCCATCTGCAACGCTATCTCGACGAATTTGTGTTCCGCTGGAACCGACGGCGACACATGCGAAGCGCCTTCGACACGCTGCTGGGGATCGGTGTTGGTATTGGCCCAGCGACATATCGTGATTTTGTTGAACAGCGCGCCTGAAGGCCCTTGTTCACGGCAAAAGCCACGCCCCATAAACCCACCAGATGTTACAAACTGATCCGATCCGCCTCTCAAGCCACAAGGGCGAGGTTCTGCGCCGCGTCAACATGTGGGGCAACCGGACTAAAAGGGATAAGCCTTATTATCTCATATGAACGCCCGAACACCGTTTCTGGACCGGTCGCAAAGCACGCCGAGCTAACCAAGCTGGGTGACCGTTACAGTGCTGAAATTAAAAAGATCACAGTTGACATAGACCACCTAGACGCTTCGATTCGGCTGTTTAATCAGCCAACGCGGACAGCTACGAAATAAAACAGTACGTGACCAAGCATCGCGCCTAAAAGGGTAGCGTGAAGCGGTTTGTGCTGAGTTACATTCGCGAGGCCAAGAAGCCCGTCACATCGCGTGACATCACCGAGGCGTGGGCGCTTGATCGTGGCCTAGTCTGTGATGAAACGACATTCACCATACTGCGCAAGCGCATCGGGGCATGTATAAAGGTTTGTTTGAACCAAGGGCTGCTGGTCAACCATGGGTGGACGGAGGACCACGGCGAAAGTAGGCCGTATCAGTTGTGGTCGTTAAAAAAGAGCGGCATGTTACATACCGTTTATAATCAGCAAGTTAGATGATAACTTACTGATTATATTTACGGAATTAACTTTATGCCTTAAGTTTTTTTTAACCTGATGCGTAAATGGTCGGTATTTAGATGGTACACAATCCATCGTATGGGGGCTTCGGCCACCATATCTGTTTATGGGAAGTACTTCCAACCGCAACTGCTTATTTGCCCAGTTCCAGACCTATCATATTTGCTGTATTCCAGAATCCGAATGACCCTTTGTGCGAACGGCCCAATTGTTACGTCATGGTTTTGGCGCTTTCGGATATACATGTGACTCGGACGGGCAAGTAAATCGCACAACTGTTGGCCAGCAATATTGTCTCGTTTATACCGAAATTTTAGCTTGCCGGTGGTTGTAAGTCTTTCACTTATACGAGATCAACCAACGTAGTTTGTGCAACTTTGGCAGACATTGAGAAACGCATTTTGTAAAGCAGTGTGGCTTTGTTACACAAAGCATCATGAGGTCTGACTTCCCCTTACCCCTGATGGAGCTATGCTACGGCAACGGTTCTGGGGATGCCAAGTGCGGTGAAGCCATTGAGTATCGCTGCGCGGATTTGGATTTCCGCAACTTGCCGGTCGAAGTCCCGTGCGGCAAGTCGCTGACCGAGTAGTTTCATACAATGCATCCGCAGCAATGCACGAGAGGGGACAAGGAGATTTAACGGGCCTTTTGACCCTTGGTAGGGAATGGCAACCAACAGAGTTTTCTGACGCCGACATAACGTGCTGAAATCTGGAACCTCCCAGTCAAGGTCGACCAACTTCAACAGAGTTTCCACAAAACCTGTAGTCTGCCTCAACGGCATTCCAAACAGCACTTTCAACGTAAGACAGGTTTGGATCGCCGCATCGCTGTAGCGTGGCTGACGGCCCGGTTTGCCCCCCTCTCATGGTTTGCAGGCAAACCACTGCCGGGCAAGGGTCGGCATAGCTTTCCACGTGACCTCTGGGTTAAACCAAATGGTCAGTGACCCGCGTTGCTTCGGGGCCTTGTTATACTCAGGCCAGTTTCTTGTGCGGTAAATCGGGGGATAGGTTTGCTCATACACACAAGCTACCATGCTGGATTCACAACATGAATCCCAACTACATGACTAGTTGTGCAACAAAGCCACGTGGGATCGGACTTGCGGGGCGGGGTAGCGGCGCAGTCGATTGTTGGTGTTTTCGACCGTGCCTTTCTGCCAAGGAGACAGTCCTTCGATCAGGCCCTCTATGATGGGTTTGGACTGCCGCAAGAAGCTGACGTCCAGAGCGCTTGCGCATGCCACGCATGCCACATGGGCTACTTGGGCTACGATTTTGGCGGTATCGAGGGAGATGCTGGTAGAACTTCTCAGCGTGTCCGTCTTTGGAATACGCGTACCGATAGATCGTCTCATGACTGACGCGCATGGGATGACGCTCCAATTGCATGCGTCCTGCGATCTGTTCTGGCGAGCAACCCACGTAAAAACCACTGCGCACAGCGGCCATGATGTCAGGGTCTCTGATCAGCTTGCGATGCACAGCGCGGCGCCCTTCATAACGGCCCTGGGCAACCATTGCATGATAGCCGTTCAGTTCTGGAATTTCCTCATCACGATAGTAGTCCCGCTTGATCACGCGCCAGTATTGTCGAAGGCGCACGACACAGATTGTCCGCGATCTCTTTGATCGGTATCTTCGCGTCAAGCCATTTGGCCAGATCGCGTCGTTCGTCGAGGTTCAAGTGAGGGTCGCTGCGGCTCATAATGTAACTCCATGCAATTCAATACCTTGTTAAAGAATTTGCACTTCGTTGGTGAATTTACCCTTCATATTTGAGTTGTTTAATGAGCACGGGAACAACCGTCGAAAAGCAGCATAAAACGAGGGTTCTGGCAGGGGCACACAGTGCTTTATCAAGTCATGTAACTTGGGCAAGATAGCCGATCCCTTTTGCGCAAAGATAACTTCTCTTCGCTGATGTCGTCTATCAGTCCGCCCGCAATTACGTAAATTAAGCATCATGCGTTAGCGTTCGACTAACGTGTGCCGCCTGCGCGATGTTTGAGGTCGGCCCGGCAGGCTAAGCGAGGCGTTCGCGCGCGGTGTCTGACTTATGACTCGGCCATTCGAGATGACATACAGTCGGGTTGCACGCAGGCGCAGGGCCTCAACGGGGTCGCCTGCATCAAGGATGACCAATGACGCCTTTGCCCCGACATAAAGGCCATAATCGGTTAGCCCCATTGTTCTGGCGTTGTTCATCGTGACCATATCAAAGCAGGTCCGCATGTCTTTTGGGCTGGTCATCTGCGCCACGTGCAGCCCCATGAAGGCCACATCCAGCATGTCGGCAGTGCCGAGAGAGTACCACGGATCGAGAACGCAGTCCTGTCCCCAGCCGACGTTAATGCCCATCGCCAGCATTTCCTTTACCCGCGTTAACCCACGTCGCTTTGGGTAGGTGTCATGGCGTCCCTGAAGGACAATATTGATCAGCGGATTGGGGATAACGTTTATGTCTGCCTCGGCGATGAGCGGTAGTAGTTTGGACACATAGTAATTGCCCATCGAGTGCATCGAGGTCAAATGCGATCCGGCAACGCGGCCCTGCAAACCAAGGCGCTGTGTTTCAAACGCGAGGGTTTCGATGTGGCGCGAGGTGGGATCGTCGCTTTCGTCGCAGTGCATATCGACCGGGAGCCCGCGCGCGGCGGCAATTTCGCAAAGCTCACGCACTGATGCGGCACCGTCCGCCATTGTGCGTTCAAAGTGGGGGATACCGCCCACAACATCGACGCCCATATCTAACGCGCGGATGGTGTTTTCGCGCGCGGTGGGGTCGCGATAGAAACCGTCTTGCGGAAACGCTACGAGCTGTAGATCGATGTAATCTTTGACGCGGTCACGCACCTCGATCAACGCCTCGACCCCTAAAAGCCGGTCATCGCAGGTGTCGACATGGCTGCGGATCGCCAATACCCCCATGCTTGCGGCCCAATCGCAGTATTTCAGCGCACGTTCAACGACATCTTCTTGCGTCATGACCTTTTTGAGTTCACCCCAAAGCCCAATCCCTTCAAGCAGCATGCCAGAGGCGTTGATGCGTGGCAGACCATAGGACAACGTGGCATCCATATGGAAATGTGGGTCCACGAAAGGCGGGCTGACAAGATCGCCAGACGCTTCAATGATTTGTCCTGCCTGCGCATTGCCCAACTGGTCGATGGCCGTAATCTTGCCGCCTGTGATCCCGATGTCTGTCATCTGTCCATCCGGCAGAGTGCCGCCTTTGACAATCAGATCAAACATCAGCGTTCTCCTTTGTTGAACGGCACCATCAGTGCGGCGGGCACTTCGGCGCGCCGTGACATCGCAACGAGGGCCACGATAGATAGAATATACGGCATCATCAGGAAAATCTGGTACGGAACAAGCGCGCCCAAACTCGTTTGCTGCACTCTGATTTGCAGCGCATCAAACGCCGCGAACAATATGGCACCCAAGAGGGCCTTACCCGGCCTCCAAGACCCGAACACGACAAGAGCGATACAGATCCAACCACGCCCGTTGACCATCTCAAAAAAGAAGCTGTCAAAGGCGGACATCGTCAGAAACGCACCGCCCATTGCCATGAAGCCACTGCCGACGATCACGGCCCCCATGCGGATTGCTGTGACCGACAGGCCCTGTGCCGCGACGGCTGCAGGGTTTTCACCAGCGGCGCGCACAGCAAGGCCAAGTGGGGTGCGATACAGAACGATCGCCACCACCGCGACCAATATAAAGGCCAGATAGGTGAACGGCGTTTGCGAAAACAGCGCGGGTCCGATCAACGGAATGTCAGACAGGATCGGGATTTCGAACGGTTGGAAGGCTTCGATCTTGGGTGGGCTTGTGACTTCGGGCAGGGCGAGGCGGTAGGCATAATAAGTCGATGACGTCGCCAGCAGCGTCACGCCAAGGCCAACCACATGCTGGGACAGTCCAAACGGCACCGTCAGGATACTGTGCAGCAACCCGAACAACATCCCCACAAACATCGCAACACCGACACCCACCCAGAGCCCCGTTCCAGAATAGACAGCCATCCAGCCCGCGAATGCCCCTGCGACCATGATGCCTTCGATCCCGAGGTTCAGGACACCCGCGCGTTCGCAGATCAATTCCCCCAATGTGGCAAAAATCAGCGGGCTGGCGATCCGGATTGCGGCGGCCCAAAAGCTGGCGGAGAGCAGGATTTCAATGATGTCCATGACGTCAGTTCCTCACCACGCGAAAGCGCGTCAGCATGATGGCCAGAACCATCAACAACAACGCCGTCGCAAGCATGATGTCGGCCAGATATGTTGGCACGCCAGCGGCCCGGCTCATGCTATCAGCGCCAACAAAAATACCTGCCACGAACAAGGCCGCTATTATCACACCAAGTGGATGCAGTAAGGCCAGCATTGCGACGATGATACCCGTGTAACCAAAGCCGGGCGATAGATCCAAGGTAAGGCTGGCTTTCACGCCTGCCACTTCCGAAAACCCTGCAAGCGCTGCCAGACCTCCGGACAAAAGCGCAGTTTTTACCAAGACGCGGTTCACGGGAATGCCAGCAAACGCCGCCGCCTGTTTGTTCAGACCGACGGCGCGCATTTCATAGCCTAGGGTGCTGCGGGTCTGGATGACCCAGATACAAATTGCCGAGAGGATCGCCAAGCCAAACCCCCAATGAAGGCGCAACCCGTCTACAAGACGCGGCAACCGTGCTTCGTCGATAAGGCGTGCGGATTTTGGCCAGCCCATGCCCATCGGGTCCTTCAATGGCCCCTCAAGCAGCATCGAGATAAATAGGAGGAATATAAAATTAAACAGCAATGTTGTGACAACTTCGTCCACGCCAAATCGGGTTTTGAGCAGCGCAGGGATCAACAGCACGACCGCGCCCGCAAGGATTGAAAACACAATGAGCGTTGGCAGGAGCGCAATGCTGGGCCATGGCAGGACGCCCGTCCCGAGCATGACTGTCAGGAGTGCACCAGCATAAAGCTGTGCCTCTGCACCGATGTTCCAGAACTTTGCGCGAAATGCCACGGCGACTGCAAGGCCCGTGAAAATCAACGGTGTGGCGCGGTTCAGCGTTTCGAGAAGCGCAAATTGTGATCCGAACGCACCGCTCAGGATTAGCCCAATGACCGAAAATGGATTTGCCCCCGCGACCATCGCCAGAAGGGATGCAATAATTACCGTCGCGCCGAGTGCAATCGCTGGCGGCAACAGGCTGCGCGCCAGTGACGGGTTTATGATGGGTTCAAGACGCATGAGCCACTCCATCATCGAACCCTTGGCCGGCCATCCAAATGCCAAGTTGCGCGGGCGTCGTTTCACCGCGCCCAAATGCCGGCGACAACCGCCCGTCAGCAATCACATGGATGACATCGGACAGGGCCATGACCTCGTCCAGGTCTTCCGAGATCAACAGCACGGCGGCACCACGGTCACGCGCCGCAAGCAGCTGGCTGTGCACATAATTAACAGCCCCAATATCAAGGCCGCGTACGGGTTGATTGGCCAGAATAATCTGTGGACCTGCTTCAAGCACGCGGCCCAAAATCAGCTTTTGCATATTGCCACCAGACAGCAGCCGGATGGGCGTGTCCGCGCCAGGGCAGCGCACATCATATTTTTCGATGATCGCATCCGCAAAGGCACGCGATTTGCGCCAGTTGAGCCAGCCCCGCCTGCTAAACGCGCCCGTTTTGTAGCGTTCCAGGATTGCATTTTCGGTCAGATCGAAATCCGCGATGGTGCCGGTTTTGTGCCGGTCTTCGGGGATACGCGCGATGCCGCTTTGCACGGCTGTGCGCGGGCTCCAGTGTTGGACGGACTTGCTATTCAGCGCCACATGACCGCTTGATGGGATGCACAATCCGCCCACAACATCCGCCATCGCTGCCTGCCCGTTGCCAGAGACACCTGCAAGGCCAATAATTTGCCCCGCCCGAAGTGCCAGCGACACAGATTTAAGACCGGGGGCACTGGCGATGTTAGGAGTGGAGACGCCGTGTAGTTCAAGAAGTGCCGGACCGGGATTGGACGGTGCGACCTGCGGCGCGATTGCTTCTACCCCCATCATCATCGCGGCAAGCGCGTGCTTGTCAGTGTCTTGTGTCCGCGCCCCCCCCGTCATTTTGCCATGGCGTAACACCACAACGCGGTCGGCAATCGCCATCACTTCGTGCAACTTGTGCGAAATAAAGATGATTGAAAGACCCTCCGCGATGGCCAGTCTGAGGGTTGCAAACAAATCATCGGTTTCTTGCGGGGTCAGCACAGCCGTCGGTTCATCAAGGATCAGGATGCGCACGTCGCGGTATAGCGCCTTGAGGATTTCGACGCGTTGCCGCTCCCCCACTGTCAGGCTGCTCACACGGGCATCGGGCGACACGACGAGGTGGAATTTCTCGGACAGATCGATGATTTTGGCACGCGCTGCGGCACGTTCCAATCGTGGGCTGAACAAGGGGCGCACGCCAAGTGTAATATTTTCTTGCACGGTAAGATTATCAGCCAGCGTAAAGTGTTGATGCACCATGCCAACACCTGCATCCAACGCTGCGCGCGAATTTCCGGGCGGCAAGGTTTCCCCGAACACCGCGACGCTTCCGCTATCGGCTGTGTATTGGCCGAACAGGATATTCATCAGCGTCGTTTTTCCTGCTCCGTTTTCGCCCAGCAGCGCTACAACCTCACCTTGGTTCACCGAAAAGCTGACCGCATCGTTTGCGGTCAGCTCTCCAAAGCGTTTTGTGATGGCGTTCAGGCTTAGGGCCTCAACAGGGGCATCGGCCATGATCGACTAGGACGACGTTGGTTCGTCGTCGTTGACGTTTACCGTAAATGCCCCTGACATGATTTCGGCCTGACGGGTCGCGACCAATTCCATCGCCGCGGCGGGAACCTTGCCTTCAAATGTACCCAGCGGCGCCAATTCGGTCCCACCTTTGTTCATAAACGAATAAACCCCGTAATCGGCTGCCGTAAAGGTGCCTGCCTGCACGGCGGCAATGGCCGTATCCAGCGTTGGTTCAAAATTCCAGATTGCAGACGCGACAACCGTTTCGGGATAATCGGATTGCGTATCGATCACGTTACCGATGGCCAGAACGCCCTTTTCTTGCGCGGCATCAGAGACGCCAAAGCGCTCTGCATAAAGGACATCAGCACCATTTTCGATCATGGCAAACGCGGTCTCTTTGGCTTTGGGCGGATCAAACCAGCTGCCGATAAAGCTAACTTGGAACTCAATATCGGGGTTCATTTCAAGTGCGCCCGCCATGAACGCATTCATTAAACGATTGACTTCGGGGATTGGAAAACCGCCGACCATGCCGATATTATCAGAGGAGGTCATCGACCCTGCAATGATCCCGGACAGGTATGCCGCGTCTTGGATGTAATTGTCGAACACTGCGAAATTCGGCAGCGCTGCATCTTCTTTGAAACTGGAGCCCATCAGGAATGCAACGTCAGGGTAATCAGCTGCGACCTCGCGCGCCTCTTGTTCAGCGCCAAAGACTTCGCCGATAATCAATGTGTTGCCAGCCTCGGCATATTCACGCATCACGCGGGCGTAGTCTGTATTGCTGACATTCTCGGAGAATGAATATTCGATTTCACCGCGTTCTTGTGCAGTCACTGCGGCTTTATGAATCCTGCTGACCCATTGTTGTTCGACAGGCACAGTATAAATGCCCGCCGTTTTTATAGGCTCGGCTGCCGCTGCGCGCCCAGTTCCAAGCATCAACGATGTTACGGCTGTGGTCGCCATAAAGTGACGGCGATTTAAGAAAAATTTGTTAGACATTGTGACCCCCCTTGGTTTCAACACCATTAACTTCATTTTTAATCAAATGATCAAGAAATGATTCTGTGTTCACTGCTTCAACGTTCGTTTGCTTAACGTAGACTATACAAAACAATGGAGCGCACAATTTTTAGTCGTTGGGTAAATCAATCACATCCGCAAAGACAAACCTTCCACGGCTTCAACTGTACATTTGTCCACGTGAAGGTGGTTTTCGCGGCGATGCAGAAATCAGAATGTCGCCGGACATATCGAACAAAGCGAACAAAGCGAACAAAGCTGTGCACGGCATCAACGTCCGCTATTGGGCTTTCCGAACATGAAACGCAGTTGCGATGACCTAAAGCTGGAAAGGTATGCTGCCCTAGCAGACATCCAGAAACACATCGACGTTGGTGAGGAGTTGCTCGTGAAGATCAGGCGCGCGATCCCGGACACCTAGCAAGTCCGCCTGCGCGCCGCAATATGTCCAGCCCCACAAGCTGCTACGTGGCGTAGGAATAAGGATTGATCAGGATACCAAACGGCGGCAACACGTACAACAATGCATTCTACTTGGGGAATGTCGGTTCATTCGATCCGGCGATGGTTCGGTCACAGCGTCTGATGGCCACCATCGCAATGCTAGGTTTGTATCTCTTTACTGCATAAGAAGATGCGCACCCATAGGGGGACGAAAATTGGAAACGCAAATCACATTCACAGCCGCATATGAAAGCCTTGATGTAGCGGCCATGGACGTGAGTTACGATGGCTGCTTTTCGGAAGGCCTGAATGCCTGTGTCGAGTGCTGCGACCGTCAATTGGCGTGGATCGCCCGGCCCTGACATGTATCGGCAACGACGGCGTGGCACCGGCTGTCAGCTATGGTGAGCAGCAAGAGCAATCGGCGCGGTTCGCCGATTTATTAACGGCACAAGGCGTTGGTCCGGGTGACCGCGTTGCTTGCCTTCTGCCGCGCATACCTGAGCTTTTGGTTGTCATGCTTGGTGCGCTTCGGGCAGGCGCGGTCTATCAACCGCTTTTTAAGGCGTTCGGCCCAAAGGCAATCGAACAGCGGATCGCGGGCTCGGCTGCCAAGCTGATCGTGACCGACAGCGTCAACCGTCCCAAACTGGATGACATCGCGGACCCCAGATGGCCCTACGGACAGTACTACGCCGCGATCGAACCTTTGTTGCTGGGCAGTACGACAACATTTCAGGAAGCCGAATTTTCAGTCGATGCGACCTGCCAGATCATTAGCGATCACGCGATTACAAATTTTGCGGCTGCCCCGACCGTCTACCGATTGATCATTGCTGCAGATAAGGATTAGTCGGGCAAAGTCTCAGAATTCGCCCCTGTAGATTGGCCAGGAATTTCTAGATTCGGCGCATCTGCGGTTCGTTTTCACGCAGGCCAACGGAGGTTTGTTTAGGTATTCCAATCCAGAAACATCGTAATCAAATGGCAGACCAGTTTACCACCCGGGAAAGAGGAGGACGGCGTGCCGTTACCGAAGGAGGATCGGTGACGGGCGTTGGTAGTGATCTCACGATCGTGGATGACATCACGAAAGCGAGCGACGCCAGATCTGAAGCCTACTGGGAAAGGGAGGTTTCGCCATCTAAACTTGCCAACCATTGCTGAGAAAGAAGAGCAGTTCCGGCTGTACAACAATTATAATTGGACCAGATCGCGGGGCGAAGTGCTTGCTCCAAGTGGTGAGGGCCAAGAAACGCTAGATAACATCAATGCCGATATCGGCGAGGCGGCATTCCGCACCCAGTACCAGCAGGACCATGGCTCAGCTGGAAGTGTGATGCTGGACTTCACGAAGATCGCGGTCCTTGATTATGAGGGATCAGGTATCCGACGGCCAAAGACCGTTCAGGTCTGGGACACAGCTGTCAAAGATGGGCCAAACTGTGACTTTTTGGCGGGTATCACGTTCGCTTGGGATTATGAAAAGTGGGTCGTCTTCGATGTGATCACAAGGCGGATGAATTTTGGCGGTTTGAAGACTTTCGCGCGCTCCACAGCTGATAAGTGGAAGCCAGTTCTCGTGCTCGTCGAAGACAGCGCCAACGGGTCAGCGTTCGTACACGACATGCGTTGATAGAAAAGCGTTGAGTTCAGGACGGTCGGGGTCAATGGATCGAAAAAGAGGGGCGGTTTGCACCTGCCGTGGAGTGGCTCGAAATTGGCCAACTCGCCTTGCTGAGTGGCGCGCCGTGCTTTGAAGATCTTCGGTGAGAATTGCTGGGTTTTCCTGAGGGTCGCTTTGATGACCAGGTTGATGCAATTGACTTATTCGTGAGCAGGGTGAAAACGCGCCTGCCAATCGGTGAAAGCCAAGAAAATCGGGTAGTCGCGCTATGAGTTCTCAACGGAACGAGGCGCCCAAATTGAACGTGGCTTGGGGACACATTGGCAATGACCCATGGCGGCCCCGCTTGCCCCCTTCTTGTCTTATCCCGGACGTGGGTCTTGTGCGATACAGGAGCCGTTGCGGGGCACGGCATTTATAACCGGCAACGGCGAAGGTTGGATCGTTTCCCGCTTGGTCGTGATGGACTGTGGATGAGTAAGGTCGCCATCGTCGCAACCAGCACTGGAAAGGTGTAGTTGTTCGTCATGTCAATCTAACAGCGCGGTTTCTCGACGGGATAATTTGCAAAAATCAAATGTAGCGATATGTAGGGCGTATGTTGGAACATGGTCATAATGTCTATTTGGTTATAGCTTCGCTGGCGATTGCTTTGATGTCTGGATTTACAGGCCTGACCTTGACGCAGGGCGCATCAGCAATGGGTGTGGCGCGGCGCAAACTGCTCGTGTCGATGTCCGCTGTCGCATTGGGTGGTGGTATTTGGTCGATGCATTTTGTGGCTATGCTTGGGATGACTTTGCCAGTCACATTCCACTATAATGCCTTGGTCACCATGATGTCGGCTTTTGTGGCAATCCTGTTGACCGGCATAGCGCTGTTACTTGTTCATTTTGGCGAACGCACGCCGAAACGCATCACATTTGCTGGCCTCTGCGTTGCTGTGGGTATTCTTGCGATGCACTATCTTGGCATGTCAGGCATCCAAGGTGTGAAACCTCTCTATTCCGGACTTGGTATTGTTGTGGCCGTCGTGGTGTCTTTGGTCCTGTGCACGGCCTCTTTTTGGATCAGTTATGGGAACCGAGGGAGCCGAAACATTCTGTTTGGCACTTTGGTGTTTGGAACCACTGTCGTTGCCGTTCATTATATAGCGATGGCTGGCACGCATTTTGTTAAAATTGAGGGTGTCCAATCCTCGGGCCTGTGGTTGAGCAAAGAAGTGCTCGCCTTTGGCGTGACCCTGTCGTCGTTTGTAATTTCTGGCGCATTTCTTCTAGTCGGTGTCACATTCGCCGCCAGTCTAAGTAAAACGCATCTTGAAGACAGTGCAAAGCAATCCAGTGCAGCAGACACCGACACGGAGGCGCCTGTTTCAGACAGTCAGAACGTCATCCGGATTCCCTATGAAAGCGATGGAAAGACCAGTTTTGTGGATAGCAACGATGTCGTTAGCGTTCAGGCTGAAGGCCGCTATACCTTTCTATATCACCCTACAGGGCGCTTGTTCTGCCCGTGGTCAATCTCAGTTATGGAAACTCGGCTGGCTAAGACGAGTTTTGTGAAGGGTCATCGCAGTTTTCTAATCAATACCGATCACGTTACGCTGTTTGAACGTAAGAAAGACAATGGCGTCTGCTTTTTTGATGGGACTGCGCATCTAGATCAGGCTCCCGTCAGCCGATCCTACCTTAAAGAAGTGCGGAAAAGGTTAGGTGTCTAGTTAGTCTGTTAGCGATGGCGTGCTGATTGCTGCACGTGCATACGCACTTCGTTCGCGCTATTCGCATTTCGTGCGCTGAGCACCGTGTTTCAGGCCTTAGCGCTAGCGCATGTCGTACTCCGCCGCGTTGTATTCGCAGACGTATGGGCGTCAGGGAGGACATCGTATGATACCAGCAGCATTTGAATATTACCGACCATCAGACATCGCAGGCGCGTTATCTGTATTGGCAGAACACGGCGATGATGCGCGTGTGCTGGCGGGCGGACACAGCCTAATCCCGATGATGAAGTTACGCATGGCGGATGTGCCCCACTTAATCGACTTGCAGGATATTGCAGGCCTCAAGGGTACCACGATTGACGGAGGGACCATCACCATAGGTGCAATGACCACGCAGCACGAACTCATCAATGATGACGCGCTGTTTGCGGCCTGTCCGATCATCCGTGAAGCAGCGCTTCAAATTGCTGACCCGCAGGTCCGTTACATGGGAACAATCGGTGGGAACGTCGCCAATGGAGATCCAGGCAATGACATGCCCGGTCTGATGCAATGTCTGGATGCTAGTTTTGTGCTTGTGGGCGCTGACCGCACCCGCACCGTTAAGGCCCGCAGCTTTTACGAGGCCGCATACGTGACTGAGCGGGACGACGAGGAAATTCTAACCCACATAACTTTTGCAGCTTCTGATGCGGGCTTCGCTTACGAAAAGCAAAAACGCAAAATTGGTGACTACGCCACCGCTGCAAGCGCGGTACTCATCACGAAAACGGCGGGTAAGGTTTCCACCGCATCAATTGCGATGACGAACCTCAGCGATGTGCCTGTCCTGTCAGAAGCCGCCGCTGCTGCACTGGTGGGTACCACATGTGACGCCGCTGCCGTTAAAGTCGCTGTTGCGGCTGCTTTAGAAGACATTGACCCCACCGAAGACAACCGCGGCCCAGTTGCATTCAAAATGCACCTCGCTGGAATCATCATTTCACGCGCAATCGCGCGCGCTTGGTCACGGGCATAAGGGAGAACATTATGACAAAACAAATCGTATCGATGACAGTCAACGGCGAGAAGAAAGAAGTCCTCGCTGAACCTCGCGAGCTGCTGATTTATGTGCTGCGTGAAAAGATGGGCATGAAGGGCCCGCACGTGGGCTGCGAAACATCCCATTGTGGCGCTTGTACTGTCGAGATTGACGGCAAGTCCGTTAAGTCATGCACCATGTTTGCAGCACAGGCGCAGGGCGCTCAGATTACTACAATCGAAGGTCTTGGTAGCCCTGACAATCTGCATGTTCTTCAGGAAAATTTTAAAGAACACCACGGTTTGCAGTGCGGTTATTGTACCCCCGGCATGATCACTCGCGCGCACCGTTTGCTGATCGAGAACCCTAATCCGACCGAAGAAGACATTCGCTTTGGCATCGCTGGCAATATCTGCCGCTGCACTGGTTATCAGAACATCGTAAAATCCATTTTGTCGGCAGCTGCTGAGATAAATGCTGCCAAGGAGGCCGCCCAATGAAGGATGAAGTCACACGCGACGAAAGAGTCTCGAACCTCAAGGGTCTGGGCTGTTCACGCAAACGCGTAGAAGACGCCCGCTTCACCCAAGGTAAGGGTAACTACATTGATGATATGAACTTGCCTGGGACTCTGACAGGTGACTTCGTCCGCTCACCCTACGCACATGCTCGGATCAAGTCGATCAATATTGACGCTGCTATGGCGCTTGACGGTGTCGTTGCCGTTTTGACAGCCAAAGACCTTGAGCCGCTGGGACTCCATTGGATGCCGACGCTGGCAGGTGACAAGCAAATGGTTTTGGCGGACGGCAAGGTGCTGTTCCAAGGCCAAGAAGTCGCTTTTGTTGTCGCCAGCGACCGCTACATCGCATCAGACGCTGTTGAACTGGTCGAAGTCGAATACGAAGAACTGCCTGTCATTGTCGACCCGTTCAAATCCATGCAGTCAGATGTCGTCTTGCGCGAAGATCTTGACCCCAAGGCGCCTGGCGCACACGGCCCGCGCAAGCACCACAACCACATCTTCACATGGGAAGTTGGCGACGAAGAAGGCACCAATGCGGTGATCGACGACGCCGACATCGTGGCCGAAGAATCCATGTATTATCACCGCACCCATCCGTGCCCACTCGAGCCATGTGGCTGCGTGGCGAGCATGGATAAGGTGAACGGCAAACTGACACTTTGGGGTACATTCCAAGCCCCGCATGTGGTGCGCACTGTTGCATCACTACTGTCTGGCATCGAAGAGCATAACATCCGCGTTGTGTCCCCGGACATCGGCGGCGGTTTCGGCAACAAGGTTGGCGTCTATCCCGGCTATATCTGTTCTATCGTTGCCTCCATCGTCACAGGCGTGCCTGTGAAATGGGTCGAGGACCGGATGGAAAACCTGATGTCCACCGCCTTTGCGCGCGATTATTGGATGAAAGGCAAAATTTCGGCCACCAAAGAAGGCAAGATTACTGGTTTGCATTGCCATGTAACGGCTGACCACGGTGCCTTTGATGCTTGCGCTGATCCGACAAAGTTTCCTGCTGGTTTCATGAACATCTGCACCGGATCTTATGACATCCCAATTGCCTATCTTGGCGTCGACGGCGTTTATACCAATAAAGCGCCAGGCGGTGTGTCCTATCGCTGTTCGTTCCGCGTGACCGAGGCTGTGTATTTTATTGAACGCATGATCGAAGTCCTCGCGATTGAGATGGACATGGATGCGGCAGAGTTGCGCCGGATCAACTTTATCAAGAAAGAGCAGTTCCCTTATAACTCAGCCCTTGGCTGGGAATATGATAGTGGCGATTACCACACCGCCTGGGACAAGGCGCTGAAAGCGGTCGACTATGATGGTCTACGCAAAGAGCAGGCTGAGCGTGTCGCAGCGTTTAAACGCGGCGAAACCCGCACAATTATGGGTATCGGTCTCAGCTTTTTTACCGAAATCGTTGGGGCTGGACCAGTTAAGAACTGCGACATTCTTGGGATGGGTATGTTCGATAGCTGCGAAATCCGTATTCACCCAACGGGGTCCGCCGTTGCACGCCTTGGTACTATTAGCCAAGGCCAAGGTCATGCCACGACCTTTGCGCAAATCCTTGCGTCCGAAATTGGCATTTCTGCGGAATCGATCACGATTGAAGAAGGCGACACGGACACAGCCCCCTACGGTCTTGGAACATATGGTTCACGCTCTACGCCGGTTGCAGGTGCAGCAGCAGCAATGGCTGGGCGCAAAATTCGCGCCAAGGCCCAGATGATTGCGGCTTATCTGCTTGAGGTCCACGACGACGACGTCGAATTTGACGTTGACCGTTTTGTTATCAAGGGTGCGCCAGAGCGGTTCAAGACAATGGGTGAGATCGCTTATGCGGCCTACAACCAAGCTATCCCAGGCCTTGAACCGGGTCTTGAGGCAGTCAGCTATTATGATCCGCCCAACATGACCTATCCATTTGGCGCCTACGTCTGCGTCATGGATATCGACGTCGACACCGGTGTTCCAACGATCAATCGCTTCTATGCGCTTGATGATTGCGGCACACGGATCAACCCGATGGTCATTGAAGGTCAAATTCACGGCGGTCTAACCGAGGCTCTTGCCGTCGCCTTGGGTCAAGAAATTGCCTACGATGACATGGGTAACCACAAGAACGCTACGCTGATGGACTTCTTCCTGCCAACCGCTTGGGAGGTGCCAAACTATGAGACGGACTTTACCGTTACTCCATCTCCGCACCATCCCATCGGTGCAAAAGGTGTTGGCGAAAGCCCGCATGTGGGCGGTGTGCCGTGCTTCTCGAATGCGGTGCAGGACGCGTTCCGTCCGTTTGGCAACCGTCACACCAATATGCCCCACGATCATTGGCGTATTTGGAAGACAGCCAACGATCTTGGCATGCATGACTAAAGAAAGGGTGGGGCACTATTACGTGTCCCACACACGCTCATGACAAGTTGGACAAATCTTCAAACAGCGCTGGCTACAACGGGCTATATTGCCAGTGATGATCTGGCGACTGCGCTTCATATTGCCATCACGCTTGGGCGTCCGCTTCTTTTGGAGGGGGCTGCGGGTGTTGGTAAAACTGAAGTCGCTCGTGCTTTGGCGAAAGTACACGATACACAGTTAATCCGTTTGCAATGCTACGAGGGGTTGGATGCGTCACAGGCGATCTATGAATGGAATTATCAGCGACAATTGTTGTCAATCCGCGCTGCTTCAGAAGCTGGTGAAACTGGGTCGGCCGTAGAAGCGCGGATTTTTTCAGAAGACTACCTTCTTGAACGTCCGCTACTTAAAGCGATCCGACAAGACATCCCACCTGTTCTTTTGATCGACGAAATTGATCGCGCTGATGAAGAATTTGAGGCTTATCTGCTGGAAGTTCTATCTGAGTTTCAGATAACGGTCCCTGAGCTGGGCACAATCACTGCGACCACTCGGCCCTTAGTCATCTTGACCGCCAATGGAACACGCGATCTGTCGGACGCGCTGCGCAGACGGTGCATTTATGCGCATGTTGACTATCCTGATCGGCAAACGGAATTGGCGATATTGGCGTCTCGCTGTCCAGAAATTGAAGCGCACCTCAGTGCTCAAATCGTTGGTTTTGTGCAGAAACTGCGCGCAGAAGAGCTGGAAAAGGTTCCTGGAATCGCTGAAATGCTGGATTTTGCGGCTGCACTTGCTGGGCTGGGGATCAAAGACTTGACGACAAACCCTGTTGTTCTTCACGCGGCGCTCGCAACGCTTTTGAAAACTCAAAGTGATCGCGCAGCTGTCCCAACCGAGGTCGCAGCAAGGATTGCAGGGAAAGCAGCATGAGCAAGGTCACACGGTTTGCGGCTGCAGATCCTGGTCCAACGGCGCGCGTGTCCGGGTTCATGGCGCATCTGCGCGAGCATGGTTTTCGACTTGGGGTCGCAGAGACTGCAACGGCACTGCAAGCTCTGTCTTGCGTGAACCCTGCCGTGCCATCCGATGCCCGTCTTGCCCTGAAATCTGTTTGCGCTGGATCGGTTGAAGACATTGCGCAATTTGATCTATTGTTTGATGCGTTTTGGATGAACGAGGGCCGTGTACGTCACAAAGTCATGTCTACAGAACAGGTCAAATCAAAAGAAAACAGCACAAACTCGCGTACAGACGAAACCCAAAGCTGTACCGGCAAAGGATCAATTCACGCGCCAAAGGATGGTGATGACGGTGACGACACCTTTGCGGAGGGAACAGGCAAACTTGTGGCCTCTCAGGCCAACAATCTGATGAAAAAAGACCTTCGTGAATTGGTGTCGGCTGAGGATATCCGCGCGGCTGAACTGATCGCGATCCGACTTGGTAAAGCACTACGTGATCGTAGATCGCGCAGACGAAAAGCTGCAAAGCGAGGTGTTTCAATTGATCTGCGTCGAACGATGCGCAACAGCCTGTCGACTGGTGGTGAGCCCTTGCGCCTTGCTAAACGCATACGGCCTGACAGGCCCCTAAAGATCGTTGCCTTGTGTGACGTGTCTGGATCTATGATGAATTATGCCCGCCCGTTCTTGGCGTTTCTTGCGGGCCTGATGCGCGCGGATAGTGCCAGCGACGCCTACATGTTCCATACGCGATTGGTTCGGATCACGAATGCACTCCGCGATGACGATCCATTACGCGCGCTTAATCGGATAACATTATTGGCCGATGGGTTTGGCGGTGGGTCCAAGATCGGGGCAAATCTACGGCAGTTTACGAACGGTTATGCTCGCAATTTTGTCGATGGACGAAGCGTCGTGATCATCCTCTCGGATGGCTATGACAGCGATAGCTCTGAGGTGATGGGAGTTGCATTGGCGAAGCTAAGGCGCCGCGGATGCAAGATCGTCTGGTTGAACCCGCTCAAAGGCTGGAAGGGATACGAACCTGTGGCGCAGGGCATGGCGGCGGCCTTGCCGTATCTTGATGCCTTTGCTCCTGCAGCGACGTTGAACGATTTGGCAAACTTAGATTCCACGCTGGCGCGACTATGACGCTGTCACACTCAGATCATGCACTGTTAGAAACCGAGATGCAGGTGCTCAAAGCCAAAGGCGTGCCCTTTGCCATGGCCACGGTTGTTCGCACTGTCGATGCGACGTCCGCCAAACCGGGCAGCAAAGCATTACTTGATCAGGACGGTAAAATTCTGATGGGGTGGGTTGGGGGCGGATGCGCGCGTGGGGCCGTCGGCAAGGCCGCGTGTGATGCGATCCAAACTGGTGAACCACAATTTATTTCGCTGCGCCCCCAAGAGTTGCTGGAAACCGAAGGTTTGATCGCGGGAGACGTCCGCGATGGCGTACGGTTCCGTCGTAATGGCTGTCCGTCAAAAGGCACGATGGATGTGTTCGTTGAGCCAGTTCTGCCGTTACCTGAAATGGTGGTGTGCGGGACCGGTTTGGTGGCGATGGCCCTTGCGGATCTTGCGTCTCGATTTGATTATAAGGTCACGGTCCATGCGGCGGAAAATGTTGAAACCGACGCGGATGTTACGCGCGGTTTTGACTTTGCATCCCAAGATTTCATTGTCGTCGCGACCCAAGGTCAAGGCGACAAGAATGCACTGCAGGCCGCAGTTTCTAGTAATTGTGGCCATGTTAGCTTTGTTGGCAGCGTTAGGAAATTTGCAACTATCGCAGCCAAACTGATCGCGGAAAACCCTGATCTTCAACCCATGCTTGCAAAGGTTTGTGCCCCTGCAGGCCTGAATATTAATGCAATCACGCCGGATGAGATTGCACTGTCTATTCTTGCTGAGATCACACAGTTTCGGCGCGCAAATTTAACTGATCGAAACCCACATGATACGTGACACAGCCGCAATTGTTTTAGCAGCAGGGCTTTCGCGACGCATGGGCGAGGTGAATAAACTGCTGCTTTGTGTCGGCGACGACATTTTGCTTCGCCATGTCGTAAACGCTTGCGCAGCGGTTAGCGATCAGCCTGTGACTGTAGTTGTCGGGTACCAAGAAGATGCAGTCAAAAATGCGCTGAGCGATTCAAACGTGATCTTTGTCCAAAACAACCGTTTTGAAGAAGGCCAAATGACATCTGTGGATGCGGGATTGCGGGGTGCGCCTGCAGCGTCGACATATCTTATGGCGCTTGGCGACCAACCAAAGATTACCGCTGATTGCTTAAGCGAGCTTCTTGACGCGCATCATGCAGGGGCGGGTGGGCGCATCACTGTACCGGTGGTGGGCGGGATGCGCGGAAATCCAATTGTAATTCCGGCGGCTCAACGCGCACGGATGTTAGCTGACCCGATCAATTTGGGCTGCCGTAAACTGACGCAAAACTCCCCCGAGCATGTGCATGAATTTACCACATCCAATAGCAGTTTTGTTGACGATATCGACACGCCCGCAGAACTTGCTTTGGCACGATTTCAACTACAGCCACAAAGGACACAGACAAATGAAACGCCTTAGGAACGCAATACAAAAAATCTGCAACCGCTTCTTTCCTGCCATGACAAAAGAACAGGCCGAGCTGTTGGCTTCGGTCAAATTCCCTTGCTGTTGAAATAGGACTAAACCATGGAACTTAAAGACGAAATCATCATCAATGCCCCGCAATACGTCGTATATGCTGCATTAAATGACCCGGAAATTCTGAAGCAATGTATCCCTGGCTGTGAGGAATTGATTAAACATTCGGATACAGAACTGGAGGCAAAAGTTGTTCTTAAAATCGGTCCGGTCAAAGCTAAGTTTAGTGGTAGTGTCACACTCAGTCCTGACGCTCCGCCAGAGCGTTTTTCGCTGACAGGCACAGGTAATGGTGGCGCTGCTGGGTTTGCCAGAGGTGGAGCCGAGGTTGAACTTGAAGCACACCCTGAAGGCACGCTGCTGCGTTACAATGCCAAGGCTGACATCGGTGGAAAGCTGGCGCAATTGGGCGGTCGGCTTATTCAAAGTACGGCAAAGAAATTGGCGGCGAAGTTCTTTAAGAGCTTTGCAGATGTTGTCGGTGAACATGAGGTCACCTGAGTGTAGCATCGACTACGCCGAGCATGCGCTGGACATCCTTGAAGCCACAGTTGCGTTGATCAAAGATGGTCAGCGCTGCGCACTTGTGGCCAGTCTTGCGGTTGAAGGCGGGGCCGCGCGCGAAGTTGGTTCTTTGGCGGTCGTGGTGCAAAACGGATCAATGATTGGGTATTTGTCGAACGGCTGTATCGATCGTGACATTGTCCTTCATGGCCTGGATGCCATCGAGACCAGACAGACAAAGCATATTCGATATGGGGCAGGATCACCGTTTATGGACCTGAGCCTGCCTTGCGGTGGTGCGCTTGATCTTGTCATCGACCCTTCACCGGACCTGAAGACATTGATTGGTGCACTTGATGCACTACGTGAGCGCAAACCGGCTACAATATCCTTTTGCCCAGGTAAGGGACTGATAGCTAGTAACGGTGGACCCAAGCGTTTCTGTTATGCCCCGAAGCCGGCATTGGTTCTTGCTGGCCGTGGCGCAATATTGCGCACGACCGTCGACCTCGCCGCCAAAATGGATTTCGAACTGCACGTCGCCTCCCCTGACGCTGCTGATATGGATAGCCTTTCTGCGCTGAACCCCAAAAGCATGCATCGCATGACGACACCGGCCATATCGTTGGACTTACCGATTGATGCGCACACAGCGGTTTTGCTGCTTTTCCACGATCACGAGTGGGAGCAAGCCTTGCTTATGCGCGCAGCAAAGATGGGTCCTTTCTTTCTTGGGGCGTTGGGCAGCAGAAAAACCCATGGAATTCGACTGCAGAACCTCCAAGACAGTGGCTTAGAGCCTGAATTATGTAAGACAATCCGAGGGCCGATTGGCCTTGTTCCATCTCTTCGCAGTGCATCTTTAATCGCGGTATCAGCACTAGCCGAGGTCACTTCAAATATGCCTGCTTCACAGGTTGCTTTTATCTAGAAAACGGGTCTCTGGAAGTCAGAGGTGATCGTGGGAATTCGGATCCGTAGTTAAGGTGGATTAACTTGTGAGAGAGATGATTCAAAATGACGAAACTAGAGAACCATTCGTCCCACTGCCCGGCAGTTGTTTTCTTGCAAACGATGAGAGGGGGATTTCAAGGCCAAGATTGCGCTTGAAGCGATCCGCGAAGAAATGACAATGGCGGAGGTATCGAAGAAGTATGGCGTTCAGGGGGCTTTGTTGCACAAATCGGCCTGAGGTTGGGCTTCCCCTTACCGCAGACGGATTTGGCCTACAGCCTCTGTTCGAGGCATGCTAAGTGCGGTGAAGCCGTTTAGGATGGCTGCACGGATTTAGATTTCCGCAAACTGCCGGTCGAAATCACGGGCCGAGAGGCGCTGACCGAGCAATTTCACACAGTGCATTCACTGCCCGGCAGGGATGAACTTCGTCCCTGTTCCCGGACATTGGGGTACTTCGTCTCTGTCCGTGAAAGGGGCACCAAATGGGACAACAGCGGCGTAAGTACACAGACGATTATAAGGCCGGGGCAGTTGAGCGACTGTACGAGCCTGGGGCGACGCAAGGCAGCGTTGCCAAGAAAATAAGCGTGTTTGCTTGCGGCACATTGAAGAGCAGATCTCTGTGCCACTTGACGCTCTCATTAGTGCGGCACTCTCTGCAGAAGTCTTAACTACACGTGGCCCTCAAAATATGGCTCAGAGGATGATGGTGGAATGGTTGGCAGGCTGCTGGGAGGTATGCTTCAGCGAGCCGGCGACAACTGACAAGGCGCGGGGTCGGCAGGATGATCCGTTTTTGGCACTTTGCCAAAAAATATCGGGCATAGCGCACGGTAGGCTTCAGCTAAAAGGTGGAAGCCTTGGTAGCCTAAATCTCTCAGGCGTAGTTGACGATGTTCTCAAGGCGCGGCGTTCTCAAATCACATAAACACCGCGGGAGAAGTAATCAGAGAAAAGCTGCCTTTGGCGACAAGGCCACCATTAGCCTTTTGCAGTTGCCCGTTGAATCTGACGCGCAGCTGGGGCTACCATCTTGGTTATTTTTACCATTATCGATCTCCTTTTGTTGGTCGGACAGGAGATGGTCCCCACCAACCATGACGGAAAGAGAACAGGTTGGTGAGGCACATTCCACCTTTGTTAGAGCGCTAATTTAACATGTATCTATGGAAATACACGCCTCGATTTCAGGTGGACTCCGCTAGCCCGAGCATGGGTTCCGCCAATGATCTCGCTTCAACAATGTGACGTGGGCTTTCTTCCAATCTCATACCGTTCACCTCAATCAGATAGCTTCCCTTTGCATGGCCATGTGGTTCCAAACGAATGACCAAAGCACAGATAGCACCGTCACGACGAAAGTAGCGAGGGTCACCCTGGTTGCCCGATGACCATCCATACCTTGGGAACGGAAATGGCCTGATCTCTTTCAGTCCATCAGGAACAAAATCCACAAACGATCATACTTATTTTTTCAAATCTTTTCTCTTGACGGATTGTGATCGGGTATGATTGATTATGTTCATACTTGACTGCTATTGCGCGGTTGGTGTTTTTTGCGGTTGTTTGTTGGGGGGGGATATGTCGGAGAACTTTGATCTGGCCGCTGTAAGGCGACGCAAAATTGTTGACCTTGTCCGCGTGCGGGGGGCCATGGGTATTCGCGATTTGGGCGTTCAATTCAGCGTGTCAGAGGCGACAGTCCGACGTGATCTAAAGGCTTTGGATGATGAGGGCATTGTTGTGCGCACGCACGGTGGTGTTTTAATGAATTCCAACGTCAGGGTTGATTTGCCAAACGAAGAACGCAAGGCCGTCGGTGCAGCAGAAAAGCGTCGGATTGGCCAGGCCGCGATTGAAATGCTGTCTGATGACGAGGTGGTGTTTCTGGATGCAGGCACGACAGCTCACGCAGTGGCCGCCTATGCCCACCAGAAATCGCGCTGTACCTACGTCACTACTTCTTTGGGGGTGGCGAACCAATTACAGGCACAGGGTATTGTCAATTTCTACATGATTGGCGGCTCCTACGAGCCGGTGAACGATTCATTTGCTGGGACATTGGCAGTGTCCGCTTTGCGTTCCCTTTCGTTCGACATCGCCTTTTTGTGTTGTTCGGCAGTGGATGTGGGCAAACGTTCGATTAGCGTTGCGAGCGAGGTGTATGCGCAGGTGCAAAAAGAAGTCATTCTGAACACCCGTCGCCGGTTTGTGATTGCGGATGCGAGTAAGTTCAAACCCAACGCCTTCATGCGCACGTCACAATTTGATCAGATAACTGGCATTATTACGAACCGCGAACTTGATGAAGGCACGATTGCCAAAATCAGAGACGCCGATTTGGAGCTCGTATTAGTATGACACAAGCAGGTGTATCGCTCGATGTACAGAACTTGCGCAAAAGCTGGGGTAAGACCGATGTTTTGATGGGCGTTAATTTCAACATCGAGCCTGGTGGTTTTTTGACACTTCTGGGCCCTTCAGGATGTGGCAAAAGTACGGCCCTCCGTCTGATTTCAGGGCTGGATGAAGTCAGTGATGGCAAGATTTTGATCGAGGGAAACGATGTCACCCAACGCCCTGCCGACCAGCGCAATATCGGAATGGTGTTTCAAAATTATGCCCTGTTTCCGCATATGACTGTCGGTGAAAACATCGCCTATGGTTTGAAAGTGCGCAGAGTGGCAAAGGCGGCGCGCATTGCATCCGTCGCGCGGGTGGCTGAATTGATGGCACTCGGACCGCTTTTAGACCGTAAGCCTGCGCAGCTTTCTGGGGGGCAACAACAACGCGTCGCTCTGGCGCGGGTTTTGGTTTCTGAACGCCCGTTAGTTTTGATGGATGAACCGCTGTCGAACTTGGATGCAAAACTTCGGGTAGAAATCCGGAGTGAAATCAGAGCGCTGAATAAGAAATTGGGCATTACAATCGTGTATGTGACGCACGACCAAAGCGAAGCGTTGTCGATGTCGGACACCGTGGTTTTGATGAATGAGGGGCGGGCCGAACAGATTGGTACGCCTAAACAGCTATATGATGCACCAGCTACGATTTTTGCCGCCAGATTTATTGGAACGCCGCCGATGAACCTGTTGCCCGCGTCTGACGTAACGGTGCATGACGAAATGCGCGCAGATGCGGATATGTCAGATTTGCTGATTGGGGTGCGGCCGGAAAGCCTGACCTTTCCTGAGCAAACTATGGAACTAGCGGCGAACTGCAACGTCACCAGTGTTGAATATGAGGGTAGCGTATTTCTTGTGCATCTGATGTCGCCATCAGGGTCGCCCTTCATCTTGTCTTATGCAGGTGCAGATGTGCCAGAGCAGGGCGATGCAATTACCGTGGGCTGGACCCGCGCGGCAACGCATCTGTTTTCAAAAACGACCGGGCAGCGGATTCCATCTGCCCCATAAATAACGGCTTAAAAATGCCGTCCACTCAATCCAAGGAGGAAAACGAACCATGACTTTTAAGAAGAACCAAGTTATTCCATTTGGCGCAGCTGCTTTAATGGGAGTAAGCGCCACCGCGCTGAGTGCCGCAGATCTTGAATTCTATTTCCCGGTCGGGGTGAACGCCCCCGCAGTTGCGACAATTCAGGAATTGACTGATGAATGGGCGGCGATGAACCCGCAACATACTGTCACGGCGATTTATGCCGGCAATTATGAAGAAACGACAACAAAGGCACTGACCGCCGCCAACGCAGGCAATCCGCCACAGGTGGCTGTGTTGTTGTCGATTGATCTGTTCACTCTGATCGAAGAAGACGTTATTGTTCCCATTTCTGATATTGCGACGTCCGACGCAGATCAAGAGTGGATCGCCGGTTTTTATCCAGCCTTCATGAAAGATTCGCAGTTCGAAGGAAAGACATATGCCATTCCGTTTCAGCGTTCGACGCCTGTGTTTTATTACAACAAAGACGCTTTTCGCGCGGCAGGCCTAGATCCGGAATCGCCACCCACCACTTGGGAGGACATGATCGAAGTTGGCAAAGCGCTGACCCTCAGAGACGACAATGGAAATGTTACACAATGGGGAACGCGCATCCCAACACTGGGTCTTGGCGGCGCATGGCTGTTTGGCGGTTTGGTTGTGTCAATGGATGACGTATTGACCACGGAAACAGGGATCGAGGCTCGCATGGACACCCCGGCAACGGTGGCGTCTCTGGAATTCTTGCTCGAGCTTGCCAATGAGGGCGTGATGGCGCCGGGTGGTATCAGCTGGGGTGACACGCCCAAAGCTTTCCTTGAAGGGCAGGCCGCATCGATTTGGACATCCACTGGTAACTTGGCATTTATTGAGGAAAATGCAGAGTTTGATTGGGGTGTCGGCTTTTTGCCCGGGGGCAACGGGCCGGGTGCGCCCATCGGTGGTGGTAACTTCTATATCTTCCAAGACACCACTGATGAAGAACGCGAGGCTGCTTTGGATTTCATTAGATTCATGTCTTCGCCTGCAAGCGCGGCAAAGTGGAGCATCGCCACGGGATATGTTGCACCGCGCCCAGACACTTGGGAAACGCCCGAGATGAGAGCCTATGTCGAACGTCTGCCACAGGCATTGGTCGCGCTTGAGCAGCTGCCCTTTGCAGAGCGTGAGTTTGCTACGTTCCAGCGCGCCAAGGTCACCCAATATCTTGTGGATGCCATTGAAAGCGTAGTGACGGGTAATGCTGAACCCGCTGAGGCGCTGCAAAAGGCGCAAGAGGGCGCGGACAGCGTGCTTGGTGAATATAACTAGGCGATAATAACGGGATGCCCCGCGTAGGACATGCGCGGGGCAAGCCTAACCATCCAGCACCAAGGTGAAGACACATGAACAAAAGAATGACCACAGGGCCGGCCATCATCATGCTGGTCATCCCTTGCGCCATTTTGGTGGCTTTTACCCATTATCCAGCCGTCATGGCGCTGATCAATTCGTTCTGGAATAATGCCAGTTCGCGCCGCCCTTTGCGGTTTGTAGGCACCGAAAATTATCAGGCGATGTTGGCAGATGATCGTCTGGTACAGGTGTTGGTGAACAGCACGATCTACGCACTTGGTACTGTGCCGCTGGCTATCGGACTGGCCATCGGAATGGCGCTTTTGGTGAATTCGCGCCTGCCGGGTACCGCTTTTATGCGACTATCTTTCTTTTTGCCAACGATGCTGCCAATGATCGCGGTCGCCAATATCTGGTTGTTTTTCTATGCGCCGGGTATCGGTCTGGCCTCTCAGATTTTGGGCATCTTTGGACTGCCACCTATCAATTTTCTGGGGCAGACAGAAACCGCGCTTGGGTCAATGATGTTCGTTGCGATCTGGAAAGAGGCGGGGCTGTTTATGATTTTCTACCTCGCTGCGCTGCAATCGGTGCCAACCAATTTAAAAGATGCGGCTAAATTAGAGGGTGCGGGACGGGTACGGGTATTTATCGATGTGGTGCTCCCCCTGTTGCGTCCAACAACCATTTTTGTCGCGGTTAACGCGCTGATCAACGCGTTCCGGCTGGTGGATCACGTGGTGGTCATGACCGAGGGTGGCCCCAACAACTCAAGCGCATTGCTCCTCTATTACATTTATGAGGTCACATTCCGCCAACGTGATTTTGCCTATGGAGCCACGCTTACCGTGCTGATGGTCGTGCTGCTGGGTATCCTTGCCATAATCCAGTTTTGGGTGCTGAACCGAAAGGCACATTACCAATGAACCGAGGTCTAAACAAAATTCTGTTGGGCACGCTCACTTCTGTCTTCGCCGGTGTTTGGGCGCTGCCTTTTATGTACTCAGTCTGGACTGCGTTTCACGATGAACGCTACGCCTCAAACTTTCAGTGGGATGCAGCTTGGACCGTCGCCAATTTTATCGAGGCGTGGCACGCAGCGCCCTTTGCATTGTATTTCGTCAATACGCTAATATTAATCAGTATCGTTTTGGCAGCCAACTTGATCCTGTGCACCTTGGTGGCCTATGCCTTTGTGCGGTACAAATTCCGCTGGTCGGGTTTTTTGTTTGCTCTGATTATGGTGCAGCTTTTGATATCGCCAGAAATCCTGATCGTCGAAAATTATCTGATCCTTTCACGCCTCGGATTAATCGATACGATTATCGGTATCGCGCTACCTTATCTGACATCGGCGTTCGGCATTTTCCTGTTACGCCAAACCTTTTTGACAGTGCCTAAATCTCTGGATGAAGCGGCGCAGATGGAAGGTGCAAGTGCGTGGCAAATTTTGTGGAACATCTATGTTCCCTTGGCGTGGCCGGTCTATTTGGCTTATTCTCTGGTGTCGGTCAGCTTTCACTGGAACAATTTTCTATGGCCGCTGATTGTGACTAATTCACCCGAAGTGCGGCCCGTAACAGTGGGTCTGAGCGTATTTGCTACGGTGGACAGCGGCGTGGAATGGTCATTGGTAAATGCCGCCACTTTGATGACGACGGCACCGCTGATCATAGCCTTCATTATCTTTCAACGCCAATTCGTCGCCAATTTTATGCGCGCAGGAATCAAATAGTGAGGGACCAAGGATGTTGATTGCCCATATTTCCGATTTCCACATTTTCGCTGAAGCGCCGGAAACAAGCTTAGTCCGCCCAGATGCAGCCGATGCGGCGCGTAAAGTGGTCGCGGATATTGCCGCTTTCACGCCCCAAATCGGAGCGGTGATGTTTACGGGTGACCTGACTGATGGCGGCTCGGCAGAAGATTATGCGCTGCTGACAGATATTCTATCACCGCTCGACGTGCCGGTTTTCGTCGTGCCTGGCAACCACGACGCTCGTCCAGGAATGCGTGCGTCGTTTGCTGGAAAGTTGCCATTTGAGGCGGATCCGTTTCTGAATTACGAGGCCTGGTTCAACGATATCCGCATCCTTGCGCTTGATACCCTGTGGGACGGGCAGATTGCTGGGCGGCTTGACCAGACTCAACTGGTCTGGTTGGCTGAGCGTCTAGCAGTGCCCCATCATGGGTTGACCCTAATCTTGATGCACCATCCAGCATTTCCATCGCAAATGGCACCGCTCGATGCGATGACGCTGCAAGACGGGCGGGCCGATTTTGAGCGTCTGATCGCCAATTATAACGAGCCGCTGCGCATTTTGTCGGGCCATATCCACCGCCCGTTTCAAACGCTGTGGCACGGCGTGTTTTGCGCGGTCAGCGGCGGCCCGGCGTTTCAGCATGCGCTAACTCTTGACCCAGACGCTGACGAACCAGGGATTGTGGCCGAACCCTATGCTTATTTCATCCATCGGATCACCGACGCCACGTCGGTTTCCATCCACACAAGGTATGTTGCACTGTGACCCTAAAAGCCATCCAAGACCAAGCCGTCATCATCGAAACTCTGGCCCGTGAGGCTGGTGCGCTGGCATTGTCCCATTTTGAAACGCTGGCCACGGTATCCGTCGAATCCAAGGGGCATCTCGATTTGGTGACGGCCGCTGATCAAGAGGTAGAACGATTTGTAACCAAACGTTTGGCGCGCGATTTTCCCGACGATGGGATATTTGGCGAAGAGGGTGCCGCGCATCAGGGAAACAGCGGGCGGACTTGGGTGATTGACCCCATTGACGGAACGTTTAATTTCGTGCGTGGGGGTGACCAATGGGCCGTTTCCATTGGTCTTTATGAGGGCGAGCGACCCACCTTTGGTGTCATTCATGCGCCTGTACGCGCCCAAACCTTGGTGGGGGGGCGCGGGTTGCCCAGCACGCTGAATGGAAAGCCTATGGCACCGCGCGCTGGGCTGGATGTCAATCGCGCGGCTTGTGGCGTGGGTTTTCATCCCGACATTCCAGTTGAACGGCGTTTGCAAACCCTCCGCTTTGTGTTGGAGGATGCGCGCATGTCGTTCCGATGCTGTGGATCTGCAACCATTTCATTGATCGAAGTGGCGTTAGGGCAGGTCGATGGATACCTTGGCATGGGTGAATCCACATGGGATCTAATGGCTGCGTTGCCGATTTTGGAACAGATCGGAATCGTTAGCACCGTAAATTGGGACACCATAGATCTGACTGCTAAATTGCGGTTCGCTTGCGGCACACCTGAGTTTCTTACTGCTGTTGAACCCATCGTGCCGTTTGGTGCGACGCTTGACGATGTCTTATGATGACTTCGCATCTAGAAAGCTGCGTTACCCTAAATCTCTCAGGCATAGTTGACGACGTTCTCAAAAAGTGGCGTTCCCAAAATACATTAACATCGCGGGAGAAGTAATCAGAGAAACCCGCGATAACTTCTCCGTCGCCGGGGGATACTTAGATTCCATAGTCTGTGTTTTGAAAACACAAAGGTTGTGACAATGGAAAAACTAACAATTTCTTATCGCCCTATATCTGAGGTCGCGGTCAATCCGCGCAACGCTCGGACCCATGACAAGCGCCAGCTCAAGCAGATCAAAGATAGCATTGAGGCTTTCGGATTTACAAATCCGTTGCTGGTCGACGAGGCTGGTGTCCTGATCGCGGGCCATGGGCGGTTGTCGGCTGCCAAAGCTCTGGGGTTTGAAACGGTTCCAATCATTGTGTTAGAGCATCTAACGGAAACCCAGAAACGCGCACTCATGTTGGCCGACAATAAGATCGCACTTAATGCCAGCTGGGACATGGACCTGCTTGCAAATGAATTGGCGGATTTGTCGTCGATGGATCTAGAATTTGACATGGAGCTGACCGGGTTTGAGGTCGCCGATGTCGACATCATTATCGGGGATGCACAGGTTCGCGGGGCAGAAGAAATTGAGACTGCGCCTGTTCCTAACGAAGGCATGCCGGTTGTGACTCGAAGCGGCGACCTGTGGCTCCTTGGAAAGCACCGGATCTTCTGCGGTGATGCGCGCATTGCGGACGACTTCGCGGCGCTCGTCGCTGATAGCAAGGCGGCCATGGTTTTTACAGATCCACCCTACAATGTCCCGATTGCTGGGCATGTGTCTGGAAAGGGTAAGGCCTGCCATCGTGAATTCCATGAGGCAAGTGGAGAAATGACTCGGTCTGATTTTACCACCTTTTTAGATGAGGTTCTTACCAACACATCGCAGCGCTGCCGCGATGGTGCCATCTCGTTTATCTGTATGGACTGGCGCCACATGGGCGAGTTGCTCGAGGCGGGGCAGCGGGCATTCGATGCATATCTCAACTTATGCGTTTGGGCGAAAACCAATGGCGGGATGGGATCGCTCTACCGGTCGCAGCATGAGCTTGTTTTTGTCTTCCGCAAGGGCAAAGCACAGCACCGTAACAATGTGCAGCTCGGCCGCTTTGGACGCAACCGCACGAATGTCTGGACTTACGCGGGTGTTAACACCTTTCGAGAAGGTCGGATGGAAGAACTTTCAGCCCACCCAACGGCAAAGCCAGTCGCAATGGTCAAAGACGCTATCCTTGATGTGACCAAACGCGGCGAGGTCGTGCTTGACCCTTTCTTGGGCGGTGGGGCCACACTGATGGCGGCTGAACAGTCCGGGCGTGTAGCCTACGGCATGGATATTGATGCGGCCTACATCGATGTCGCGCTGCGGCGTTGGAGAAAAGAGACCGGACAAGAACCACTCCGGGCATCGGATGATCGCACGTTTGTCTCGATAGAAGCGGAACAAGATCTGGAGGCGGGAGCATGAGTGAAGATCAAGATGACGACTATGAAGTCGGCTACGGCAAGCCGCCAAAGAACGGTATGTTTAAAAAGGGCCAGTCCGGTAATCCGAAAGGTCGCCAAAAGCGGGTCAAAAACTTCAAGACAGAATTGAAAGATGTATTGGGCTCGAAGGTCACAGTCACAGTTAATGGAAAACCGAAATTAGTTAGCACCGTCGAGGCGGCATTGATGCGGCTGAAAGACAAAGCTCTGAAGGGAGACGCGCGCGCGCTGAGTATCTTACTTTCATATGCGGAGCAGAACTCCAATTCGTCTGAGAACAGTTCTCGTGAACGGGGCTTGAGCAAACTTGAGCAAGAGCTTTTTGACCGGTCCGGACTGTTTGACCAGACAGGTGATACGGACGGTGCCGGAAATGATTAATATTGATCAGGCAGATATGTTGGCGGTGTTGCTGCGCCGCGATCTCTCCAGCTTCATCCAACGCAGCTTTGCAACCGTCGACCCCGGGGGCACGTATCTGCACAACTGGCACATTGATGCGATTGCCCACCAGCTAGAACGTGTCGCATGTGGAGAGACCAAGCGTCTGATCATCACGATGCCGCCCCGGTCCCTGAAATCGATCTCTGCGTCGATTGCCTTCGTCGCCTGGATGCTTGGGCGCTACCCCATGACGCGCATCTTGGCGGTGTCGTATTCCGAGAGCCTAGCTGAGAAGTTGGCGTTTGATTGTAGAAAAGTGCTGGCGTCCAACTGGTATCAAGACACGTTCCCGCTTACCCGGATCGCCAGTAACCGCTCAAGGAAGTGCGATTTTGAGACGACCCGTGGTGGTGGCAGGTATTCTACGTCCGTGGGAGGCGCACTGACCGGCCGTGGCGGCGATCTCATCATCATCGATGATCCACACAAGCCCGACGAAGCGCAGTCAGATGTCAGGCGCAATAGTGTTCTGGAGTGGTATGGCTCAACTCTGTTAAGCCGCTGCAATGATCCCGTGAATACACCCATCATCCTCATCCAACAACGCATCCATGAGAATGATCTGGCGGGCAAGCTTCTTGATCAGGGCGGCTGGGAACATCTCAACTTGCAAGCGGTCGCTGAAGTGGCACGATCTTTTGATCTTGGGCGACACGGTATGATCCACCGCATGGAAGGAGATTTACTGCACGCGGAAAGGCTCCCCCGCACATTGCTCGACAGCTATAAAACGGAGCTTGGTTCCTATGTGTACGCGGCGCAATATCAACAGCGTCCTGCACCACTTGAGGGTGGAATTGTAAAGTGGGGTTGGTTCCAATCTTATGACATTGCCCCGAAACCTGAAGGACGAGATGAGATTGTTCAAAGCTGGGACACGGCCTCCAGCGCAGGTGAATTGAACGACTATTCTGTCTGCACAACTTGGCTTGTGCGGCGGCCTCAGGCATGGCTGCTCGATCTTTGGCGAGGCCGGCTGGAATATCCAGACCTGCAACGAAAAATTCATTCCATGTCGGTGCAAATGAACGCCAAATGTGTCCTTATCGAACAAGCGGGGTCTGGGCTGAGCCTGATCCAAGACCTAAAAAGAAACAGTGAACTCAACGTCATCGGAATCGTTCCGAAACAGGACAAGGCGACAAGATTAATGAGTGTCTCTGCCATGATTGAGGCTGGTCGCGTACTGGTTCCAAAAGAAGCGGCTTGGCTCGCTGATTTCCGTCGAGAGTTGACGCTGTTTCCCAATGCGCGCCACGATGATCAGGTCGACAGCCTGTCTCAGTTCCTCAAGTGGATGGAGCAGCCTCAGTTCCAGTGGTATGTGAGTGGCCCAGACTTATGAGGAAACTGGCCAAAATAAACAAATGTCTTGAGAGGGTTCTGTCGTAGGAAATCACATTGAGACGGGCAGGGTGGTCTTGTGGCTTGAAACTACGCCAGATTAACGTGCCACAGCATGTGCTGTTGTTTTCTGCAGCTGATGTTCACGCCAGACGGTGTAAAGCCCCGATGACAGGATCAGCCCAATCCCACACCATGCCACTGCGTCTGGCCATGTGCCAAACACCAATACGCCCCAACCGGGGGTGGATGACATTTGCAGATGTTGAAACTCAGCTTGCAGAGATCAGTGAGCGAGGTGCCCTCAAGCATGCTGAACGGCTTTGTTGCACAAATAGTCTCGTATCAGGGATTCATGTTGTAAATCCAGCATGGTAGCTGGCGTCATGAGTAAACCTATCGCCCCGATTTACCGCACGAGGAACTGGCCTGAGTATAACAAGGCCCTGAAGCGACGCGGGTCACTGACCATTTGGTTTAACCCAGAGGTCACTTGGAAAGCTGCGCCTACCGTTGCCCGGCAGTGGTTTGTTTGCAAACCATGAGAGGGGGGCAAACGGGGCCGCCAGCCACGCTATAGCGATGCGGCGATCCAAGCCTGTCTCACGTTGAAAGTGCTGTTCGGAATGCCTTTGAGGCAGGCGACGGGCTTTGTGGAAAGCCTGTTGAAATTGATCGACCTTGACTGGGAGGTCCCAGACTTCAGCACGTTATGTCGGCGTCAGAAAAGGCTATCGGTTACCATCCCGTATCAGGGCTCAAAGGGCCCGCTAAACCTCCTTATCGACAGTACCGGCATCAAAGTTGAGGGCGAAGGTGAGTGGAACGCTCGCAAGCATGGCGGGCCGAAACGTCGGGTGTGGCGCAAGATACATATAGGGATTGATGAAGAAACGTTGGAGATACGCGCGGTCGAAGTGACGAGTAGCAGCATTGGAGACCCACCCATGTTGCCCAACCTTCTCGGTCAGATCACACCAGATCAGAAGATTGGCAGTGTCACAGCAGATGGGGCATATGACACCCGCAAATGCCATGATGCGATTGCGGCCCGCAATGCCCGTGCTGTCATCCCGCCACGCAAGAATGCCAAGCTATGGAAGCCGGATACGCTGGGGGCCAGAGCCCGAAACGAAGCGGTACAGTCCTCAAAGGATCTCGGCCGCGCTCAATGGCGTCGCTTGAGCGGATACCACCGCAGGAGTCGTGTTGAGACAAAGATGCATTGTTTGAAACTACTCGGGCAGCGCCTGGCCGCACGAGACTTTGACCGGCAAGTTGCGGAAGTCCAAATCCGTGCCGCGATACTCAACGGCTTCACCGCCCTTGGCATCCCAAACACCGTTACTGTAGGCTGAATCCGTCAGGGGTCAGGGGAAGCACGCCATAAGGGCGATTTGTGCAACAAAGCCGTGGCAGTAGGCAGATGGCCGAGGCGGCTTATTCAACGGCATGTGAAGAAGTAACAACTATTTTAAAAACTGCGGAAGAGGCCGGTCCTGAGGATCTCCTGCGTGCAGACGGTTACATCTTTTGCGCCCCGGAGAACCTTGCAGCGATTGCAGGCATGATGAAGGATTTCTATGATCGGAGCTATTATCCGGTCCTCGGGCATATTGAGGGGCACCCGTACGCGCAAATGGTGTGTGCAGGTTCGGATGGGGAAAATGCAGCGCGCCAAACCGCTCGCATTGCCCAAGGTTGGCGGCTCAAGGAAGTGCAGCCACCATTGATTATATGCACCTATGCCCAAAAATCTGAGGAAATTTTGGCCGAGAAGTCGATCCCCGAAGAACAGCTAGCCCTATGTCGAGACCTTGGCGCGGCGATAGGGGCGGCGCTGAGTATGGGCGTGTTTTGACTAAGGGGCACCTCTATTTTTGACAGTTTTTGCGACGACAAAGCGTTTGGACCATCATGACACGCGTCTTAAGAGGCTTTGTTGCACAAATCGGTTTAAGGTCGTGCTCCCCCTTAAGCTATATATCCAACTGCCGGCTTTTGCGCTGATGCCAACCTTAAAGCAGGGGACTAGTGCCCATGCTTGACACGTATAGCGCACCGAATGATGGCGTATAAGCGTGCTATCCACGGAACCAACATTTGTCGCTCAAAAGTGTAGCTTCTCTTGGATCATCTGAACGAGGGATTAAGTTGAACCTGCGTAATCTCTCAATGGCACTGTCAGAGCAAAATCGGTTAAGGCGGGCAGGGTGAGCAATTAGCGTTACGGGATGACAAAACGCAGCCCTTTTCGCTACTTCAAGACGAGCCCCGAGATCATCCGTTTTGCTGTGATGATGTAAGTTCGTTTCCCGCTTTCGCTACGCAACGTGGAGGATCTGCTGCACGAACGCGGCATCGGCATTAGCTATGAGACGGATCAATTTTGGTGGAACAGATTTGGCCCGCTGTTTGCCGCTGCAATCTTTTGAAACGCAGCATCCTTGATCTTGTTGTGCTGTCCGCGGCTCTTCACGCTTGTGGATGATTTGACCTCATAAAGGTTGATCGTGCCATCAGCCATTATCACGTATCACGTCTGCTTTGGCATAGAGACCGCGTTGGGTTTGGAAGATTGACTGGAATGATTGGGAGTCTGCGTTTAGTTGATTTTTTATAGTTTTTGGACGTAAGCCTCGACTTAATACTCTTTAAATGTCAGTTTTTTCATATAATTGGAAAACTTGCCGTGTGGGTAATAGTCGGGTTTGTGCTTCAAAAGCCAAAGTGACTTTGGGCAGTTCAGGTGGTGTATGAAGTCAGTCTTAGAAATCTGCATATTTGCCCAATCACACCGTTGAGATGACCTTCAATTCACCAACTATGGGCATAATTAAAGCGTCATCGATTGCAGACTATATGACGTTTTTGGCTGTGTCTCACTGGCCATATCCAAACACACAATGAGAGGCTGAGGTCAGTGCCGCTGCGTGTGCTCAAGCATTTCGTTGGTGTCCAGTTTCAAAGCTGAGTTCCAAAGCGGTGTCTTGAAGTATTGGCTCTCACCTATTCGTTGCTGCTCTGCTTCTACTTCGACAAGTAGCCCAGCACAAAGGCTCTAACACGCAGCTTTGAAATGCGTTGATTTCCCGCCAGCCAGATAGATCGTCAGGGGCCACACCGTATAACACCTCGTATAGTTGCTTGATGCTGGCTCCGTCTTCGACTTCGATGTTGAGCACGTTCAGCCAAACATCCCAGTTGCCCACTGGACCATCCTTGAAGCGGGAGTATGTGGCGTGGTCGATCTCAAACAGAAAGAACGGGATAACTGCTGTAAACAGTGCAGCAGGTGACTTGAGTAGTGCAGTACCACGCTTTGTTATGCGGAACTCGCCTTTGTAGTGCCGCGCCAGTTTCATCTGCAGCAAGATAAAATGCAGCAGTTCAAGTGGAGGGAAATCATACTCGTTCAAGACCTTGTTCATTATGAACAGTTCGTCATGGCTCATACCGGGCCAATCGAAGTGTTCAGCTGGCACTGTCAGAGCAAAATTGGTTGAGGCGGGCAGGGCGAGCAATTAGCGTTGCGGGATGACAAAACACAGCCCCTTCCGCTATTTGAAGACGAGCCCCGAGATCATCCGCTTAGCCGTGATGATGTATGTTCGGTTTCCGCTCTCGCTGCGGAATGTTGAGGATCTGTTGTACGAACGCGGCATCGACATCAGTCACGAAACTGTTCGATTTTGGCGGAACAGATTTGGCCCAATATTTGCCGCTGAAATTCGCAGGAAAAGGGTTAGCCAGATGCGCGCATATTCAAATTGGCAGTGGCACTTGGACGAGGTGTTCGTGAAGGTTAATGGCGAGACGCACTATCTTTGGCGGGCTGTGGATCACGAAGGGGAAGTCCTAGAAAGCCTCGTTACGAAGCGCCGTGATCGCAAGGCAGCATTAAAATTTCTCAGGAAAACAATGAAGCGCTTTGGTCGAACACATGTCATCGTGACCGACAAGTTACGTTCCTTCGGCGCGGCGATGAAGGTCATTGGCAACGCAGACAAACAGGAAACTGGGCGCTGGCTGAATAACTGAGCTGAGAATTCCCACCAGCCTTTTCGACGAAGAGAGCGAGCCATGCGGCGCTTCCGCCGAACGCGAAGTTTGCAAAACTTCGTCTCCGTCCACGCCTCAGTTCACTACCATTTCAACCAGGAACGTCACCTTTATCCACGCGCCAATTTCAAGCTAAACCGCACCGCCGCTCTCCCTGAGTGGCGCCAATTTGGCTCGGCATAAGGGCAGCGCTGCTGTCATTGCAGAGGCTGGTTCGCATTCCTCTGGCAGCACCGGGTGCAGCAATGTTGCTGCACGTGAAGTCAAATTGGAGCAAGGAACGTCTGGTTAAAATACTCAATAACAGACGCTGCTGCTTTAGAATGCTCCACACCTTTTCGCCAAGCCAGTCCAATGTCCATAGACGGAATCTCAAGGTCGGTAGTTGCTGTGCCGATGCGCTTCCCTTCCAATGACCAAGGACGGTAGACCATGTCGGACAATATTGTGACGCCCTGGCCATTGGCCACCATCGAACGAACGGCCTCAACAGAGGAGGTGCGTAGTGTTACGCGCGGTTGGTACGCACTATTAGACCAGTAGCGCATCGTCGTGTGTGCAGCTTCATCTACGGTGAGCATGATGTAGTCTTGTTTTGCAATTTCTTCAAATGTGGCTTTGCCTTGTCGAAATATCTCATGGCCGTTTGCAGCCCATAATCTTCTCGATGATTTTGCCAAAGTCTGGGTTTCCAACTCGGAGTTGGCAATGTTGGACGTCAGGACAACTGCCATATCGAACCTGTTTGACAGCAAGCCTTCTTCGATACTTTCGCGATTAAGCTCGCTGATCCGGATGTCGAGGTTTGGAAACCTCTGTTTGAGACGGTCCAAATGAGGAGGAAGGAAATAGCCGATAACAGTGTAGGTCGCGGCTATTGAGATTGATCCTTTTACCGGCGACTGTTTGTGAGCCATACGCTTAGCTTGATCTAGTTTCTCCAGAATTTCACGGGAAGAGGCGAGGAAGTCACGGCCAGCTTCGGACATTTCCATACCCGTCGCTGTCCGGAAAAACAGAGACGTGCCTAGTTCTGCTTCGAGCTCCTTGATGGCACTGGTTACTGCTGATTGTGAAATAGACAGTTGTGTTGCGGCTCGGCTGACCTGTCCGGATTCCGCCGTTGCAACAAAAAATTTTAGGTGCCGGAAGTTCATAAAATCACCTGTATCTCTTTCTATTAATAGGCTTATCGAAAAATCAAATGAATACCAAAACTGGCAATACCTCACTTTTTAAGGTAAATATAGAAAAATGTCCCTTTAGCAATCTATCGTTATCAATAATAGTTATATTGCTTTAGTTTAAATAGATATTTTACATATCTCCCAGATCAAGCCACCATTCATTCGAAGCTGTTGCTCAAGGATGTTAATATGATACGGGAACTCGTGGACCTGAACTGCGATATGGGAGAGGGCTTCGGCCAATGGGTGTTGGGCGAAGCACCCGAACAAGAGATCATGTCATTGATTTCCTCGGCAAACATCGCTGCCGGTTTTCACGCGGGAGATCCGAACTCGATGGATCGCGTCATTAAGCTGGCAAAAGAATATGGTGTTGGGCTAGGCGCACATCCCGGGTATCGCGACCTACAAGGGTTCGGCAGGCGCTATATCAAAATGGGCTCTGATGAGCTGGTCAACGACATCGTGTACCAAATCGGTGCAATCCGAGAGTTTGGCCGACGCCACGGAATTTCACTTCAACATGTGAAGCCACATGGCGCCCTATACATGGAGGCGGCCGTTAACGAAGAGCTGTCACAAATGATTATTGACATGCTCGCCAAAACCAGTGGCGAAACGATCCTTTTCTGTATGGAAACATCGAAGACTTACGAGCTTGCCAAGCAACATGGACTTCCTGTCGTCCGCGAATTTTTTGCAGACCGTGACTACGACAATAGCGGTGCCATTGTCTTCAAGCGGCAGGTCGGACGACCTGATCCAGAAGCGATTGCGGCAAAATGCTTAAAGGCTTGCAAAACTGGCAAAGTGACAACCGTCGAAGGTGCTGAAATGGAGATTGGTTTTGAATCAATCTGTTTTCATTCCGACACTCCGGGCGCACTCGAAATAGGAAAAGCTATCCGCTCGGCACTCTTGAATGCAGGCATCAGCATCGCATCAGCATCCACCGTATTGGCACAATCTAAATAAGAGACAAGGACCTCAATCATGGCCGAAATTCAATCACCACTTCCAGGTTCATTTTATCAAAAACCATCGCCGAATGAAGCAACTTATAAGTCCGCTGGCGATGCTGTTGCTGTCGGCGATACTGTTGGACTGATTGAAGTGATGAAGACATTCATCGAGATCAAATCTGAAGTCGAGGGTACTTTTGAGAACTATGTAGCCGAAGACGGGTCACCCGTTTCTGCTGGCGATACTCTTGCAAGATTGAGTAACTGAGTATGACGATTTCGCGCCTCTTTATCGCCAACCGTGGTGAGATTTCCGTACGTATTATTCGTGCTGCCAAGGAGCTTGGGATCACAACGATACAAGCCTATTCCGAAGGCGATGCCGAGATGTTGAGCGTCAAACTCGCAGATGAGGCCATCTGTGTTGGTCCAGCAAAATCCAAAGACAGCTATTTGAATGTTGTACGTTTGATGCAAGCGATCAAGGATTCCGGCGCAGATGCCGTTCATCCTGGATATGGTTTTTTGTCTGAAAGTCCAGAATTTGCACATGCTATTGAATCAGCTGGAATTACGTTTGTGGGTCCGACGGCTGCGACCATTGAGCGGATGGGTGATAAAGTTGAAGCGCGAAAGGCTGCAGAAGCGGCGGGCGTTCCTGTTGTGCCCGGATCCAAAGGTCGCATAGAAACTGTAGACGACGCAGCGCAAATCGCGAGCGATATCGGATATCCGGTCATGATCAAGGCTGCTGCAGGTGGCGGTGGCAGAGGCATTCGCGTTGCTGACAATGAGGGGGAATTGCGGTCCCTCGCGCCGCAAGCGCAAGCTGAAGCAGAAGCCGCGTTCGGCGATGGTGGGCTATATCTTGAACGCGCTGTTAGATCACCGCGTCATATCGAGGTTCAAATTCTGGGCGATGGCACAAACGCAGTTCACTGTTTCGAACGTGAGTGCTCGATTCAACGCCGCCGACAGAAGGTCTGGGAAGAGGCTGGGGCTGTATGTCTTGATGAGGAAACGCGTCAAACGCTATGTAAGTCAGCCGTCGCTCTAGCAAAGGCGGTAAACTATCGCGGCGCCGGAACACTGGAATACCTCTACGATGAGGCCACCAATGAGTTTTTCTTTATAGAAATGAACACACGCATCCAAGTTGAACACCCAATTAGTGAAATGATCACTGGTGTTGATCTTGTCCAAGAGATGATCCGAGTTTGTGGTGGTGAAAAACTCAGCATGACTCAAGATGAGATTGTGCGAAACGGTCATGCGATCGAAGTCCGCATCAATGCTGAAGATCCATTCATGCAATTTATGCCATGGCCGGGCAAAGTAGGGGCAATGCGCATTCCTGAAGGGGAGGGGATCAGATTCGATCATTTCCTTTACGAAGGATATCAGATCCCACCCTTCTACGATTCACTTCTAGGCAAAGTTATTGTTCATGCCCCAACGCGGCCTGAGGCCATTTCAAAGCTTAGAGCCGCGTTGCAAGAAATTGAACTGGCCGGTCTCAAAACAACCATCCCGCTTCATCTTGCTCTCGCAGATGATCCTTCGGTTCAAGAAGGCGCATTCCACACTCAATGGTTGGAGCCATGGTTGGAGGCGGGCAACCTAACGAAAACGCAGCAAACAGGAGGTGCATCGTGAAGACACGTTACACATTTGGGGGTGACGAGCACATCTACGTGGAGATCGACGAGGAGATGTCACTAGACGCATTCTTCAAGTCACTTTCCATGAGCACTGCCGTCCGAGACGCCAATATCCCAGGCGTGACAGAGATTTGTCCGGCGAACGCATCCTTCCAAGTCAAGTTCGATCCGGATGTGACGCATCCTGAAGACATGCTTAAGCGTGTCAAAGAACTTGAGCACATGGCCGACAGTGCGGAGAAGCGTCTTTCAACTCGGATTGTTGAAATTCCTGTCTACTATCAAGATCCGTGGACCCAAGAATGTGTCATGCGTTTTCGCGAACGCCATCAGGACCCTTCTGGGACCGACCTTGATTATGCCGCGCGAATAAACGGATATGACAGCGTAGAAGCGTTTATTGAAGCGCACCATTCGCAGCCTTGGTTTGTGTCAATGGTCGGCTTTGTGGCTGGTCTGCCATTTCTCTATCAGTTGGTTGAGCGAGAAAAGCAGATTCAAGTCCCAAAATATCTCCGCCCAAGGACGGATACACCCAAACTAACCGTTGGGTACGGTGGTTGTTTCTCTTGTTTGTACTCTGTGCGCGGCGCTGGGGGTTATCAGATGTTCGGAATCTCACCCATGCCCATCTATGATCCCGAACAACAAGTGAGCTACCTCAAGGACTTCTTGGTCTTCTTCAAGCCGGGTGACATCGTGAAATGGAAACCCATTGATCGTGCTGAATACGACCGTGTTACAGCGGCAGTAGAGGCGGGTACCTATACCCCCCGTATCGCGGAGGTCGATTTCGACCTTGAGGAGTTCAACGCCGATATGGCGGGTACCAATGAGAAATTGATGGAGGCTCTCAATGGCGCTTAAAATTAACAAACCCGGCCTTTCGACATCCGTTCAAGACCTTGGTCGTCCCGGATATTTTCATCTGGGCATTCCAATCAGTGGTGCTATGGATCGCTTCGCTCTCAGGGCCGCAAACTTGTTGGTCGGCAACCCAGAGGGTGCAGCTGGATTGGAAGCCGTCTTTATGGGCCCGGAGATCGAGTTCACGGAAGATGCGATTGTCGCTGTTACCGGGGCTGAAATGCCAATCACGATTGATGGCGAAGCAGTCGAGGGATGGACGTCCTTTACAGTGAAGTCAGGCCAAACTCTTGCATTTGGATTTCTGAAAACTGGAGCACGGATTTACATTGCTGTTTCTGGTGGTATTGCGACCGACCCAGACCTAGGTAGCCGTTCTACCTATCCAATCGGTGCCTTGGGTGGCGTTGACGGACGTCCAATTGCTCAGGGAGATGTCATTCCTTCCGGACAAGGTATCGTTGGCAAAGCTGGTTTATCAGTTCCAACTGACTTGCGTCGTGGCCCGACAAATCCAGCCGAGCTTCGTGTTTTGCCGGGACTATACTGGAACCGCTTGACCGAGGCTGCTGGGAACGGGTTTTTCGAGGATACTTGGATAGTTGCACCAGAAGCCGACCGTATGGGCTACCGATTCAAGGGTGGACGTCCGTTGGAATTCGTCGATCGCGAACAGCCCTTTGGTGCTGGCGCTGATCCCTCAAATATCGTGGATGGCTGCTATTCTTATGGCTCCATTCAGGTGCCAGGTGGAACAGAGCCTATCGTTCTACATCGCGATGCGGTGTCGGGGGGGGGCTATTTCACACTTGGAGCGATTATATCAGCAGACATGGATTTCATTGGGCAACTTCAACCGAACACGCCGGTGAGGTTTGTGAAGGTTGACATGGATGAGGCTCTCGCTGCGAGGACGAGTCGTCGCGAAGCCTTACAAAAAATTAGAAAAGATCTCACCTAAGGGACAAACAGAACGCGGAAATCCGCACAAAAAAATAAACAACAAGGAGATGACACTAATGAAACAATTCTTAAAAACAACGGTGGCCCTAGCGATGGCGACGGCGATCCCCGCTGCAGCGTTTGCAGAAGAAAATTGGTATCCCTATGAAGCGCAAGAGGTTACACCTGCATTTTCCGCTGATGGTGAAGTAAGCGCTGTAACTTACACACCGCTTGAGAGAGCTGAAAAAGCATGGAACATCTGCGTTTCATTTCCGCACATGAAAGACGCTTATTGGCTCGGCGTGAACTACGGTGTTGCTGATGAAGCAGCCCGTCTCGGCGTCAACATGAATAACGTTGATGCTGGCGGTTATACCGAATTGGCCAATCAGATCAGTCAGATCGAGAACTGTGTAGCAGGTGGTGCCGACGCGGTTGTTATCGGAGCGATCTCGTTTGATGGCCTTAACAATGTTATCGGCGAAGTTGCTGGAGCCGGTATTCCAGTGATTGATGTGATCAACGGTGTGTCTTCCCCAGATATTTCTGCGAAGTCATTGGTTTCTTTCAGAACAATGGGCGCGGAAACTGGACGATATCTGGCTGAGCGGCACCCTGCAGGCAGCGATCCAGTAAAAGTTGGTTGGTTTCCTGGTCCGGCTGGTGCTGGTTGGGTTGAAGCAGCTCACGCTGGGTTCATGGAAGCCGTCGAAGGTTCCGCTGTAGAAGTTCTCGAGCCACGCTTTGGTGACACTGGCAAAGAAGTGCAGTTGGGTCTGGTTGAAGACGTTCTGCAAGCAAACCCGGACGTCCGCTATCTTGCGGGTACTGCGGTAACTGCAGAGGCGGCTCAAGGTTTGATCCGTGAACGTGGATTGCAAGGTGAAGTAGACCTTTTGGCATTCTACATGACGCCGGGCGTCTACACTGGTATCGAACGTGGTTTTATCCTTGCAGCTCCAGCTGACTCAATGGTTATCCAAGGACGGATTGCTATCGACCAAGCGGTCCGCATTCTAGAGGGTGAAGAATACATTAAGCACGTTGGTCCAGAGATCTTCGTTGTTGATTCTTCCAACATTGCCGATGTGCCACGCACAGACATTCTTCCGCCTGACGGGTACAGCCCAGTGTTCTCTGTGAACCAGTAGGCCTCGTCGAGGTAACTCACATGGGCCGGGTGCTTACTGCTCGGCCCATGTTTTTTGGAGCAAATGATGACTACTAATATCCTCTTAAAAACAAGTGGCTTGTCAAAGCAGTACCCCGGTGTTCTAGCTCTAGACGGGGTCTATTTTGACCTTGAAGCTGGCGAAGTCCATGTTTTGTTTGGTGAAAACGGAGCTGGGAAATCTACTTTGATTTCTATGCTTGCGGGGGCTATCAAGCCAAGTTCTGGAAAAATTTACCATAATGGTGGCAACGTCCGCTTTGAGAATGTTGCCGACGCGCAGTCTCTTGGGATTTACACGGTTTTCCAAGAATTTTCTCTCATACCTACTCTCACAGTTGCACAAAATATCTTTCTTGGATGGGAGCCCATGATAGGGCCCTTTATTGATCACAAAGAGATGCGCAAACGTGCGGCGAAGATGTTCAAGGACCTCGGGTTTGACATTGATCCGACCGCCATCACAGCAAGCCTGTCTCGTGCGCAGCAACAGATGGTCGAGATTACCAAGGCTTTCCATGGTGATCTTTCTGTCTTGATCTTAGATGAACCAACGGCTTCCCTTACCGACCGCGAAGTGGATCACTTGTTTGAATTTGTTGAAGGTCTCAAGGCAAGCGGTGTCGGGATTATTTACATCTCTCACCGGATGCAGGAATTCGCTCGGATAGCAGACCGTATCACAGTTCTGCGTGACGGCGCTAAGATCGGGACAGTTAACATGTCCGACATCGACGACGGCGCACTTGTTGAGATGATGACCGGCCGCGCCATCTCTGAAATCTACCCACACATTGAGAAACAAGACGGTGAAACACTCATGCAGGTCCACGAATTGTGTGCACCCGGTGTTCATTCCTCGTCGTTTGATGTGAAGGCAGGAGAGATACTTGGCATTGCTGGGCTGGTAGGCTCTGGCAAATCCCGACTTTTCCGAACGATCATGGATTTATACCCGCGTCAGAGTGGCACGATTACATATCGTGGAGCAGACATTAGTAATGCAAGCACCCGTGCTATTATTCAGGCTGGCGTCTATTATTTGTCTCCTGATCGAAAGCATGAAGGACTCGATCTGGCCAAGTCATCAAATGACAATCTGGGTGTAAACCCAATGATGGCCCGATTGGGCGAGAAGCTGCAAGGCTTTGTCAATTGGAGGTCCATCAAACAAAAGACAGATGCAATTTCCGAAACGGTGAAACTGCAGGAGGACTACCGACCGAAACTAGTTTCTCAGCTATCTGGTGGCAATCAGCAGAAAGTCCTGTTTGGGAAAGCGTTCGGTCAAGACATCGACCTTTTCATTTTTGATGAACCGACCGTTGGTGTGGACATGGGTACACGCGCCGCCCTTTACCTGTTGATCAAAGACTTGGCAGAGGCAGGCAAGGCTGTTGTCATCATTTCTTCAGACCTTCCCGAAGTCTTAAATCTTTCGCACCGTATTCTGGTGCTCGCCCACGGGCAAATCACAGCGGAGCTGTCAGGTGATGACATGTCCGAAGATCAGGTCCTAAAATATTTCTTTGACGAGACTGGAGCAACGGCATGAGTGCTGAAATCAAAAAAAACAATGCAGCTTTCACACTGATCAAATGGATTTTCTTGCGGGTTGGCGTACTGCCATTCTTTCTAGCAATTGCTCTGGTTGTCTTCACAGCGCTTTCATCAAATTTCTTAACAAGTCAAAACCTTATCAACGTCGCAAGGCAGTCGGTGTATTTGGTTCTAGTGTCGATGGGCCAGATGCTTGTTCTGATCTCGGGTGGGTTCGATTTGTCGGTTGGTACTGCGATCGCTCTGACCTCCGTCGTTTCAGCTTCAGGTATGGTGTGGATGGCAACGATTTTTCCAGACGCGATCTGGCTTGCTATCGCTCTAGGAGCATTGATGGGTTTTGGCGCAGCTCTTTTGATTGGTGCCATCAATGGTGTTGGAGTTGCATACTTTGAAGTTTCTCCGTTCATCATGACTTTAGGCGTTTCCTCTGTAGCGGCCGGAATGGCACTCTTTTTGACAGGAGGCGTTCCTGTCAGTGGCATGCCGTATGCTTTCGCTGATACATTTGGGTTTGGTAGGCTATGGGGCATACCGGTCCCAGTGATTGTTGCCCTTATCTGCATCATTTCCATGTGGGTATTCATGTCGCGTACACGACTTGGAACCCAAGTCTACGCGGTTGGTGGCAACATCAAAGCAGCACATCTGTCAGCGATTAATACCAAAAAGACACTGATGCTGGCCTATATAATTTGTGCGCTCCTCGCGTCTTTGACAGGGCTTTTGCTGACGGCACGAGTGGAATCTGGTGAAGCCAATCTGGGCGCATCCATCGCACTGGAATCTATCGCAGCCTGCGTTATCGCCGGTGTATCGCTTCGGGGTGGTATTGGACGTGTCGAGAATGTCGTACTTGGCGCATTTTTCATCATCCTCGTTCAAAACGGCATGAATTTGGCACAGGTCAGTTCCTACATGCAGATGGTCTTGCTGGGGTCGTTGCTGATTCTCGCTGTGATCTTTGATCAGCTGCGCTACCGAATGATCATGAACGGCACCTAGTTCTCGGCCCAGTTAGCAATAAGTGATGGGCTGGGAAATTTCCGGCCCATGTCTCATTAACCTGAGTTCAGGAAGGAAACACGAATGTTGAATTCAGAAATTAACATCCGAAAAGATAAAGCGATCTCACGCGGGGTAGGTATGCAAACCCAGATCTATGCAGATCGCGCAAAAAACTCAGAAATTTGGGATGTAGAAGGAACCCGATACATCGATTTTGCCGCAGGCATTGCGGTTGTGAATACCGGGCATTGTCATCCCAAAGTGATGGCCGCAGTACAGCGTCAAATGGAGCGGTTCACGCACACCTGCCATCAGGTGTTGCCCTATGAAAATTACATCAGTTTGGCCGAACGTCTAAATGCTGCGGTATCAGGTGATTTCGAGAAAAAGACCGTCTTTGTTACCACTGGTGCCGAAGCGGTTGAGAACGCCATCAAAGTTGCTCGCGCGTACACAGGTCGGCCTGCGGTCATCGCTTTTGGTGGTGGTTTTCACGGTCGTACCTTCATGGGTATGAGCCTTACTGGCAAAGTTGCACCGTACAAGCAGGGCTTTGGTGCAATGATGCCTGATGTTTATCACGTGCCGTTTCCAATCGAAATTCATGGGGTCTCAACTCAAGAATCGATGGATGCGTTTAAAAAATTATTCAAGGCCGATCTTGATCCAGAACGTGTTGCGGCAATCATCTTCGAACCCGTGCAAGGAGAGGGTGGTTTCTACCCTGCGCCAGCACAACTCGTGCGAGAATTACGCTCGCTTTGCGACGAACATGGCATTGTGATGGTTGCAGATGAGATTCAGACTGGTTTTGCGCGAACTGGAAATCTGTTTGCGATGGACGGTTACGACGTAGCGCCTGACTTAACAACCATGGCTAAGGGCCTCGCTGGTGGGCTGCCGCTTGCGGCTTTGGTCGGTAAAGCTGAAATCATGGATGCGGCGGGCCCTGGCGGATTGGGTGGAACCTACGGCGGCAATCCACTCGGCATAGCAGCAGCACATGCTGTCCTTGACGTTATTGAGGAAGAAAATCTCTGCGCTCGCGCAAATGAGCTTGGGTCGCGTTTGCGTCAGCGACTGGAATCCATCCGTTCAACGACCCCTGAGATTGTGGATATTCGTGGCCCCGGCTTCATGGTTGCCGTTGAATTCAACACACCAGATGGGTCTGCGCCAAGTCCAGAATTTACGCAAAAAGTTCGCGCTGAGGCTCTCAAACGCAAGCTCATCCTTTTGACATGTGGCATCTACGGCAACGTTGTTCGGTTTTTGGCTCCTATAACAATCCAAGATGAAATCATGGCTGAAGCGCTCGACATTCTTGAGGAATCTATCGTCGCAGCGCGGGAGAAGTGGACATGCTGAAACTTAATGACCCATCTCTCCTTGAGACCCGTGCATTCGTAAATGGTCAATGGATTGAAACCGGAGATACATTTCCAGTCCACAATCCTTCGACTGGCGAAAAGATTGCTGATGTAACTGATTTAGCCATCAGCGATGTCAGCCATGCTATTGACGGCGCATACGATGCCAAAATCGCGTGGGGAATGAAGACCGGTAAAGAGCGAGGTGCCATTTTACGAAAATGGTACGATCTGATAGTTGAGAACGTTGACGATCTGGCATCAATCTTAACCGCTGAAATGGGCAAGCCTTTAGCAGAAGCTAAGGGTGAGATCATGTACGGTGCGTCGTACATTGAGTGGTTTGCCGAGGAAGCCAAACGTATTTACGGAGACGTAATTCCAGGCCATCAACCAGACAAACGCATTGTTGTTCTCAAACAGCCAGTAGGTGTCGTGGGTTCAATTACTCCTTGGAATTTTCCGAACGCAATGATCGCGCGGAAAGTAGCGCCGGCGCTCGCAGTTGGCTGTACCTTTGTTGCTCGCCCTGCAGAGCTGACACCATTGTCAGCCCTTGCAATGGCAGTCTTGGGTGAGCGTGCTGGGATACCGAGCGGTGTTTTCAGTGTTATTACGAGCAGTGACTCTTCCGCTGTTGGTAAAGAACTCTGCGCAAACACGAAAGTTGCCAAAATCACTTTCACCGGCTCAACCCGAGTTGGCAAAATTTTGATGGAACAAGGGGCAGCAACCGTTAAAAAAGTCTCGATGGAGTTGGGGGGAAACGCACCTTTCATTGTGTTCGATGATGCCGATATCGATGCAGCAGTTGAAGGTGCATTGATTGCAAAGTTCAGAAACGCTGGTCAAACCTGCGTTTGTGCTAACCGGATATATGTACAATCAGGTGTCTATAAAGAGTTTTCCGAGAAGCTGGCCCAACGAGTGGCCGCGTTCATTATTGGCGATGGTTTTGGGGAAGGGGTCACTGTTGGTCCTCTGATCAATGCAGCTGCTTTGGCAAAAGTTGAATCTCATCTCTCTGATGCCATTGCAAAGGGTGCTACTCTGGCGACAGGAGGTCAGCGTCATAGTTTGGGCGGGACATTTTTTGAGCCGACCGTAGTCACAGGCATGAAAAAAAATATGCTCGTTTCTCACGAAGAAACTTTTGGCCCGATAGCACCCTTGTTCGAGTTTGAAACTGAGGATGAAGCAGTCGAACTCGCAAACGACACAGAATTTGGCTTGGCTGGTTACTTCTATTCCAATGACATCAGACGAGTCTGGCGTGTTGCAGAACTGTTAGAGACAGGAATGGTTGGTATCAACACAGGGCTAATATCTACCGAGGTCGCGCCATTTGGCGGTATCAAACAGTCCGGGCAGGGACGTGAAGGCTCCAAGTACGGTGCCGACGACTATCTTGAGCTAAAATACATGTGCTTTGGCGAGATCAGCTAGCGATCTTGCGCAAAGATAAATGGCACCGAAAATCTAGTGTGATCTTTTGTCGAGATAGGGCACAGACCTCCAAGGAATTATCAACCAATGAAAATGGAGAGGATTGAAGTGCGAAATGCAAAAACAGACCTCTCTGGACTGTCGTTGGAGGGCGTTTGCTTTGAGATCGCCGGAAGGCAGATACTTGAGGACCTTTCTCTTAGAACGGAATCAGCGCGAATAGGTATTGTTGGCCGCAATGGCTCTGGAAAATCGACGTTATCTCGTCTTATTGCGGGTCTTATCAAACCGTCATCAGGCTCTATTTTGGTGAACGGAATCTCGCCTGCAAAGGACCGAAAAGCAGCACTTACAGAAGTCGGTATTCTGTTCCAAAACCCTGACCACCAGATTATCTTTCCAACTGTGCAGGAAGAGATTGCCTTCGGTCTACGACAGCTCGGTCAAACTAGAGACGAAGCAGCGCAGGGAACTGAGCGGACGCTGGCTCGCTTCGGTAAGTCCCATTGGATCGATGCTAACGTCAGCACATTGTCACAAGGTCAAAAGCAACTGCTTTGCTTGATGGCAATTTCAGCGATGCAACCGAAGACAGTTATTCTGGATGAACCTCTATCAGGCCTCGACATACCTACGGGCATCCAGCTTCAGAAGTATTTCTCGGGCTACCCTGGGAACCTGATTCACATTACTCACAATCCCGAAGACCTCAGAGAGTTCGACTTTGCGCTTTGGCTAGAGGGCGGACGTCTGGTTGATTTTGGAAGCTGCGATGACGTATTGGTGCAGTACAAGGCGCAGATGAAAAAATGGGGAGCAACAGATGATATCTCTGACCTCTCCGATTAGAACTAAGGCACATGACTGGCCAGCCTCATTCAAGCTCGGTTCATTGTGTATAACGACAGCTCTTCTTTTCCTTATCGAAGACATTTGGGTCCTCATATCCGTGTTCACACTTGTGATGCTTACTTATGCATTGCCTGGGAAGGTTTTCTTCCTAAACGGCTTGCGCCAACTTAGGATGCTGTGGCCGTTCATCCTGATCGTCGGCATATGGCATGTTTGGATCGGAAGCTTCGTAGACGGTGGTGTCATTGTCGTTCGCCTCGTCAGCGCTGTTGCGCTTGCTAACCTTGTAACCATGACGACAAAGCTCTCGGACATGATTGATGTGATCAGTGTCATTTTACGGCCCCTTCATGCCTTAGGCTTGAAACCAAAAGTTGTCGAAATTGCCATCGCACTGGTGATAAGATTAACACCCGTTCTCGTAAACAAAGGCAGTCAATTGTCCGATGCTTGGCGCGCACGATCTGAACGCGCGCCGAGCTGGCGCATCATCTTACCGTTCACCATCCTTGCTCTCGATGACACCGATCACGTTGCGGATGCATTGAAGGCACGTGGTGGGCTCGAAAGCTAATAGGAAACCCAATGGAAAAAAATGTTGCTCTAATCGCCTTGTTCGCAGCCTTAATCGCTGCACTTGGCCTCATTCCGAAACTAACGCTTGGTTTCGGCGTACCTATCACTGCGCAAAGCCTCGGTGTTATGCTGTGTGGAACAATATTGGGATCAAAGCGCGGAGCAATGTCCGTCTTGTTGTTGCTCTTGCTCGTGGCAGTAGGGCTGCCGCTTCTTTCTGGAGGACGAGGGGGGCTTGGCTTGTTCGTTTCACCTTCAGCTGGCTTCCTGATTGGCTGGCCCGTGGCGGCCTTTGTAACTGGCATGATTGTTGAAAAATGGCGCGGCTACTCACTAGCTGTCGTGGCGGGTGTTGCTTCAGTGATCGGAGGCATTCTTGTGATGTACGTGTTTGGCATCGCGGGGCTTTCTATTGCCTTAGACAAATCGCTATTGGAAGCGACAGGGTTGGTAGCTGCGTTCGTACCTGGTGATGTTATTAAAGCTGTGATTGCAGGGATGCTGACGGCCGCATTAGCGAAAGCGCGGCCAGCCAGTGTTTTGTCGGTTACATAGAAATCTGATGACCTCTGGCTTCGAAAAACTCATGTTGCAAAGGCCGGCAATCAGCGCGTTTCTGGACGATTTGTTTGATCGTCGAGCGCTCGCGAAAACAAGTATCGTACGAAAGGTTTAGAGGACATGCGCGAAGAAGAAACCGGCGAAGTTTATTTTGCGAACAGTTTGGACGAAGCAATTTCAATCCTATCGGATAGAGAACGAAGTCTCGTGCCTATTGCAGGTGGGACCTGGCTGATGAGGTCTGAAAAGAGGAAAGAAGCCTTGGCGCCGGGTTTCCTTGCCTTATCCAATGTTTCTGAGCTTCGCGGTTTTCATATGGAGTCGAACCAAATCTCCATCGGCGCTCTAACAACACATCATGATCTTGGCGTCGCACTTGAAGGATCGCCAGAATTGTTTGGTCTTGCTGATGCCGCACGAATTTCAGCAACGCCCGGTGTTCGTCGCCTCGCAACCGTTGGCGGAAATATCTGTACTGATGGCTTTCATTCGCCAGATATTGCGACTGCATTGCTGGCCCTTGATGCTCAAGTTGAGGTTGCTGGTGCCTCTGGCACGAGCAGCTTGCCCCTTTCGGAATATCTAAACAGTAGAAAAGAGAGACCGCTGGATGAAATTCTCGTCAGGGTGATGCTTCCTCGGATGGCTGGCGCAACCTCTCATGTACGACTGACGATGAAGTCGTCGGGAGACTATCCTGTTGCGATCGTAAGTGTTGGTGCTGTGATCAGTTCAACATCGGTTCTGACTGACCTAAGAGTCGCCATCGGATCGGTAGAAGAAACACCGCGCCGATGGACTGCTTTAGAGGATGCTCTCGAAGGGCAAGTTTTTCGACCGGAAGAATGCAAATCTCAAGCCAGAGACTTGTCTGTAGACTTTAACGGCCGTGATGCTGTCGATGCTCCAGGTTCATATAGGGTGAGTGTACTCCCCCACCTCGTTCAATCGGCCCTAGCTTCTATATTCAATCAAAAAAGGGGGGGGTAGTGATGGCGATACGTTTAACTATAAACGGGGAAAAGCAGGTCTTTCACGGCGACCCACGCACTAGCCTATTGGAGGTCCTGCGAGACACATTCCGCCTGACTGGAGCTAAGGACGTCTGCGGTGAAGGGTTTTGCGGAACGTGCAACGTGCATATCAATGGTGAAGCACTGCCTGCATGTCTTCGTCCAATCGGTATGCTCGAGGGAGCCGAAGTTACCACAATTGAGGGCCTGTCCCCGATGGGCACGTTCAATGCGGTCCAAGCCGCGCTCGAGAAACATGACGTCGTACAGTGCGGCATGTGTTTTCCGGGGTTGGTGATGACCATGAGCAAGTTTTTTGAGACCAACAGCAATCCCTCACGCGCTGAAATCAAGTCAGCAATGACAGGGAACTTATGTCGATGCACTGGTTACGAGTTAATTGTGGATGCGTTGGCTTCGATTGCTCATGAGCGAGGGCTGGTTCAATGACATATCTACAAGCACAAAATAACGCCGTCATGGATTATCCCCGAAGAGACGCCTCGGATAAGTTGCGGGGCCGAACCAAATACACGGTGGACCAAGGTGGTCTTGAAACACTCCATGCTGTCCTAGTACGTTCTGAGGTAGCGTCAGGCAAAATCATTCAACTAGACGCAAAAGCTGCGCTAGAGATGCCAGGCGTGCGGGGAATAGCGACTTCGGTGGACGCTCCCGGTTCCCACGGACTTGGCATAGCCGATCATCCAATTTTTGCGGATGGTCATGTACGTTATCACGGAGAACCGATAGCTGCGATTGCAGCAAAGACACGACGCCAAGCATTGGAAGCTGCGAAGAAAGTCGTCGTCAAGATTGAAGCGTCTAAACCCAACTTAACAATGGCTCAGTCGCTTGCAAAAGATGCCCGTCTTATTCATCCAGACTGGGAAGACTACGAAATTCTCTACGACGGCGCGGCTCGCGGAGGCAATATCGCTTGGGAAGCCACGGTGCGGCGTGGGGATACGCAAGCAGAATTCGACAGAGATGACATCACTGTTGTTGAAGGATGCTACCGCGTTGGTCGACAAAATCATGTTTCCTTTGAACCCCGGGCTGTCATTGCCTCATTTGAAGATGGACGGTTCCACGTCATAACCTCGACGCAAGTGCCTTGGACCGTGCGACATGTAACTGCAAAAGTGCTTGAAATTCCTGAATCGCATGTTCGCGTGACCGTGCCGCCAGTTGGCGGTGGGTTTGGGCTAAAATTCGACTGTTCTCTGGAACCATACGCGGCCATCCTCGCGAAAAAAACGGGTCAACCGGTCTCGCTTATCAATTCGCGAGAAGAAGAGATGTTAACGTGTTTATGTCGAGAAAACGCAGAAATTCGCCTTAAGTCCGCTGTTACAAAGGACGGTGAAATCGTCGCGCGCGAAGGGACTGTCCTAATGGACGCTGGCGCGTACGGCGGTGAGCAAGTATTCCTGACAACTATGACTGCTCACACCTTAGGTGGAAACTACCGGTTAGGTGCAGCCAAGATTGCTAGTCAGGCTGTTTATACAAACACACCTCCGAATGGCGCTTTCAGGGCATGCAACGGTGTCTACAACACCTTCGCTCTAGAACGGCATACTGATGAGATCTGCAAAGCAATCGGCATGGACCCTGTTGCGTTCCGAAAATTGAATGTCGTGGGCGACGGATCACTTGGGGCGACAGGGCAGGTCTTTGAGGGTGATGTGCTAGGACCGATGCTAGACCGCATGGATGTACTCATTTCGAAGGATAGCCCTGCTGAGGTTGACACGTCCGAATATCTGTATGGACGGGCGACTACGGTCGGCACTTGGTTCATATTTGTTGGCCCGTCCGCCGCCACTGTAAACTTAAATGCAGACGGTAGCGCAACGCTGGTAACCTCTGGAGTTGAAATTGGCTCCGGTACGATGATGCAGTCATTGCCTCAAATGGTGGGGGCCGATCTGGGCATACATCCTGACAATGTCATCGTGAAGACAGCAGACACAGATGCGTCAGGACGAGATCTTGGAGTTGGGGGCGGACGTACAACTGTGTCCATTGGGGCAGCCAGTACGGCTGCATGCGCTGAGGTGCGTGACAAGCTATTCGAGATTGCTAGTGAATTGCTCCAAACAGCAACCAATAAACTTGTTCTTGTGAATGGGCGCGTCGAGATTGCAGGCATGGCAGGATCGGGAATGCCCATTCAAACGGTAATTGCAGAAGCCGAAGCTCGTAATGGTCCCATTGCGGGCAGTGGAGCGTTCACGGCACCCGGAACACCGGCAATGCCAGGATGTGCTGCGGGTCATTTCATTGACGCGATCGATATTCCTGTTTTTGCAGTCCACGATTGCGAAGTAGCAGTCCACAAAGAAACCGGAAAGGTTTCTGTTCTCAGCTATCGTGTGGTGCAAGACGTGGGCCGGGCCATAAACCCGCGGGCCATTCGAAGTCAAGTTCAAGGTGGTGTGGTCCAAGGTATGGGCTATGCTTTAAGTGAAGAGATAACGATCAATGATAAAGGGTGCATCGATCAGGACGGCTTTGAAACCTACAAAATACCCAGTGTTGGAGACGTCCTCCCGATCGATCTAGATCTATTTGAAGGTGCGCCTTCAGCGGGCCCTTTAGGCACGAAGGGAGCAGGCGAAGTTCCAATTCTTAACGTAGGAGCTTCGATAGCATGTGCCGTTGCCAACGCGACGGGTAAGAAGGTCAATGAGTTGCCACTAACGCCTCCACGCGTTTTGGAACTGATGTCAGAAGACAGCCGATCGCTTGATCTAGAGCATATCCAATCAGACTGGGAAAAAAATGTACTGGGTTAACGATGCTTGGTATGCTCGACCTAAGCCTACGCCCAGTTGGCGCTTCATCTCGTCGTTCACCAGTCTTGCTCACGATGGCATCGACCATGTTGGGGATGCATTGAAGGTTTATGGCGGGCTCGAAATCCAATGATTTCTCGCTTCGAAAAACTTATGCTGCAAAGACGCTCAATCAGGGCGTTTCTGGATGATCCTGTTGACCGTCGAACGCTGGAGAAAATTTGCACCGCGGCACGACGTGCGCCAAGTGGTGCAAACCTGCAGCCCGGAAAGTTTCATGTGCTGACAGGAACAAACTTGGATGCGCTCAAAACACAGCTAACGCTGGCACACACCAGCGGCCAAGAGATCGATCTGGAATATTCCTACTTTCCTGAACCTATGCCTGCCGCGCTTAAGGATCGCCAACGGGCGGCAGGGTACGCACTATATGGTGCCCAAGGGATAGAACGGCGAGACGTGAAGGGCCGTAGAGAGCAATTTGCGCAGAACTACCTTTTCTTCAACGCCCCTGTTGGGGTGGTCGTCACCATTGACCGCAACATGGGCAAGGGCTGTTTCATGGATATGGGAATGGCTGTCATGACGTTTCTCCTTGCCGCTGAAGATGCGGGGCTTGGTGCTACCGGAATTGGTGCCATCGCAAACTATGGAGCTGTCGTGCACCGAGAGCTGGTCTTGCCGGAAGACGAGATGATTGTTTGTGGAATTGCGCTTGGACTTCCCGACATAGCCGCACCGATCAACCAGTTTTGGACGGATCGAGCCGAGCTTGCCGAATATTCAAATTTTTATGGCTTCAACACTTTGGAGGAGGAAGAACCGTGACGAATAGAGCCGAAGCGACCGCCACCGTTCTCATTGAGAATGAACAGGTGCGGGTCACACGATATGAGTTTGAACCCGGCCAAGAAACAGGATGGCACCGTCATCTCATGGACTACACAGTCACGGCCATTACAGAATGCACCATGCTCATCGAAACAGACGATGGGCCACAGAACGCAAGTACAGAGCAAGGCGATAGCTATTTTCGCAAAGCGGGTGTGCGGCACAATGTTGTCAACGATGGGAAGGCCAAAATGGTCTTTGTCGAGCTTGAGTTGAAGCAAGGCGCATGATCACGACCGACAATATCTACAGGGTTTTCCCAAACTCCCTTCAAAGCCTCGATCAGCTAGAAGCTGAGTTTCCGTCCCGAGAGCTTGATGATGATGCCGCAGTCACACGCGTGACCGGCAGTCCAAACTCTCAGGACCTGTACTCAATTATGCAGGTATTGGGCCGCGAGCGCGTCATGGAGCGGATTTCAATATTCGAGGCATTGAGCATTGAGCAGTTAGGCGGTCGAAAATGACCAACCTTGGCGAATTCATCTTACACGACGACTTCGAGGTGCTTACCCCACTGACGCCAGAATTAGGCGCACTTATTACAGGTTTGCGAGAAAAGATGACGATCTGGGTAAGCCAGACAGCTCAGAGGTCGATTGCCATCGAGGTAGCGTCGCGACAATGGCTGATCTGTGAAACATCAGGATCAACGGGAACCCCTAAAGCTATCCGCAGAAGCCCGTCATCTTGGAATAAGTCCTTTGATATCACCCGCAGTCATTTTGGCATCAAAACGACCGACATCTATGCAACTTTTGGATCTTTAGGCCATTCGCTGACGCTTTATGCAGCGGTTGAAGCAATGAGCATCGGGGCGTCCCTCTGCTGTTTGTCTAATGTTGGCCCAGCTCGGCAAGCAAGTTTGATTGATGACCACAAAGTTTCTGTCATTTACGCGACCCCCACACAGCTAAAGTTGCTGTTGAAGGGCGCAAAAACCAACCAAACAACTGGTTTTAATACCGTCACCCACGTCTTTTGCGGAGGGGGAGAGTTAACTGGATCACTGCGAAGCGAATTGAACACGTTTTTCTCAAACGCGATCACTTATGAGTTCTATGGGGCAAGTGAGACCAGTTTCATCACCATTTCTGACCTCAATACCCCTTCAGGGTCGGTCGGGAGACCATATCCCGGCGTAGATGTTAGAATTGGCGACGGTCAGGCAACCGTTCCATTCGAAGTTGGGAAAATTTGGGTTCGAAGCCCGTTTCTGTTCGATGCATATGAGGTCGGTGAAAGCCAAGACACGCGCCGGATTGGCAGTTATTTGACCGTGGGAGAGATGGGATATTTTGACGACGACGGCAGACTGTTTGTCCTAGGACGAAAAAACCGAATGATCACCGTCGCAGACAACAATGTATTCTTGGACGAGATTGAACGAACGATAGGGACCATCTTCGGTATTGATCACTGCGCCGTCATTGCTAAGAAGGATGATCGACGCGGACATGTCCCCGTGTGTTTTATCCAATCAGGCGACACGTCGATTGACAAGGAGGCAATCGTAAGTCGATGCCGGTTGGGACTCGGTTCACACTCAGTACCTCGTGAGGTGCATTTTGTGACCGAGATGCCGCTTCTTTTGTCGGGAAAACTAGACTACTTGGCACTTCACAATCGGTTGGGTGTTTAGCCGTGTCGGCGTCGGTCCTCTTAGCAGCGCGCCGCAGCGCGGTTGTACCACGTGGAGGCGCATTGTCTCGCCTGTCGCTTGAAGAATTGGCAAAACCAGTTCTGGAGCAAGCTATCGAAGATGCCCAGATTAGAATGGAACAGGTCGATGAGGTCATCCTTGCCAACGCCCTTGGTGGGGGAGGGAACCCGGCACGTATTGTCGCGTTGAACGTGGGGTTATCTGAATCCGTCGCCGGTCTCACAATTGATCGACAATGCTCAGGAGGTCTTGATGCGATTACGCTCGCTGATGCCTTAATCAGATCGGGAAGCCATCAGGTGGTCATCGCTGGTGGAGTAGAGAGTTATTCGCGAAGGCCTTTGCGGTACCGGACGTTTTATGGTGATCGGGTGGCAGAACAATACGATCAGGCTCAGTTCACGCCTTGGCCCGACCGAGATCCTGATATGGCGGTTGCAGCCGACCACCTTGCTTCCAAATATGGGATATCCAAAGCCGAACAAGATGCTTGGGCAATAGAGAGTCATCGAAAAGCAATAGCTTCACAATCAACCCACTCTACTGCTCGGATCGTAGAAGTCGCAGGAGTGACTAAAGATGCATTCCCGCGAAATCTTAGCATGGCGCTGTGCAATCGAGCATCGTCTGTAAGCGGGAGTATTTCGGTCGCGAACATGGCTGTCGCTGCAGATTGCGCCGCGGTAGTTGTCATGACTTCGGCAGACTTCGCCGAACAACATGGCCTACAAGGTCTGAAATTTATTTCTGGTATCAGCGTTGGCGCACAGCCAGACATGCCGGGTGAAGCCCCCATAATGGCTATAAAAACACTGCTTAAGCGAACTGGAATCGCGGCAGAGGACCTCAGCCATATAGAGATAATGGAGGCTTTCGCAGTACAGGCGTTGGTTTGCCAGCAAGGCGCACAGTTGCCACTGAACTTGGTCAACTTAGAGGGGGGATCTCTAGCTCGGGGGCATCCCATTGGCGCTTCGGGAGCCATTTTGGCTGTGAACATCTTTGATGAACTAACACAAAGACCAGGTTTCGGACTTGCGGCAATTGCTGCTGCTGGTGGAATTGGTAGCGCCGCTCTATTTGGTGCACTATCAGAGAAAAATCGGTTGAGGCGGGCACGGTGAGAAATTAGCGTCTTGGGATGACAAAACGCAGCCCTTTTTGCTCCTTCAAGACGAGCCCCGAGATCATCCGTCTGGCCGTGATGATGTATGTCCGTTTCCCGTTGTCGCTTCGGAACGTGGAGGATCTGTTGCACGAACGTGGCATCGACATCAGCTATGAGACGGGTTTGGTTTTGGTGGAACAGATTTGGCCCGCTGTTTGCCTCCCTGATCTTGCAGAGACTGGTTCGAATTTGCCTGACACCAACATGCCAGGTAATCTGGTCAAAAGCGGTATCCATGCAATGGGATTTCCAGAATAGGAGCGCGGCAAATGAACGAGGATGCAAAAGACACGGATCGTGATGGTCTCAAACCGCGGAAAGCTTATTGGTCTGGTGATCTTGAACAGACCCTGACGGAACCCGAACTCGATCATGTATTGGATTATTTTGGTGCGTTGAAAACCGCCAAAGACCCAGAACTGCGCTCCTCGATTAAAGTGCAGTTTCAGGTCTTTATGGTTATGGTCTTGGATGAGGGATTTCGTGAGGAAGAAGGCGTCCTCCAAAAGGCACCAAAGCCGTCAACTATTATTAAGCGAGAAATGAAGCAGGTAGAGAAAGCCTGCGCAAAGCTTGACGCGCAGCTTGCAGGACTGGATCCAATGACCAAAAGCTGGCTTGACCAATATCTGAATAAATTCGCTAAGAAGGACGATAACAACGCACGCGTTGGCTTGCGTGAACTCGAGAAGCAGATCCAGCAGCCAATTGAAACACTGATTTTTGCAGCACACTCTGCAGAAGGACTGGCTACGTCGGGCCCGAACTATATGGCATTGAGGATCATGGTGGAAAGGTTGGCGGACTGTTGGGAGATCTACCACGGCAAGCCGCCAATAAATCACAACGGACGAGATCGGCAATATGATCCATTTTTGGAACTTTGTAGAAAAATGGCGAGTATCGCAGACGCCAAGATCGAAGCAAAAGGCGTGCGGCTCAGTAGTCTTAACCTCTCTGGTATAGTTGGTAAAGTTCTCAAAAAACGTCACTCCCAACCCAAAGAATAATCGCGGGAGAAGTAATCCACGATAATGATGATTACTTCTCCGTCGCCAGGGGTGGTAGCTAAATTCCATAGTCGGTGTGTAAAAGCATAAAGGCTATGAAAATGAAAAAACTGACTATTTCTTATCGTCCATTATCTGAGGTGGCGGTTAATCCGCGCAACGCTCGGACGCATGACAAGCGCCAGCTCAAGCAGATCAAAGATAGCATCGAGGCATTCGGATTTGCAAATCCGTTGCTGGTCGACGAGGCTGGTGTGCTGATCGCCGGTCACGGACGGTTGTCGGCAGCCAAATCTTTGGGGCTTGAAACGGTTCCAATCATTGTGCTCGAGCATCTAGCGGAAACCCAGAAACGTGCACTCATGTTGGCTGACAATAAGATCGCACTTAATGCCAGCTGGGACATGGACCTGCTTGCAAATGAATTGGTGGATTTGTCGTCGATGGATCTAGAGTTTGACATGGAGCTGACCGGGTTTGAGGTCGCCGATATCGACATCATTATCGGGGATGCACAGGTTCGCGGGGCAGAAGAAGTTGAGACTGCACCTGTTCCTAACGAAGACATGCCGGTTGTGACTCGACGTGGCGACCTGTGGCTCCTTGGAAAGCACCGGATCTTCTGCGGTGATGCGCGCAGTGCGGACGACTTCGTGGCGCTCGTCGGTGATGGCAAGGCGGCAATGGTTTTTACCGACCCACCCTACAATGTCCCAATCGTTGGGCATGTGTCCGGCAAGGGCAAGGCCTGCCACCGCGAATTCCATGAGGCAAGTGGAGAAATGACCCGGTCTGGTTTTGCCGCCTTTCTGGATGAGGTTCTTGCTAACACCGCCCATTCTTGCCGCGATGGTGCCATTTCGTTTGTCTGTATGGACTGGCGCCACATGGGCGAGTTGCTCGAGGCGGGGCAGCGGGCATTCGATGCATATCTCAACTTATGCGTTTGGGCGAAAACCAATGGTGGGATGGGATCGCTTTATAGGTCGCAGCATGAGCTTGTTTTTGTCTTCCGTAAGGGCAAAGCGCAGCACCGCAACAATGTGCAGCTTGGCCGCTTTGGACGCAACCGCACGAATGTCTGGACTTACGCGGGTGTTAACACCTTTCGAGAAGGTCGGATGGAAGAACTTTCAGCCCACCCAACGGCAAAGCCAGTCGCCATGGTCAAAGACGCTATTCTTGATGTGACCAAACGCGGCGAGGTTGTGCTTGATCCTTTCCTGGGCGGTGGGGCGACGTTGATCGCAGCTGAACAGTCCGGGCGGCACTGTCAGAAGAAAACTTGTTGAGGCGGGCAGGGTGAGGAATTAGCTTCTGTGGATGACAAAACGCAGCCCTTTTCGCTACTTCAAGACGAGCCCCGAGATCATCCGTCTGGCCGTGATGATGTATGTCCGTTTCCCGTTATCGCTTCGGAACGTGGAGAATCTGTTGCACGAACGCGGCATCGACATCAGCTATGAGACGGTTCGATTTTGGTGGAACAGATTTGGCCCGCTGTTTGCCGCTGAGATCCGCAAGAAAAGGGTCAGTCAGATGCGCGCATATTCAAATTGGCAGGGGCACTTGGATGAGGGGTTCGTGAAGATCAACGGCGAAACGCACTACCTTTGGCGGGCTGTGGATCACGAAGGGGAAGTCCTGGAAAGCTTTGTCACTAAGCGCCGTGATCGCAAAGCAGCCTTCAAATTCCTCAGGAAAACCATGAAACGCTATGGTAGCGCAGATGTCTTCGTTACCGACAAGCTACGTTCCTACGGCGCGGCGATGAAGGTGATCGGCAATATGGACAAACAGGAGACTGGCCGCTGGCTCAACAATCGAGCCGAGAATTCACACCAGCCATTTAGACGAAGAGAGCGAGCCATGCTTCGATTTAGGCGGATACGAAGTTTGCAGAAATTCGTATCCGTCCACGCTTCTGTTCACAACCATTTCAACCAAGAGCGCCATCTCTACAACAGATCAAATTTCAAGCTGAACCGCGCCGCTGCTCTTACCGAGTGGCGTGGTCTTGGCGTAGCCTAACGGATTGAGGTCCCTGGAAAAATGAGACTGGTTCGCTTTTGTCTGACAGCACCGGTCAGCACGATAAATATAAAGGCCTTGTGACTTAAGGTGCCCGTCAGGACCTCCGGTTTCGTCCCAAGCTATCTTTGACATTTTCTTATGATGGGGAAGGGTTACGCACCTGATTCCCACAAGCCCTTTTGAAAGGGGTAAATCGTCAGGCTGATCAAACTGGGTCGCTGGATTGCTCTCTGAAAATGGATCAATGGGGGCGAGCAGTCGACCATTTAGGAATAGCTTTAGTCGTGGACGCTTACCTTCCATGAAGCGATGAAAAACAAGTCGTAGATGTTGTTCTGCTTGTGAAAGTGCTGCATTGATTGTACGTGCACGATCCGCTGCGCTATTCTGGTATCCACCATCGAGGCGATCCAACTTTCGCCAGATTACCGCGGTAACGCTCGCTCCGTTCATACCTTCAATCGCTGGATGCGTGAAGGCGTCCTGAAGTGAGATTCGCCATGCGTTGGACTTCGCTACCTCATCTAAATCCCAAGTAGCGCAGACACTTTCATTCTCGAACCGTGAATAGACGGAAAGCATACGAGCTTGAGCAAAACTGGCACTTTTCAACCCAAGACCAAAGCGCCCTAAGTCGTCTTCGAGGCGCTCCTCCTTGGGGTTTCTAGACCCGGGGCGCATTGCGTCTACAAGAGCGTGTTCTGACATGCCAATGCCGTCATCAACAACGGCGATCCACGGATGCTCGCCTGTAGTGTTTGCAAGTATATCGACCCTTTGAGCGCGCGCAGTTATTGAATTATCCACGATATCAGCGAGGGACGTTTCAAGGCTGTACCCAAAATCTCTTAGACCTTCGATCAACGAGGACGCAAATGGTGTGGCGTCGGCATGCCGCAAAAATTGGCTCAAACAAAAAATCACCTTAAATTTGGAGTTTGATTTAACCAACCTAACTCAGCTGATTATTAACGTATTCACTGTATATTAATAAACAAGAGACAAGTTTCGGCATCTCTTCAAATAATTTTCATTACCGACGTAAGGCGGGCAGCCAGTTGGCCTGACATCGCATTGGTTGAAATCCCACGCGTTCTCACCCATGTGGAACGCGCAAAGGGATATGTTCAAGGCGCTCTGATAAGTGACGATGATGACTCTAAGCCATTGCTTACAGTCAAACAAAATCACCATCCTCAAACGCCAAACTGCTACCGTCGAAAGGCGGTTCCCAGACTTTTGGCAGATTCTGCCAGAATGGCCGCTATATTGCAGTATGGGGTATTCTGACACCTCGGAATATCCTGAAAACACGACGCTAATATAGTTATTATCCATTGTTAACAATATGTTAGGAGTGCTGGCTGAGGTGGTAGGATTCGAATTTACGGTACATCTTTTGATGCAAGAACAATAAACGTTTATTGTCAGTGACTTAATATAAAGCCTTCCAAAGTTTGGTCATGTGCCTTCGCCCTCTACCAGCCATTCGTTCAGCTTGGACCAGCGCTGCCGACCCGATACGTTCTTTACAGCGATGGCGACGGCCTTGCGCTGGCCGACGAGGACCACCAGCCGTTTACCGCGGGTGATCCCTGTGTAGAGCAGGTTACGTTGCAGCATGACGTAATGCTGAGTCAGCACAGGGATAACGACGGCAGGGTACTCAGAGCCCTGGCTTTTGTGAATCGTCGCGGCATAAGCGAGAACCAGTGTATCGAGTTCACCGAACAGGTAACTCACCGCGCGGCCATCAAAACTGGCAGTTAGTTCGCCTTCGTTGACATCGACGGATTCAACATAACCGATGTCCCCATTGTAGACTTCTTTGTCATAGTCGTTCTCGATTTGCATGACCTTGTCACCGGGCGCGAAGGTCGAGCCGAAACGCTCAACCTTGTTTTCTCCCGGGGTGTTCAAGGCAGCCTGGAGTTCGATGTTGAGTGAACGCGCACCGACGCCGCTTCGGTTCATCGGGCAGAGGACTTGGATGTCGCGAATGGGGTCAAGGCCGAAGCGTTTGGGAATGCGCGACTGTACGAGGGTAATAATGCGGCTCACGGCTTGCTCAGGATCCTCGGCGGGTACGAAGTAGAAATCTGTTTCGCTGTCTGGCGTGCTGAGGTCTGGTGTCTTGCCCTTGTTGATCAAGTGGGCATTGGTAATGATCCGGCTTTTGGCGGCCTGCCTGAACACTTCTGTCAGGCGCACGATTGGAATTGCATTTGATCCAATAATATCAGCCAGCACTTGCCCCGGCCCGACTGAGGGCAATTGATCAATGTCACCGACGATCAGGACAGCAGCGTGATCTGGAACAGCCCTGAGGAGGGACTGCATCAACGAGACATCAACCATCGAGCTTTCATCAATCACTAGAAGATCGCATTCGAGCGGGTTTTCTTCGTTTCGTTTAAAACCAAAGGAATTAGGGTCGATCTCCAAAAGGCGGTGGATGGTTTTGGCCTCCATCCCGGTTGCTTCTTTCATTCGTTTTGCTGCCCGCCCGGTCGGGGCGCACAGCAACAGTGTCACTGCTTTGGCAGCCAGGATTTGCAGGATCGAATTGACGATGGTGGTTTTGCCGACACCAGGGCCACCAGTGATCACCGTGACCTTTGAGCAAAGTGCAAGCCGAATGGCCTCCACCTGACTCTCAGCGAGAGCCAAACCAGTTTTCTTTTCTACCCAAGGCAGCGCCTTATCGGCATCTATTTTTGGCCAAGGCAAAGAACCTGAGATCAAAGCACGGAACCGGCCTGCGATGCCCTTCTCCGCGTGATATAGCCCGCTCAAAAACACACAAGGCGTATCGGAAACCGTGTCAGCTGTTACCGTTCCATCAGTTATTTCAAACTCAATCGCTGTATGTATCAGCTCATCTGGAACATCGAGCAGCTTGATCGCTAGTGGTATCAGTTCTTGTCGCGGCAAGCCACAATGCCCGTTGCCCATGGCCTCGGTGAGGGCATACGAAATGCCTGCCCGCACCCGGATCATGGCAGTTTTCTCGATCCCAAGCTTTTCGGCGATCATGTCCGCCGTCCGGAACCCGATGCCGCGAATGTCACGTGCCAGTTGATAAGGGTTCTCACTCATAACCTGTACCGCGTCGGTACCGTAGGTTTTAAAGATGCGCACGGCGCGAGCGGTGCCAACGCTATGCTCATGCAGAAAGACCATTATCTCGCGGATCACTTTCTGATCAGCCCAGGCCGAGGTAATCTTGTCGGCCCGCTTCGGCCCAATACCCTCGACCTCCCGTAACCGCTCGGGTTCGGCCTCGATCAGATCAAATACGTCCTTGCCGAATTTCTTGACCATGCGCTTGGCGTAGACAGGCCCGATACCGCGGATCATGCCGGAGCCAAGATACTTCTCGATCCCCTCCAGCGATGATGGTGCGGATGTCCTGAGAAACCTGGCCTTGAACTGTAGGCCATGATCGCGGTCATTTATCCAATCACCGGAAGCCGTGACCCATTCCCCGGCCGAAATCATTGCTGCGTGCCCTATGGTCGTGACCAGGTCTCGGTGGCCACGAGCCTTTAGGCGCAGCACGCAAAAGCCACTCTCAAGACTGTGGAAGGTTACGCGCTCAACCAGACCGGCGAGAACTTCCTGCTTTGAATTTTCGGCTGATTGTTTCATTCAATTTCATTTGGACTGAAATACTCAGTTTTAGCAACAATGGCCGATAGTTAAGCTAGGGATCGGATCGTTTATGCCTCAATGATTACATCAGGATCGAACGATCGATCGATCTTTTGATAAAGCTTGATATTGTTCAGCGTCTTTGGCGAGACTTGGGCATTTCCGCTGGACTTCGAAGACGACCAGAGCGGTACTGTCATTGCGACCCACCCGCTTGGGTGTGCCAGTTTCTCCACCCGGATTTCCGGGCTGCGCTCAGTAGCAGGACCATTTCGGTTCCATGCGTTCTGAACAGGAGAAAACTCATGACACAGCAACCAAAACCAGGCACTTCAAGTGGCATTTCACCCGTGGCTGGAAAAATCAAACGGGAGGCGCGGTGCGGTGGCACGACCAAGAAAGCCCAGTTGATCCAGATGTTGAGTCGAAAGGCGGGGGGAGATGTTGCCGCCATCAGCGAAAAGTTTGGCTGGTTGCCACATACGACACGGGCGGCACTGACAGGCCTGCGCAAGGCTGGCTATGAGATTACTTCGCTTAAAGCTGGAAATGGGAAGCCTCTGCGATACCATATCATGCCCGCGCCCAAACTCACCGCCAAGACGGATGTGGTTTGATGGCGAGTGATGCTGTCATCGCGTCGCGATGGGTGGAGCTGGAGGACATGGATCGCTCCACCCTCCGGGTCACTTGGGGGGCGGCCTTTGGGGAAGCACCGCCGCACTTTCTATCAATGATCTTTATGCGCAAGGCGCTGATCTGGGATGCTCAGTGCCGCAGGTCAGCGGGGCTTCCAGCGGATCTTAAACGTGCCTTAAAGGCTGCGGCAGGTGGCAAGCGTGTACGAGGACCTGCGCCAGCGATCCGCGCTGGGACGCAGCTTGTTCGAGAATGGAACGGTCGCAGGTATCAGGTCGATGTTGGTGACGACGGATACATAATGAATGGTGAGCGGTTTAAGTCGCTCTCGGCCATTGCCCTGCACATTACCGGAACAAGTTGGTCGGGACCTCGGTTCTTCGGTCTTGTAAAAGCTGCCGGGAGCCTGGCATGAAGAAGATCCGCTGCGCCATTTATACCCGTAAGTCCTCTGAGGATGGTCTGGAGCAAGAGTTCAACTCGCTGGATGCGCAGCGCGAGGCCTGTGCGTCCTACGTCGCCAGCCAGAAACATGAGGGCTGGGTGTTGTTGCCAACGGCCTACGACGATGGAGGCCTATCAGGCGGATCGCTGGAGCGCGCCGCGCTTCAACGCCTGATGCAGGACATGCGGGACGGGTATGTGGACCAGATCATCGTCTACAAGATCGACCGGCTGACGCGGTCACTGGCGGACTTCTCGAAGATCGTTGATGTGCTGGACGCAGCAGGGGCGTCCTTTGTGTCAGTGACCCAGTCGTTCAACACAGCGACCAGCATGGGGCGGCTGACCTTGAACATGCTGCTGAGCTTTGCGCAGTTTGAACGTGAAGTGACGGCAGAGCGTATCAGGGACAAGATTGCGGCCTCCAAACGAAAGGGGCTGTGGATGGGTGGCAATGTGCCCTTGGGCTATGAGCCTGATGGAAGAACGCTAAAAATCAGTGAGGCAGACGCTCCTACAATCCGAACAATCTACGACCTCTACAAAAGGCACCGCAACGTTCGGATCGTCAAAACCGAAGCTGACAAGCGCGGTCTGAAGACGGCCATCCGCACATTATCGTCCGGTCGGCTGAAAGGTGGAACAGCGTTCGGCTTCGGACATGTCCATCATATCCTGAGCAACCCGATCTACGCAGGCCGTATCCGACACAAGACGAAGGTCTGGCCTGGCCAACACCCGGCTCTCATTGATCCCACTGATTGGGATGCGTTGCAGGAACAGCTAAAGGTAGGTGCTGTCAGGTCGCGCTCGCAAGCAGGCAGTCCCCGTGATGGTCAGAAAAAGCAGGTGTCGCTGCTGGCTGGAAAGTTGTTTGATGAAACTGGTGATCGGCTGACGCCCAGCCATACCAAGACAGGAAAGGGTCGCAGGCTTCGCTACTATGTATCGCATCGTCTGATCCGCAGCTCTGGTCCGAAAGATCCAAGTGGATGGCGGTTGCCAGCGCCTGAACTTGAGACTCTTGTCGCCGATCTGGTCAAAAAGCATCTGAGTGTTCCTGCTGTGCAAGCCAATCTTGTCAGCCTTGCGACAACTGAAGAGATCGCACTGATCGCAAAGCAGATGACGGAATTGGGCAAAGACGATGGCAACACTGATGAGCGGGCAAACTGGATCCTTCTCTCTTTAATTGAACGCGTTCAAATCGGGCCAGGGAATATCCAAGTCTCAATTGCCGCGGCAGCGATCGCTGAACATCTGACAGTCGGCCTGAAGCGGATCTCAGAAGACCATCTGAATCTCCAGACTGACGTCCGCCACCGCAAGCGTGGCGTTGAGACCAAACTCATTCTAGCTGATGCAACGGGACCGCGCGATGAAACGCTGTTTAAAAATATTGCGTTGGCGCATCGATACTTTGACATGATCCGAGCTGGCAAAACCTATACGGAAATTGCCGAAGCGGAGGGTGCCTCGAAACGACGCGTTCAGCATCTTGTTGAACTGGCGTTTTTGGCTCCTGACATTATTCGAGATGTTTGGGACGGGGGACAGCCAGTTGGTCTTACATCTCATTGGCTGAAATCCCACGCGTTCTCACCAATGTGGAACGAGCAGCGGGACCTGTTCAGGGTACTCTGAATGGTCGAGCAGACGCGCCTAAGCGACTGCAAACAAACAATTTACCTTACCAACACATTCCGCCAAACTGCTACCGTCGAAAAGCGGTTTCCAGACTTTCGGTAGATTCTGCCGGTATGTGCGCTAATCTTCAGTCTGGGGTATTTAGGCACCTCGAAATGGTCCCGAATGGTGGCGCTAATTTGCATTATTATACATTGTTATCAATATGTTGGGAATGCTGGCTGGGGTGGTAGGATTCGAACCTACGGTACACGCTACCAAAAAGCGTTGCCTTACCACTTGGCTACACCCCATCAGCGTCGTGGAGATACGCAAATCCCAACAAGTGATCAACCCTGAAAAGGGATAATTTTGCTATTCCTTGGCGGCATCATTGCGCAACAGGTCTTCGCCGATCCCGATCTCGCGCTCGGTGTCGATCATGCGTTCAAGTGAGCCTTCGGCTTGGGCGATGACGGTGGCGATTTTCACATCGTCTCGTGGCCTGGCGGGGTGCAGGGATTTCGGCTCTACGGCGTTTGGCTGATTGCCCAAACTGGTGCCTTCTATCGTGTAAGTGACGTTTGGGAACGTCACGCCGGACGCCAAGATCGCGCGTTTGACACGGCGCAACGTCTCGCTACGGGCCAACGTCATCGAGGTTTCAGTCTGGTCTATCCAACCTACGACCACAACTTCCATCCCCGCATTGTTAATGTCGCCAAGCCACGCATATGCGGGGGTAGGCATTCGTCACGAACGGCAGGTTCTGCACGGTTGTGACGGCAAGTTCACGGGCTATGCCCAGATCAGCAGTGCTGTCGATTGTCATTGTGAACATGAAGTGGCGTTCGCGATTTTGGCTGAAATTGATGATGTGCGACTTGAAGACGGTCGAGTTGGGAATACGGATGTGATTGCCATCAAAGCTCAGCAGAATTGTGGCGCGTCTGGTCAGACGGATGACTTTGCCTTGATCGCCATTGATTTCGACCACGTCGTTGGGATGGAACGCTTGGTGGATGCACAGCATCACGGACGCGATGACATTTTTGACTGTATCGCGGACGGCAAAAGCAATGGCCAAACCGATCAGACCTGCCGCACCAAGGATCGTTGATAACAGGGCCGTGGCGTTTATAATATCAAGCGCGATGAAGATGGCCGCTATTACGAAAACGATCATCACCAAAGTGCGAAACAGATCAGCGATGACAGCGTTGGGTGCCATACGATTCCACGGATTGCGCAATCGGGACACCAGTCTGCCGATCCATGTGATGATCAAAAAGACTGTCAGCGCGATCAGCGCCAGGGGCAACTAGATCACCAATTGTTCCATTCGGTTCATGACGCCCTCAACGCGCGTCACCAGAGCGTCGAGGTCTTGCGCTTCGATCTGCGGGCGTTCCACGCAAGGTCACAACACCGTCTGAAACCGTCACAGTGACGTCTTCGTAATTGCCCAATTCCGCAAGGATCTTACGGATGCGCACCGCAATGCTTGCGTCTTGTTCGCCGGTTTGATTGTTTGAGACGGTTCCTGTCGGAGCTTCTTGCGCCACTGCGGGCAGGGTTGGAAGCAAAAGGAAAATAAAAGTCAGGAGCCGAAGAATATGCGCAATAGATCGCCGTTTTAAATAGATAAAGTAATCTTAGGCGGAACATGAGGGCGACGCTAGTGGCGACCCAGCTTAAAGGCTGATCGCCAAAAAACGGCCCACCTTAAAGACGAATAGGGTCAGCCTTTGCGACTAAGTCGAGCGCCATCAGCGTTTTGAGGACTCCGTCCATGTCGCGCAGCGCAATCATGTTGGGTCCGTCTGACGGCGCATTGTCAGGGTTTTCGTGGGTTTCCAAGAACACCGCACCGATGCCAACGGCCACAGCAGCTCGGGCCAGAACGGGCGCGAATTCACGCTGTCCACCGCTTGAACCGCCAAGGCCGCCAGGTTGGGCGACGGCGTGCGTTGCGTCCATCACCACCGGGTATCCGGTTTTCATCATTTCAGGCAAAGAGCGCATGTCCGTCACCAGAGCGTTATAGCCAAACGAGACGCCGCGTTCGGTCAATAGGATGCGGGTGTTGCCCGTGGATTCAACTTTGGAAACGACATTGGCCATGTCCCACGGCGCAAGGAATTGACCCTTTTTGATGTTTACCGCGGCACCTGTTTCGCCGGCCGCTAACAACAGATCAGTCTGGCGACAGAGGAACGCGGGAATTTGCAGGATATCAACGACCTCAGCCACTGGGGCGCATTGATTGGCGGTGTGGATGTCGGTCAGTACTGGGCAGCCAAATTCAGCTTTGATTGCGGCGTGGATTGCCAGGCCTTCGTCTATGCCCAGCCCACGCCTGCCCGAAAGCGACGTGCGATTGGCCTTGTCATAACTGCCTTTGAACACAAACTGCGCACCGTGGGCGTCACAGACCTTCGCCATCTGTTCTGCAATCATACGGGCATGGGCCAAGGATTCTAGTTGGCACGGACCTGCGATAACCGTCAAAGGGCGATCGTTGGAGGCCGTGATCGACCCAATTTGTACGTCTTTCATCAAGAGCTTACCTGTTCGCGAAGGATGGATACTGTGAGCGAAATCATCAGATAGACGCCTGAGAAGATAAGGAACGCCAAGACTGTGTTTTCAAACGCTTTTGGATAGCTCGCCGTGTCTGGCGCGATGGGGGGCACCGAAATAGTCAAATAAAGGCTCTGTCGCGTTGCTTCAATCCGTGCGGTGTCCATCTGCATAAGCGTGGCCTGAACATTGGTGACCTGAAAGACATAGTTTTCTTCGGCCTGCCGCAGGCGGGCGTTGTTGGAAACAAGCGATCCACCGTTGCCGCCAGACAATTCACCGCGCATCAGCGCGATTTGATCTTCAAGACGCCCGATCTCAGACTCCCCAGCGTTCACGGACGCTTCGTTCGGGCGGCGGTTTTCCAAAAGACTGGCAAGGTTCAGGCGTTCATCGTCAAGCCGAATTTCAAGCGTCGTGATCCGCTGTTGTAGGGCGGCGGATTGGGCGAGGGGGTCGGTTTGTTGCACTTCTTCTTGGATGCGCACAAGTTCGTCGAGAGCGGCGACGCGACGGGTTTCTGCGGTTGCATAGGTTTCTTGGGCACCGGCCATCTGATCTTGGCGGACTCTTTGCGTTTGTAGGTTGATCTGTTCCTCTGCGTAACTGATCAACGCTTCGGAAAACTCTTGGCTTTTCGCAGGGTCAGCTGCGATAACCTCCATTTTCAGGAAACCTTCGGTCGGGTCGTAGCCAATCTGAATATGGTTTAGAAACACGTTATAAGCATCGTCGCGGCTGGCATCGGAGGCCAATCTCTGGATCGAATCGATGTCAGGGTCCGAGAAATGTTCGGTAAATCCATGCTCGGCGTCGAGGCGGATAAAGGCCTCAAGTGATGTCATGTAGGATTGCACCGTTGTGCTGTCGGTTTGGGTTGCTAGGCCGGTTCCTTGGAACAGGCTCCCCAAACCACCTCCGCCGGAGCTTTCGGCCTGTTTGATAACCATCTGGGAGTGCGTGCCATACATCGGCGTCGCTATGACGTAGAAATAATAACCCGCCGCAATTGTAGGCAAGAACACAAACATCGCTAGACGCCCCATAAGCGCGGCGATGTTTCTACGGCGTCGTCTGGCGATGTCTTTCTGAATGCGGCGAATTTCACCTGCGCGACGATCGGCTGTGTTGTCATCTGCACCAACCTTTGTGGACGGCAGTGTCTGCTTGCGTTGCACGGTTTGCGGCAGTTGCACTTTCGCCTGCTCAGGTGACATTTTGGCGGTTGCGGCCTGCATTTGACCGGCGGCTAATTTTGTTTGACCATCATTCGGCGTGACCAAGTCAAGAACATTGGCGCGCTGGAACGGGTCCACACCCTGCTTGCGCAACTTGCGTACTGCATCGAAATCAGACGTCACCGCGAGGCCATTTTTCTGGGCGACACGTCGTGCCATGCGCAACTGGCGGCCTGTCAGACCTTCTTGGCGGATCGCATCGATGTCGTTCTCGGAAGACACGGTGGCGGGGCTGTCCACAGCGCCTGATACGGCACTTGGCATCGCTATGGCCGCACCATGAGAAGAGGGCTGCCCAGATGTTGGAGCCGGGGCAGCCTGTAAAGGCGTCGGACTGGGCGCAGCGGCGGCGGTGTTAGCCGTGCTCGAACTGCGTCGTATCCGGAATCTCTGTGCCTTGGGTTTCGTAGTCATAAACCTGTTTCGCTTCTTCCAAGGTGTCAAACATGACCAACTGACCGTCCTTGAGAACGGCGGCTGATCGGGCGAATCTTTCAAGCGTATCCGCTTGGTGGGAGACAATAATGACCGTCGTGTCGGCCAACCTCTCCTTGAGAACCTGTCCCGCCTTGCGGTTAAACTCCCCATCTGTCGTTTGCGGCATGCCCTCATCAATGAGGTAGATGTCAAAATCAAGGCTGAGCATCAATGAAAATGTGAAACGCGCCCGCATGCCTTGGGAATAGGTGCCCACAGGCATGTCAAAGTATTCGTCGATGCAGGCCATCCAACGGCAGAATGCCTCAACGTAATCAGGATCGAGACCGTAAAGTCGTGCGATAAAGCGGCTGTTTTCACGTGCCGTGTGGCGGTTCACGACCCCGCCCATAAAGCCCAATGGAAATGAGACGCGGCAGGCGCGGTTCACTTGGCCTTCGTCGGGCTTTTCAAGTCCTGCCATCATATTGATGATTGTGGTCTTGCCCGTGCCGTTCGGGGCCAGAATGCCTAGAGAACTACCCAGTTCCACGCGAAAACTAGCGCGATCAAGGATAACCTTGCGCTGGGTTCCTGTCCAAAAGGACTTACTAACGTTCACAAATTCAAGCATTGAAAGTCTTCACTACCTCGGGTCGGGCTTTTTTAAACCTTTGTCTTAAGTGACAGATCACCTCATCATTGTCTCCAATAAGAAGACAATCTGGCTTTAATATGTCGGTGGACCGCATCTTTTTACAACGTAACTGTCAGGAAGCTGATCTGAGTTGAGAGGGTTTCATTAGGCTTTGCTGGTCTGCGGGGACAGTTGGTATAGTTTAATAGCATGACATTGCACCTCCAAATCAGCGGATGCACGCTGTGTGCGGACCGTTTCGCCGCCACGCACACCGCCCATTCGCCGCGCCCGATCGTCTGGTTTGAGCCAACAACGCGGTTGTTGGTCGCAGGGCAGGCACCGGGGATGAAAGCATACAAAAGCGGTCGTCCCTTCACAGACCCGTCAGGGGATCGTTTGCGCGACTGGCTGGGCCTCGACGATACGACATTCTATGACCAGAGTCGTGTCGCGATTGTGCCGATGGCATTTTGTTTCCTTGGATATGACGCCAAAGGGTCGGACCTGCCGCCACCCAAGATTTGTGGCCAAACATGGCATGACCGGGTGATGGCAGACCTTCCCGACGTGCGGCTTCGCGTTTTGGTCGGGGCGTCCGCGCACCGCTATCATCTGGGTGTGAAAACTGGCGTCACCGAAACGGTTTCAGACTGCCGGATGCACGCGCCCGACACCTTTGTCTTGCCTCATCCGTCGTGGCGCAATACCGAATGGCTAAAGAAAAATCCGTGGTTCGGGGAAGAAGTTCTGCCCGCGCTGCGGGCCCGTGTGAAAGAGGTTTTGAATGACTGAACTGATAGAGACTGCCCTGACTGAGATAGGCACGACTGAAATTGATCGGGCCCACGCGGCCATGGTCGCTGATGAGGCCGATGATCTGGCGCGATTGCGGTTCTACGAACGGTTGGCCGAGTCTGAGTTGTTCATGCTGCTTGAGGCAGAGGTCGAGGGAGACCAGATTTCACCGGCGATGTTTGAGGCGGAGGATCAACAGTTCGTTTTGATATTTGACCGCGAGGCGCGGATGTCGGAATTTTATGGAAAAGCGATCGCACCTTACGCGGCGCTGTCGGGTCGTGGCATGGCGCAGATGCTTGAAGGTCAGCGGATTGGGATGGCTCTGAACATGGGCGTGGCCCCGTCTGCGATGTTGGTTCCAGCCGAGGCCGTGGATTGGCTGGCGCAGACATTAGGGTCCGACGCGCAAGAGGTCGATGGCCAGATTACGGAACTGACGGCCCCGACTGGACTGCCGGAGGTTTTGCTGGAAGCCCTTGATCGAAAGCTCGCCACGGCCGCAGGATTGGCGGTTGAGGCATATCTGTGTGGTGTCATCTACGAGGGTGGCGGGCGCGGTCATATGTTGGCGTTTGTCGGCACGATTGAAGGTGCGCAAGGCGCGCTGACGGCTGCGATAAATGAGGCGCTGGTGTTTTCTGGCATAGAGGCAGGCATGTTAGACGTCACGCATCTGGCAGGGGGTGATCCGGTGTCTGAACGGGTCGCAAAAGTCGGGCTGCGGTTCGATCTACCAACGCCGCAGATGCCCGGAACATCAAATGGCCAGCCGGGTGCAAATCCCGGTATGGACCCGAGTAAGCCACCCCAGCTGCATTGAGTGCGCGTGACGCGACTGAGGGGCAGATTTTTGTTGAAAACCCGCAAGAAAGGTGGGGCGCTGCCCCGTCCTCTGGACTCCCCGGGATATTTTTCAAGACAAAGACAGGGTGGGATTTAGTAGCCTTTGCTACGGTCCACGAGGTGCAGGAAGGACAAGCCGTCTTCGCCGCGCCGGATGTTCTCGGCAATGCAGAGTGACGCCGTGCTTGCCCGCGTGGTGGACGCGATATGGGGGGTGACTGTTACTTTAGGGTGTCCCCAAAACGGGTGGTTTTTTGGTAAGGGTTCGGTTCGAAAAACATCCAGCGTGGCGTGGGCGATATTGAGATCAAGCGCTGTGAGCAGCGCGTCGTCGTCAATCAGCGGGCCGCGACCGGGGTTGATTATGAAGGCCCCGTCAGCGAGGAGTGCGAGAGTCTTATGGTTCAGGATATTGGTTGTCGCATCCGTAAGCGGCAACAAAAGCACAATGATTTCGGCATCGGCCAAGGCATCACGCAATCCGTCAGTGCCGGACTGGCAGGTGACGTCTGCGATGTCTTTTTGTGACCGGCTCCAGCCCGTGACAGGGAAGCCCAAGCCTGTGAGCATTTTGGCGCAAGCGGCGCCAAGTGCGCCAAGTCCAAGGATCGTCACAGGGCGATTGTGCGCTAACGGCGGGTAGGCAGCGCGCCAGATGCCGTCTTGTCCATGGATGTGATGATCCAAGCCAAGGTGATGGCGCATCGTGTGCCCGACCACCCATTCCACCATGCCGTCCGTCAGGCCAGGGTCAACCATGCGTGCAAGTGGTTGGGTCAGAGTCTTGTTTGGCGCGATATCTTCAACGCCTGCCCAAAGGTTCAGTACGGCCTTACAACGGGTGAACGGCGCGAAATTCTGTATCGGACCATTCGGGGCGGCGATGATATAATCGACGGTTTCAGGCGCGTGGTCGCGCGACACATCAACGGTCAAGCCCTGCGCGGCAAACGCAGGCGGCAGAGCGGCGGTGTATTCAGGCCAAGCGGCATCACCTGCGGAAAACAATGCGCGGAGTGGTGAGGTTTTATTCATCGGGGTTTATGAACGTGGGCGGACTGCACCAGCCCGAACGCCGCCATCAGGACCAGCATCGCCGATCCACCGTAGCTCACAAGCGGCAGTGGCACGCCGACAACAGGGGCTAGACCCATGACCATTGCCATGTTTACCGCAAAGAATAAAAAGAACGTCACTACGACACCCATCGTCACAAGGGACGCGAAGCGATCTTTATTTGTCACAGCGGACTGCACACAAAAGATGAGGATCAGCGTGTAGAGGATCAGTAGGCCGAAGGCGCCGATAAAGCCAAACTCTTCTGCCAAAGTTGTGAAGATGAAGTCAGTGTGTTTTTCGGGTAGAAAATTCAGACGGCTTTGTGTGCCTTGCATGAACCCGCGCCCCGTCCAGCCGCCCGACCCCAATGCGATCTTGGCTTGGGTGATGTGATAGCCAGCACCTAGGGGGTCTTGGGTTGGGTCGATGAACGTATCAATGCGCCGGTATTGGTAGTCTTTGAGCATCTGCCAGCCAGTGCCGCGCGTTTGAAACACAGCCGTCACGAGGCCCAGAGCGCCAGCAATCACACTTGCGAAATAGGCCCAATGAACACCCGCCAAGAACATAACTGCGCCACCACCTGATACCAACAGAATCGACGTGCCGAGATCGGGTTGGCTCAGCACCAGATAAGCGGGTGCTGCGATAAACAGTAGGGGAACGATGATCCATTGTGGCTTGCTGACTTTGTTCAGGGGCAACCAATCGTAATAGGCGGCCAGCAGCATAACAAGTGTGATCTTCATCAGCTCGGAGGGTTGTAAATCCATAGGGCCGAGGTCGAGCCACCGCTGCGAACCGTTGCGTTCAACGCCGATGAATTCTACCAGCACCAGTAATGCCAAGGCCAATGAATACCCAACGACGGCCATATTGCGCCAAAACCAGATGGGTACCATCGCCATGCCCAGCATCACTACAACGCCGAGGCCGAACCGTTGAATTTGTGGGTTCACCCAAGGGTCCATCGACCCGCCAGCGACAGAATAAAGCATCAAAAAGCCAAAACTGGACACTGCCGTTACCAAAAAGACCACAGGCCAATTTACGAACAAAAGCTTGCGAAAGCCGACGGGGACAAATTTGAGCTGATATTCCAGATAGCTCATCAGGCTTCGTCCGTGTCGTGGCCGGGCTGGATGACGCGGATCAGCGCGTTCAGGCGGCGTTGCTGGTCGGCAATTTGACCGCGCGCGGCAGCGGGGTAGGCGGACAGAGGTGGTGTGCCTTCGTACAGCGCCTGCAGCATGACATCGCGGGCAATTGGTGCTGCAGCGGTAGACCCACCACCGCCGTGTTCGACGACGACTGCGACTGCATATTTGGGGTTATCAGCTGGGGCGAACGCAACAAAAAGCGCGTGGTCACGCCGGTTCCACGGCAAGTCTGCATTGCTGGTGACGCCGGCGGCGCGTTCGGCTAGAGATATCCGACGCACTTGGCTGGTGCCGGTTTTGCCCGCTATGCGGAATTCTTCGGTGGCGATGCGGGTGCGATAACCAGTGCCGCGCGGATGGTTGGACACGTCATACATCGCACTGCGTATGCGGCGCAGGTTATTTTCGTTTAGGCCGAGGCTTTCGCCAGCGCCGGACGGTTCATCCACCCCGTCAATTGATCGTACAAGGCGTGGCTTCACGGCGCGGCCCGTTGCGATGCGGGCGGTCATCACGGCCAGTTGCAGCGGCGACGTGGCCACGTAGCCCTGTCCGATCGACGCGTTCACCGTGTCACCGACCCGCCAATCTTCGCCGCGCGTTTCGCGTTTCCATGCTTTGTCAGGCATAATGCCAGAACGGATTGCGGACATGGGCAAGTCGTGGCGTTCACCAAGCCCGAGCTTGCGCCCCATTGCAGCAATTTTATCGATTCCAACGCGCTGGCAGATGTCGTAATAATACACGTCGCAGGATTGTTTCAGGCTTTCATTCAGGTTCATGTTTCCATGCCCTGAACGTTTCCAGCAGTGGAACCGCACATCAGACACATCCGCATGCCCGACGCAGCGCACTGTTTCATCCGGACCAATGGCCCCGTCCTCAAGTGCTGCAAGAGCGGTTACCATTTTGAATGTTGATCCAGGCGGATAAGTGCCCTGCACGGTTTTGGCCGCCAATGGGCGACGGTGCAGGCTAGTTACGATGTCACGCTCATTCAGGTCATCCCACAGGGCGACGGAAATGCCCTGAACGAAGACGTTGGGATCAAAAGTTGGGGCAGACCCGATGCCTTTGATGTCGCCATTGGTAACGTCAATCACAATTGCGGCGGCAGACTGGCCGTCCAGTCGCGCCTGAATGTAGTTTTGCAGCCGTGCATCGACGGTCAATTGCACATCAGCCCCTGGCGTGCCTTCCACGCGATCCAGTTCGCGCATTACACGACCCGCAGCATTCACCTCGACCCGTTTGGTGCCAGCGGAACCGCGCAAGTCACGTTCGAGCCTGTTTTCCACCATCGTCTTACCGATCTGGAAACGGGGAATTTGCAATAAAGGATCGCGGTCTTCGATCCGGCTAAGATCATAATCGCTGACGGGGCCGACGTAGCCAACCACATGCGCCATGTCTATGCCCTGTGGGTAGATACGGCTGCGGCCCAGTTCGGCGACGACACCGGGCAGGGCGGGGGAATTGACTCTCACGCGGGAAATGTCCTGCCATGACACGCGTTGAGCGACGGTCACAGGCACAAACGGACTTCGAGCACCCAATTCTTCGCGCGCCTTTTCCAGCCGTTCGGGATCGAGCACGACAAGACGGTTCAACCGCGCTAGAATTTCATCCACATCGCCCGCGCCTTCGCGGGTTATCGTGATTGTGTAGTGCTGTTCGTTGTCTGCCAGCACGACGCCATTAATGTCGTATATCAACCCGCGTGCGGGGGGGATTAGGCCGATGTTTATGCGGTTTTCTTCGGCCAACATGCGAAACTCATCAGCCTGATTAACCTGCATCGATGCCATGCGTGCGCCCAAGGCTGTGATGAGACCAAGCTGCGCAACACCAAGCAGAAGTGCGCGTCTCGAAAAGCGGTGGGCGCATTCTTCGACTTCTTTGGGGCCACGTTTCATAGTTGGTACTGCACTTTCACATTCGATGCCCAAGGGCGTCCACTTCACCCGGCGCTGGGCGGCTTACGCCAAACAAGGCATAGGACACGAAAACAACAACTGGATAGGTGATCAATGTAAGCCCCAACTGCAGTATTGTCAGCCCCAGTGGGCCTTGTGGGACTAAAACCATCGATAATGTGAACCGATAGGCGATGGAGATGACCAATATACCGACCGCCACAGTCATCCATTCCAACCAGAACGGCAAAGTCCGCATCGATCGCGACCGCCCGCGCAGGATTTCGGTCAGGATCAATACAAGCGCAGTCCACAATCCGGGCGGTCGTTGAAACAGCAGATCCGCCAGAAAAAATAGCGCTGCGATTACCCAGACAGGAGCAAATGACGGGCGCCTTATCACCCATGTCACAGCTAGCAAAATCAAAAAATTGGGCGCGATCCAGCGCACGGGATCAAAGAATTCTTCGACTTCGAAATCAGTGGCTGGCGTCGCCCCGCGCGGTTCAATCGGCACAAGTGAACTGCTGCCTAAGCTTGGCGGAACAGTTTCGAGCGGGATGAGGTGCGAAAAAATGATGAACAAGCCAAGAAACACGAACGTCAATCGACCAATCCATCTGCGGCGATTAAGGGTGTTGTCAGCCATCACCGCCGCCCTCCAAAAATTCAGCCTCGGTTTCCGGGTCAGCCTCAATCGGTAAAACAGGGGCGTTGAGGGGCGCCAAAAGTGACCCTGCATCATTGATCCGGGCGGTTGGCTGACTGCGCAAGACGCGCAGGAATTCGATGCGTTCAAGATCAGCCGAAAGGCGTGCCCGCGGCCGCCCATCCGTGCCCCGCGCGAGCTGCCCAACTAAAAGATCGGCGGGGAAAACGCCGCCATCGCCAGATGTGACAACGCGGTCGCCCGGTTTCACCTGGTCAGGGTCTTCGATGAATTGCAGCAGTGGATTGATGGTATTGTCGCCCGACAGAATGGCCCGCTGGCCCGATGGTTGGATAGTGACGGGAATTTGGCTGGACGTATCCGTGACAAGGATCACGCGGGACGTTTCATTGCCGACGCCAGAAATACGACCGACCAACCCGATGCCGTCCATTGCGGGCCAGCCGTCCAGAATACCATCTCGCGCGCCGACGTTCAGTAGCACGGACTGGCGAAACGGTGACCCTGAATCCGCTTGCACAACGCCTGTGATCCGAGTCAGTTGTGGGTCGAGTTGCACATTGATCAGATCGCGAAGCCGCGCGTTTTCTTGATCTAGCTGAATGGCTGCCTCGCGCCAGCTTTTCATGTCCTGCAGTTCGCGGCGTAGATCTGAATTCTGCTGCGCAAGCCGTTGGTAAGACTGGAAATCAGACAGCAGGTTTATGACGCCCGTGACGGGTGCCATCGCCCAATCAAAATTTGGCACGACCGCATCAATGACCATCATTCGGAACCGTTCGACACGCGGATTGTCGATACGCCAAATCAGGAACGTGGCAAACATGGACAACACCAGAATACCGACCAACAGACGCCGGACAGGGCTGACGAAATCTTCGGTTTGCTGTCTGTCCCGTGCCACAGGGGTGGCCCCCCTAAGAATAAAAAGTGCTTAGCTGTCGTAGTCGATGACGTGGCGCAATTGGTGTTCGTATTCCAATGCCTTACCCGTGCCCATGGCCACACAATTTAGGCTTTCATCGGCCACAGAAACTGCCAGGCCCGTTTGCTCACGCAGCGCAAGATCGAGTTCACCAAGCAACGCACCGCCGCCCGTCAGCATGACGCCGCGATCAACGATATCCGCAGCCAAATCTGGCGGTGTCGCCTCAAGCGCTGTCATCACCGCTTCGCAAATCTGCTGCACAGGTTCAGCGAGGGCTTCTGCGACTTGCGCTTGGCTAATCTCGGTTTCTTTCGGCACACCATTTAGCAAATCGCGCCCACGGATCATCATCGACTGGCCACGACCGTCGTCGGGCATGCGTGCTGTTCCGATGGATGTTTTGATGCGTTCAGCTGTGGCTTCACCAATCAGCAGATTATGCTGGCGGCGCAGGTAGGAAATGATCGCTTCGTCCATGCGATCGCCACCGACGCGCACGGATCGCGCGTAAACTATGTCGCCAAGGGACAGCACGGCGACTTCTGTGGTGCCGCCACCAATGTCCACAACCATGTTACCGGTAGGATCAGTGATTGGCATGCCCGCGCCAATGGCAGCGGCAATTGGTTCAGCGATCAAACCTGCGCGTCGCGCGCCAGCAGAAAGGACCGACTGGCGAATGGCGCGTTTTTCAACCGGTGTCGCGCCGTGCGGTACGCAGACAATAATCTTCGGCTTTGAGAATGTTGAGCGTTTGTGAACCTTGCGGATGAAGTGCTTGATCATCTCTTCGGCGGTGTCAAAGTCGGCAATCACGCCTTCGCGCATCGGGCGGATTGCCTGAATCGACCCGGGCGTGCGGCCCAACATCAATTTCGCGTCTTCGCCGACAGCCAACACTTTGCGAACGCCGTCTTTCATATGGTAGGCAACAACCGAAGGTTCAGACAAAACAATACCCTTGCCCTTCACATAGACCAGCGTGTTCGCTGTCCCGAGGTCGATCGCCATATCAGACGAGAAAAGATTGCCTAAGCCAAACATTGCGGTGCCGTTCCCTTAGATTATGCGTCCGCGACTCCCCAATGGGTGCGAACGTCAGCGATATATAGGGTGCGTGGGCATTGGGGGGAAGAGGGATTAATAGAAGGGGTACGCGCTATTCCGCCGCGATCTCGCCGAAAATAATGTCGCTTATGGGCTGGTCTTGCGCATCATGTCGGATGGACCTTGAGGCTCAGCCGGGTAAACCTACGCATTCACCGTGCATGGCGCAGCGACGACGAGCGCCGCTGCAACCGTTTTACGCAAAATTACTCGCCCGCGTCTGTGTAGCGAATTTCGGGCGTGTCCACCCCAGGCGCGGTTTTTTCACGACGCACCAATAGGCGATTGAGCGCATTGATGTAGGCCTTGGCGGACGCCACAACAGTATCTGTATCCGCCGACTGGCCCGTCGCGATGCGCCCGTCTTCTTCCATGCGGACTGATACAGTCGCTTGCGCGTCTGTGCCTTCGGTCACTGCGTGGACCTGATACAATTGCAGGCGGGCATCGTGTGCAAACAACGCCTTGACCGCATTAAAAGTTGCATCCACGGGGCCGTCGCCTGTGGCAGACTTGCTGTGGTCGCTACCATCAATTTCCAGAACCATATCAGCTTTCTGCGGGCCATTCATGCCGCAGACGACGGTCAGGTCCTTCAACTTCAAACGGTCGTCTTCGGTGCTGTTCTGACGGACCAGTGCGATCAGGTCGTCGTCAAAAACTTCCTTCTTGCGGTCGGCCAAATCTTTGAAGCGCACGAACACGTCTTTGAGTTCGTTGTCGCCCATTTCAAAGCCAAGTTCCGACAGTTTTGCACGCAAAGCGGCGCGGCCTGAATGTTTGCCCAGCGGAAGGGTGGTGCCGGATAGACCGACGTCTTCTGGGCGCATGACCTCAAACGTTTCGCGGTTTTTCAGCATGCCGTCTTGATGGATGCCGGATTCATGGGCGAAGGCGTTCTTGCCGACTATTGCCTTGTTGAACTGCACCGGAAACCCGGAAACAGTGGCCACACGGCGTGAGATGTTCATGATCTTGCGGGCGTCGATTCTGGTCTCAAACGGCATGATATCCTTGCGGACCTTCAGCGCCATCACCACTTCTTCGAGGGCGGTGTTGCCTGCACGTTCGCCCAAACCATTAATTGTACATTCAATTTGGCGCGCACCGCCCTGAACGGCTGCCAGCGAATTCGCCGTCGCCATCCCAAGGTCATTGTGACAATGGGTCGAGAATATCACCGTATCGGCGCGGTCCACTTCGGCAATCAAACGCTTGATCAGATCGGCGGATTCAACGGGTTCAGTGTACCCAACGGTGTCGGGAATGTTGATTGTCGTCGCGCCCGCCTTAATCGCGATGTCGACCGTACGTTTCAGAAAACCCCATTCCGTACGCGTCGCGTCCATTGATGACCATTGTACGTTGTCGCACAGATTACGGGCATGGGTTACGCAATCGTGAATGCGCTCCGCCATTTCATCCATGTCGAGATTCGGGATCGCGCGGTGCAGCGGTGAGGTGCCGATGAACGTGTGGATGCGTGGGCGTTGGCTGTGTTTAACTGCCTCCCAGCAGCGGTCTATGTCTTTAAAATTTGCGCGTGATAACCCGCAGATCTGTGCTGTTTTGCTGCGCTTTGCAATTTCAGACACCGCGTTGAAATCCCCCTCTGATGCGATAGGGAATCCGGCTTCAATGATATCGACACCCATCTCATCAAGCATCTCTGCGATTTCGACTTTTTCGTCGTGAGTCATGGTCGCGCCGGGGGATTGTTCCCCATCACGCAGGGTCGTGTCAAAGATCAGAACATGATCAGTCATTTAATTAATCCCTTGTTTTCCTTAGGTTTTCTTGGCGCGTCCTACCCTCTGAGCGGTCGCACCGAAAGGCACGCTCAGAGGCGACTAAGGAGGAGGCCGAGGATGGCCTGAATATGAGCGATAAACGTCATACTGTTGATTATACGCACGCGGGGCTATTTGAAAAGGGGAGAGTTGTTATAATGTGCAGCAGGGCTGCATTTGATATTTGTTTGGGGCGCTGCCCCCGGCCTTCGGCCTCCCCCGGGATATTTATGAGACAAAGACAATTGGACGAATACGTTGTTCAAGTTAGATAGATAGTTATGAAAAATGCTTTGGTCATTGGCGCTTCGGGTGGAATTGGATCTGCCGTCATGCGAGAATTGGAGGCGCGTGGTTACGTCGTCACGGGTGTGTCACGCGGGGATGGGTTGGATGTGACCGATCCGGATTCGGTGGCGCGAGTTTTGGGCGGGCTTACAGGGTCGTTTGAGGTGGTGTTTGTCGCCATCGGCACCTTGGCTGCGGGCGGCGCGCCAGAGAAGTCTTTGGCGGCAATCGATGCGCGGCGGATGGGTGAAATCTATGCGGTGAATGCCATTGGGCCTGCCTTGATATTGGCGCAACTGGACCGGATCATGCCGCGCGATGGGCCATGTTTTGTTGGAGTTCTGTCGGCGCGGGTTGGATCAATTGGCGACAACAAAATCGGCGGTTGGCATTCGTATCGTGCGTCTAAGGCAGCTGCAAACCAGATCGTACGTGGGGCTGCGATTGAGCTTGGCCGCAGGCGTCCCGAAGCGGTGATTGTGGCTTTGCATCCCGGCACCGTAGAGACAAAATTTACCGCTAATTATAAGGGCCATAAGATGATGCCTGCGCCGGAAGCAGCGGAGAACTTGTGTGACGTTTTATTGGGATTAGACGCCCGTCAATCCGGCAGGTTCTTTGATTATGCGGGAGCCGAAGTGGCGTGGTGATCCGCGTTCAAAGGGGCGCATCAAGGCGAAACTAGCAGTTTTTTACGAAATATATTGAGCAATTTTCGGTTTGTATAAAACTATTCGGTATAGATTTGGTTGGTGAGCCGAGGATTGCCGTGGGTTTTGAGTTTCGAAGGTTGACAGAACATGACCCCGTTTTGGGCGAGGCGTTGGGCGTTATTCGCGCAGCGTTTGCGGTTATGGAAGGCCGGATTGATCCGCTGTCGTCGCTAGGTGATTTGACGTCAGAGTGTCTTTCGCAGAGTGCGGCGCAGGCCGAAGTTTGGGTGGGTGCCATGACAGCATCTGACCCCGTCGCCGGAACGGTGATCCTGACGCCAAAAGACAAGGTTCTTTTTGTTGGCAAACTCGCCGTGCGCGAACACCGCATGAGGCTGGGTCGTGCGGTGATGGCACTGGCCGAGGCGGGGGCGTCAGGGTTTGGTTGGCTTGAACTGCAAAGCCGCGTTGAGTTGGTGGAGGTTAACGCGATGTTCAAGGCGCTTGGTTTTCGCGAGGTTGGGCGTACAACGCATGAGGGATATGTGCTGCCGACGTCGATTTTGTTTCACAAAGTGTTTGGATGATTTGGCAATGTGAGCTTCGAGCCTTCTGCACGTGTTTTCGAAGGCGCGGCCAAAGTTGGATATTGCATAAAACCACAAATTTTTGATTATTTATGCCAAGTAGAAACTGCCCGCAACTTGGTCACGGACAGACGAAGTACGTCGTTATGTGATGACTTCACCGATCAACATCTTCGGTTCGGTCTTTGTGAAATTTGGGATGTCAGCAAGCACTGGGCCAGCGACTTCAAGAGTGGCTTGCAGATTGTCCATGCTGGTGAAAATCATTGTCGCGACCACGTAAAACCCGGCTGGAACATCTGGGCCTCCGGCAAAACTTTTTGAAATGCTCGTACTGTCGATGTGTTCACCCATATGTTTACCAACAAGCGGGATATAAGTTGTTGTGTAATAGTCGTGATCAAATTGTGTATCGCCACCTACGGGATAAAGAACTTGCGATGAAACGGACACAAAATTTCCTTTTTTGGGTTTTTTTACGCAAGGCTTAATTGATCAAGTTGATTTGGCCATCAAAAATGATTGAGAAATGTAGTGCGGTTTGTGAAAATCTTCACACAAATGTTGGCATGTCAAATTCAGTGGCCCGCAGAGAAATCTGCCGATCGTTGTAATGAACGGCATGTGCGAAGTACCAAGGGTAGCAATTTTTGCAAGTGCAGCGAATTCACACTTTGTCCTGTGTGGATGGCTCCTACTTAGCAAGACATTTCTGATGCGATTTATGTTTGTCAGATGCGGTCTTGTGTCCGGGCTGTTGGCGCGGATCACTTGGCCGCTGGCCCTGATGGTTTTCATAAACCAAGTCCCATTCTGCTCATCGAACAACGTGCGTTCAGGACAAAGTACGGTGTATCTAGGTTCTAGGGCTGACAAGTTTTCCATCACTTCATTGGCCTTGCTATCTCTGTGTTTCGGTATGGGTCAGATTGTTCTGATGCGGTAAGGTTCGTTACGGGGTGGGACGGCCCAAACCATGCGAGCAGTTTTATTCGCCATCGCGACGGCGGCCACTTTGCCGGGTTTTTGGGCCATGATGTCCGCGAACCATGGGTCATATCGCTCGGGGTTTTTGGTGATCTGGCGCATTCGGGACATCATGCTGAGAACCAGTAATCGTCGAATGTATCGATCCCCCATCTTTGATATACGTCCCAATCGCTCTTTACCGCCGCTGGAACGACTTAGAGGTGTGAGGCCAAGCCAAGCGGTAAAATCACGACCTGTGCTGAACTGTCTACCAGTGCCAATCGTGGCCACGATGGCAGAAGCTGTAATCGGCCCTATGCTAGGGATCGTTTGCAAAAGGGCGACGCGATCTTAGAGTCGTGCCATATGCGTCATCTCTTGGGTGTAGTTTGCAATCTTCCCATGCAGGAACAAAAGTTGCTCACAGAGTTCAGCGATCCCACCGCCTGCGGTGTCAGGCAGATCAGGACATTCGCCTCCGAATTGGCGCTTTGCAAACTGAGTGGCGTGGCCGACACCTTGCGGGAACACGGTGCCAAATTCGGCCAATTGCGCGCGCAACATATTGACGGTTTGCATTCGCTGTCGAACCACAATGTCCCTTGTTCAATGCTATGCCAGAATTGCTTGCTGATCTGGCGCCTTGATCTCGACAAATCGCATCGTCGGCTGTGTTACAGCCTCACAAATGGCCTCTGCATCAGCCGCATCAGATTTACCGCGTTTGATGTAGGTCTTCACATAAATGGGTGGGATCAGTTTTGCGTCGTGGCCGATGTGAACAGTTCGCGCGCCCAATGATGGCTCGTGCCGCATGCTTCAATTCCGACGAGGCAAGGTTCAAGGCATTCAAAGAACTTCAGTAATTGCGCACGCCGTAGTGCGCGATTGAAAACAACATCGCCGTCATCAGTGATGCCGTGAACCTGGAAAATGTTCTTGGCTAAATCTAGATCTACTGTCGTAACTCGCATCGGGTGGCTCCTCCGCTGAGCAATTTCTGACAACTGCAGTATGGCGTATTACGACACCGATGGGCGCAAGAGCCATCCATCCCATCTGCAGGGCAGACGGTCACTCGGTCGCCACACCTTCACCCACAACGCCATCCGTGGCCGGATTGTTTGCGCCCTGCATGACCAATGCGCCGTCTTGCCATTCGCCGTCGGCCATTTGACCGGAGGCCGCGTAGGTCATTGTGCCAATCCCTTGGCGTCGACCGGAGCGGAATTCGCCTGAGTAGACGTCACCATTGGTATATGTCGCAACGCCGAGGCCAGCAATTTCACCGACGGTCCATTGGCCTTCGTAGGTAAAACCATCAGCCATCGTAATTTTGCCGGTCCCATCGCGTTGGCCGTTCGCGAATGCGCCTTCATAGATCGTGCCATCGGCGTAGGTTGCCGTGCCAAACCCGCTGCGCTGTCCGTCTTCCCAATCGCCGACATAGATGTAACCGTCGGCGTAGCGCATCGTGCCTGTTCCATGGTTTTTCGCGTTGAGGAATTCGCCTTCGTAGACAAGGCCATTGGCGTAGGTTGCGATGCCTGCGCCGTTGATGACACCAGCCTCCCAGCGGCCCTCATAGGTTGAGCCATCGGGGTAGGTTATTTTGCCTGTGCCATGGGCGAGGTCGTCCATGAAGGTGCCCACGTAGGTGGACCCGTCCGGATAGGTGACTTCGCCGGTCCCTTCGATTTGGCCGTTCGACCATTCACCTGCGTAGCGGTATCCGTCTGCGCCTGTGAACGTGCCGTCACCGTTGCGCAGGTCGTTTGCAAAGCCGCCCGCGTAAACGTCGCCGTTTGCGAAGGTCACTGTGCCGACGCCTTGGCGTTGACCTGCCACGAGGTCGCCTTCATAGATATCGCCGTTGGGCTGGATCAAGCGGCCTGTGCCCTCAATCTGGCCAGCGGCCCATGTGCCGTCATAGACCAGACCGTCCGGCATGGTCAGGGTGCCGACGCCTTGGCGTTCGCCGGCTGCCAATGTACCGTTGTAAATGGCACCGTCGGGGTAGGTGATCGACCCTTCGCCTTCTTTGACGCCGTTGACCCATGGGCCAGCGTAGATGTAGCCGCCAGGGCTGGACATGGTACCTTGGCCGTGGTGCATCGCATTTCTAAAGTCACCCTCATAGATCACGCCATTGTCGTAGCGCGCGATGCCGCGTCCGGTGATTTTACCGTCGATCCAGTCGCCTTCATACGTTCCGCCATCAGCGAAGTTGATGACACCGAAGCCTTCGGGTTTTCCGGCGGCGAATTGACCTTCGTAAATCGACCCGTTCGGGAATCGCGCTGTGCCCTTGCCGCGAATTTCGCCCTCAAACCATTCGCCGTCGTATTGGTAGCCGTTGGGAAGGGTGTAGGTGCCCTGACCGTGCTGCAAGCCGCCCAAAAACTGGCCTTCGTAGATGCCGCCGTCGTCGTATTGTTTTGTCTGAACGGATTGCGCCAACGCAGGCGTTGCCATCAGCAGGGCGGCGATCAGGTGCGGCGTAAAGCGCTTCATATCGGGCTTCTTTCATGCGGAATTTGAGGCAGGATAGGGGGAAGGGGGCGCCGTGACAACTGTGGTTCTACGTGGCTTTTGCGTCTTCGGCTTTCCCTTGCCGGTTTGTGTGATTATGTGGGGATAATATATGTGAAAGGTGACCCCATGAGCGACCGTTTCCGCCTGACGATGGCGCAGTTGAATCCCACTGTTGGTGACATCACAGGCAATGCTGAAAAGGCGCGCTTTGCATGGGAGCAGGGGCGCGCTGCGGGGGCTGACATGGTCATGCTGCCGGAGATGTTTTTGGTCGGGTATCAGCCGCAAGATTTGATCATGAAACCCGCATTTGAACGTGAAGTTGCGGCTGAGTTGGAACGGCTGGCGGCGGATTGTGCAGATGGTCCGATGCTTGGGATTGGTGGGCCGTTTCGGGAAGGCGACAAGCTGCACAATGCGTATTTTGTTCTGAAGAATGGGAGGGTTATTTCCACGACGCGCAAATATTTCCTTCCTAACTTCAATGTCTTCGACGAGGTCCGCCTGTTCAGTCGCGCTGATATGCAAGGGCCATTTAATACGGGGGAGGACGCAGGGCCGCTGCGGATTGGAACACCGATTTGCGAAGACGCATGGTATCCGGATGTCTGCGAGGCGATGGTGGAAAGTGGTGCGGAATTGTTGCTGGTGCCAAATGGCAGTCCGTATTTTCGTGATAAATTCAGCGTGCGCCTGAACAATATGGTCGCGCGCGTGATCGAAAATGATGTTCCGCTGGTCTATCTGAACATGGTCGGTGGGCAGGACGATCAGGTGTTTGATGGCGGGTCGTTCGTGTTGAACCGCCACGGCGCGTTGGCCGTGCAGATGCCGTGGTTTGAAGACGCGATTGCCCACGTTGATTTCGTGCGAACGGATGCTGGGTGGGTCGCCGAAGACGGTGACAAACACCTTGAACCGAGCGCGTTCGAAACCGATTACGCGGCGATGGTGCTGGGACTGCGTGATTACATGGACAAGACCGGATTCAAGAAAGTCCTGCTAGGCCTGTCTGGTGGCGTGGATTCGGCGATTGTTGCCGCGATTGCGGCAGATGCGTTGGGGCCGGATAATGTGCGCTGCGTGATGATGCCGTCTGAATACACGTCAGATGCGTCTTTGGATGACGCCAAGGCTGCTGCTGCGGCGCTGGGCGTGCGCTATGATATCGTGCCGATCGGTGCTGTGCGGGCGGCAGTGACGGAGACGTTGGCGCCATTGTTTGCGGACTTGGACGAGGGGCTGACGGAAGAGAACATACAGTCACGTATTCGCGGGTTGTTGTTAATGGCGCAGTCTAACAAGTTTGGCGAAATGCTGCTGACGACAGGCAACAAATCAGAGGTCGCGGTGGGATATGCCACGATCTACGGTGATATGTCAGGTGGATATAACCCGATCAAAGACCTTTATAAAACGCGGGTGTTTGATATTTGTCGCTGGCGGAATGTAAATCATCGTCCTTGGATGAAGGCGTCCGCAGGTGAGATGATTCCTGTGGCGATCATCGACAAACCGCCAAGTGCGGAATTGCGCGATGACCAGAAAGACAGCGACAGCCTGCCGGAATATGACGTGTTAGATGGCATTTTAACGATGTTGGTTGACGATGACGCCAGCGTCGCGGACTGCGTCGCGGTGGGCTATGGTCGAACGGTGGTAAAAAAAATCGAACACCTGCTTTTTATCAGTGAATACAAACGGTTCCAGTCTGCACCGGGGCCGCGGTTGTCGATGAAAGCGTTCTGGCTGGATCGCAGGTATCCGATTGTGAACCGCTGGCGTGATGACGGTTAACGCAAAGTTTTCGCAGTTGCGATAAAGTTTGGTCACAAATTGCTGTCAGGATGTTTGGGAAACCGAAAGGACCAGACATGACACCAATTGCCCTTTATCCCAGCGACAGATCGCACAAAAAAAACGGCTGCGATAGGTGCGTTCAATCTGTTTATGGCCTACCAGATGTACAGTTGGGTGCCTGATATGTCGGGCTGGGTTCCGGCGCTTATGGCGTTGATCGGGGCCGGTTTGATTGCGCTTACCGCATGGAGGTACACCATCCCAAGGCCGAGTTTTGCGGCGGATGTGAGCGGCTTTTCAGTGATGGGCAAGAAGAAACGCAGTTGGGACGAATATGGTGGCGTCAAGTTACGGACACTGCGCATCGGGTTTTTTCCTATTGGTAGCTGGGTCATCGTAAAGATTGGAAAATCGGTACATGGGTCGGTTCATATCAAAGTTACACACCTGAGCGCGCCTGTGTCAGACATGGCGGCCGAAATTAACGCCTACGCCAAACATGCGCGGCGGGCGCAGGATTTGACGCTGGCGTTGGCCGCAATACCGGCAACGCAGCTGATCGGTGAAGGTACGCAACCAACAGGACGCTGCCGCGCCGACCCAATGGCGCCGGCTTTTCAAGGCGGTAATTCTAGCCCTGCCCAATCAGTGCGGACCATTTCAGAGCGTCTTTTTGGCCGTCGAAAGGTGATCTGATGCGGCTGATGTGACAACTTCCCTCAAATTGGGAGGACACCACAGGGCGGATGCAGATAACAAAACCCAATCCACCGATGTTGACGAGCGTACGTTTATCGCGGCAATTGAACTTCCGGTCGGGCGTGCGGATGCGGGGGTTCTAGATGCGATGTTTCTGCGTGTAACGGGGGGCAGCCGCGTATTTGTGGGCCGAGCATCATTGACTATGGGCACATTATTCCACCTGTGCAAGCGGGCGTGAGGGGGATGGACCGCTACGAGCGGCGGCTTCAACTGATCGGCGCAACACTGTAATCTTTTTGGAAGGATCGAGTGTGCCCTATGAAGTATCGTCGCCGCGTGTTTTTCACAGGCAAACAGAAATCGGATATCGGGGATCGATGGCAACGGGGGGGCGATGAGGTCGATTGGGCGTGGTTTTGAGCGTTCATCATTGTCGATTTATGCGCTCCTTGCGCGCACTGTGTGGCATTCGCCCACCAGATTCCGTCAGGTCCCGCTTGGTGCTGACCCTGACGGAACGCGAAGAGATATCACAGGGTCTGACCGGGGTCTGATCGGGCCGTTGTCTTTGCGATCGATTGCCCGAACGTTATGGCGTTCGATCTCAACTATCAGCAGAGAGGTGAGACTTAATGTTGGCAGTGCTCAAAACCGCGAGCCCAGTCTGATATTGTTGCGTGAGATCCACTGCCCCCCTCTCGGGCAGTGGACAGGGTCTTGCGAAGCAATGCCTGAGTCATAGCTGAAAGTTTGTGACGGCCCTGATGGGCGGCATATCATGGCGTTGTTGACGCGCCGCATTCTCATTGAGTAAGGGATATGCCACATGACCAAGAATACAGTTATCGACTTCACGAAACCAAGCGATTTTTCACCTGATCCGTTGACAGATGTGCTGCGCGCAGGAGCACGGGAGCTTCTGGCCACTGCTGTGCGCGCTGAGGTGTCGGAGTTTCTGGAAGGTCACGTCCACCTTTTGAACGACGAGGGTCGCCAGCGGCTGGTGCAGCATGGCTTTCTGCCGGAGCGCGAAGTTATGACCATTGCCCCCTCTCGGTCATGCAAAGCATGGCCTGTCGGCAACGGGACAGGCGATTGTGAAACAATCTGCCGAGAAGGGGGATCGGCAAGGTGTCAGTCCAGGTTCCTCGGGTGCGCGACCGTGGTGCAAACGCGGATGGTATGAAGGTCCATTTCAACGCGTCGCTTATCCCGCCCTATTTGCGCAAGGCAAAGTCTGTGGCGGAATTGCTGCCATGGCTTTACCTCAAGCACTGCCCGGCAGGCGATGCTTGCATCGCCGAGAGGGGGCATCTCGACGGGGGACTTCAGGGAGGCTCTGGCTTCGTTGGTGGGCCCGCCTGCCGAGGGGTTGTCGTCTTCGACAATCACACGTCTTAAGGCAACCTGGTGGGACGAGTATAAGGCCTGGCGCAAGCGCGATCTGACCTGTTGCCCGGCAGTGCATGCGTCGCATGCATGAGAGGGGGGCAAGCGCTACGCCTACATCTGGGCGGACGGTGTCTACTTCAACCCGCGCCTGGACGATGATCGTCAATGTATGTTGGTGATTATTGGCGCAGACGAATACGGCGACAAGGATGTTCTTGGTATCATGGATGGGTTCCGCGAGAACGCGGACAACCCCCTCTCACACATGCAAGCATGTGTTGCCGCTCAACGGGCGTGATCTTCTTCGGAGCCTGAAAAAACGGGGACTGATGATTGCGCCCGATCTGGCCTGTGGCTCCTCCTCACGTGACATTGTTGCACAATGCACTGCCGGGCAATGGATGGTGCCCTGGGCTTTTGGACCGCATTGCGGGACGTGTATCCGAGCACACGCGAACAACGCTGCTGGCTCCACAAGATGGCCAACATCACGGGCGCGATGCCGAAGCCCTACATGAAAAGCCCACGGCAGGGCTGCAAGACATCTGCCCTCTCAGGCATGCAAGCATGCCCTGCCGGGTCATAGATGGCCGCAACAAAGAAAGAGGCCATCGTCGCCTTTGATCTGTTTGTGGAAACCGACGGCGTGAAATACGAGCGGGCTATCAAGAAGCTGACCAAAGATCGTGACGCGTTGCTTACCTTCTACGACTTTCCAGCCAAACACTGGAAGCACATCCGCACGACAAATCCGATTGAAAGCGTCTTTGCCCCAGTCCGCAATCAGACACGCAAAACCAAAGGCTGCCTGAGCCGCAAAACCGCCCTATCTATGGTCTTCAAGCCGATGATCCTTCGCGGGACATTGCTGCGCAATACCCTGTCAGGCAAGGGGCAGCCAAGAAGAAATGGCGAAAGCTCAGCGGCACAAACCGACTGCCCGAAGTCATGCAAGGGGTTGAGTTCAAGGACGCGATCAAGCAACCTCAGAACGCCGCCTAATCACACCGTCACCAACTTTCGCGCATAACTCGATAAATGGCCTTGGTGAGGCTCTTGATCACGCTTAGGGCTTCAACACGAATACCCTAGAACACACGGTGACTGTCCATAAGATTGATGTAAGGGCAGTTCGGGAGAGCTTGCGACTTACACAAGAAGAATTCGCGCTACGCTTCGGGTTTGACCTCGGAACCCTACGGGGTTGGGAGCAAGGGCGGTTCATCCCGATGGAACGGCTCGCGTTCTTCTTAAGGTAATTATGAACGCACCAGAAGACGTTGAACGCGCTTTGGCGACTGCATAACTGGTGCTGGCCCTTCATTGGGCCAGCTGCCACAAACACCCATCCGACCCAAAACCCTGCACCACATGCTCGCTATCCCTAAGCCGACACAGCGCCATATAGGCCCGCTGCACGGCACTCTTGCGCGACACTCCCACAAGTTCAGCTTGTGTAGTTAGCAACGTCTGAGGTTGTGCACGGAAGCAGTTCCAGCACGATCCGCCTGCACTTACCACGCGATAACGGCCTATCGTGCATGCGCCGTGGCCTATCAACCCCGCTCGGTACCATTATTAGGGCCTCTACGTGCTCCCTTGCATCACCAGTGCTATACAGCGCCAACAGCGCGTTGTTGATGGTTCTATTCTGCATGCCCCATTGTGATTCACATGGGCGGAAAGATCAGCTATATTGTCGGTGCGTTTGATACATAAGGCCGGATATTTTCGAGACAAAGGCAGATTAGGGCAGGCTGATTGTCGTGCTCAATCGGTCCAATTCAATCCCATCGCGGTTGTGTGTGACGACGCCGTCGTAGGTGCCTGTTGGCCAGCCGTCTTCTGGCGGGTTGAGGCCGCCAGCGCGCATGAAAAGCGCTTGCACACGGGTTAGGACATCGTCGGTTTGGAACAATGCGCCATCCGGTCCGTCGATCGTGATGGTCACCACGTCGCCGGTCTGCGCGCCGAACGCAAACGCCCAAAGGACGATCGGGGCATCGGCGGATAAAAATGTAGCGGCGGCGGTGCCTGCTTTGACACTATCATAGTCCGGCACGTCGTCGGCAAAGCCGATACTGAGCACTCCGCCAGCAGGCGTGTCCAATCGGATGTCCCACAACGTATTTTCGCCGACTCCGCCACAGATAATATCGCCCTCTGGTGCGAATGGATCAACAATCGCACCGCTGCGGCGCACCGAAATATGCACATGAGGGAATTGGGTGCGGCCAGAAAGCCCAACTTGGCCAAGGATATCGCCTGGCGCAACTTGGTCGCCTGTCACTACCACAACACTGCCTTCTTTCATATGACAATACTGAGTTTCCCAAGCGCCGCCATGTGCGACGACGACACCATTCCCACAATCACGCCCATTGATTTCTCCAGCGAGGTCAGAAGTATAAAGGGCGTCGCGCATATCATTGCGCACGCCGCGCACGGTTCCAGCAGCTGAGGCAAGTACATCGACGCCAACGTCCATCGCTGACAGCAATGGCAAGCCAAAATCAGTGCCCTTGTGACCGTCATATGTCAGCGACCCACATTGGAAATCCAACGCAGCCTCGGACGGGTCATTGTCGACGTAGTTTTGGATATAGCAGGTGTCGCCCAAGGTGCAGTCGATGGGTAGACCGAGTCGTAGATCCTGCGCCACGGCTGGTGTGGCGCAGGTTATCATCAGTGCAATGGCACGCATCAATCCGCCGCAAGGAGCGGTGGTTTGTCTTTTGAGATGCGAACCTTTTCAGGGGGCTCGATTTGGAGATCAAGTTTGCCGTTTTTCATGCCAACCTTGACATGACCACCTTTGGCCAGAGTGCCGAACAGTAACTCTTCGGCCAATGGTTTCTTGATGTGTTCTTGGATCGTACGGCCCAGCGGACGCGCGCCCATTTTGTCATCATACCCTTTATCCGCAAGCCATTCCGCAGCAGGTCGGGTCAGTTCGATAGACACATTGCGATCCATCAATTGCGCCTCTAGCTGGAGGACAAATTTTTCAACCACTTGCAGGATGATCTCTTTTCCAAGCGGGGCAAAGCTGACGACCGCGTCCAGACGGTTGCGGAATTCTGGCGTGAACGTGCGTTCAATCGCAGCCGTGTCTTCGCCTGTGCGACGTTCACGGCCAAACCCGATGGCTTCTTTTGCCATTTCGGACGCACCAGCGTTCGTAGTCATGATGATGATGACATTGCGGAAATCCGTTGTCCGGCCATTATGATCGGTCAGTTTTCCGTTATCCATAACTTGCAACAGAATATTGTAGACATCCGGATGGGCCTTTTCCATCTCATCAAGCAGCAAAACACAGTGGGGGTTTTGATCGACGCCGTCGGTCAACATTCCACCCTGATCAAAGCCGACGTAGCCAGGAGGGGCGCCGATGAGGCGGGAGATTGAATGCTTTTCCATATATTCCGACATATCAAAGCGCAGAAGTTCAACGCCCAGCGTGTCGGCCAACTGTTTGGCAACTTCGGTTTTACCCACACCAGTTGGACCTGCGAACAGGTAGTTACCAATGGGCTTTTCGGGCTCACGCAGTCCAGCGCGCGCCAGCTTGATCGCAGAGCTTAGCGCGACAATCGCGTCGTCTTGGCCGAACACCACACGTTTGAGGGAAGATTCCAAATCCTTGAGAACCTCGGCATCATCCTTGGACACGTTTTTGGGTGGGATGCGGGCGATCTTCGCCACAACAGCCTCAATTTCTTTGGTTCCGATGGTCTTGCGACGTTTGCTTTCGGCGACCAGATGCTGAGCTGCGCCCGCCTCGTCGATGACATCGATGGCTTTGTCGGGCAGCTTGCGGTCGTTAATGTAGCGGGCTGACAGTTCCACGGCTGATTTGATCGCATCGGCAGTGTATTTGATCTGATGATGATCTTCGAAATAGGTCTTGATGCCTTTGAGGATCTTGATCGAATCCTCAACGGAGGGCTCATTGACATCAATCTTCTGGAACCGCCGCGCCAAAGCACGGTCTTTTTCAAAATGTTGACGGAATTCTTTGTAGGTTGTGGATCCCATACAGCGCAGCTTGCCACCCGCGAGCGCAGGTTTCAGCAGGTTGGACGCATCCATGGCCCCGCCGGATGTTGCACCAGCGCCAATGATTGTATGGATCTCGTCGATGAACAGGACCGCGTCGTCGTGATCTTCAAGTTCAGTCATGACCGCCTTCAGGCGTTCCTCGAAATCACCACGGTAGCGGGTGCCGGCCAGCAGTGCGCCCATATCAAGGGAATAGATTGTTGTGCCTGCGAGAACCTCCGGCACTTTGGATTCAATAATCTTACGCGCCAAGCCCTCGGCGATGGCAGTTTTACCGACGCCGGGGTCGCCCACCAAAAGCGGGTTGTTTTTGCGGCGGCGGCACAGCACCTGAATGCAACGCTCAACTTCGTGATCGCGGCCAATCAGCGGGTCAACGTCACCTTTTTGTGCTTTGACGTTCAGATCGACGCAATATTTGGCCAGCGCGCTTTCGTCCTTGCTTGATTCCTCTGCCGATTCAGCTTCGTCGTCTAGTGTTGGTGCGCCAGTGACCGGCCGACTTTCGCCAAATGCTGGATTTTTCGCGACACCATGGGCAATGAAGTTTACTGCGTCATAGCGGGTCATGTCTTGGTCTTGCAGAAAATAGGCTGCATTGCTTTCGCGTTCAGCAAATATTGCGACAAGCACATTGGCACCAGTCACTTCGGTGCGCCCAGACGACTGCACATGGATCGCGGCGCGCTGGATGACACGCTGGAAGGCAGCCGTTGGCACTGCTTCGGATCCTTCAACGTCCGTCACTAGGGTCGACAGATCGTCTTCGATGAAATCCTCAAGTGTTTTGCGCAACTCTCCCAGATCAACCGAACATGCTTTCATCACGCGGGCCGCATCGGGTTCATCGATCAACGCGAGCAAGAGGTGCTCAAGCGTGGCGAGTTCATGTTTACGCGCGTTGGCCAGCGCCAAGGCGGAATGGATTGACTGCTCAAGCGTCGTGGAAAATGATGGCATGTTGCGTGCTCCTTCTGATCGGGGTCTGCTGGGGGTCGCGGCCCATCCAAACCGTGGTCTCTTATGGTTAAGTTTTGCCTTATTCAGTCTTGCTTCAAGGAAAAAAATTCCACAAAGTTGTTACTGGGTCGCGATTGTGACGTCTAAGGCTCTGTTTTATTGACGATTATGCTAAATTCTGGGCGGTCAGAAATTATCTCGTTTCTTGCGGATCTCGGTGAAGACGTCGGTCGGGTCGCTGTTGGTCATGCCAAAGGCGGTTTGCAGCGCGGGAACGTCGGCCCGCAGAAAAGGGTTTGTGCGCTTCTCAACGCCGAGGTCTGAGGGCACGGTAGGTTGCTTCTCCGCGCGGGTTCTGGTGACTTCTTCTATACGAGAGATAAGGTCGGAATTGTCCGGTTCAATAGTTAATGCGAAACGGGCGTTGGTTTGGGTGTATTCGTGGCCGCTGCAAACACGGGTCTCATCGGGTAGGGCGCGCAATTTTAGCATGCTTTGCCACATCTGGGCGGGCGTGCCTTCGAATAGTCGGCCACATCCAAGGGCCATCAGACTGTCGCCGGTGAACAGCACGTCGGACGTGGCAAAATGCAGTGCAAAATGGCCGATCGTGTGGCCTGAAACATCGAAAACCTGCGCAGCTTCGCCGCAGATCGTGATTGTATCTCCCTCAACCACAGCTAGATCAATCGGCGGTAAGCGGTGAGCGTCTGCCGCCGCGCCGATCACACGGGCCGATCCGCGCAATGGCTCTAGTCCGTCAACATGATCCCCGTGGTGGTGCGTCAGAAGGATGTCCGTCAGTGTCCAGCCCTGCGCGTCCAACGCCGCTTGAATGGGTGGAGCGTCGGGAGCGTCGACCAATAAGGTCTCTTTCGTGCGGGCATTGTGCAACAAGAAGGCATAATTATTCGCAAGACAGGGAATGGTCACAAGTTCGAGGGGCATGGTGTTGTCCAATCCTGTTGGTATTGTGATGGTGACGTGTTGCCTGTTCGTTTTGACAGTTTGGGGCAGTATGGGCTGATTGGGGCGAAAATGCATCTAGATGTGCACGATCTTCGGGAATTTTACTACCGCAGTCCACTGGGCCGCGCGGCACAAAAGGTCGTACGGGATGAATTGGTGCGGTTGTGGCCCGAAGCAAAGGGGCAAACGGTCGCGGGGTTCGGGTTTGCGGTGCCCTTGTTGCGGCCTTATCTTGCGGACTCGCGGCGGGTCATTGCGCTGATGCCCGGTCCGCAAGGCGTTATGCCGTGGCCTGACAACAAGCCAAACGTTAGTGTGCTCTGCGAAGACACGCTCTGGCCGTTGGCGTCTGGCAGCGTTGATAAATTGGTGCTTTTGCACGGGCTGGAAACGTCCGATACTCCCATGGCACTGCTGGATGAATGCTGGCGTGTACTTGGGCCAGGGGGACGCGCGGTGTTTATTGTACCCAATCGAACCGGGCTTTGGTCGCGGTCCGATGCAACGCCGTTCGGCTTTGGGCGGCCCTATTCGCTGGGTCAGTTGGAAAAACAGCTGCGCGATGTCGGGCTTATTCCTGTCAATACGTTGTCCACGTTGTATCAGCCCCCATCCGCGCGCAAAATCTGGCGACAATTTGCGAAAGCGATGGAAGGTGCTGGGCGCCACATTCCTGTCTTTGCAGCGGGCGGCGTTTTGATGGTCGAAGCCGCCAAACAAGTCCCGCAGCCAAGACGCCCCGGTCTGGCAGAGGCAGTCAAACGCCCCCTTCGGGTACTTGAGGGCATGGGCGGGCCAGTGGTGAAACCGGCCTAGGGCATGTCTCTTGGTGGCGCTTAGCCCAACACGATCTGATCAGCGGTGACGCCGGTGGTCCCGTCAAGGCGGATCACAAGGATACTGACATCGCTGTCGTTGGCGCGGGCTTCATACGAGACCACAATGTCTGTAAACGCTCCGCCAGCGTCTTTGCGGACACTAATGTCGTTCACATTTGTGCCGTCGATGTTTTCGGGTCTGACTCGAAGGATATCTTCATCTGGATCAAAGTCGTTGATCTGCAAATAGATGTCATCAGGCGGGGTGCCATCGAGACGGAAATGGCCAATTTGGAAAGTATCTGCGCCAGCACCGCCTTGTGCGAATGCGGTTCCGTCGCCGTCGTTATATGGGTGACTCGTGTAAGTAATGGTATCGTCGCCGTCGCCACCAATTGCTGTGCCGCTTGCGTAAACGGAAATGGCGTCATCGCACGCGCCGCTATCCGCGGTTGAACCCTTTTCTTGCGGTAAGTCTGTCATTGCCTTCATCGCCAAAAAGTTCGCTGTCGCCCGATCTCTCGTACAGAACGTCATCGCCAACCCCACCATAGAGCCTTGATCCACTTGAATAATGTGCCTCTATCAGGTCGTCTCCCTCATCCCCGTAAGCGGCACCGCTTCGATGAAAGATCTCAATGTTGTCGTTGCCTGTGCCGCCGTTCACGTTGCCACCAAAGCTGAGTATGTTATCAACACCTCTGCCACCATTGATAACGCTCCCCCGAATCGAGCCAAACATGCGGATGCGGTTATCGCCAGCACCGCCGTCAATCGTCGACCCGCCTTCCTCGATTTTGATGAGGTCGTCGCCGTTAATGATGGCACGGACACCGCAGGCATGGGCGAAGTCGTTGCCATCACCGCCTTCGAACACGACGTTGGCAACTTCGCTGAGCAGCACATCGTCGCCCGCTGCACCATTTACGGTGATGCCGCCCGCATCGGCGGTAAGCCAGTCAATTCTGTCTGTCCCGATGGTATCCTCAGTCACTAGGGTTTCTGTGACGCCGTTGCGTGTTACGAGACATCTTTCTTGTAGGTATGACGTCAGAGCTCGGTTGTCGAAGCCCGACTCTAGATAATAATACCCCGCGTCGCGGTTCGCGGTCAATTCGGGCAGGCCGTCGGTCATGTTCTCAGGCGACGCAAATGTGTCAGCTTCCGCCAAAAGATGATGAGGCCCCAAGAGCGTGAGGCCAAAATGTTCTTCGAAGTCACTCAGAAAGTAGTTGCTTTGAAAGCCGCCAAAGTCGCGTTCACCCGGAATATCACCTGCAGTTTCTGATGTATTATCAGGCCAATCGACACCGTCGGGAACAAGATAGTAGCGGGCCTCATGCATGGGTATGTAGGTGCTTGGTTCGCTGTTAACACTAACATCGACGTACGTAATAACTGCAAGGCTGCGGGTTTCCTTTTCACCAAATTCAATCGCCACGACGTCGTCGGTTTCTGAGAAGCTCGCGCCGAGTGTGTCCGGATTTACAGGGTTCACGGAATCGGCCGGGTCAGTAACGTCGTCCGCCCCATCGTCGACCATGTCTTCGTCCTGCCCCGTCATCAACGGTATCAAAAAAAACGCGCCAAATATAAGCGCCATTAAGGCGGCAGGACCCATCTGAAGAATTCCCTTGTTGCGTCAAATACCGTTCGAATGTGTTTGATCTTCGGAACCGCGTCAGTTGTCGTAAGTAGCGAAGGACGGCACCTTCCATAGCAGGTGTAAAAGAATCGCTATAAAATGCGGCATGTCTTTGCAAAGATAGCGTAAAGAAAGGGGTTCGTGGCGCTGGGCAGCACAGATCGTCACGGCACAAGGGCCTAGCCCAGCTTTGGGTCAATATACAAAGGGGGTTTCAGTCTTAATAAATTGCGCCCCTATTAGGTTGCCCCAACAGAAACGCTCTGCTACATCCGCCATGATTTTGCCGCCTCGCGATAATGCGAGGCATGATTTTGACGTCTTGTGATTCCCGATGCGGGTGGCAGGGCGCCTAGACTTCGAAAGGGTGGACGTGTCTGAACCAGCTTCGATTTCCTCCGGCATTGCCGCGCGTTATGCCACCGCCGTCTTCGATCTTTCGAAAGACGCCAAGGGCCTGAAAGCGCTTGAAACTGATATTGACGCCTTGGGTGCGGCTTTAGATAGCAGCGACGATCTGCGCACCTTGATTTCTTCGCCGCTGTATAGCCGCGTGGAACAAGGCGGTGCCATCGGTGCCGTGGCCAAAAAAATGAAACTCTCAAAGACTATGGCCAACACGCTGGCGCTCATGGCGTCCAAGCGTCGCTTGTTTGTGGTTCCGCAGATGATCGCGTCGTTGAACGCTAAAATCGCACAAGAAAAAGGCGAGGTGACCGCTGATGTGGTCTCTGCCAAGGCGCTGACAAAGCCGCAATCTGCTAAGCTGGCGAAAACGCTTTCTGCGTCCTTCGAGGCTGATGTTAAAATAAATGCGACCGTTGATGAAACCCTCATCGGTGGTCTTATTGTTAAAGTTGGGTCCAAGATGATCGATACGTCGGTTAAATCAAAGCTCAACGCTCTCCAGAACACTATGAAAGAGGCCCGGTAATGGCGATCCAAGCTGCGGAAATTTCCGCGATCCTCAAGGACCAAATCAAGAATTTCGGCCAAGAAGCCGAAGTCGCAGAAGTTGGCCGTGTGCTGTCCGTCGGTGACGGCATCGCGCGCGTGTATGGTCTTGATAATATTCAGGCTGGCGAAATGGTTGAATTCCCTGGCGGAATTCAGGGCATGGCGCTGAACCTTGAAGCCGACAACGTCGGTTGCGTGATCTTCGGGTCTGACCAAGCCATTAAAGAAGGCGACATCGTTAAGCGGACGAATGCCATTGTGGACGTTCCTGTCGGTGACGAACTGTTGGGGCGCGTCGTTGACGGCCTTGGCAACCCGATTGATGGCAAAGGCCCGATCAAGACAACAAAGCGCGCCGTTGCTGATGCAAAAGCGCCCGGTATTATCCCGCGCAAATCGGTCCATGAGCCGATGGCGACTGGCCTGAAATCTGTCGATGCGATGATCCCGATTGGCCGTGGCCAGCGCGAATTGATCATTGGTGACCGCCAAACTGGTAAGACAGCCATCGCGCTCGATACGATCTTGAACCAGAAATCCTACAACGCAGCCGCTGGCGACGATGAAGGCAAGAAATTGTACTGTGTCTACGTGGCCATCGGCCAAAAACGTTCCACAGTGGCTCAGTTGGTCAAAAAGCTCGAAGAAGCTGGCGCGATGGAGTATTCTATCGTCGTGGCGGCGACGGCATCTGACCCGGCGCCGTTGCAGTTCCTTGCACCCTACGCCGCAACAGCCATGGCTGAGCATTTCCGCGACAACGGTCGTCACGCGCTGATCATCTATGATGACTTGTCCAAGCAGGCAGTTGCCTATCGCCAGATGTCCCTTCTGCTGCGTCGCCCACCGGGCCGCGAAGCCTATCCTGGTGACGTGTTCTATCTGCACTCCAGATTGCTTGAACGGTCTTCGAAGTTGAACGAAGACAACGGTTCTGGTTCTTTGACAGCTTTGCCAGTCATCGAAACCCAAGGTGGTGATGTGTCCGCGTTTATTCCAACGAACGTGATTTCCATCACTGATGGTCAGATCTTCCTTGAAACCGAATTGTTCTATCAGGGCATCCGTCCCGCGGTGAACACCGGTCTGTCGGTTTCCCGTGTTGGTGGTTCTGCCCAGACATCTGCAATGTCGTCCGTTGCTGGCCCCGTGAAACTGTCCCTCGCGCAGTACCGCGAAATGGCAGCCTTTGCGCAGTTCGGTTCTGATCTGGACGCATCGACTCAAGCATTGCTGGCCCGTGGTGCCCGTCTGACAGAGCTGATGAAGCAAAAGCAATATTCACCGCTGACCAATGCCGAAATTGTCTGCGTCATCTTTGCTGGTACAAACGGCTACCTCGACATAGTTGCAGTGGCTGATGTTGCCAAATGGGAGGCTGCGTTGCTCAAGCATATGCACGCCAACCATGCTGACGTGATTTCTTGGATCACCAACGACGATCCAAAAATCAAAGGTGATGCCGCTAACCGTCTCAAAGCTGCGCTCGACCCGTTCGCCGCTGATTTCGCTTAAGGGAAGGATGACGCCAAATGGCTAACCTTAAAGTCCTTAAAAACAGGATCGCGTCGGTCAAATCGACCCGCAAGATCACGAAAGCCATGCAAATGGTCGCCGCTGCAAAATTGCGGCGCGCTCAAGAAGCGGCTGAAATGTCCCGTCCCTACACGGAACGTTTTAACGCTGTGATGGCTGGTCTTGCATCGTCAGCCGGTGGTGAGGGCGCGCCCAAACTTCTTGCGGGGTCGGGGTCCGACAACGTGCAATTGCTGGTTGTTATGACGTCCGAACGTGGACTGTGCGGTGGTTTCAACGGCAATATTGCCAAGAATGCCAAAGCGCACGCACGCGATCTGCTCGCCGCTGGTAAGACTGTGAAGATTATCACGGTTGGTAAAAAAGGCCGTGACGCGTTGCGCCGCGACTATAGCGATTACTTCATCGCGCATGTGGACCTGTCTGACGTAAAACGTATCGGCTATGAAAACGCCCAAGACATCGCCCGCGATGTCCTGTCCCGTTTTGACGCCGAGGAATTTGACGTTGCAACGATCTTTTATGCAAAGTTCGTCAACGTCGTGTCCCAGACGCCAACAGCACAGCAGATTATCCCGTTCGAAGCGCCCGATGGTGCCGAGGCAGATAGCACGCTCTATGACTACGAGCCCAGTGAAGAAGCGATCCTTGCTGATTTGCTGCCACGCGCAGTTGCGACACAAATTTTTGCGGCCCTGTTGGAAAACGGCGCATCCGAGCAAGGTGCTCGTATGTCTGCCATGGACAACGCGACCCGCAACGCTGGTGAGATGATTGATAAACTGACGATCCAATACAACCGGTCCCGTCAGGCCGTCATCACCAACGAGCTGATTGAAATCATTTCCGGCGCGGAAGCGCTGTAAGAAAACCGGAGAGTAACGACAATGGCAAACGCAAAAGGCAAAATCACCCAGGTGATCGGAGCCGTGGTGGACGTGCAGTTCGACAAGGAACTGCCTGCGATCCTGAACGCGCTGAAGACAAGCAACAATGGCAAGGACCTCGTCCTTGAAGTTGCGCAGCACCTTGGTGAGAACACAGTTCGCGCCATCGCTATGGATGCAACTGAAGGCCTTGTTCGGGGTCAAGAAGTGGCCGACCAAGGTTCACCGATCACGGTTCCAGTCGGTGTCGGTACGTTGGGTCGTATCCTGAACGTCACAGGCGATCCTGTTGATGAAAAGGGCCCAGTGAAATCTGATCAGCGTCGCTCGATCCATGGTGAAGCGCCTAAGTTCGAAGACCAGTCCACTGCGACTGAAATCCTTGTGACAGGCATCAAGGTCATCGACCTTTTGGCGCCCTACACTAAGGGTGGTAAAATTGGTCTGTTCGGAGGTGCCGGCGTTGGCAAAACCGTTTTGATCATGGAATTGATCAACAATATTGCGAAGGTCCACTCTGGTGTGTCCGTGTTCGCTGGTGTTGGTGAGCGCACCCGTGAAGGGAACGATCTGTACCATGAGATGATCGAATCCGGCGTTATTAACCTTGAGAACCTCGAAGAATCCAAGATTGCACTGGTCTACGGCCAGATGAACGAGCCTCCGGGTGCGCGTATGCGTATCGCTTTGACGGGCCTGTCCCTCGCTGAGCAGTTCCGTGATGACACGGGCTCAGACGTTTTGTTTTTCGTAGACAACATCTTCCGCTTTACACAGGCTGGTTCAGAGGTTTCGGCGCTTTTGGGTCGTATCCCGTCCGCCGTTGGCTACCAGCCAACACTGGCCACCGACATGGGCGCGATGCAGGAACGTATCGCATCCACCAAAGGCGGGTCTATCACGTCTGTTCAGGCCGTCTACGTGCCTGCGGATGACTTGACTGACCCAGCACCAGCCACATCGTTTGCGCACCTCGATGCGACAACCGTTCTGGACCGTGCAATTTCTGAAAAAGGCATCTATCCGGCTGTGGACCCACTTGGTTCCACATCTCGCTTGCTTGATCCACTTATCATCGGTGACGAGCACTACAAGGTGGCGACCGACGTTCAGCAAATTTTGCAGCGTTACAAATCCTTGCAGGACATCATCGCGATTTTGGGCATGGACGAATTGTCCGAAGACGACAAAATGACCGTGACACGCGCCCGTAAACTTGAGCGTTTCTTGTCCCAGCCATTTGACGTCGCCAAAGTGTTCACGGGTTCCGACGGTATTCAAGTGCCACTGGAAGACACGATCGCAGCGTTCAAAGCGGTTGTCGCGGGCGAGTACGACCACCTTCCAGAAGGTGCGTTCTACATGGTCGGCGGCATCGAAGACGTGAAAGCCAAAGCTCAGCAAATGGCTGCAGACGCGGCTTAATCTTGGGCGTAATCGGACGATAGGAGCCTAACATGGCAGACTTTACATTCGATCTGGTCTCTCCTGAACGCCGTTTGGCGCAGATGGACGCGACCGAGGTTCAGATCCCAGGTGCGGATGGGGACATGACGGCAATGGCCGATCATTCGCCTACGATTACAACGCTGCGCCCAGGTATCCTCGCTGTGACCCATTCGGGTGGCGTCGCTGAATATATTGTGTCCGGCGGATTTGCTGAAATCACCGCAACTGGCGTTTCAGTTCTGGCAGAAAAAGCGTTTTTGCGCACCGAAGCAAAGCGTGAGCACATGGACAAGCTGGTCGCAGACGCGACTACGGCGGTTGAGGCCGCGAAATCATCCGGCAACGGCGTTGACGAAGCAGAATTGACCTTGCACCACATGTCCGAAATGGCGCGCATCCACGTCGATTGATTGGGTGCGAATTTGGAATTGAGGATTGGCGTCCCACCGCGGGGCGCCATTTTTCGTTTAGGGCAATGACTGATTGACTGCTCTGCCGGACTTTTCTACGGCGCGTTGGCTGAAGCTTGAAAATAAGTAGGCTTCCCCATCCTGTCGCGGATGAGCGACAAAGTTACCCCTATCACAACTGACCGGCTTCTCGTGCGGCCTTTGGTAGCAACCGATTTGGATGCTGTGTTTGGTATTTTGGGTTGTAAGCGGACCTGTGGTGGTCGTGTCTTTGGTTCGAAGGCGGCTCTGGCGTCAACTGAAATTGCGCTGCGGCGACTTGATCACGTGACAGCAACGATCAGAAATACGAAGGTTGCATCGTTGCGCGTTGCTGCAAAAGCCGGACTAAAACCGAGTAGGCAGAGTTTCTCGGACGATCCTGAGCTACTGTCGTTTGCTTCTGATTGATAGAGCCAGGTTCGATAGAAATCGCCGATCTAAGCGGGCATTCGTCGCGGGCCTGATTTTTAGGTTTGCCGCACTTGGGGGCTCAACGGCTCAAAGGGTGAATTTAGGACGGACCTGCACCAAATCTTAACGAAATCTGAACTGAGCGTTTTGTACAAAACTGTTAAAACTGAATGGTCTGACAGGTGGGAGCTTTCACTCTGCTGACACAGAGCTGTCAGTTTGCCGCCATTTTTGCGCTTGCCAGACTGACCTCAAAAGCGTCACGTAGCCGGATGCAAAACCGCGCCTACGTCTTCATCCTCTTCACCCTCATGATCGACGCCATCGGCATCGGTATCGTGTTCCCGATCATGCCTGATCTGATGGAACGTGTGGGTGCGTCCGGCACGGGCGAAGGCGCGTTGTGGGGCGGTGTTCTGATGGCGTCCTACGCTGGTGCGTTGTTCATCTTTGCGCCAATTATCGGAAGTCTTTCAGATGCTTATGGCCGCAAGCCCGTGTTGCTTCTGGCGTTGGCTGTGCTGGCTGTGGACTACGTCATCATGGCACTGGCTGGTGTGTTCTGGGTGCTACTGATTGGCCGCATCCTCGCGGGGGTCGCGGGGGCAACTTATACCACCGCGACGGCCTACATCGCTGACATTTCAACCCCGAAAGAACGCGCCGCGCGGTTTGGCATGGTGGGTGCTGCGTTCGGTATCGGTTTTGTGCTTGGCCCCGCTATTGGGGGCATCGCGGCCGAATGGCACATTTCCGCACCGTTCTGGATCGCCGCCGCCCTGTCAGCGGGAAATGTCGTGTTCGGCTTGTTCGTGTTGCCGGAAAGCCTTGCGCCCGCCAAACGCCGCCGCTTTGGGCGTCGTGACCTAAACCCTTTCAACACGATCATCGACGCCTTCAAAATTCCCGGTCTCGCCATCCTGCTGATCTGTCTGTTCGTGTTTGAATTTGCCAACATGGTTTACCCGACCCTCTGGGCGTTCTTCACCCGCGAATTGTTCGGTTGGTCAACTTTACTGATTGGCATGTCACTGGCGGGATACGGGATATTGCTGGCCGGAGTGCAAGGCGGTCTGATGCCGGTGATGATCACACGGTTCGGGGAATTTCGCACGCTGCAACTTGGCATGGTGTCTGCGCTTGTTGGGTTCATTGGCTTTGGCCTGATTTCAACTGTGACAGGGCTGATACTGGTGCTGATATTCGCGGCCCTGTCAGATCTGTCGCCACCAATGATGACGGCCATGGCGTCCAACATTGTGGACGAGGACAAGCAGGGGTTGGTCCAGGGCGTAATCGCGTCGCTGGCATCAATCGCGGCCTTCCTCGCGCCTTTGTTTGTGACTGGCGTGTTCGAGGTTTTTGTCGACGACAAAGGCCTCTATTTACCCGGAGCGCCGTTTTTAATGGGGGCGGTAATGATTGTGCTGATGATCCCGCTGATCATGCGATTGCGCGGCCATGCCCAATCTTAGTGTTAACAAAAAACTGGCGTGCCACAAGTTTGGCTTAATTTTTTCGCTTTTCGCATCTAGTGTAACACTGGATGAATAATGGTACATGTGGGCTGACGGCAAGACATGAAAAGATTGCGAAATCACTTGATTGGAGTGGATCACGGCGACGTGGTCCTGTTTTCCGACTTTGAACATGACGGCGTCATGTGGACAGGCGAAGGTGCCCGACAGACCCGTGCGGATATTGAATTTTCCGAAAGCTTCCGTGCTGCGCCCATCGTGCAGGTAAATTTGTCAATGTGGGATATAGCTAATCATACAAACTCCCGCGCCGATGTCCAAGCTGAAGACATTTCAGAAGACGGCTTTGCCATCGTGTTCCGGACATGGGGCGACACTAAAATCGCCCGCGTCCGTGTCTCGTGGCAGGCAATCGGTGAATTGCGTCAGGCGGATGAGTGGGAATTGTACTAGGCTGGTTGGGTTTCACCCATTCTAATGTCCCGAATACATGCCCTCATAGATTGGTTGCAGGGTTTTGTGATCAAACAGTGACGACACAGATGTCCCGTTCCACGTGTTCAAAATAGCCTGTGCAAAGACTGGTGCGGTTGGCACAATCCGGATGTTCTTACAGGCCTTTACAGCGTCGGTTGGCTGGATCGTGTCAGTAATCACAAGGTTTTTCATAACCGAATTGCTGACCCGTTCAATCGCTGGTCCCGACAACACGCCGTGCGTGATGTAGGAATGCACTTCTTTCGCGCCATGTTCCATCAACACCTCAGCCGCTTTGCAAAGCGTGCCAGCAGTGTCGACTATGTCGTCCACGATAAGACAGGTGCGGCCTGCAACGTCACCAATCACTGTCATTTCGGCGACTTCGCCCGGTTTGCCGCGGCGTTTGTCAACAATAGAAAGTGGTGCACCAATCCGCTGTGCCAAATCACGGGCCCGCGCAACGCCGCCCACGTCGGGTGACACGACCATCACATCGTCCATCTGGCCTTTGAAGTGGTGCATGGCGTCCAGCGCAAAAATTGGACTTGCGTAAAGGTTATCAACTGGAATGTCGAAAAAGCCTTGGATTTGTGTCGCGTGCAGATCAAGCGTCAGGATCCGTTCAATCCCGGATTCGACCAGCATGTTCGCGACCAGTTTAGCGGTGATCGGCGTGCGGGCCTTTGATCGCCGGTCTTGGCGAGCGTAGCCGAAATACGGAATAACAGCGGTGATACGTGACGCGGAAGACCGCCGCAATGCGTCAGCAATAATCAACAATTCCATCAGGTTGTCGTTGGCGGGGTTTGACGTTGGCTGGATGATGAACATGTCTTCACCGCGCACATTTTCGTAGACTTCGACGAAAATCTCACCGTCGTTGAACCGTTCCACCCGCGCCTCGACCAACCCTACGTTGATACCGCGATGCATGGACATTCGTTTGGCAACGGCTTTGGCCAGAGGCAAGTTGGCGTTGCCGGAAATAAGCTTCGGTTCGATTAGATTTGGCATGTGCAGTAGGTCCCAAGGTAATAGAATCGCGGAAGTTGACACGGGGTAACACGTCCGTAGGGTCGCACCAACAAACGAGCGCGACTTTAGGAGAACCAAATGCCACATATCGACTATTACTTCGCCACGATTTCCCCTTTCACATATCTTAGCGGGACCCAGCTTGAGGCGATTGCGCAAAAGCATGGCGCGACAATCACTTATAAGCCTTTAGACATCATGGGGCTATTTGGCCGTACAGGGGGTATTCCCCCCAAAGAACGCCACCCTAACCGCCAAGAATACCGCCTACAGGACATGCGTCGCCGCGCTGTTGTCGCATGCCTGCCGCTGAACCTGAAACCAGCGTTCTGGCCGACCAATCCAGCACCGTCGTCCTATGCAATCATTGCAGCGCAGGCCGCGGGTGGTGATGTGGGTAAACTGGTCAACGCCTTGACGCGCAACTGCTGGGCAGATGACAAAAACATCGCGGAAGACGACGTGATTCGGGCCTGTCTGGATGAGGCAGGATTTGATCCGGCCTTGGCGGACAGCGGGCTGTTGAATGGGGCTGAAACCTACGCGTCCAACCTCGAAGAAGCCGTAGCCAAGGGTGTGTTCGGTGCGCCGTTCTTTATCACCGATACGGATGAGCGGTTCTGGGGCCAAGACCGTCTGGATGATCTGGAACGTCACCTCGCAGGTGATTTCTGATTGCTGCGCGACGTCGCGGGGCTGTTCATCCACTGCTCGCTCGCCCAACATGAAACGCTGATCCCCGCGGTAGCCCTCGCGATTGAACACGACGTTCACGGCGTGCCGTCGCGTCAGTCTTTTAGTGCCGCGAGAAACGCATCCACACCGTTAAAGCCAACGGACCAATCGCACACCAAACGGCCCAGAACGGGTTCATCTTCGTCCCCGTCCAGCGACCCCATGACGTAATATTGCGCACCTGCCGCCTGTACCTTTTTATGCAATCCGCGCGGGGCTTCAAAGAACATCATGTTGGCTTCGGGCTCAAATGGGAACGTCACAACATTGGATTTGCGCAACCCGTCGGCCAGCCGCTGGCCGCTGGCATTGGCCATGCTTGCCAATTCATGCCACAGATTGCCGTCCAGATAGGCCTCCATCTGGGCAGAAAGATAGCGGTGCTTTGACGCCAGATGCGCCCCGCGTTTGCGGCGCAATTCAAATTCCCACGCATGTTTGGGGTCGAAAAACACGACCGCTTCGACGCCCATCAGCCCGTTCTTGGTACCACCAAAACAGACACAATCAATACCGGCTTTCCACGTCATTTCCGCAGGCGTGCAGTCCAGGGTGACGATGGCATTGGCAAAACGTGCCCCGTCCAGATGGGTCGCAACGCCAAATTCTTTCGCTACAGCAGTCAACGCCTTTAGCTCAGCAACAGTGTAGACGGTCCCTTTTTCAGTGACTTGCGTGATTGAAACGGGGCCACGTTGCGGTCCATGCACGCCGCGGGTTTCTTCTGCTGACATCGTTGCGCGCAGGGTTGTCGGCGTCATCTTGGCGTTCTCATCCGCAACCAGCGTCAGCTTTGCACCGCTGTAAAATTCAGGCGCGTTACATTCGTCTTCGTTGATATGGGACAGCTTGGTGCAGAAAACTGTCTGCCAAGGTTCCGTTAATGTTGCCAACGCAATCGAATTCGCCGCCGTGCCAGTGGACACCAGATAAACTGCCGCTTCTGGTGCTTCGAACAGATCGCGCACCATGGCGCGCACGCGGTCCATTTCGGGGTCGGCGCCATAGCCAAATCGAAAGCCTTCGTTGGCGCGCATCATGGCGTCCATCACTTTTGGATGGGCAGGACCGGAGTTGTCGGAGGCGAAAAACATCTAAAGTGGCTCCTCAATGATATGATCTTCCCATTCGTCGTCTGGGATGTTTGCCTCACTCACTGTGAGGCCCTGAACAGATACGCCCGCATCATGCACAGACTGCGGATCACCCGACACCAGCGGATGCCAGTGGAACAGGTTTTTACCCTCAAAGACAAGACGGTAGGCGCAGGTTTGCGGCAACCAGTACATGTTATCTTCGATGGTTTTCGGTGTCAGCACGATGCATTCAGGGACGTAGTTGTGACGCTTTGGGTAAAGGCTACAGTGGCACGTCGTGTCGTCGAGCAATTTGCACGCCACGCGGGTCATTACGACCTCGCCAGTGTCCTCGTCCTCAAGCTTGTTGAGGCAGCATTTACCGCAGCCATCGCACAGGGCCTCCCACTCGGTCTTTGTCATTTTCGACAAGGGCACATGGGACCAAAATTCGGCCCGAACGTCGCTGCGATCAATCGGATCAGACATGAGATAGGATTCCACGTGCGCGGACGCAGTCGGCGTCCATTTGGGTGATCAACGCATCTAGCCCGTCGAATTTTTCTTCGCCGCGCAGGTAATCGACTAAGGCAACGCTCAGCTGGGTGCCGTATAGATCACCCGAAAAATCAAATAGATAGCTTTCACAGTTGGGAATATTTACCCCAAACATCGGGCGCACGCCAATGGACGCCGCACCATTGTAGCTGCCCTTGTGCGGTCCTTCGAGAACGTCAACTTTTACAGCATAGACACCAAATTTTGGCGGGTGCAACCCGTCAATGGACATGTTGGCAGTCGGGTACCCAAGATCGCGCCCGCGCTGTTCGCCTGTGATGACCGGCCTATCGATGCGGTGCCAATGGCCGAGCATTTCAGCCGCGATGCGCGGGGTGCCGTTGGCAAGCGCGGCGCGGATCGCGGTGGACGACACATCGCCCGCAGCGGTCGCGAGCATCGGCGCGATAGTGACGCCGAACCCCATGGCCGCGCCAAAGGCTTGTAGATCGGTGGCTTTGCCAGCGCGATCTTTGCCGAAACAAAAGTCAGCGCCAACAACAACGTGGGTCAAGCCAAGGCGATCAACGATGATGGTTTGCGCAAATTCTTGTGGCGCCAAAGCGGCAAGGGCGTCGTTGAACGGCACTTCATACAGGCGCTCAACCCCCAGTTTTTCAAGGCGATTGGCCTTGGACGCTGCATTCATCAGGCGGAACGGCGGGACGGCCTGATCTGACCGTTGAGCAAAGTAATCGCGCGGATGTGGTTCGAACGTCAGGATACCTAAAGGTGCGTCGTTCGCGACGCTGCGGGTCAGGTCGATGACCGCTTGATGACCCAGATGAACACCATCAAAATTGCCGATCGCCGCAGCAGCGCCACGGTCGTTCTTGGCAATGAAATCTGGGTCACGGATGATGCGCATGGGCTTGCGTAGCCCGCCCGCGCGCAAGGTTCAAGCCAGCCTTGATATCAGTCGAATTTACGCGAGGGCGCCATGACAATTGCCTCACCCTTGAGAACCTTTTTACCATCAATTTCGCAATGTGTTTCCATTGTCACGCGGCGTTTACCGATGTCCATATCGGTGACTGTGACAATCGCTTCAACCATGTCGCCAGGGCGCACGGGGGCCAAGAATTTAAGGGTCTGACCGAGGTAGACTGTACCATGGCCCGGCAGTTGTTCACCGATGACGGCAGAGATTAGACCCGCCGTCAGCATACCATGGGCGATGCGACCCTCAAAGATCGTGTCGCGGGCGTAATCATCGTCAAGGTGGACGGGATTATGGTCGGTCGAAATTTCTGCAAACAGTTCGATATCGCGGTTGGTTATGACTTTGCGCAACGACCGCGTCATTCCGATTTCGATGTCTTCGATACAGATGGTTCCACGGGGGGTATTATCGAGCATGCTTTCATCCACCAAGTAATAAAAATTCTTCTACGCTATGAAGTTTGTAATTTTATTACCTTGCGGATGCAGCATAAGTCAAGACATTCTTACCCTATCGAAGGAAGCCAATAGAATGTGTTGGTGTAACTTTTTCCGTTTCAATATAGATACTTAGTGCCGTTTCATCAGGTTGAGTAACCGTCTTTGTTTCTGTAGCCGCCAAGCCGCCGGTGATGAACAAACTGTCGATGTCTTCTTGTTGGGCACCGAGGATGTCTGTGCGAATCCCGTCTCCGATGGCGATAATACGCGGGTCGGACATCGAATCCGTTAACGCGGCGTACCGTCGGCGGGCGAGATCGTAGATCGGCGGATGCGGTTTGCCGAAATACAGGCTTTCACCGCCCATTTCGGTATACAGCGCGGCCAATGCACCTGCACACCATTCACGGCTTTCGCCGCGATCGACGATGATGTCTGGGTTGGCGCATAGCAGCTTCAGGCCCTTGGTTTTGGCATACAAAAATTCGGGCCGATTCACGTCGATATCGGCGTGCGAGTCAAAGGGGCCGCAACACACGATGCCCTCCGCTTGATCAAGCGGGACATTTTGGATGTTCACTGGATTATCAATAATATTCAGAGGTTTAAAGAAATCGTCGTCGCGCGGCGTTTCACCCATGAACCAGACTTTGGACCCGACGAATCCGCGAAACATTGCGGCGCGGGCGCTGTCGCCACTGGTCGCGATGGCGTCCCAGCAGTGCGCCATGCCCATATCTAGAAGCTGCTGTTCAACACTGTCCCACGGGCGCGGCGAGTTCGTGACCAGCACCACCTTGCCACCCCGTTCGCGGTAGCTTTGCATCGCGGAGACTGAATCCTGAAACGGCGTGATTCCGTTGTGCATACAGCCCCAAAGGTCCACAAAAGCTACGTCATATTGATCTGAAATTTCCGCGAACGCGTTAACGATTGAGGGCATGGACTTACCTATTCTTAAGGATCACATCGCGGGCACAGGCTGTACACAACGCGTACACCACCTGTACATACCGCAGGTGCAGAAAAAAAGGGCGCCAATCAGCTGATTGACCAGCTGATTGGCGCCCCGTTTACGATTTTCTAACAATCACACCTTAAGGGATGGGATGATCTGTTTCTTACGGCTCATCACGCCGGGCAGGACGACGTTGTCGCCGGACACGACGACGCCAAAGGATTTTTCCGCGACTGATCTGGTTAGATCGTTGGGGATCAGCATGGTGGCTTGTTCGTTTAGAATATCCACCACAAAGAGGAGGACTTGATCAACGCCGTCTTCGGCTGCCACGGTCGTCATGGTGTTCATGATAGATGCTTTGCGGTCCAACACGATGGCAGGCGCTGTCGTTTCCAACACGGAGACGCGGAACTTGGTGCCATCAACGGTGAATTCTTTGCTGTCCATGCGTAGCAGTTCCGCGTCAGAGAACGCAGAGACATCGGATTTAGCGGCGAACATTTCAGCGGCATAATCGGGGATCGACATGCCAAGGTCAGTCGCCAGAGATTCGGCCAGCGATTTATCGGTGTCCGTTGTCGTCGGTGACCGAAATTCGAGGGTGTCGGACAGGATGCACGACAGCATCAGGCCTTTGATGTTTTCGGGCATCTGTGCAGAATGGGCACCCATCAAATCGTGCATGATCGTCGCGGTGCAGGCCAGCGGGCGGATCGTGATGTCGATTGGGCCTTTGGTTTCCAGACCGCCGACCAGTTTGTGGTGGTCGATGATCGCTGTAATGTCCGCGCCGTTGATATTGGCGGGCAATTCGGCGGGATTGTTGGTGTCCACGATGACGCAAGGTTGGTCGTCGGCGATGTCAGCGATAATCTCAGGCTGCGCAAAGCCCCAACGTTCGGCGACAAATGCGGCTTCGGTGTTTGGCGTGCCAAGCAGTTTGGCCGCGCTTTTGGTGCCCGTGTGGTTCAGGAACCATTCCCAGATTAAAGCCGACCCTAGGGAATCTGTGTCGGGGGCCTTGTGGCCAAAAACGAGTGTGGTCATGTCAAAACGCCTATCAGGGGTTGGATTTGAGCGGTTTATAGGCTGCTGGTCCCGCCTTGTCACCACCCCCTAACGCATGGCGACTATGGGTGTAAAAGCCGGTCACAGCCCGAGTTCTGCGCGCTTTTTCTTGGTGAGCGACGCGACTGCCATCTCGTGCGAATAAGTGATGTGGTTTTTGAGTTCGACGTCTGACAGGCCAGGATCGCGGGTGTCCTGCAGCCATTTCATGCCGCGCGATGCCAGATACGGTGCGGGGCGTATGCCGTCCATGTCGGGCAGCACTTCGAAGGCGATGGGGTACACCTTGAACGTGACGGCAGGTTCGCCGTCGTGCCAGCCGCAGGCCGCGAACAGTTTGCCGCCGACTTTCCAGACATCCGAACTGCCCCATTGGACCACGTGACTGGCGTGGGGCAGGGTCGCGCAAAAGGCGTTGATGTCGGCGCGGGTTATCATATCCGTCACGACGCCAGTTTGGTGGCTTGGTTCGTGTGTGTAAATGTTGTTATCGTGAGCGCCATGAGCAAACCGCGCGAAGCAGACCTATACGGCCCCGTGAAGGCGCATCTGACGCGGCAGGGCTACACCGTTAAGGGTGAGGTCGGCGCGGCAGATGTTGTCGGGCGGCGCGGCGATGATGTTGTTGTGGTTGAATTGAAGCTGGGGTTTTCGCTGGCGTTGTTTCATCAAGGAATTGAACGGCTTGCGGTGACTGACGACGTGTATGTCGCGGTCCCCGCGGGGGGTAAGGATAAAGCGCTGCGATCCAATGTGAAACTGGCGCGCCGGTTGGGGTTGGGGGTGTTGACTGTTCGCATGCGAGATGGATTTGTTGAGGCGTTGGCCGATCCGGGGCCCTATGCGGCGCGCAAATTGAAGAAAAAGGCGCATGCGTTGTTGCGGGCGTTTGATCGGCTAGAAGGCGATCCGAATGAAGGCGGTGCCACGCGCCACGGCATTGTCACCGGTTACCGCCAAGACGCGCTGAAATGTGCGCGGTTTCTGGCGGTGCATGGTGCGAGCAAGGGCGCGAAAGTTGCGGAATGGGCCGAGGTTCCGGGCGCGACACGGATCATGGCGGATGATCATTATAAGTGGTTCACGCGGGTGGAGCGCGGTGTCTACGGGCTAACAGTGGCGGGCAAGGCCGGCCTTGCCGACTGGGGTGATGTTTAGGCAATATTTAGTGGCGGGTGATGGTCCAGTCGTTGTCCGCAAGCAGGTTTAAAACGCCCTGATCCCCGAACAAATGCGCTGCACCGAAGGCGATGAAAATCTGGTTGTGGGACGCTGCTGCGGCCTCGATCACTGGAATCCAGTTGCGGTTGCGTTCGTTGAGAAGGTCTTCTTCGAGTTCGGCCAGTTGCGCGTCAAACAGCGCAGGATCGACGTTCGGCATATGGTCGATCAGGTGGCTGTTTATGTACCAGCCATACGACGTGTCCTCATTAAAGTATGACGAGATAAGCGTGCTGATGAATGCGTCCTGAATGTCGGGATCCACCAAGCTGATATGCAGGGCATCAATCTGTTTATCAAACGTGCCGGACGACAGCAGCGCCAACATGTCCTGCCACGGTTCAAGCGCCATGACGGGGAGGTTCAGGGCGGCTGCGTCTTTCATCAACAATCCGTCCAGACCCAAATCACCGGCCATCATCGACGCCATCGCACAGGGCGGAATGGCCAATGTCATCGATAAGAACCACGGCTGCATTTTGGCGGCCATAAAGCCCGGCACGCCGCGTGAGGTCGCGGCGTCGCGGATCAGCGCCCATGTGTCAGGGTCCAGCCGGTCGGGCAGGGTCGGACCGTCGGTAATCGTCATTATGTCCGGGTTTTGTGCCATGTAGACCTGCATCGCGGCTTGGTCTTCCAGCGTGGCTTCGACCAGCAACACATCCGCCCGTTCCAGTTGCGGCGTGGCGCGGCGGACTAGATCATCGTGGCGCGGATCGGCCAGATGCATCGTGCCCATGATCGCCAGTTCGACGCCATTTTTCTGGGCCGACCAATACAGTCCCTGTCCGTAAGGTGTAGCCGCTGCGACGTCGCGCAAGTGCACGAGATCGGCGGGGGCCATCAACGATTCGATTCCGTCCGCGTTGCATTGGGCGTTGGCCAGTGACGGCATGGTCAGGAATGCGAGGGTGAGAAGGCGGATCACGGGAAACTCCTGATGGGACTGGCCAAGCTAGGATGAGGACGCCAGTTGGGCAAGTTGGTATGATGATATAGGCTTGGATCTGGTCGCGCGGTTCTGCTGCCTCTATCGCGACTCTGTAAAAATCCACCGATTGGGCAGTTGACAGGTCCGGTTGATGTCCCTACTTATCCGTTGCTAGCACTCGCATGATGTGAGTGCTAACGGCCCTACACAGGTTAGTTCTGTGGGGGCAAAGAATTGAAATCTATAAGCAAGGAGCTATTCACATGGCTTTCAAACCGCTTCACGACCGCGTTCTCGTGCGTCGCACCGAAGGTGAAGAAAAGACCGCTGGCGGCCTGATCATTCCAGATGCAGCCAAAGAAAAGCCCGCTGAGGGCGAAGTTATTGCGTGCGGCGAAGGCCTGCGCAAAGACAGCGGCGAGCTGGTCGAAATGGGCGTTAAGTCTGGCGACAAAGTGTTGTTTGGCAAATGGTCCGGCACAGAAATCACCCTCGACGGTGAAGAGCTGCTGATCATGAAAGAAAGCGACATCATGGGCATCCTGTCCTAGTCGGACTGGTCCAAATTCGCAAATTCACGAAATTTCAAAGGAGCTAAATCATGGCTGCTAAAGACGTAAAATTCGGGACCGACGCCCGCAATCGTATGCTCAAGGGTGTGAACACCCTTGCTGACGCGGTTAAAGTCACGCTTGGCCCAAAGGGTCGTAACGTTGTGCTGGAAAAGTCTTTCGGCGCACCACGTATCACCAAAGACGGTGTGTCTGTTGCCAAAGAGATCGAACTTGAAGACAAGTTTGAGAACATGGGCGCGCAGATGGTTAAAGAAGTTGCCAGCCGTACCAACGACGAAGCTGGTGACGGTACAACAACTGCAACAGTTCTGGCCGCAGCAATCATCCGCGAAGGCATGAAATCTGTCGCAGCAGGCATGAACCCAATGGATCTGAAGCGCGGCATCGACCTCGCGACAGCCAAAGTTGTTGAAGCCATCAAGGCTGCAGCGCGTGACGTGTCTGACAGCGACGAAGTCGCGCAGGTCGGTACGATTTCTGCCAATGGCGAAGCCGAAATCGGCCGTCAGATTGCTGACGCAATGCAAAAAGTCGGCAACGAAGGTGTTATCACCGTTGAAGAGAACAAAGGCCTCGAGACAGAGACCGATGTTGTTGAAGGCATGCAGTTTGACCGCGGCTACCTGTCGCCATATTTTGTCACCAACCCTGACAAAATGACGGTTGAGCTGGAAGATGCGGTTATCCTGCTGCACGAAAAGAAGCTTTCTTCGCTTCAGCCAATGGTTCCACTGCTTGAATCAGTGATCCAGTCCGGCAAACCACTTTTGATCATTTCAGAAGACGTTGAGGGCGAAGCCCTTGCGACACTCGTTGTGAACAAACTGCGTGGCGGTCTGAAAATCGCAGCTGTCAAGGCACCTGGTTTCGGCGATCGCCGCAAAGCCATGTTGCAGGATATCGCCATTTTGACCGGTGGTCAGGTGATTTCCGAAGACCTCGGCATGAAGCTTGAGAATGTCACAATCGACATGCTGGGTTCCGCCAAGCGCGTTGCGATCACCAAAGATGAGACAACGATCATCGACGGTTCTGGCGCCAAAGCTGAGATCGAAGCACGGGTTGTTCAGATCCGTAACCAGATCGAAGAAACCACATCTGATTACGACAAAGAGAAGCTGCAAGAACGTGTTGCCAAACTGGCAGGCGGCGTTGCTGTTATCCGCGTTGGCGGCATGTCCGAAATCGAAGTGAAAGAGCGTAAAGACCGCGTTGACGACGCACTGAACGCGACACGCGCTGCGGTTCAAGAAGGCATCGTTGTTGGTGGTGGTGTTGCTTTGCTTCAGGCTGGCAAATCGCTGGACGGCCTCGAGGGTGCGAATCCTGACCAGACGATCGGTATCAATATCGTTCGTAAGGCTTTGGAAGCACCACTGCGTCAGATCGCTGAAAACTCTGGTGTTGACGGGTCCGTCGTTGCTGGCAAAATCCGCGAAAGCAGTGATAAGTCGTTCGGCTTTAACGCGCAGACCGAAGAATATGGCGACATGTTCAAGTTTGGCGTAATTGACCCTGCGAAAGTTGTCCGTACTGCATTGCAGGACGCGGCATCGGTTGCTGGTCTGCTGATCACGACAGAAGCGATGGTTGCCGACAAGCCCGCCAAAGAAGGCGCTGGCGGCGGCGGCGGCATGCCCGACATGGGCGGCATGGGCGGCATGATGTAAATCGAATTTTCCGCAAGGAAAAATCGACTAAGACTGCAAAGCGGCAGTCGTTTCTTAGAAACGATGAAAGCTTTGAGGTCTAACTGCTAATTACGCTATCTGCCAAAAGAAGGGCGTCCCAAACGGGGCGCCCTTTTCTATTCCGACTAGGGCAAAATGGCCTCTAACGGATCATAAACCAGCGCCCCCGCATCCCCCCAAGCCACGCCTGCCAGTGATTTTGGCCGCACGGTCAGTACCGCCAATTCATCGCGCGTCACCCAGCGGCGCTGCGTGACGATTTTTTCTGGGTCCTGCCACGCGGGGTCCAATTCGCCGGCAATCAATGTGCAGCGAAAGAACACTTCAACTTGGTGGAAGGTGCCATTCGGGTCATGAAATTCGTTCACAAGACACGGTGCGCCGACACTTACCCGCAGCCCGGTTTCTTCAAATACTTCACGGGCGAGGTTTTCTGGCAGACTTTGGTGCGGTTCAGCGCCGCCTCCCGGCGCGCACCACAAATCGCTGCGGCCCTTGTAGGCATTTACCAACAAAAGGTGATCGTCGTGCAGAAGGATAGCGCGTGCTGCTAATCTTATCGAAGGGTGGCGGATTGGGCGTGTTATCATATGCGCACTCTGGCCTGCGGCGAAAAGTCAGGCAAGCGAGACCTTACCAATCTGCGCAGATCACCTATGTTGGGCGTATGAGACAGGTTTTTATCGCATTTTGGCTGATGGTGGCCCCGATTTCGGCGGCAACGGATCAGGCGGCCCCGATTTCGGTGGCGGAAGACTGCGTTGTGCTGCTGCACGGGTTGGCGCGCACAGAGACGTCGTTTTTGGCGCTGCAAGAATTACTGGAGTTGGACGGCTACCACGTTGTCAACAACGGTTACCCGTCCACCAGCGCGGACATTCAGACGTTGGCGGCAGAAAACGTGCCGCAAGCGGTGGCGGGGTGTGGCCACAGGCGGGTGCATTTCGTGACCCATTCGATGGGCGGTATTCTGGTGCGTGTCTATCTGGCCGATGGACGCCCCGACGTGATGGGGCGTGTCGTGATGATGGGGCCACCGAATGATGGATCGCAACTGGTTGATATTCTTGGAGAATTGGAGCCATTCGAGTGGATGAATGGGCCTGCCGGTATGGAATTGAGCACTGGTGCTGCGCTCGAATATGGTGCGCCGATCAGCCTGCGGTGGCAGGGGTTTGATTTGGGGATTATTGCGGGGGATCGGTCGTTAAATGCGTATTATTCAAGCCTGATTGACGGACCCGATGATGGAAAAGTGAGCGTTGCATCAACGCGGCTGGACGGGATGACGGATCATCTGACTTTGCCGGTGACCCATTCGTTTATGATGAACAATCCACTGGTGATGCGCCAAGCCATGGCGTTTTTGAAGGACGGTCAATTTGATCCGGACCTGACGTTGAGCGGTGTGATACTGGGGTTTCAATAGCGGTTTTGCGGGTCGCTCGCTGGCAAAGTGGTACAAGGAAAGAGGGCGCTGTCCCGTCCGACGGCCCCCCCCCGGGATGTTTTGAAGCAAAGACAGGTTTAGGAAGAAAGCGTTAGGCAGACGCCCCCGTAACCGTGTTGATATGGCCCATTTTACGGCCCAGTTTGGCGTCGGCTTTGCCGTAAAGGTGGATCGCGGTGTTGGTCTTGGCAATATCGGGCAGACGGTTCACATCGTCGCCAATCAGGTTTTCCATGATGACATTTGAATGTCGGCTGCCGTCACCAAGCGGCCAGCCCGCAATAGCGCGGATGTGTTGTTCGAACTGATCAATGGCGCAGCCTGCTTGCGTCCAGTGGCCGGAATTGTGCACGCGGGGGGCAATTTCGTTGACGATGAAGCCGGTTGGAGTGACGAAGAGTTCAACGCCCATAGTTCCAACATAATCCAACGCATTCAAGATATTAGCAGTCAGCAGGACGGCATCAGTCCGCTGGGCGCGCGTTAGCTTGGCGGGCACGGTTGTGGTGTGCAGGATGCCGTTCCGATGCACATTTTCACCGGGGTCAAAGCACGAGATTGCACCATTTGCGCTGCGCGTTCCAATGACGGACACTTCAACAGAGAAGTTGATAAAACCTTCAAGCACGGCGGGTGCACCAGCCATGTCTGTCATCGCTTGGACCGCGTCATCGGGTGACATCAGGCGCGATTGGCCTTTGCCGTCATACCCCATGCGTCGGGTTTTCAGGATCGCGGGTATGCCAATTTGATCGATCGCTTGTTCGAGGTCTTCGCCAGTTTCCACCGCCGCGTAGGGGGCGGTTTGCAAGCCGATGCGGGTCAGGAAATTCTTTTCTGAGAACCTGTCCTGTGACGTGGCGAGTGCTGCGCGGTTCGGGTGGATCGGCGTGATTGCTTCGATAATATCAAGCGCGTCGGTCGGGATGTTTTCAAATTCAAACGTGATGACATCGCAGGCGTTGGCGAATTTGGTCAGTGCGTCGGTGTCGGAATAATCCGCCTTGTAGTGGTAATTTGCGACGTGCGACGCGGGGCAGTCGCCGGCGGGTTCAAAAATGCAGGTTTTGAAGCCGAGGCGGGAGGCCGCAATAGAGAGCATGCGGCCCAGCTGACCACCGCCAAGGATGCCAATTGTTGCGCCAGTTTGCAGCACGTGATTTTGGGGATCAGTCATCGGTCGGTTCATCCTGAATTGAGGCGGACAGCGCGTCACGCCAAGCGTCAAGGCGTTGGGCGAGGTCCGCGTCTTGCAAAGCAAGAATTGCAGCGGCCAACAATGCAGCGTTGGCCGCACCTGCAGCCCCGATTGCCATGGTCGCAACGGGGAAGCCCTTGGGCATTTGCACGATGGAATACAGGCTGTCGACGCCCGACAGGGCCTTGGTTTGCACGGGCACGCCAATCACCGGAATACGGGTTTTTGAGGCCATCATGCCAGGCAAATGTGCAGCACCGCCAGCGCCTGCGATGATAACTTGCAAGCCACGTGGTGCAGCGTCTTTGCCATAGGACCAAAGGCGGTCGGGGGTTCGGTGGGCGGAGACGATTTTCGCCTCATATGTCACGCCCAATTCATCCAGAATGGTCGCTGCTTCGCGCATAGTAGGCCAGTCGGACTGGCTGCCCATGATAATGCCGACGGATGGGGTCATATCTGCGCCTTTCATCGTGAGGGGGCTTTATAGCGTGGCGACAGCGGGGTGCAATCAGGCCGTGATATCGGGAATAATCCGGTCTTCGAGAACTGCAATTTTGTCTTTCAGGGCCAATTTTCGCTTCTTTAGGCGTTTTATGGTCAGCATGTCGGCCTTGCCCGTTTCCTGAAGCGCGTGAATTGCATCATCCAGATCGCGGTGTTCCTGGCGAAAAACGCCAAGCTCGATGCGCAAGACATCAAGCTGTTCCATGCGCGCGCTGCTGTTCATACCGAATCCGATCTTATTGTTGGCGCCAGTGCCCCAGAGGTCTGAATGTAAGCGCAAAGTGGCATTTCGCAAAGGGAAACCGCGCAGTGCGGACTTGCAAGCCACCCAAATGATCCCCATATTTTATCTGTGGTCGCCAAAACGGGGCCAGGTATCAGACTGTCGCTTTAAGTAAGGACGTGTCGTATGACGAAATTGACCTTGGGAACGCATCCGTTCCTGCTTGGCTTTGAAGAGTTGGAGCGGCTGGTTGAACGGACCGCCAAATCTGGCAATGATGGCTATCCACCTTATAATATTGAACAATCATCCGCCACGTCCTACCGCATCACGCTGGCAGTCGCGGGGTTTGGCGACGATGAATTGGCCATCACGGTTGAAAACAATCAGCTGGTGATCCGTGGCCGCCAAAGTGATGATAGCGAAGGGCGCGTGTTCTTGCATCGCGGCATTGCGGCGCGGCAATTCCAACGTTCGTTCGTGTTGGCCGAAGGGGTCGTTGTCGGTGAGGCAATCATGGAAAACGGGTTGCTGCACGTTGATCTGACGCGGGCAGCGCCTGATTCAGTTGTGCAAACGATTAACATAAAAAAGGGCTAAGTCATGGATACCAAATTCAATTTTGCCGAACTGAGTGTCAAAAATAATGACCGCGTTGTCTATGTGAAATCCGTTGACGTTGCGGGCCTGCCCGATGATGTCCGTGCCGCTGCTGGGAACCGTGAACAGCTGTTTGCGGTCCATGACAGCGACGGCCAGCAACTGGCGTTGGTGGCGGATCGCAAAATGGCGTTCACGCTGGCACGCCAGAACGATATGCGGCCAGTGACCGTCCACTGAATAGTGAAATTCTTGGGGTAATTGACGTTGTCGGCTGTTTAGCCAAAGGGCGCAGAATGCCCAATCGTAGTCCTGATGTGGCGCCAATTATTCGGACGGGTTTACAGCTTCGCTAAGATGTAAACTGGTTCAGTTTCATGCCGCCTTTTGGGCTGGTCTTATGTTAAAGAATGCGTCGTCTGGAAATCTTTTGTTGAGAGTGGAATGGGGCGGCTCAGTGTTGTAGAATCCAATCCAGTCTTTGATCACGCGTTCTGATCGGAACCCTTCCATTGCTCTGCATGTGATTGCAAAGCAATCTCCCCAGAGGGGGCGGTGATCAATCGCCTGGCGCTTCCAGGTCGTCACCTGCGTCGGATGGACTTTGTGCTTGGCTGAAATCTCTTGCGCAGTCCTGACTTTAAGGTTGGATACATCTTAGCGCGCTGTCCAATTTTGCTGGACCACTCAGTACTTACGGCTCACCAACAAAAAAGGCGCTGACCTCGCAGTCAGCGCCTTTTCTATTTTGGCGAGCGTTGCTAGCCTTAAGCCCTGTGTGGCGACGCGAATCCCCAAGAGACTTCACTGACTGCCATCCGGTGTTTGCGACGCAAACCCTTTATTCAGCCGCGATCAATCCCAGGCTTTCAAGCTTCAAAATCACTTGATGCGCACAGTTGTCGACGTCGATGTTCTCTGTCTGCACGCTCAACTCAGGGTTCTTTGGCACATCGTAGGGGTCTGAAATGCCGGTGAATTCCTTAATCTTACCCTCACGGGCGAGCTTATAAAGGCCCTTGCGGTCGCGCCTTTCGCATTCTTCAATCGTTGTCGCGACGTGCACTTCGATGAAGGCACCGAAGCTTTCGATGTCTTCACGAACCGCGCGGCGCGTCGTGGCGTAGGGCGCGATGGGTGCACAGATCGCGATGCCGCCATTCTTGGTGATCTCCGACGCGACATAGCCGATGCGACGGATATTCAGATCGCGGTGTTCTTTGGAAAACCCGAGTTCGGAAGACAGATTTTTGCGCACGATGTCACCATCAAGCAGCGTCACCGGACGGCCACCCATTTCCATTAACTTAACCATCAAGGCGTTCGCGATGGTGGATTTACCAGACCCGGAAAAGCCGGTGAAAAACACGGTGAAACCCTGTTTAGAACGTGGCGGTTTGGTGCGGCGCAATTCTTTGACGACCTCGGGGAAGGAAAACCATTCTGGGATTTCCAGGCCCTCGGCCAGACGGCGGCGCAGTTCGGTGCCCGAGATGTTGAGGATCGTGACGTTTTCTTTGTCTTCAATTTCATCAATGGCTTCGTACTGCGCGCGTTCGGCGACCCAGACCATGTGTTTGAAATCGACCATTTCGATGCCCATTTCGTCCTGATGTTCGCGAAACAGGTCCTGTGCATCGTATGGGCCGTAAAAATCCTCACCTGCGGAATTGTTGCCGGGGCCAGCGTGATCGCGGCCCACGATGAAGTGCGTGCAGCCGTGGTTTTTGCGGATCAAACCATGCCAAACTGCTTCGCGCGGACCCGCCATGCGCATCGCCAAGTTCAACAGCGACATCGATGTTGTAGATGAGGGATATTGGTCAAGGACGGCCTCATAGCAGCGCACGCGGGTGAAGTGGTCGACATCACCGGGTTTGGTGAGGCCCACGACAGGGTGGATCAACAGGTTTGCCTGCGCTTCTTTTGCGGCGCGGAATGTCAGTTCCTGATGCGCGCGGTGCAGCGGGTTGCGTGTTTGGAACGCGACCACTTTGCGCCAGCCCATTTTACGGAAAAACGCGCGCAGCTCGTTGGGTGTGTTGCGCTTGCCGCGGAAATCGTAGTGCACGGGTTGCTGGATGCCTGTTATGGGGCCACCAAGGTAGATTTTGCCTGCTTGGTTGTGCAAATAGTTTACCGCTGGGTGCGCATCGTCGTCTGCACCAAAGACCATTTCGGCCTCATGCGCTTTGTTTGGCGCCCACTTGTCGGTCACGGTCATGGTCGCAAGGATCACGCCTTCTTGGTCGCGCAGGGCAATATCTTGACCGACTTCGACTGTGTTTGCGTAGTCTTCAGAGATGTCCAAATTGATCGGGATGGGCCAAAGGGTACCGTCGGCCATGCGCATATTGTCGAGCACGCCGTTATAGTCTTCTTCGGTCAAGAAACCCTTTAGCGGGTTGAAGCCGCCGTTCATCAGCAGTTCCAGATCGCAGATCTGGCGCGGTGTCAGGTCGTGGCTTGTCAAATCAGCGGCGTCGACTTTGAGTTTTTGCGCGCTTTCGTAGGAAACAAACAATTCGGGGATCGGGGCGAGGTTATTTTGCATCAACTTGGTCCTGTGCTTAAACGGGGAAAGGCCTGACGTCGTGCCGGTCAGTTCGGCGTGAAGCGCATCATATTCAGTGAATTTCCGCGCGAGGAATTGTTCGGTGAGCTTGTTCTTTTCAGCCGCACCACGGGTTGTAATCGCATAGGCAACGCGGGCGCGTTTGTCTGGGCTGTTGCGATCAGTAATTTTAACGAGTTTCGCATCGGTGGCTTGTTTCAGAAGGGCGTTAAGACGGCCCAAAGAGACACCGATGGCTGCCGCCGTCACCCGCTGGGACGCATCTGGCGCAATATCCACCTGTCTGAGCAAGCGGAACATCTGGTCCTGTTGTTCAGAGGTGATTTTGGTGGATGACATAGCCATATGGACCCGACTCGGTGTTTGTTCACGGATGAACATACAGATAAAGTTTGTTCAGGCTAGAACAAATTTGGGGTCGGGGTGGAAGCAGTGTGTTGTTTGCATCAAAGCAGATGATGGGCTGAGGGGGGGGCAAAGTTGACCTTTGCTGCAAACGTACCAATATAGATTGCCGTGAAGTCGTTCAACAAACGGTGGTTTTCGGCGATGTTTAGCGAGCGAGGCGAAGGTCTGCCAAGAGCCAAAACTGATAGGCCAGTTGCAGCAGAACGGCACATCTATCGTTTGCGGCAAAAACTCGTTACGGATGACGTAACTCATCGTCAAGCTTCTGGAAGGTTGAACGTAATTTTCTGGGAATTACCTAATGAAAAAAATCCCTAATATTTTTAGCTGACAAAGTTTTTTGGACGATGTTCTTTGCTCCATCTTTATCAACATGGATGAAAGACAAAGAGTGGGCTTCGTCGTTTTCACACGTATTTGAATACATCTATAACTTCGCAGTTGATCTTTTGGGTGAAGCAGCCTTTCCATGGATGTCCGGCACACTTCTTGGAGTTGCAACAGGCGTATTTCTTCATAAACTCCAAATCTCGGCGAAAGCTGCACTATCAAAAACAGAAAAGCAGTTCAATAAGCTGGAGTCTCTGTCGACGGATGTATTAGTCCGCCTGCATAACTCCAGAAGCCTAAGTAGTTTGCGTGAACCATCAGATGGACTACAAGCGACTGTTAAACGGCTTTTCTCAGAATTAGAAAAGCTTCGTGTTGTCACCCCCAATCTGAATCCAAGTAATTCCAAACAAGACAATGCAAGGGACATAGTAAGAGCCTATATCGACTATATCAGGCCCTTCTTAGAGGATCGAGACATAGCCACTCTTCGGATAAGAGCAAAAGAGTGGCGAGACCACCATTCGTAGGCGCTCAACAAACCCTCGTTATTGGCACATGCCCAAACCACCCAACAATCCGCTACCACAAACCCCGCTAAAAACCTTATCAGTTGTTGAAGGTTTGTGCCTTTACCATGACAGCAGACATGCGCCGTATCACAGAATTTCAGTAAAGAGGGCTCTCAGCCGACATCACCCACAGCGCCGAAATTACTCAGCCGCCTGCACGTGTTCATCCACGGCATTCGCGGCCAAAAACCGCTCCGCTTCCAATGCCGCCATGCAGCCCATGCCAGCCGATGTCACCGCTTGGCGGTATTTGTGATCGGTCAGATCGCCCGCCGCGAACACGCCAGGGATTGAGGTTTCGGTGCTGTCCGGTTTGGTCACGACATAGCCGCCCATGTGGGTTTCTAGCACGTCTTTGACCAATTCGTTGGCGGGCGCGTGGCCGATGGCGATGAACACGCCCTTGGCTGCGATATCAGTAATCTTGCCGGTTTTGACGTGTTTCACTTTGACGCCTTCAACGCCCAGCGGGTTTTCACCGCCGTAGACGTCCTCAAGCTGATGATCCCAAAGTGGGACGATTTTTGGGTTCTTCATCAAACGATCAATCAGGATCGCCTCTGCGCGCAATTCATTGCGACGGTGGACCAGCGTGACTTTGGACGCGAAATTGGTCAAGAACAGCGCCTCTTCGACAGCCGTATTGCCACCGCCGACCACAATTATTTCCTGACCGCGATAGAAGAAACCGTCGCAGGTTGCACATGCGGAGACGCCGAAGCCTTTGAATGTCTCCTCGCTCTCCAAGCCCAGCCATTTTGCCCGCGCGCCTGTCGCAAGGATGATGGCATCAGCTTCGTACACAGTGCCGCTGTCGGATTGGCAAATGAACGGACGCTTTGAAAAATCGACGCTTGTGATGATGTCACCAATGATTTCACAACCCATCGCGCTGGCATGTGCCTCCATCTTGATCATTAGATCGGGGCCTTGGACTTCAGTATCACCAGGCCAGTTTTCAACTTCCGTTGTGGTGGTTAACTGGCCGCCGGGTTCTATGCCTTGCACAAGGATCGGGTTCACCATGGCGCGGGCCGCATAGACGCCAGCGGTGTATCCCGCAGGGCCGGAGCCGATGATAAGAACTTTGGTTTTGCGTGTCTCGGCCATGTGCTGGGATCCTTTTGGAGTTATTGGCCGTATACGTCCGCGCGGCGGTGGGGAAAAGGGGGGGTGGCGCGGACTTATCATTGCGCGAAGGATTGTTGCGGCGTTGCGAAATATTGTTGCGCAGGTTTGGCGTTCGGCGTATGAAACGCGATAGCGACAAGGGGATATGCGCAACATGCCTGGGCAGAAATTAGACGATATTGACCGGATGATCCTGTCCGAATTGCAAGCGGATGGGCGGATGACCAACGTTGAACTGGCCAGACGGGTCGGTATTTCCGCGCCCCCGTGTTTGCGACGTGTCCGCACGCTGGAAGAACAGGGGTTCATTCGCGGCTACCACGCCGATGTGAACGCCCGCGAATTAGGATTTGAGGTGCAGGTGTTTGCGATGGTCGGGCTGGTGTCACAGGCCGAGGTTGATCTGAACGCGTTTGAGACGAAATGCAAAGGTTGGCCACTGGTCCGCGAATGTCACATGCTGAATGGCGAAGTGGATTTCGTGCTGAAATGCGTCGCGCCTGATTTGCGCACGTTCCAGAATTTTCTGACCGAACAGCTTACTTCGGCTGACAACGTGGCGAGTGTGAAGACATCGCTGGTGATCCGCGGTGCCAAGGATGAACCGGGTGTGCCGTTTGATGTGCTAGAAGAACGGCTAAAGAGGGACGCGTAAGCGGCGTGATCCTCGGTTTTGTTGAGATCCGCGCCGCATTGCCCTACGCCACGATTCCAAAATGTAGATCATGCAGCGACAGGCGCGGGTGCATCAGCAGCCCGAAATCCTCAATCCGTTCGATGTGTGGGAACAGGCCCAGGTACAGATCAACCATGTTGCCGCGCAGGCCCAATTCGTGGCGCGCACCGGGATTCTGGCTGTCAACTTCGACGCCATTTACAACGATGCGTTGGTGCGCGGCGAAGCCAAGCTGGAACACCTGAACGGGCGTTTGTGGCTGCACTTCGACGATATTTACACCGTCAACAAAATCCACTGCCGGCACAAAAGCCGCCACGTGGCCCGTGACCCGCTGCAAAGCTGCAGAGTGCTGAAACAGGCGCGCAGACGGACCGACGAGGAGGTCTGGCATCGGGCGACCAATGCCAAGAGCGCCAGTTGAAAACCGAATCATTTTACCCATGCGGGCGTCCTGACCGGGCGCACCGGGTACCAATGTCATAGCACCACGCCAAAAGACGGTCTGAAAATCGTTGGTAGCGGTTTTCACCTTGTCACCTGGTAGGATGTCTTCAATCGCAACCACACCGCGATCAGTCTTCAAAAGCGCACCTCGGGCAAGAGAGCCGAAGCTGTCTTCAAAAGCGTGGTGTGCCGGAGCAATGCGGGAAAAATCATCAATATCGCCATTGGAAAGCAGATGGACGACCTCGTATCGGCGCATAAGAGTCTTCGCGCGCTGAGGTCGTCTGTCTTGCTGAGTAAATCGGGCTGAGGAGGCCACCGGTATTTTGTCCCTTGCCACTGCGAGTCCAGCGGCGGCGTTGGGGGTCATTTTCATCATGCGATCACCAATCAGGTTGTCACATCATCAGCTGGCCCCCGCCAACAACATCTGAGGAGCGTTTAGTTGGGACGCTTATGCGTGAATGTGATCTGTCCGGTCAAACATCTCGGGATTTTCGGCGATGTTTGGGGCCAATCAACGCAAATTGCTGCGGATTGTTCACGGACCGAAAACGCAGCCGCCATATTTCACGATCAGTGCGCGGCGGGGACACTGACGAAATGACCCTTCAAACCGAATCGCCGCCCCAGCAGAATGCATCAGGGGCTGCGATTGCTTGGCTGGCAGGGAGGCGCCAGCAATGTCGGGCTATTTATGCAGCGGGACGCACCGTGCGCAGGTCAATATCAGCGAGGGCGGCGACAGCGCGGCGGCTGGCCATGAAAGCCTCGCGGCGCTGGCCACGCTCCCACGGCATTTTGGTTGTGCAGGAAATGGCTTCGGCAATGGTGGATTGCATCCAACGGGGTGTCTTGGTCATGGGTTATCCTTAATATGTGATATCTTGCTTAATCGGTCTAAATTGACGGCGCAAAAGGGCATGAGTTGGGCTGTTTGCGATTATTTTAAGAAAAATTGCAGGATATGGCGCAGGAAATGTGGCGCAGCCTGTTGCGGATGTCGCGCGGTTGCTGCGCCCAACCAAATAAGGATATTTTTGGGTATTCGTAAACAGTCCGCCCTATTTGGGGCAGATTGTTTCGTCTTGAGTTTGGCGAAGGTGTGGCAGGTTTTGCCGCATTGTTGTCTAGATTAGTCTGCTGGCCCCAAGGTGATCGCGGCGATCAGGCGACCGTAGTCGGCTTCTTTATGATGGGTCGCGCGGCGGTAGCTGTAGAATCGATCGGGGTCGGCGTAGGTGCAGTGGCGCGTCCATTGCGCCGATCCGACGCCAGCTTGCCGCAGGCGATGTAGACCCAAGGCTTGCAAGTCGAATTGGTATTTGCCGTTTTTACCGTTTGCAAAGAAGCGGGCGAAGTCGGGATCTTGGGCGATGAAGTCTTCAAAGAACTCTGGTCCAACCTCGTAGGCGGTCTGGCTGATGGACGGGCCGATGACGACGTGGGTGTTGGTGCGGGTCGCCCCCAAGGCTTCCATGGCGTCAAGCGTCGCTTCAAGGACACCACCAAGCGCGCCTTTCCAACCGGCGTGTGCTGCACCAATGACGCCCGCGTGGTGGTCGGCAAACAGCACTGGCTGGCAATCAGCGGCCAGAACCGACAGTGCGATGCCGCGGGTCGCGGTGACAAGCGCGTCGGCCTTGGGGCGGTCGGCGGTTAGCTGCGTGAGGGTGATGACATCTGCCGAATGGATTTGGTGGACGCCCATCAACGCATCCAGCGGAAGGCCCATGGCGTCAGCGACACGGGTGCGATTGATCGTGACGACGTCATGTTGATCAGAACTTCCGGTGCCGCAATTCAACCCTCTGAACACGCCAGAAGACGCACCGCCGCGTCGGGTGAAAAACCCGTGGCGCAAGGGCGCAAGGCTGTAGGACGTTATGATTTCGAGCGTCATGGTTCCAGTCCTGCAGGAGGCGGAGCGTTGGTGGGGTACAATCCCAGTACTTTGAACAGCGAACCCATTTCTGACGGGTGCGTCAAGCGGCGGTGTGCGGCGATGTGGGTTTCAAGCGCGTCGCCGCTTAGGGTCGCCGCGAGGGTTTGGGCGCGTTTTGTGATGCCGAGGCGTTCAAGAAACACACCTTGGGTGGTGAGGCGGGTGTATTTCGCGCCGCCGTTTGTCGATGTTGTGGCCATGGCGATGGCTTCGAAATCGACATGCGCGGTGATGTCTGTTTCGCCGGGGTGGGCGAAGGGATCGGCGGCCGCGTGGTTTTGCAGCGCTTGCAGCGTGTCGCCAAGCGAACGCCAGTCACCATAATCAATGATCAGCGCGACGCCACCGTGCGTGGCGATGCGGTTGGCGATGTCTTCTGTAATGGCCGCCAAAGCAGGGCAATGTTCGACAACGTCGCCAACGTTGGTGTCATGTATGCGATGATCGAGAAATGCAATCGGTGCGGCGGCGGACAGGCCAGCAACCAAAGTATCGTTTTGAAGGCCGAACTGCACTTCGCGCCAGACAGCCCCATCTGCAAACCTGTCTGCAAGTGCGGCACGGTGAAACTGTCGGATTGGGAGCGCGTCAAAGAATTCATTGGCCACAAGGTAGAGGGGCAGGTCGGGCAGCGTGCCGATGTCGTCGTGCCAAGTTACTTTAGATTGTCGGGCGTTGAGGCGCGTCGCCTGTTCGTGGCGCAGTGTGGGGGAGGTTTCGACCAGGTGGACTTGCGCGGCGTCGGCAAAGCCCGACACCGATGTCGTGGCGCGCAGAATATCGGACATCAAGGTGCCGCGACCGGGGCCGAGTTCAACAAGTGCAAAGGCGCTGGGATGACCTTGATCGATCCAGGCCTGCGCAAGTGACAGCCCTATGAGTTCCCCAAACATCTGTGAAATCTCAGGCGCGGTGGTGAAATCGCCCGCCGCACCCAGTGGATCGCGGGTGGCGTAGTAGCCGTATTTGGGATGCATCAAAGCGTCGGCCATATAGTCGGCCAGTGTGATTGGCCCTGTTGCTGCAATGCGCGCAGCAATCAGGTCATTAAGCTTGGTCATTGGCGTCACGGCGCGATTTTTTTCCGCGACGGGTGAGGAGGATGACGATCAGGCCGCCAAGGATCATCGGGATCGACAGTGCTTGGCCTTGGGTCAAGCCCCATGCGCCAAAATCGTAGGCCCAGCCGATAGCATTGTCGGCGCTGATAAACTGCGCGTCCGGTTGGCGCACAAATTCTACCGCAAAGCGAGACAATCCGTAGCCAAGCAAGAAGACAGCAACAAGCGACCATTTGCGTTTCAACCAGTCGCGCCGGAATGCCAGAAACAGGATGATCGCGCCGAGCAGCAGCCCCTCAAGCCCAGCTTCATAAAGCTGGCTTGGATGACGTGTGGGTTCATCGCCATGGTAAAACCATTCGCCAACGGTCGTGCAAAGCTGTAGCGACGTATCTTGGCACATGGATGGGAACTTGATGCCCCAAGGCAGGTCGGTGGCGCGGCCCCAAAGTTCTGCGTTGATGAAATTCGCAAGCCGAACGAGGAAAATTGCAGGTGTCGCGGTCAGCGCGAGGATATTGGCCACATCGCCCAAGGCCGCACCGTAGCGGCGCGAACAGGCGATAACGGCGACGCAAACACCAATGAATCCACCGTGAAATGACATGCCGCCGTCCCAGATCCGGAAGACAGAAAGCGGGTCATCAGCGAACTGCCCATTGCCATAAAACAGCACATAGCCAAACCGACCACCTGCAATAACACCGATAATGACCCACGTGAGCAGGTCTTCGATCTGGTCGCGGGTTAAGGGAGGGGTGTGATCGGTCCAAAGCGTGATGCGCTTACTGGCTTGCACCGCGATCCACCAGCCGATGATGATACCAACAATATACGCCAAAGCGTACCAACGCAGTGCAAATGTGAAACCAAAGAGCGTGATTGCGAAAATCACCGGTGAGATATCGGGGAAAGGAATGACTGCCAACATGGGTTCTGTTTTGACGCAGGGGGCGTCGATGTCAACCACGCTGACGGGGTTGTTATAGGCGCAAGGGTGCCCATATTATGAGTAATAGTAGATAGGAGATTTACGATGCAGAGCCGCAACAAGGTCTTTGACGACATTTCACAACTGATGACCAACGCTATGGGCGTCGCCCAAGGTGCCAAAGACGAAGCGCAGACCGCGATGTCGTCGATGGTGGACCGCTGGTTGGCGGATCGTGATTTTGTCACCCGCGAGGAGTTTGAGGCTGTGCGCACGATGGCGCAAAAAGCCCGCGAAGAGAACGCGAGTCTGTTGGCGCGTATCGAGGCGTTAGAAGGTAAATAATCAGCCAAAACCTGTTGACCCACGGGCTGGATGACGAGACCGGCCCCGACAGGTTTCGGGGCGTCAAACTGATCGAAAGCCGTGATCTCATGGCCCTGATTTGCGAGCAAACTGGCCGCTGCCATCCCGCCTATTCCGGCCCCGATAATGGCGATGCGCATGGTCTTAAAGTCCCCGAAATCATGTGGCACACAGCGTACACCGCCTGTGCACTGGGCGTATGCATGGAGATGCATAAAGGCGCATCGATGAAGCAGGGGGCGGCGCGATCAATGGCGGACTTTACCGCAGCGGCTGGCGTGCTTATAAGCCGCATATGACACCCTGCGTGATCCAAATTATTCGAATTATATCGCCGGCGCTGTGACCCCACAGGCGCCGGATTAAAGGTGTCTGTTTGATTCGCACCGAGCCATTCAAAGTTCTTGAAAAAATTCCCGAAATGACTGACCCGAAGGACGCCTCACATGTGCGCCGATAAAGCCGATACACCCGATTATAAGTCCACGCTGAACCTGCCAAAGACCGATTTTCCGATGCGGGCGGGCCTGCCCAAACGCGAACCCGAATGGTTGGCGCGCTGGGCGGAGATGGACGTTTATGGCAAGCTGCGCGAGAAAGCCGCCCTCGCCCGGACGGGCGAAAATAGTGAGTCTGAGGTGCGCGCGCCGTTTACGCTGCATGACGGACCGCCCTACGCGAACGGGCATTTGCATATCGGTCACGCGCTGAACAAAATCCTGAAAGACATGGTTGTACGATCCCAGCAGATGATGGGCAAAGACGCGCGTTATATCCCCGGTTGGGATTGCCACGGGCTGCCGATTGAGTGGAAGATCGAGGAGAAATATCGCGAGAAGGGTCTTGATAAGGACGCAGTCGATGTTGTCGAGTTCCGGCAGGAATGTCGTGAATTTGCCAAAGGTTGGGTTGATATCCAACGTGAAGAGTTCAAGCGGCTGGGCATCACTGGCAACTGGGACACGCCGTATCTGACGATGGATTTCCACGCTGAAAAGGTGATCACGGAGGAGTTTCAGAAGTTCCTGATGAACGGCACGCTGTATCAGGGGTCCAAGCCGGTGATGTGGTCGCCGGTTGAAGAAACCGCGCTGGCCGAGGCCGAGGTCGAATACCATGACAAGAATAGCTTTACGGTTTGGGTGAAGTTCAAAGTCGTGCCGGACGACGGCGGTGAGGCGCTGGCGATGTTGGACGAGGTGACGGATTTCGCAGATACACTGTTCGAGATCGCAGAAGATTTACGCGATGCGAAGGTTGTGATCTGGACGACGACACCGTGGACGATTCCGTCCAACAAGGCGGTCGTGTACGGCGCGGGCTATGAATACGGGCTTTATGAGATTATCGCCACGCCGGAGGAGTCGTGGGTAACCGTGGGAGAGAAATTCATCCTTGCCGATAAATCGGTGGCGGATGTGATGGCCAAAGCGCGCCTTGACGACACCATGTGGCACCGTGTGCGCGGCGTCGAAACATCCGAGTTTGAGGGGCTGTCGTTGCGCCATCCATTGGCGGGTGCCGAAGGATCAAACGGCGAATGGGACGACCTGCGGGATTTCCGTGCCGCTGATTTTGTGACCGACGACGAAGGCACTGGGTTTGTGCATTGCGCGCCGTCCCACGGCATGGAGGAATTCGAGCTGTATCGTGATCTTGGGATGTTGCAGCAGGTCATCACCTATAACGTGATGGACGACGGCAGTTTCCGCGAAGATCTGCCGTTCTTTGGTGGCAAACGCATTCTGCGCGAGAAAGCCAAGAAGGGCGATTGGGAGGGCGATGCTAATGCCGCTGTCATGGCCAAACTGGCCGAAGTGGGTGGGCTGTTGGCGCGTGGCAAGATCAAGCACAGTTACCCGCATTCTTGGCGGTCCAAGGCACCGATCATCTATCGCAACACGCCGCAGTGGTTTGCGGCCGTCGATAAGGCCGTTGGCGATGGGCAGGACACCTATGGCACTTCCATTCGCGAACGCGCGTTACGATCAATCGATGAATTGGTGACGTGGACGCCGCAAAAGGGGCGCAATCGTTTGTATGCGATGATCGAGGCGCGGCCCGATTGGGTGCTGTCACGCCAGCGCGCGTGGGGTGTTCCGTTGACCTGTTTCACCAAGACGGGCGGGCAGCCAACGGACGACGATTATCTATTGCGTGATTCAGCAGTCAACGCGCGGGTTTTGGCGGCGTTTGAGGTTGAGGGCGCGGATGCGTGGTACAAGGACGGTGCGAAGGCGCGGTTCCTTGGCGATGATCACAACCATGATGACTACGATCAGGTCATGGATATTCTGGACGTTTGGTTTGACAGCGGATCGACCCATGCGTTCACGCTGCGCGACCGCGCCGATGGGTCCGAGGACGGTTTGGCGGATCTGTATCTGGAAGGCACCGACCAGCATCGCGGTTGGTTCCATTCATCGATGTTGCAGGGCTGTGGCACCATTGGCCGCGCGCCCTATCGCGGTGTATTGACCCATGGGTTCACGCTGGATGAGAAGGGCATGAAGATGTCCAAATCCATTGGCAACACCATCGTGCCCGAAAAGATCGTGCAACAATATGGCGCGGATATTTTACGGCTTTGGGTGGCGCAGGTTGATTTCACCAATGATCAGCGCATCGGGGATGAGATCCTGAAAGGGGTCGCGGATAGTTATCGCCGTTTGCGCAACACGGTGCGCTATATGCTTGGATCACTTGGTGATTTCGATGCGTCTAAGGCCGTTGAACGCGACGATATGCCGGAGCTTGAGCAGTTGATTTTGCATAAATTGGCCGTGCTGGATGGGGTCGTGCGCAAAGGTTATGCGAAGTACGATTTCCAAGGTGTGTTCCGTGCGATTTTTGATTTTGCCACGCTGGATCTGTCGGCGTTCTATTTCGATATCCGCAAGGATGCGCTTTACTGTGATGGTGATACGGATCGTCGCCGCGCGGCGCTGACCGTGCTCGATCATTTGTATGCGCGTCTGACGACATGGCTGGCCCCGATCCTGACATTCACGATGGAAGAGGTTTGGTTGGAGCGCAATGGCGCGGACACATCTGTGCATTTGGTTGATTTTCCAGACACACCAAGTGGTTGGCGTGATGATGCGCTGGCGGCGCGGTCTGAAACTGTGCGCGCGGTGCGTCGTGTGGTGACAGGTGCGCTGGAAGAACAGCGCACGGCCAAAGTCATCGGGTCGTCATTGGAAGCCGCCCCAACGGTGTATTTGTCACGCGAACTGGCGGCGATTATCAGCAACCCTGACACGTTCGCGGACCTGTGCATTACCAGCCAGATCACAATTGTTGAGGGGGCGGCACCGGACGGTGCGTTTGCCCTGGATGATACGGCGGGCGTTGGCGTGGTGTTTGCCATGGCTGACGGCAGCAAATGCGAACGCTGTTGGAAAACCCTGCCAGACGTTGGAACGCACAGCCATTCCGGCGTTTGTGCGCGCTGCGAAACTGCGCTGGGCTAAAGGCGCAGGATTCGGATTGCTATGACGCTCAGAATTGGTGAGGGCGGGGTATGTCCAGCCTCACCGTTCTGACGCAATTTGGCCCCTTGACCGTTTATGAAGAAGACGGCGCGATTGTGCGTGTTGCGTGGGACGGCGCTGGCGTGGATCAAACGCCGCTGCTGCGCGAGGCCGCGCGGCAGTTGCGGGCCTATGACGCTGGCGCGTTGGAGGTGTTTGATCTGCCAGTGCGCGTCAGTGGATCGGACTTTCAGCGTGCGGTGTGCCGTCAGATGTCTGCAATTGCGTTTGGTGAGACCGTGACCTATGGCGATATCGCAAAAGCACTGGACCAATCAGCGCAAGCCGTTGGATCAGCCTGTGGCGGCAATCCTGTGCCGGTGATTATTCCGTGCCACCGCGTGATGGGGGCCAAAGGTCTGACAGGGTTTTCCGGCAAAGGTGGCGTGGAAACAAAAGTTGCGTTGCTGCGCCATGAACGTGCCGGTGGCTTTCTGATTTAGCGGCTTTACCCGTCTTGTCCGTGTAGCACCTGCTGCACAGCGCCAGCGCCGAGCAGATAGATCGACGTGATCATCAAGCCCCAAAAGACGCTGGGCGCGGGATCGAAACTTTCCCAAGCGGCGAAGCCTGCAAAGACGGTCCATGCCAATGCCATGGGGAGAGATATCGCGCGCCAGCGGTCCGTGCGCACAGGGTGCACAAACTTGATCGGTAGGAACATCGCCACTGCGAGAACCGCCACAAGGGCAAGGCAGGCCCACCACGGCGGTGACAATGCGAACAACACCAAGATCAGCATGTTCCAACATCCCGGAAAGCCGGAGAAGGAATTATCGTTTGTTTTCATGCGCGTATCGCAGAAATACAGCGCTGATCCAAAGGTGATCACAATGATGGCCGCCCAGCCGGACCAGCCATCCATCAGGCCGGATGCGTAAAGTGCGTAGGCGGGGATGAACACATACGTGAGGTAGTCGATGATCAGGTCAAGCAACACACCGTCGAACTGTGGCGCGTATCGTTTGACGTTGTAATGGCGTGCCAGCGGGCCGTCGATCCCGTCAACGGCAAAGGCGACGATGAGCCAGACAAACATCGATGGCCAGTCTTTCTGGATCGCTTCGAGCATGGCAAGCATCGCAAAAACTGCGCCTGTGGCGGTCAGAAAGTGGACGCAAAGGGCTTTGGCTTGTGCATTCATTTGGATGTCATGACCGAATGGGGAGGCTAGGGCAAGTCAGGGATCGTCGGTGATTGTCTAGCGGCGCGCGGATGGGCCCGAGGGTGCGCCGCATCATAGACCTTCATTAGACGCGCGGTATCAACGGCGGTGTAGGCTTGGGTGGTGGACAGAGAGGCATGGCCAAGCAGTTCTTGGATGGATCGCAGATCACCACCGGCATTCAGCAGATGGGTCGCAAAGCTGTGGCGCATGGCATGTGGTGTCGCCGTGGCGGGCAGGCCAAGTTGCATGCGCGCGTTTGCCATGACGATCTGGATGGCGCGTGGATACAGCGGACCACCGCGGCTACCGCGAAAGATCGGCTGATCCGCGTCCATCGGGTGCGGGCAGGCTTCCAGATAGGCATTTACGGCGGTACGCGCAGCGGGGATCACCGGCACAAGGCGCTCTTTGCCACCTTTACCGATGATGCGCAGTGTCGCGGGCAGGGGCACGTCGGCGGGGATTAGGCCTAGCGCCTCAGATATCCGCAAGCCGCAGCCGTAAAGCAGCGTGACAACGGCCATATCGCGCGCGGCGATCCACGGCTCACCCGCTTGCAATTGCACGGTGTCGATCATGGCGCGGGCCGCATCGACAGCCAGTGGGCGTGGCAGTTTCTTTTGGAATTTGGGCGAACGGGTCGACAACACGGCGGTGGGTTCAAATCCTTCGCGATCCGCCAGCCAACGGTAGAACGATTTCACCGCCGACAGGCTGCGCGCCAAGGATCGCGCAGCAACACCGCGGCTGCGTTCTGACGCCATCCATGCCCGCATATCACTGACAGTGATGCGTGAAATCGGCCCCAAACCCTGCGCGCCGCTGTAATAGGAGGTCATGAAATTCAGGAACCCCAAAAGGTCGGTCTGATAGGCCGTGATGGTGTTGCTGGCCGCCCCGTTCAGCGCACGTTTATGATCCAGCCAGTCGCCCAACGCGGATGACATAGCAGGTGAGATCATCAACCGCGACCCATCAGCTTAACCAGCGCCGCATGACCCGTTCAAAAACGCCCGCAAAGAACGTCAGCAAATCAGTGCCCTGTTGCGGTGTGAACTGGTGCGGGTCTTCGGCCCCGAAAATCAACATACCCGGAAGGCGCCCTTCACCAAGGTCAAGCTTCATGCACGCCTCAGAGCGGATATAATCTGCCTTGTCGCCAAAAAGCGCTGTGTCGTCAGTGCGGACCTGGCGCAGCGTGACCTGTCGCGCAGGGGCGGCGCGGCCATGGGTGATGTAGTCGTGCACAAAGCCCGGTTCGGTAACCGACAGCACATCGCCAAGCCGCGAGATTGCAGGGTCGGCGTCCGGTATGGCTGATTCCAGCACCAAGCGCACCGCATCGACGCGCAAGATGTCAGATACTTCACCACGCAGATCGCGCAGGAACGGTTCAAACTGGGTCGCATCCATCATCCGCAAAATTGCGCGGTTGATCTGATTCGTTCCGGCAAGATTTTCATACGCTGCGGCAATCACATTGCGATGCGTGTCTTCAAGGCGGTCAAGGCGCGACTCAAGCCGTTCCATCGCGATGCCGCGCAGATCGACAATATTACCGCCCCTGGTTTTCTCATTCGCGGCGACAAGGGCGCGCATAATGTCCTTATCTTCCAGCAAAGCGGCTGGATCAGACATAATTCTAGAACGAACGTCATCGTTCAAAATGCGGGCGTTCAGAAGTGGATCGCTGCTCATACTCATCTCATCTCATTGGTTGAAACAGAGTTTAGCAGACGCAGGTGTGATCCGGCTAGGATTATTTATCCCCGATACAAAGTGTTGCAGGGCGACATTGATGTGAACGTGACCCTGCTTCTTTGGTTCAAAAATACCAATCTTTGCCCAGCGGGTTGAATTTTGCGCAGCAAACTTCAACCCGCTGGGCCCCCGCCCGCGGCACGCGCAAAACTAGACGATCTTGATGTTCGCCTTCTTGGCGTCTGCAAGAAATGCAGCCAACCCGTTGTCCGTCAACACATGGTTCGCCATGGCTTTGATAACATTCGGCGGTGCGGTGCAGACGTCCGCACCGATTTTCGCACATTCGGACATATGGTTGGCGTTGCGGATGGACGCGGCCAAAATCTGCGTCTCAAAGCCGTAGTTGTCATAGATCAGGCGGATGTCTTCGATCAGTTCCAGCCCGTCGATGTTGATGTCATCGAGGCGGCCAATGAATGGTGAGATGAATGTAGCCCCCGCCTTGGCAGCCAACAGCGCTTGATTGGCAGAGAAACACAGCGTCACGTTGACCATATTCCCCTCTTCCGACAGCACTTTGCAGGCCTTCAGGCCATCCCAAGTCAGCGGCACTTTCACGGCGATGTTGTCGGCGATTTTGGCCAGCTTGCGGCCTTCGGCGATCATCTGCTCGGCGTCTGTGGCGACAACTTCGGCGGAAACAGGACCATCGACAAGGTCACAAATTTCTTTCGTGACTTCGAGGATGTTCAACCCCGATTTGGCAATAATCGACGGGTTTGTGGTGACGCCGTCCACCATGCCAAGGTCGTTAAGTTCTTTGATGGCGGCGATGTCTGCGGTGTCTACGAAGAATTTCATGGTTTTTGCTCCTGCTGAGGTTTGGGGGGCTGATGTTAGGGCTAACGGGGTTCAGCGCTGGCATAGCGTAAAGTGGGCTGCACTGGAAGGGGCGGTTGTGTGTGTTCCAGCGCAGGTGTCTAATAGCGCCTGCAACCCCGCTCTCAGGAGATTCCCCCGCATGGACGTTTCACTTTGGATGACATTCGTCGCAGCGACGGTGGCTTTGGTCATCGTTCCGGGCCCTAGGGATGTGTTGGTTTTGACCTATGCACTGACCCAAGGTCGCCGTGTGGCATTGGCGTTTGGCGTGGGTGATTTGATTGCAATGGCTGTGCTGACGGCGACGCTGCGCAAAGCCGCCTAATGGATCAGGCGTTTTTCCACGAAGGTGATTTGGTGGGCGTGCAGACCGCGCAGCCGATTGACCGTATGCTGGATTACAAAGCCCCGGAAGGTGGCTGCCATTTGGGCGCATTTGTTGAGGTGCCATTGGGCCCGCGCAAGGTGCTGGGCGTGGTTTGGGGCGCGGGCAAGGGCGACTTTGACTACAAAAAAGTGCGCAGTGTGATCCGTGTGCTGGACGTTGCGCCGATGGCCGATGAGATGCGGAAATTTCTGATCAAAGCCGCCGATTATACGCTGACACCGATGAACGCGATGTTGCGTCTTGCGACCCGCGCACCAGGATTGGGGGACGCGCCGTCGATGCGCAAAGTTTATCGGCTGGGGTCGGATGAACCGACGCGCATGACTGATGCGCGCGCTAAGGTGCTGGGCGTGCTGCGCGATTACGGCGGTTTGGCGTTCACGCTCAAAGAAATCGCGGAGTCTGCTGGCGTCACGACATCCGTCGTCAAAGGCTTGGTCAAACTGGGTGCTGTCAGCGAAGAAGACGCGCCGCGTGATGTGCCATACCCGCGCCTTGACCCCGACCATGGCGGCAAGCAATTAACGAGCGATCAGGCGGTTGGTGCAAAGATATTGAGCGAGGCTGTGCGGTCGGGCACCTATGGCACCACGTTGCTGAAGGGCGTCACCGGATCGGGCAAAACTGAGGTGTATCTTGAGGCCGTCGCGGAATGCCTGCGCGCAGGGCGCCAAGCCTTGGTTTTGTTGCCCGAGATTGCGCTGACGGCGGAATTCCTCACACGGGTCGAAGCGCGGTTTGGATGCAAGCCTGCTGAATGGCACAGCGGCGTGACGATGACCGAACGGCGGCGTTGCTGGCGCATGGTCGGGCAGGGCGATGCGCAACTGATCGTCGGGGCGCGATCGGCGTTGTTTTTGCCGTACCGCAATCTGGGGCTGATCGTCGTCGACGAAGAACATGACACATCCTACAAACAAGAAGACGGTGTGCTGTATAATGCCCGTGACATGACGGTGTTGCGCGCATCACTGAACGCGGCACAGGTGGTGTTGGCAAGCGCCACGCCGTCATTGGAATCGTGGGCAAACGTTGAGGCTGGCAAATATGCGCGGGTGACGTTGGCGTCGCGATACGGCGCTGCTGTCCTGCCGAAAATGTCCGCGATTGATATGCGAATTGAGGATTTGCCGGGCGGTCGCTGGGTGTCCCCGACGTTGCAGAAAATGGTTGAAAACAGGCTGGAGAAGGGCGAGCAATCGTTGCTGTTTTTGAACCGTCGTGGTTATGCGCCGGTTACAATTTGTCGGGCGTGCGGGCATCAGATCGGCTGTGACGATTGCGATGCGACGATGGTGGAACACCGGTTCTTGAAACGCTTGATGTGCCATCAATGCGGCGAAACCAAACCGATGCCGACAGTGTGCCCGTCTTGCGAGGCAGTGGATAAGCTGGCCCCTGTTGGCCCCGGCGTTGAACGCATGGCTGAAGAAGCGCAAGCGCTGTTTCCAGATGCGCGGGTTGCGGTGTTGAGTTCGGATTTGTACGGGACCGCGCGCGCACTGAAGGAACATATTCAAGCAATCGCGCGGGGTGAGGCGGATGTGATCGTAGGCACGCAATTGGTCGCCAAGGGGCATAATTTCCCGAAACTGACGCTTGTCGGGGTGATTGATGCGGACCTTGGCCTGCAAGGGTCGGATTTACGCGCCGCCGAACGCACGTTCCAACTGATGCGTCAGGTCGCGGGGCGTGCAGGGCGCGCCGATATTGCGGGTGAGGCGGTGTTGCAGACATTCCAACCCGAACATCCCGTTATTCGCGCCATTCTAGGTGGTGATGAGGAGGCGTTTTGGGCTGCCGAAGCAGGCGAGCGTCGCGCGGCCGGCGTGCCGCCCTATGGACGTATGGCGGGGATCGTGTTGAGTTCGCCCAACGTGCAAGAGGTGTTTGATCTGGGCACGCAAATGGCCCGCATGGATGGCCCGCTGCGCAAAATTGGCGCGCAGGTTTACGGCCCCGCACCTGCGCCGATTGCGCGGATACGCGGGCGGCATCGTGTGCGGTTGTTGGTGAAGGCGGAAAAATCCGCGCCCCTGCAACAGGCATTGGTGGCGTGGGCGGCGCAGTTCAAGCTGCGGGGCGAATTGCGCATGGCAATCGATATTGATCCCCAAAGCTTTTATTAGACGCGATTTGACGTGCATTTGTGGGTTCGACAATCCGCAGAGGCGGGCGTAGAGGCTATGAGATGAAAACCATCCCCCTTTCAGACGCGCAAAGCCTGCCTTTTTGGCGCCGACCCGTGACGCTGTTGTTCTTGATGGCGGCGGCGATGCCGATTGCGTTTTCGACATGGTCGGCGCTGTTGAATAACTTCGTGATCGAGGTCGCAGATTTTGATGGCTCGGACATCGGCTGGCTGCACACAGTGCGTGAAATTCCGGGATTTTTCGCAGTTGGGGTGATCGTGCTGTTGATGCTGTTTCGCGAACAGGTCTTGGGGCTTGTGGCCTTGGTTATGCTTGGCGTTGCGACCGCGCTGACGGCGCAATTTCCGTCCATCGGTGGGATTTTATCGATTACGATGCTGAGTTCGATTGGCTTTCATTACTATGAAACGGTCAATCAGTCTTTGCAGCTTCAATGGATCGACAAGGCCCGCGCGCCGCAGACATTGGGTTGGATCATCGCCGCCGGATCGGGTGCTACGTTTCTGGCCTATGTGCTGATCGTGCTGACATGGGAGGCGTTCGATCTGTCGTATTCCATCGTTTATTGGCTGTCGGGCGGGATCACGGCGCTGATCGGTCTGTTCTGCCTGTTTGCATATCCGCAATTTGAAGCCCCCAACCCACAGCGCAAACAATTCGTGCTGCGCAAACGCTATTGGCTTTATTACGCGCTGCAATTCATGTCCGGTGCGCGGCGCCAGATTTTCGTGGTTTTCGCGGGGTTCATGATGGTCGAGAAGTTCGGCTTTGCGGTGCACGAGGTTACGTCGCTGTTCTTGATAACCCTTATGGCCAATATGGTGTCCGCGCCGCTGGTCGGTAAAGCGGTCGCGGTTTTTGGCGAACGCCGCGCGCTGGTGTTTGAATATGTCGGGTTGGCGGTGATCTTTTTCCTGTATGGCGGTCTGTATTTCTTTGGCTGGGGGGTGGTTTTAGCGTCGGCGCTTTATATTTTCAACCACATTTTCTTTAGCCTCGCGCTGGCGCTGAAGACCTATTTCCAGAAGATCGCCGACCCGAGCGACATTGCGCCCACAGCGGCGGTCGCATTCACGATCAACCATATTGCGGCGGTGTTTTTACCGGCGGGTCTGGGGTATTTGTGGCTGACGTCGCCGCAACTGGTTTTTCTGGCAGCAGCCGGCATGGCGGTTGTATCGCTCGTGCTGGCGCTGATGATCCCGCGCCATCCGGTAGATGGCAATGAGACAGTTTTTGTACGCCTGCGTGCGCCACATCCTGCGGAGTAGACCATGACCACATTCACAGCATTTACTACGATGATGGGCAAATCCTCCGCTGACGTCATGAGCGGCGCGATGGAGGGCATGCAACCTGCACCGACCGGCGTCGGGGTGTTTGAAGTCGAAGACAACAGCGGCTTGTGGGAGGTTGGCGGTTATTTCGTGGACGCACCTGACGGTGTGTCGCTCGCATTGCTGGCCGCGACATTCGGGGCCAAGCCGTTTGTTATCAGCGAGTTGCCGGAAACCGACTGGGTCGCCCATGTAAAACGTGAATTACCGCCCGTAGAGGCGGGGCGGTTTTTTGTTTACGGATCACATGACGCCGATGCGCTGCCAGAGGGTCGCGTCGGCCTGCTGATCGACGCGGCGATGGCGTTTGGCACTGGGCACCATGGCACGACGCTGGGCTGTCTGCGGGCGTTTGATCGCCTGCTCACCAACGGTCACGGTTTCGCAGACGTGGCCGATGTCGGGTGCGGCACAGCGGTGCTGGCGATGGCTGCAGCCAAGACCACGGATGCAAACGTGATTGCGAGCGATATTGATCCGGTGGCCGTTGGGGTGGCTGTTGTAAATATGGCGGCAAACGGCATGGGCGATGCGGTGGTGTGTGTTACGGCGGCCGGTTTCGATGATCCAGCGCTGGCGGGCGCGGCCCCATTTGATCTGATATTCGCAAACATCCTTAAGGGGCCGCTGGTCATGCTTGCACCCGACATGGCAAAAAACGCCAAAACAGGCGGATTCGCGATTCTATCTGGACTGTTGAACGAACAAGCCGACGAAATTATCGCGGTTTATGCCCGATCCGGGTTTAATCTGGTACATCGTGACGAGATTGTTGAGTGGACCACGTTAACCCTGCGGCAGGGAACTTAGAAAAACAGCATTCGAGCCGGTTTTTATTTGAATTTTAAGGATTTGCCACATTTTCGCCCGATTTGGACGGGAAATCAGAGATGTGCGGTGGGGGCCGAAATTAAACGTTAGGCTGCCCCATGACGATTAGTGCTTCTTTGGATAAGCGCCTGAACAAGATTGTACGCAACCGAACGCGCACGCGCCGCAATGGTGTTGTGTACCGTGTGGGCAGTGATGGCCTGATCCGCTCAGGCCCGCGGCTTGTGCGGCCACGTTTTCCGATCAAAGGCACGCTGATTATCGTCGCCTTGTTTATAGCATTCAAAGCGTTGTTGTTTGCGCAGATGGGTGCGGGCAATTATGCGCTGAAGATCGATGCGCTTCGGATTGGTAGCATGGTTGAACAGGCGGGCGCGGTCATCATGCAAGAAGAACCTGTGACAGTTGTGCTTGGCGGATACCTGACGTAGTATTTTTTCCAGCGCTAGGGCGCATCGATTTCCGTTTCTTCCTCAGGAACACGAAAAAGGCCGCGCTCAGAAATGAGGTGCGGCCTCTGGGGTTTGGGTCCGTGGTGACAGGTTTAACCTGTTCATTTCGCCGATTGGCAAAATTAGCGGATCAATGTGCCGGTTGCGATGGCTTCGATGTCGCCACGTACAAGGCCGATGTCGTCCAGCTCACGTGTGGTCAGTTTGCTGAGCGAATTGCGCGTCATGCGCGCGTCATTCCAAGACACCAATGAGGCGATAATGGAAACGAATGAAAAACCGGATTTGACGGTTGCGGTGCGGAAGTCGATGGCGGCCATGATGTAATCTCCTGATTAGTGTGGGCTGGCGCGGTTTCTGTCTGTCTTCTGACAATTGGCAGGTAGGTCGTCTATCTGCGCCGTACCAGTGCCATTTGAGCAAGGGTGATATGCGCATTCTGCATGACAGAGATTTGGGTTAATAGGTTGTAATAAAGCTGTAAAATAACATGAGTAATTGTCGCAGGCGTGGATCGGAATGACGTTTTCAGACTTTGAATATGACGGTTCTGTGATGCCCCTGTGGCCCATATGAAGATGAGGGATTGGCGGGTGTTCGCCTTTTGTGCTAAGCGGTTGGTTAATGAATAAAAAAAGAGGGCAGTTATGCGGGTATTGGGCATAGATCCAGGACTGGTGAACACGGGTTGGGGCGTGATTGTGGTAAACGGATCACGGCTGAGCCACGTGGCCAACGGCGTGTGCAAGTCGGGCAAGGGCGACCTGGCGGTGCGGTTGTTGGCGCTGCATGATCAGCTCGAAGCGGTTATTGCAGAATTTGCGCCAGACGCCGCCGCAGTGGAACAGACATTTGTGAATTCCAACGGTGCGGCAACGCTGAAACTGGGCCAAGCGCGCGGTATCGCGATGCTGGTACCAGCGCGCGCCGGGTTGGAGGTTGGGGAATATGCCCCGAACGCAATTAAGAAGGCCGTTGTCGGGGTTGGTCACGCAGATAAGGCGCAGATCGCACATATGGTGAAACTACAGCTGCCCGGCGTGATGTTGTCAGGGCCGGACAGCGCGGATGCATTGGCGATTGCGATTTGCCATGCGCATCATTTGCAGTCAGCGTCGGCCAGAGAGAGAGTCGTGCCAGCGGCGCGCAAGGAGAACGTGGCATGATCGGGCGCATCGCAGGACGGCTGGAATACCGCGCCACCGATCATGTGCTGATCGATGTCAAAGGTGTGGGATATATTGTGTTTGTCAGCGACCGTGTCATGGCAACGCTGCCGCGTGTCGGGGAGGCGGTGGCGCTTTATACCGACCTGCTGGTGCGCGAGGACCTGCTTCAATTGTTCGGGTTCACCACGTTGGTTGAAAAGGAATGGCACCGTTTGTTGATGTCGGTGCAAGGCATCGGCGCGAAGGCATCCTTGGCGATTTTGGGCACGCTGGGCGCAGATGGCGTCAGTCGGTCGATTGCCATGGGTGACTGGGCAACCGTGGCCACGGCAAAGGGCGTCGGGCCAAAGACGGCCAAGAAAGTCATTCTGGATTTGAAGGATAAGGCGCATAGCGTCATGGCCATGGCGGGAACGGCAGCTGGGGCTGCGTCTGCGGCGGGCGGGGTGGCGTCAGTATCTGCTGACGCAGAGACCGACGCCGATGCGGATGCCTTGGTCGACCGATATGATGGCCCTGCTGCGGGCAACGGCGCCGCACAATCCGAAGCACTGTCCGCGTTGAGCAATCTTGGATATGGCCCGTCAGATGCCGCTGGTGCCGTGGCGCAAGCGGCGGTCGAAAATGACGGGGCGGATACAGCGGTGCTGATCCGTGCCGCGCTGAAATTGCTGGCACCGAAGGGGTAAGCGATGACTGAGCCTGAGGATCCATCGCTGCAACCCGAACGCCAATCCGAAGACGTTGCCCGTGAAGGCGACCGCGCGTTGCGTCCACAGATGTTGTCCGAGTTCGTTGGACAGGCAGAAGCGCGGGCGAATTTGGCGGTGTTTATTGAATCTGCCAAGCGGCGCGGTGAAGCGATGGACCACACGTTGTTTCATGGGCCGCCGGGCCTTGGCAAAACCACGCTGGCGCAGATCATGGCACGCGAATTAGGTGTTGGGTTTCGCATGACGTCGGGGCCTGTTCTTGCCAAGGCGGGGGACCTTGCGGCGATCCTGACCAATCTGGAAGCGCAGGACGTATTGTTTATCGATGAAATTCATCGGCTCAATCCGGCGGTGGAAGAAGTCCTATATCCTGCACTGGAGGATTTTGAACTGGATTTGGTGATTGGTGTGGGGCCAGCGGCGCGCACGGTGCGGATCGAATTGCAGCCGTTCACGTTGATTGGAGCGACGACGCGCATGGGCCTGCTGACGACGCCATTGCGCGATCGGTTCGGTATCCCGACGCGGTTGGAGTTTTACACGGTTGAGGAACTACACAAGATCGTCACGCGCGGTGCGCGTTTGATGGGTGCGCCCGCGACACCGGACGGTGCACAAGAGATCGCCAAACGTGCCCGTGGCACGCCGCGTATTGCGGGCCGATTGCTGCGCCGCGTGGTCGATTTCGCGATTGTTGAGGGCGATGGAACAGTGACCCATGCCATTGCTGACAGCGCGTTGACGCGGCTTGGGGTGGATCATCTGGGTCTGGACTCTGCGGACCGGCGGTACCTGACGTTGATCGCTGAGAATTATCAGGGCGGGCCTGTGGGAATTGAGACCATGTCGGCGGCTTTGAGTGAGTCCCGTGATGCGTTGGAGGAGGTCATCGAGCCGTATCTGTTGCAACAGGGACTGATCCAACGCACCCCGCGTGGCCGCATGTTGGCGCAAAAGGCATGGACGCATTTGGGCATGGCTGCGCCAAAACCGCCGAGCGATTTGTTTGATGGGTAAAGACCCTGCGGGGCGAGTTTATTGGCCAAGATGAAGGCGGAACCTTTCACTTGGCCGCAAATCCCTTAACTAGAGTAATATGATGGATGTTTTTGATATTGAGCCTTTGTTCACCCGCGCTGATGGCACCTATTTGTGTGCCCGTTGGGGCCGCCCTATTGTGCCTGTAGTGTTCGGCGTTGAGGACGACACGATCAGCCTTTTGAAGGGCGCGTTCGAGGCGGTGTGCGGTTTGGCACGCCACACAATGGCAGAGACCGACCCGGAACTGGGCGCCAATGTGATGATGTTGTTCTGCCGAGAGTGGGGTGATTTAGCGGCTGTGCCGGATCTGGATCGATTGGTGCCAGAATTGGCGGAACTTGTCGCACGGTTGATTAAGGCGGACGCGAACCAATACCGGATTTTCCGGTTTGATGACCAAGGTGCCATTCAAGCCTGTTTCATATTCTTGCGCATGGATGAACAGTTGAGCGAGGTTTCCGCCGACACGTTGGCGTTGTCGCAAGCTGTGCAATCCATTGTGCTGTGGTCGGATGTAGCGTTTATGAATGCGTCGCCACTGGCGATGGCGGGTGGCAATGCGGTCTTGCGCCCCGACATCGCGGGTGTGATCCGTGCGGTTTATGACCCGGTGATGCCAGCCGTGGCACAAGACGCCAGCCACGCGTTGCGATTGGCCGCACGGATTGAGGTTTTGCATTGACCCATCGGTTTCCATTGCGGGTTTATTACGAAGACACAGATTTTGGTGGCATCGTCTATTATGCCAATTACCTGAAATTCATTGAACGTGGCCGCAGTGAATGGGTGCGTGACAAGGGCGTCGATCAGGTGGCCATGAAACGTGATGATGGTGTGGTGTTTGCGGTGCGCCGTGTCGAGGCGGATTATTATTCGCCTGCGCGATACGACGATGAATTGGTCGTGGTGACAGCTGTTGAGGCCGTCACCGGAGCGCGATGGATCGTGCGCCAAACGGTTGAGCGCGGCGGTGAGGTGTTGTTCAGCGCCCTTGTCACGATTGTTGCGATTAACGAAGCGGGCGCACCTACGCGTCTTCCGGCGGCTTTTCGCCGAAATCTAAACTAAAGCCCGCGTCCAATTACGAGTTTATGCGCGTTTTGTTGGCTATTCTGTGCAAGCTGGGCTACATCTGGTCCCAATCAGAGGCCAAAATCGGTCCGTTAGAGCAGAGCAGGCGTTATGGAAGCAGCTACAGATTTCACAATGTGGGGCATGTTTGCCCACGCAACCATCCCCGTTCAATTCGTTATGATTTTGCTGATCATCGCATCTGTGTGGTGCTGGGCTGTGATCGTCGACAAGTGGGTTCAATATCGCAAAGCCCGCGCCGAAGCCCGTATATTTGATGAGGCGTTCTGGTCTGGCAATCCGCTGGACGAATTGTTTGACCGCATCGGTGCCACGCCAAAGGGGTCGTCGGAAAAGATATTCGCGGCCGGAATGTTGGAATGGCGCAGGTCGCACCGACAAGACGGTGGATTGATTGCAGGGGCCACAGCGCGGATTGACCGATCCATGGACGTGGCGATTGCCAAAGAAACCGAACGCTTGCAGCGCGGATTGACCGTGCTGGCGACGGTTGGATCATCTGCACCGTTTATCGGGCTTTTGGGCACCGTGATGGGTATCATGAACGCGTTTATCGAGATTGCCGAGCAGCAGAACACCAACTTGGCTGTTGTCGCACCCGGTATTGCCGAGGCGCTTTTGGCGACGGGTCTGGGCCTGATGGCGGCAATTCCTGCCGTGATTTATTACAACAAATACAGCGCAGATGCGGACCGTGTTGTCAGGGGCTACGAAGCGTTTGCCGATGAATTCGCGACCATTCTTAGCCGTCAGTTGGATTTTTGATCCGTGGGGCGGGGCGCTTATAATGGCTGGTAGTGTCATCAAATCCGACGGCGACGGGGGTGGGCGTCGTGCGCGCCGCCGTGGTCGCCGAACTATGCCGATGAGCGAGATTAACGTCACGCCGTTTGTGGATGTGATGTTGGTATTGTTGATTATTTTTATGGTTGCGGCCCCGCTGTTAACTGTCGGCGTTCCGGTGCAATTGCCTGAAACGGCCGCCAACGCGCTGCCGAGTGATGATGAAGAACCTTTAACGGTCACACTGACTGCGCAGGGTGAGGTTCTGATCCAAGCGAGTGTTGTCGCACGCGCGGACCTGATCGCGCGATTGCAGGGCATCGCGGCGCAGCGTGACGGCGACCGGATATACCTACGGGCGGATGGCGCCAATGCGTGGGACGATGTGGCGCAGATCATGGGCGCGCTGAATGCTGCCGGATTCAACAATATCGGTCTGGTTACAGACATTGGCGGGCCGACGTTGGACGGGCAAGACGGGTAGGCGCAGATGAGCCCTAAATGAGCATCGGAACCACTCTTTCAGGCACGGGACACGCGGCTTTGGTCGTGTGGCTGGTCGTGGGCTGGGGCATGTCATCTGATCGGCCACCGTTCGAGGTGATGGAGGTGTCCGTCATGTCGGGTGCAGAATTTGCGGCGCTGACGCAAGGTGTGCAGCCGGACCTTCCCGCAAGCGAACCGGCGGCGATTGAACAGCCCGTGGTGGATGAAACGCCACCCGTGCCATTGGTGGAAACCCCGCCCGAGGTGGCAGAGGTCCCAACGCCTGTCGCGCTGCCTGCCGCTGAAACACCGCCCGAAGCGCCTGATTTGACAGTGCCAGAAACGGTTGTGACAGACGTTGCCCCCGATATTCCGGACATGCCGCAGATCACCACGCCAGCGCCGTCTGCCGAACTTGGCACCAGCCTGCGCCCTGTGCCACGCGCCGCGCCGCGCGTGGCACCCGAAATTGTCGCCCCGCCAGAACCAGATGCCACCGTCGCACCAGAGGTGGCACAGGCCGCGACCGAAGAGGTTGAGGCCCCTGTTGAGGAAACAGTTGAGCCAGCTGCGGAAACGACTGCGCCAGAGGCTGCGGCAGACCAGATCGTAACGGAAGCCGAAGAACCAAGCTTTGCGCCTGAGATTTCATCGCGGCCACAAACGCGGCCACAACGGGCGGCAGTTGGCGTTGTTGAAACACCGACCGAAGACGCCGTTGATCCCGTTGTGGCAGCTTTGGCCGCTGCTGGTGCCGTTGAAACGCCGACCAGCACCCCGACGTCGACACCAAACCCGGGATTATCAGGCGGGCAGTTGTCGGAAGGCGATAAATCGGGATTTTTGCGCCAGATCGGGAATTGTTGGAACACTGGCACGCTGTCCACGGGCGCACAAAACACAATCATTGATATGGTTTTCGACATGACACCCGATGGCCGCCCCGTGTCTGGATCCATTCGACTTGATGGCTTTTCTGGTGGCACTGCGACGGACGCTGATGCCGCCTTTCAAGCAGCGCGGCGGGCCTTGTTGCGGTGTTCAGGTGACACCGGATATGATTTGCCGCGCGATCAATATGCGCAGTGGCAGCGCGTTATTTTAACAGTCGATCCGACAGCGATGCGCCAACGATGAAACACGCCCAAACCATACCCCGAATTCCCGCAGTGATCCGCGCACTTAAAAACTCCCCGTTGAAGTTGCGGGCAATCCAGTGAGTATAGGCGACATGATGACCAGATTTATGACTTTTTTCGCGGCGATTATCATCGCCTTTGCATTCATACCGCCCGCGACGGCGCAGGAACCTTTGCGGTTGACCCTGCGCGACGGTGTGATTGAGGCATTGCCGTTCGCACTGCCCACATTCCAAGCAGAGGTTGCCGGGTCTGACGGCATGGCCGCAGACATCAGCCGCGTGATTGCCGCAGATTTGAACGGCACGGGCCTGTTCCGTCAAATTCCGAGTTCCGCGTTTATTTCGACCCCGGCAAGTTTTGGCAGCCCGATTGCGTTTGCCGACTGGCGCGCGATCAATTCGCAAGCATTGGTGACGGGTGCGGTGGCGGTGAACGGCAATCAGGTGACGGTAAAGTTCCGTCTTTATGATGTGTTCAGCGGTGCTGAGATGGGTGAGGGGTTGCAATTTGCTGGCACGGCGAGCGGTTGGCGTCGCATGGCCCATAAGGTGGCCGACGCCGTTTACAGCCGGATCACAGGTGAATCCGGATATTTCGACAGTCGGGTTGTTTATGTGGCGGAAACTGGCCCCAAGGACGACCGCGAAAAACGGATCGCGGTCATGGATTATGACGGTGCGAATGTTCAGTATCTGACCGATAGCAGCACGATTGTTCTGGCGCCGCGGTTTTCGCCCAGCGGCGACCGAATCCTTTATACCAGCTATGAAAGCGGATTTCCGCGTATCAATATTTTGGATGTGGCCACCGTGATGCGCCAACAAATGCGGACGGCGGATGGCGAAATGGCATTCAGTCCGCGCTTTAGCCGTGATGGGCGGCAGGTGATTTATTCACTGGCCAACGGTGGCAACACCGACATCTACCGCACGGATTTGGCCACAGGTCAGAACATGCGTCTGACCAACACGCCCGCGATCGAAACCGCGCCGAGCTTTAGTCCGGATGGGTCCCAGATCGTGTTTGAATCTGATCGTTCTGGCACCCAGCAGCTTTATATGATGTCCGCAAATGGCGGTGAGCCGCAGCGTATTTCCTTTGGAAATGGCCGATATGGCACGCCCGTTTGGTCGCCGCGCGGTGATCTGATCGCGTTTACCAAGCAGGAATTAGGGCGTTTCCATATCGGCGTGATGCGCACGGACGGCACCGAAGAACGTCTGTTGACGTCGTCATTTTTGGATGAGGGTCCAACATGGGCCCCCAATGGGCGGGTCATAATGTTTTCACGCGAAACCCAAGGGTCCGATGGCACGACGGGGCTGTATTCCGTGGACATCACGGGGCGCAATCTGCGACGCGTCACCACACCACAAGGCGGGTCCGATCCGTCCTGGGGGCCACTACAACAGTGATCACGTATTCGCGATTCTCAATTTCAATCAGGCGTGCTACGGTGCGTCATCGAGCACATAAAAGAAAACGGGATATACCCATGAAACACTTTATCACAGCGGCTTTGTTTGTCGGAGTTCTCGCGCTGAGCGCCTGTACCAATGCCGACCGATTCAACAATTTCAACGGAGATGGTCAGGACGGTGCAAACAACATCGACCAATCCACACTTGGCGGAAACGACGACCCGTCCAGCCCGCAGTTTTTCAGTCAGACCATTGGCGACCGTGTGATGTTTGCGGTCGACACGTCCACGCTGACCGCCGAAGGGCGTAATACGTTGGACGGGCAATCTGGCTGGCTGTCCACCAATTCCGACTATCTGGCCGTGATCGAAGGCCACGCCGATGAACAAGGGACACGTGAATATAACCTTGCGCTGGGCGCACGTCGCGCCAATGCGGTGCGCGAATATCTGATTTCTAAGGGTTTGGCATCGAGCCGAATTCGAACGGTGTCTTACGGTAAGGAACGCCCAATTGCGGTCTGTTCTGAAGAATCTTGCTATGCACAGAACCGCCGCGCTTTGACGATCATTTCAATGGGCCAAAGCAGCTAATTCGGTTCAGCTATGCGGTACGTTCGGGGGAACAATATGTTAAGAACACTAGCCCTTATTGTCGCGATGGCCGTCCCTTCGGGGGCGGCTTTTGCGCAAGACCAGACATTGGCAGATATCCGCGCTGAACTGTCGGTCTTGTTTGGTGACGTGGCTGCGTTGCGCGCTGAATTGGTCGCGTCCGGTCTGTCCGGGCAGGGGTTCGCTGGAACCACGCCGTTGGATCGATTGAATACCATTGAGGCAGAGCTGACACGCCTGACATCCAAAACCGAAAATCTGGAATTCCGCATCACCCGCATCACGCGCGACGGCACCAACCGCATTGGCGATCTGGAGTTTCGGTTGTGTGAGCTTGAGGCGGGCTGTGACATTGGCGCCCTTGGTGAGACTCCGAGCCTCGGTGGCGTTGACGTAGAACCAACTGGCCCTGCACTTGAAACGCCCTTGGCGGGCGGGCAGTCGTTGGCGATTGGTGAACAAGAGGACTTTACGCGGGCGCAGGCGGCGATCGCCTCCGGTGACTTTCGCGGCGCCGTTGACCTCCTTGCGACCTTCAATGAGACCTATCCGGGAAGCCCCGTAGCCGCTGACGCAAATTTGTTGCGGGGGCAGGCGTATGAACAAATGGGTGAAACGACGAATGCTGCGCGTGCATATCTCGCGGCGTTTTCCGGCAATCCTGAGGGTCCGGTGGCCCCTGCCGCGCTGACCAAACTTGGTAGATCGCTCGCCGCCTTGGGCCAACAACGAGACGCTTGTGTGACTTTGGGAGAGGTCGCGACGCGGTTTCCGGGGGCGCCGGAAGTGGGCGAAGCGCAAGACGTGATGGCAACGCTCGGGTGCGGCTGAGCAGTGAACAGCTGATCCCACTTGGGAACGACGGCAGTCTGATCCATTCCATTGACACAGCTTTTTTGACGTCTGAGCCAAAGAAAATCGGTGTTGCAGTATCGGGTGGTGGCGATTCCATGGCCCTTTTGCATATGTGCATCTGGTGGGCGAACCTTGTGGGTGTCACCGTTGAGGCTGTGACAGTCGATCATGGATTGCGGGCAGAAGCGGCTGATGAAGCAGCAGTCGTGGCGGCCTTTTGCAAGGATCAGGGGGTTTCCCATAGCGTTTTGAATTGGGACGGCGCGCTGGCTGAGGGTAATGTTCAAGCCGCCGCACGCGAGGCGCGCTATGCGTTGATGGCAGGTTGGGCCAAGTCGCGCGGTATTGCACACATGATGCTGGGCCATACGGCGGACGACATCGCAGAAACGTTTTTAATGCGCCTCGCGCGCACATCAGGTGTCGATGGGTTGGCCGCTATGGACGCGCGGTTTGATCGGGACGGTGTGAAATGGGCGCGACCGCTGTGGGAGCAACCACGCGCCCAATTGCGCAACTATTTGCGCCGCCATGATGTGGGCTGGGTAGAAGACCCCAGCAACGAAGATCTGTCCCAGACCCGCCCCAAGGCCCGCAAGATCCTTAATGCTTTGGCGCCTTTGGGGATCGACGTTGGAACGTTGAAATCCACGGCAGCATTCCTGTCGAGCGCCAGGAGTGCGTTGCAATGTTGGGCTGCCGATGAGGCGCGGCGGGTTGTGACGTTCGAGCATGGCGACGTTATCATCCCAACGCGATCATGCCCGCCGGTTCACACGGAGATCGAGCGTCGTCTGCAATTGGCCGCCATTGGGTACATCAATGGTGAGGGGTATCCGCCGCGTAAAATGGCGCTGAACTATCTTGATGTGGCATTGTTAAAACAAGACAGGCACACCGTTGCGGGGTGTTTTGTGACTAAGGTGGATGGCGGTCTGCGCTATTCGCGTGAACTCAATGCCGTGGAAGGCCCCATCGTGTGGTCCAACCGAAATGTTGCCAAAATTTGGGATGGGCGTTGGTCGCTGAGCGAAGACCAAAATCATGACAGGGCAGGTGATTTGACCATTCGCGCCCTTGGCGATACGATGAAAGATGTTCCCGACTGGTGCGAATCTGGCCTACCTCGCGCCTCGCTTATGGCGTCACCTGCGGTGTTTGATGGAGAAACGCTTATCGCGGCACCTGTCGCGGGGCTACAAAACGGATTTAGCGCGCGCATTGTCGCGGATTTCGCTTCTTTCCTGCTTTCCCGTTGAACTCAAACCCCAAGCCTCTATCTTAGGAGGGTGGAAATCAGACCAGTGGTTTGTGTTCCGAATGAATTTCTAAAGGAGTGTCGCTTTGGGCAACGCACGTAATTTGGCCTTCTGGGTCGTGCTTTTCGTTCTCGTTATTTCGCTGTTCAACTTGTTTGGCAACGGACAGGGAACAACGCAGACCAACGAAAAAAGCTATTCGGAATTTGTGCAGGCGGTTGACGCAGGCGCAGTTTCGCAGGCCCGTGTGGATGGCGAAAAGCTGTTCTATCGTGGGTCGGACAATCGCACCTATCAAGTGATTATCGGGGCGGACACAGGGGTTACGGACCTGTTGATCGACAGTGGTGTCCCGCTGACGTTTGAAGAGCAGCAGCAATCTGGCCTGACGACATTCCTTGTCAGTCTGCTGCCATTCCTGTTGCTGATCGGTGTGTGGATTTTCTTTATGAACCGGATGCAGGGCGGCGGCAAAGGTGGCGCGATGGGCTTTGGCAAATCCAAGGCCAAGATGCTGTCAGAAAAGTCGGGTCGCGTGACGTTTGATGACGTGGCGGGCATCGATGAAGCCAAAGAAGAACTGGAAGAAATCGTTGAATTCTTGCGCAACCCGCAGAAATTCTCACGGCTTGGCGGTAAGATTCCGAAAGGTGCCCTTCTTGTGGGCCCCCCCGGTACGGGTAAAACACTGCTGGCACGCGCCATTGCGGGCGAGGCTGGTGTGCCGTTCTTTACGATTTCCGGTTCTGATTTTGTCGAAATGTTTGTTGGTGTGGGTGCATCACGTGTGCGCGACATGTTCGAACAGGCCAAGAAAAATGCGCCCTGTATTATCTTCATCGACGAGATCGACGCAGTCGGTCGTGCGCGCGGTGTTGGCATGGGCGGCGGCAACGACGAACGCGAACAGACATTGAACCAATTGTTGGTTGAGATGGACGGTTTTGAGGCCAACGAAGGTGTCATCATCATCGCAGCCACCAACCGCAAAGACGTGCTCGACCCTGCGTTGCTGCGCCCCGGTCGTTTTGACCGCCAAGTCACTGTGAGCAATCCAGACATCAAAGGTCGCGAAAAGATCTTAGGTGTCCATGCGCGCAAAACGCCGCTCGGCCCCGATGTTGACTTGCGGATTATCGCACGTGGTTCGCCAGGGTTTTCGGGTGCAGACCTTGCCAACCTCGTGAACGAGGCGGCCTTGACTGCGGCCCGTATTGGTCGGCGTTTTGTGGCGATGGCCGATTTTGAATCCGCCAAGGACAAGATCATGATGGGGGCTGAACGTCGCTCAATGATCATGACGGACGCGCAAAAGGAGATGACGGCGTACCACGAGGCGGGCCATGCGGTGGTTGGTATAACGATGCCTAAATGCGATCCGGTCTATAAGGCCACGATTATTCCGCGCGGTGGTGCATTGGGTATGGTGATGAGCCTGCCAGAGATGGACCGGCTCAATATGTTCCGCGACGAATGTCACCAGCGTTTGGCGATGACGATGGCGGGCAAAGCTGCTGAGGTCATCAAATATGGTGAAGATCAGGTGTCCAACGGTCCGGCTGGTGACATCCAGCAGGCCAGCCAGTTGGCGCGTGCGATGATCATGCGCTGGGGCATGTCCGACAAGGTCGGCAATATCGACTATTCTGAAGCCCACGAAGGATATTCCGGCAACACCGGTGGTTTTTCGGTCTCGGCCGATACCAAGGGCATGATCGAGGACGAGGTTAAGGCGTTCATCGAGACTGGTTATCAAAAGGCGCTCGAAATTCTTAAGGAAAAGAATGTCGAGTTTGAACGCCTTGGTCAGGGTCTGTTGGAATACGAAACGCTGACAGGTGCCGAGATTAAGCGCGTTATGGCGGGTGATACGCTGAATCGCGATGATGACGATGACGGTATGGATATCCCACCGGTGTCTGGCAATTCGGCTACAGCTATCCCGAAGACTAAGCCACGCAAGCCTAAGAGCGACGGGAACATGGAACCAGAACCGTCTGTGTAAGCTGATTGTGCGATGACAAAAAAACAGCCCCCGACCCGAAAGGTTCGGGGGTTTTTCGTTTCTGGCATTAATAAAGGGGCCCGCCAAGATTTGGCTTGAGCCTGCGACCGCTTCGCGCCACTTTCGCACACAAAGGAGAGACGTCATGCCCGCACTCAAGCGAACCCACTACACCGCCGAAATCGTCTGGTTGGGGGCCGTGATGACCGATGTGCGCGACGCGCTGATCGCACCCGCCCGCGACATGTTGGAGCTGACATTTGATGGGGTCGAAGGCGCGTTTCATGCCGGTCTGACGCGGCCCGCCTGCATGCGTGTGAAATCACAATACCCCAAAGGCACGTCGATCAAGAATGAACGCCAGCTTAGCATCGTGAGCCAAGAGGAGCTTGACCAGATTGCCGCCAAGATGGGTGTTGATGCGGTCGACCCTGCGCGTCTGGGCGCGACGATGGTGATCAAAGGCATTGCCGATTTTAGCCATGTGCCACCGTCTTCGCGGCTACAAGCGCCCAGTGGCGCGACGGTGACGGTGGATATGGAAAACCGGCCCTGCCTGTTTCCGGCTAAATCTTTGATGGTGGACCACGGTGACAGCGCGAAAGGGTTTAAACCTGCCGCCAAGGACCGTCGCGGTGTGACGGCATGGGTCGCGGCAGAGGGGCGTGTGGTGGTTGGTGATGTCCTGACTTTGCATATCCCGGACCAGCCAGAATGGGCGCCGTAACCTGCAAATCTGACTGTCCGCCGATTCCGACGGCGAAACTGTCGTTATCGCGTTCCATATCTTGTCACTGCCGTGTTTACGGTGTGCCAAAGCGCAACATCATGAGTGTGCGCCCAAATCATAACGGACGCTTCGTCCAGACGATCAAACATGAACTGAGGAAAAGACCATGGGTTACAAGACTGACATCGAAATCGCACGCGAAGCCAACAAGAAGCCGATCCAAGAGATTGGCGCGAAGCTGGGCATTAGCAGCGATGATTTGCTGCCATATGGTCACGACAAGGCGAAAGTCAGCCAGTCGTTCATCAATTCCGTTCAGGGTAACAAAAGTGGCAAACTGATCCTTGTCACTGCGATCAACCCGACGCCTGCGGGCGAAGGTAAGACAACGACGACGGTTGGTCTGGGCGATGGTCTGAACCGCATCGGCAAAAAGGCCGCTGTTTGTATCCGCGAAGCATCGCTTGGGCCAAACTTTGGCATGAAGGGCGGGGCCGCTGGTGGTGGCTACGCGCAGATCGTGCCGATGGAAGACATGAACCTGCATTTTACGGGTGATTTCCACGCGATTACGTCTGCGCATTCACTGCTGTCGGCGATGATCGACAACCATATCTATTGGGGCAATGAGCTGGAAATCGACATTCGCCGCGTTGTGTGGCGTCGTGTCGTTGACATGAACGACCGCGCTTTGCGCCAGATCACGGCGTCTTTGGGTGGGGTGGCCAACGGGTTCCCACGCGAAGCGGGTTTCGACATCACTGTGGCGTCCGAAGTCATGGCGATCCTGTGCCTGTCCAATAACCTCAAAGACCTCGAAAAGCGGCTTGGCGACATGATCGTGGCCTACCGCCGCGATCGGAGCCCTGTGTTCGCACGTGACATCAAAGCCGACGGCGCGATGACGGTGCTGTTGAAAGACGCGATGCAGCCGAATTTGGTGCAGACGTTGGAAAACAACCCGGCGTTCGTGCATGGCGGGCCGTTCGCCAATATCGCGCATGGCTGTAATTCGGTCATCGCGACGACGACGGCGCTGAAGATTGCCGATTACGTTGTGACCGAAGCAGGGTTTGGTGCCGATCTTGGCGCTGAGAAATTCATGAACATCAAGTGTCGCAAGGCAGGTCTGGCACCTGATTGTGTGGTGCTGGTCGCGACAGTGCGGGCGATGAAAATGAATGGTGGCGTCGCCAAGGCAGATCTTGGAAACGAAGACGTCGCGGCTGTGAACAATGGCTGTGCCAACCTTGGCCGTCACATCGGCAACCTGAAATCTTTCGGGGTTCCGGTTGTTGTGGCGATCAACCACTTTGTCACTGATACTGATGCAGAAGTGCAGGCCGTGAAGGATTATGTGAAGACCCAAGGGTCCGAAGCGATCCTGTCGCAGCACTGGGAGCATGGATCCAAGGGGTCCGAAGCATTGGCAACACGCGTGGCTGAAATTGCCGACAGTGGCATCAGCGCATTCGCACCGATCTACCCTGATAACATGAGGCTGGCCGATAAGATCCAAACGATTGCCAAGCGCATTTACCACGCGGACGAGGCGTTGATGGATCAAAAAATCCGCGATCAACTGAAGTTGTGGGAAGAACAGGGCTATGGCAACTTGCCGGTTTGTATGGCGAAAACGCAATACTCGTTCTCAACTGATCCGACGTTGCGCGGTGCGCCGACTGGGTTCTCTGTGCCGGTGCGCGAAGTGCGTCTGTCTGCGGGTGCGGGTTTTGTGGTGGCTGTCTGTGGTGAGATCATGACGATGCCGGGCTTGCCGCGCGTGCCGTCCGCTGAGAACATTCATTTGAATGATGACGGCCAAATCGAAGGTCTATTTTAATAAACTGAGGGCGGGACGTCGCTGTTTGGCATATGCCAAAGGCGCCCTGCCCACCGTCCCCACACGGGGGCTAAAATTTAGGGGACTACGATGACAGCCACGGTAATTGACGGAAAAGCCTTTGCAGCCAAAGTGCGCGGATTGGTTGGTGAACAAGTCGCCATGCTGAAGGCGGATCACGGGATCACACCCGGTCTGTCTGTCGTGCTGGTCGGGGACGACCCTGCAAGCCAAGTCTACGTCAAATCCAAAGGTAAAATGACTGTCGAGGTTGGCATGAAGTCGGTCGAGCACCGCATGGACGCCGACGTGTCTGAGACGGATTTGCTGGCGATGGTGCAAAGCCTGAACGTTGATCCAACCATTCATGGCATTCTTGTGCAACTGCCGCTACCGGAGCATTTGAACAGCGATCTGGTGATCAATTCCATCGATCCAGCCAAGGACGTTGACGGGTTTCATATTTCTAACGTCGGGCTGCTGGGCACGGGTCAAAAGGCCATGGTTCCCTGTACGCCGCTGGGATCGTTGATGATGCTGCGCGATCAACTTGGGTCGCTGTCGGGTCTGAACGCGGTGATCATTGGCCGGTCAAACATTGTTGGCAAACCGATGGCGCAGCTTTTGCTGGGTGACAGTTGTACGGTGACGATTGCCCATTCGCGGACCAAAGATTTGGCGGATGTTGTGCGCCGCGCGGATATCGTTGTGGCTGCCGTTGGCCGTGCGCAAATGGTTCCCGGTGATTGGATCAAACCGGGTGCGACGGTGATTGACGTTGGCATCAACCGCATCGACAAGCCAGAGGGTGGCACACGTCTGGTTGGTGATGTTGATTATGACAGCTGCGCGGCCGTTGCTGGCGCGATCACGCCCGTGCCGGGCGGTGTTGGACCGATGACGATTGCCTGCCTGCTTGCCAATACTGTGACGGCGTGCTGCCGTGCAAACAATCTTGCGGAACCGGAAGGTCTGACTGCCTAAAGGGTTTTTGGACAGGTTTCAGTTAACGACTGGTACAGGCGGCCAGTGGAACGGGCATGGCGTGTTTTCCGGTCAGAATTGCAATCGCATCGGTGGACATCAGATCAGCCAAAACCGCGTGATTTGCTGACATCCCACCGGTGTAGGCCCCGAACGCGGGCATAATCAGGCGCGCCTTATCCAGTAGAAAGCACGGTCTGCGCCCCACACCGCGAAGGGTGGCTTTGGGATGGTAATGGCCCGAAATTTCGCCTGATACTGCGCGCAGCGGTTGTGCAATATGGCGAAATGTAAGTGCACTGCGTTGAATTTCTGCCATGTGCGACCCACCCAAATCCACCGGGCCAGGGTCATGATTGCCTTCGATCCAGATCCATTCACGTCCCGCCTGCAAACGGGCCAGCGTTGCGCGGGTTTCATCGCTGACGGATTTTGCCGCACCCAGATCGTCGAAACTATCGCCCAGACAAACCACTTCCACAGGGTCGGTCGCGGCAACGGCTTCTTGCAGCCGCCACAGGGTTTCACGGGTTTCATAGGGCGGCAACAGTGTGCCGCCGCGCCGCGCAATCCGTTCGGACTTGCCAAGATGGAGGTCGGACACGCATAGAATACGCGCAGCAGGGTACCACAGGGACCCATCTGCGCGCGCGTGCAAAAGGACCTTGGCAAGGTTGAAAACGTGATCGTTCATGATCTGTTCTATGACGGGCCTTTCGCCCAAGGTCCAGCTTTCACACAAGGTCTGGCGATCAACCCGTTACAGATCTGCCAGCCCTGCCTCGGCCATCAATTCTGCTGCGCGATCTTGCAGCAGGCGTTCACGGCCTTCGCCGAACACAGGGATGCGCCCGGGTTCAAGGAACAGCGGCGCAGCGAGTGGCGTTACACGGTTCAGTGCCACATGATCGACACGGCCTTTGGTGCGCTGCAACAGTTCCTCAACGCGACCGAAATCGACCAGTCCGCGCATGGCTTCTTCGCGGGTGATCCGCAGCATCAGGTGGTTTGGGTCATATTTTGCCAGGGTATCGTACAAGATATCACTGGAAAATGTCGCCTGCCGCCCTGATTTACGCCCGCTGCGCGTGTTGCGTTCGATCAAGCCCGCGACGGTTGCGGCCATGCGGAAGGCGCGTTTCATCACGGCGTTGCCTTGCAACCATGTCTCAAGCCCATCGCGCATATTGTCAGGATCAAACAGCGGCGCGACGTCCGTCACTGGCGTCAGCCCCCAGATCATCAGCGCATAATCAGTGACAACAAAACCAAGCGGGTTCAGGCCCGCTGCCTCCATGCGTTGCGTCAAGATGAGGCCGAGTGTGCGGTGCGCGTTCACGCCAGCAAAGCCGTAGACGACCATGTTTTCGCGCCCGTCTTGCGGAAAGGTTTCCACCAGAATTCGCCCCGCTTCTGGCAGTTTGGACACGTCACGCTGCATATTTAGCCACTGCACAGTATGGTCGGGTAATTCGGGCCAGCCATCTTGCTGAAACATCTTCAGAATTCGCTGGGACAACTGGGTCGAGGTTGAGAACTTCGTACCAAAAAACGTCGCAACTTTTGGCGTTCCGCCTGTGTTGCGGCTGACTTCGACGGTGAGTTGGTTCAACGCTTCATAGCGCACAATTTGCCCGCCGATCAGGAAGGTATCGCCGGGTGTCAGGGTCGCGGCAAAGGCCTCTTCGACCTCACCCAGTGATTTGGCAGAGCGGCGAAATTTAACCTTTAGCGTTTCGACGTCGTAGATTGTACCAAGGTTCATGCGGATACGGGCCGCACTGCGTGGGTCACGCAACTGCCATTTCCCGCCGACTTCTTTCAGACGTTTCCATTGGTCGTAGGCGCGCAAGGCGTAGCCCCCCGTCGCGCAGAAATCCAAACAATCATCGAACGCAGCGCGCGACAGGTCACTGAACGCGCCGACGGTTTTGATTTCGTGGTAAAGTGCTGTCGCATCAAACGGTGCTGAACAGGCCGCGATCAGGATATGCTGACATAGCACGTCGCGCGGCCCGGCCCCTTTGGGGTCGCCATCCAGATCATGTTCTTTTGCGGCTTCTAATGCCGCGACACATTCCACAACTTCAAACCGGTTGGCCGGCACCAGCACGGCCTTTGACGGCGCGTTATATCGGTGATTGGCGCGGCCAATGCGTTGGATCAGGCGTTTGACGTTCTTAGGTGCACCAATTTGGATGACCAAATCCACATCGCCCCAATCAATCCCTAGATCAAGGCTTCCAGTGCAGACAATCGCCCGCAAATCACCGCGCACCATCGCCGCTTCGACATTGGCACGTTGATCACGGCTGAGGCTGCCGTGGTGGATGCCAATCGCCAGCCCGTCATCGTTGGCAAGCCAGAGGTTGTGAAAATAGATCTCAGCCTGCGCGCGGGTGTTGTGGAAAATTAGCGTGGTCTTGTGCTGTTTCACTAGGTCAAGCACGGCAGGGATCGAATATTTCGCACCGCCCCCTGACCATGGCGGGCGTTCCGTGGTGACTAGCATGGAAATATCGGGATCAGGCCCCGGATCAGCCAGCAGAATGGGGCAGGGGTCAGGATGGGACGCGAGCCCGTGGGCAATCGCTGCAGGGTCTTCCACGGTGGCCGAAAGCCCTACACGCCGCAGCCCCTGTGCAAGCATCTGCAGCCGCGACAAGGCCAACATCAACTGATCGCCACGTTTGCTTTCGGCGAGCGCGTGTATCTCATCCACGATCACTCGTTGCAGGCCCGCAAATATCCGTGGCGCGTCTTCGTAGGATATCAACAACGCAAGACTTTCTGGCGTCGTCAAAAGGATATGTGGCGGGTCTGCACGTTGGCGGCGTTTTTGCGTGTAAGACGTGTCTCCTGTGCGGTCTTCAACCCGAATAGGCAGGGCCATTTCCGTAATCGGAGTGCCGAGATTGCGTTTGATATCCGCCGCCAGCGCTTTCAACGGCGACACATACAACGTGTGCAATCCGGTGTGCGCCCCGTCCGCCAGTTCAACCAAAGTCGGTAAAAAACCCGCCAAAGTCTTACCACCACCCGTGGGCGCGATCAGCAACAGCGAAGGTTCATCCACCCGCGTCAGCATTTCAACCTGATGGGGATGGATGGACCAGCCTTTGGTGGCGAACCAATCACCAAATTTGGGGGGTAAAACACGCATCCATCAAAAGTGCGCCCTGACGCCCGAAGGTCAAGTCACCTTTAGCTTCTTTGGTTCAAAAATACCGCAGGGGGAGTCCGCAGGACGGGGGACTGGTCCCCCTCTGTCTTGCGCACCGCAGGTGCAACCCGCCCGCGGCACGTGCATGGTTTAATCTATCATGGCGTCTTCTTTAACGAACATGTTTGCCCATGCACGATCAATGAGATCCGGCGTCATCTGGTAGGGGATGCCTTCGAACTCACAGATTGCGATCATCTGGTCGATCAGGAATATTGGCTGATAGTTTGCATAAACATTATCAATCGTTGGATATTTCTTTTGGATCAAATGCACCAAAGCGGGCTCATCCAGCGGAATTTCTTTCTTTCGTGCCATCATCGCGAAGATTTTTGAGAAATCTTCCTGGTTTGGTCCATCAATTTTGATCTTAAAGAAGATCCGGCGCAGGGCCGCCTTGTCAAAAAGTTCATTTGGGTGGAAGTTGGTTGAAAAGATCACGAGCGTGTCGAACGGCACCTCGAATTTTTCACCAGATTGTAGGGCAAGGATGTCGCGGTTTTCTTCCAGCGGCACAATCCAACGGTTCACAATCGCTTGTGGCGGTTCCGCCTGACGGCCAAGGTCGTCAATAATAAAAATGCCGCCAGACGACTTCAGTTGCAGAGGGGCCTGATAGGTCCGCGCGGTCGGGTTGTAGACAAGATCGAGCATCGACAGTGACAATTCGCCACCCGTTACAACCGTTGGGCGTTCGCATTTCACATAGCGGGTGTCAAATTTGCCAGATGTGCGGCGCAGGGAATTTGGATCATCGATATCCTCTTCGGCGGCCGAATGCACAATCGGGTCAAAGACTGTGATGACCTGACCGGAATATTCAATCGCGCGCGGGATATAAATCTTATCGCCAAGCGCGTCTCGAATTCCGTTTGAAATAGCGGACTTACCGTTACCGGGCGGGCCATACATCAAAATTGATCGACCCGCACCAACGGCTGGCCCCAGTTGGTCCAGTAGGTCATTCGGCAAAATCAGGTGGCCCATTGCGTTGACCAGCTGGTCGCGGGTGACTTGGATGTTACGTATGGATTGGCGCGTCACCTGTTCGCGGTACACGTCCAGCGGCACGGGCATCGCACCGAAATATTCGGATTGCGCCAGAGCGTCCAATGCACGGGCTTTGCCCATGTCGGTCAGTTGATAGCCCATTTCGTTGCTGTTGTTGGCGTTCAGGGTACCCGTCGCTTCGCACAATTTTTGTTCACGCAAACCGTCGACCAATTGCTGGGTGACGTTGACTGGCAAACAAATAGCCCGCGCGATGGCGCTGACGTTTTCCAGATTGGTGCGAAACATTGTCTTGATTAAAATGTCGCGCATCATCACTGGCGACAGCGACATTGCGTCAAGTGTTTTGGGCGCGGGTGGCGCCATGACGTCTGAGGTTTGCATATTCATGTCATTTTGTCCGTTTCCAGTGCCGATCGGCGTTGTTTGTGTGACCCAACCGCGCAGCAAGGCTGGAATTCAGCCCCGCGCAGGGAAAGGTTTGCAATGATGGTGTGCCTGACTATTGTGTCGAAAAAAGGGACAAACCCGATCCTAAGGCAGGCCCAAATGACCAAATCCAAGACAGCAGCGTTAACAGCCTTCCTTTTCGCCGTATTGGCGGCGATGGGGGGGGCGTCTGTCCTCAAGGGTGGGCTCTATATTGGCAAACACGAAGGTGACACGCTGCATTTGATGCAGATCGTGTTCCGCATGGCTGATGGTCAGACTCCGCATCTGGATTTCATGACACCGATTGGCGCGTTGGCGTTTTGGCCGATTGCGATGTTGGTGAAGTCGGGATTTGGCATCGGTATGGCGGTGATCTGGAGCCAGGTCTTCGCGGCGCTGATTTTTCTGCCCGTGGTTGTCTGGCTTGCTTGGTCGCGGCTGACCCCATGGCTTGGCGCGCTGTTTGGCCTGTTTGTCATGGTGCTATTATTGGCGCTGGTCCACGGAGAGGCGCAGCGGTCGGTTTCAATTTCGATGCATTATAACCGTCTGGCATGGGCGGCGGCGTTCGTTGCAATTGTTGCGGCACTGATCCCACCTACCAATCAAGACGGTCGTGGTCGCTCCAGCATTGACGGCATCATCATCGGGGCGATGATCTGCGTCATGTTGATGATCAAGATGACCTATTTCGTGTCCTTCGCGGTGCCGATCGTGGTTGCTTTGTTGATGACAGGGCAGAGGCGTGCGCTGCTGTATGCAGTCCTGACAGGTGTCGCCGTGGCGGGCACGATCACTGTGTTCGCTGGGTTCGAATACTGGATCTCCTACGCGCAGGATTTGCTGGCAGTGGCTGGGTCTGAAGTGCGATCGGCACCGGGTGAACCGTTGACGGCCGTTATGGGCGCGCCGGCCTATTTGGGTGGATCGATTGCTGCGATTGTTGGTGTGATTTTTCTGCGCCAAGCGCAGGTTGCGGCTGGTGGGCTGGTCCTGCTTTTGCTTATCCCCGGCTTCTTTTATGTGACGTACCAGAACTTTGGGAATGACCCGCAGTGGTTGCTTTTACTGGCGGTTTTGTTGTTGGCGCTGCGCGACCAAGCGGCAGATGTGGTAAACGGGTGGGGCTGGAACCTCCGCGATGGTATTATGGTGGTGGCAGCGGTCGCATTGGCACTGACCGCGCCATCATTTTTCAACCTTGCCTATAGTCCGTATCGGCACTTCAACATTGACGTGTCAGAATACGCACCGATCCTGCCGCGCGGCGGGGTGCATACGGACCTGCAATCGCTCGACTTGCGGGTGAACCGCGTTGACGCGCGGATAGCTTTGGACGGGAATGTTGCGGGCCTTCCTGCATACCCAGACCGCGATGAACCGCTGGTTTTCATGGGCGAAACCTTGCCGATCTGTACGGTCGAACTCGGCCTGCCGATGGTGATGGCCGCCATGGTGCGCGATCTGGAAGACGCAGGCTTGGCGGACGGCAAATCGTTGTTCGCGGCTGACGTGTTTTCAAGTCATTGGTTGTTTGGCGCGCTTGAACCGATGGATCAGGGCGCGCCTTGGTATTATGGCGGGCTGCCCGGAATTGAGGATGCGGATTACCTATTGGTGCCGCTGTGTCCGGTTGATCAAAAGATTCAGCACCAGATCCTAGGGGCGATCAAGGAACGGGGCGATGCGATCAGTGTTACGGAAATCCGCCGTACCGAATTGTATATCCTGTACCAACTGGGGTAATCAGAACAGCGGGATCGCCAGATAAACGATCAGCACGGCACCCATTGGGAACCCCATCGGGAACCGTTTGCCCTGTGCCCAGCTTTCCCAGTCAGGCACCAGACTGCGCAACGCTGGGATGGCCTTGACGGTGCGGTGGATCAACAGGCCCGCCAGCATGCCGCTTCCCAGCAACATAAACACAAATCCGGTATCATCTAGCGCCACGAACGGCGCGGCGGAGGCCAGAAATTTGCTGTCACCCGCACCCATCGCACCAATCGCATTGGCAAGGATCGCAATGACAAGAACCACACCGAAATGCACGTAGCGCCAAAGGTATTCGGTGAACGGCATCACGAAGATACCGACCACGACAAACACGATTGCCAAAGCGTCGGTCGACCATGTGGGGATTTTCATCGCCCGCAGATCGTTCCAAGCCACATAAATGCACAGCGGTGCGACAAAGATTAGAAACGCGATAGACTGCGTCACCGTGACCGAGACATCAGGCAATGCAAACACGACTAGTTCGTCACGTTATCTTCAAGTGCGCGAAGCGAGCGCACGGCGGCTTCAAAGTGCTGCGGATGCGTGTTGATTGCTTCGCGCAAAAGTCCGCTACCAATGGTGATGTCGTTTTGTTTGATCGCTGTCAGTGCCAGCGTGTGCAGCAATTGTGCGCGTTCAATCTGGGTCATCTGGACAACGGGCAAATCGTAATTGCGCTGCACACCACGCGTCAGAACGAGGTTATTTTTGGCGGTAAAAAGACCGGCGTCATTGCGCAGGGAGTCGATGAACAAGCGTTCCGCGCCAGAATAATCACCACGGGTCAGTTTGGAGAAACCCCAGTTGTTCAGCACGCCAGCGGGCGACGTCGTCAGGCCAATAGCAGTTTCATAAAAGCTGTCCGCGTTGGCCCATTCTTGGTTGCTGTCGGCAACCATGGCTTCAAGGCGGAAGCGCTTGAAGGTCTCATGGGTTGGTGGAATTGTGTCGAGTACTTCTTCGGCCCCGTCCCAATCATTGTTGCGGATCAACGCGTCAGCCAAATCAACGGTATCGTCTAATGTTGCGTCTTCGTGGTTCACGACGGCGTTCCATGCGGTCGCAGCTTCAGACGGGCGGCGGGCGCGGATCAGCGATATTGCGAGCCCGCGCATCAGATCAATGCGGCCCGGATCGTTGGTGGATGAGCGCAAAAAGTAGTTCACCGCCTCGTTTGGGTCGGCGACGGTCAGCATCACATCGTTGAGGTTGGTTTCATCGATGACGTTGACGTCCTGCAACGCACGTTCGACCTGCGCATCGCCAGACCTATCACACGCGGCCATAGCCAACGTACCCATCAGGGCTGCCGAAAGTAGAATAGGGTGGCGCATTTGTGCGTCCTTTTACTGCTCTGCCTCTTACGGCGTCGACAGGAGGATGAAATCACCCGTACCCCGCCGCACCAATTGGAACGGTGCGTTCTCTTGTCTCGGAGTATCGCCCAGATCGTTAAAATTTGCGAGCGCCAAGCGCAGGTTGTCACGAATTTCGTCGGAATTGCCGTCATCAGTGGCAAAAGCGCGACGAAACACCTGTGCTGCTTCCGGTATTTTGCCGCGTTCCATCAGAATGACGCCCAGATTGTTCCACGCGGCGGCAAAGCCCGGGTCTTCGTCCACGGCGCGGCGCAGCAGCGTTTCGGCCTGACCAAGACGCCCAAGTTTAAGGTTTGCGGACCCAAGGGCGGACAGGGTGTCAACGTTTAATCCCTGTTGACCCGCTGCCCGCGTGTAGGCCCGAAGCGCGAGATCATATTCGCCCGCGGCCATCAAGCGGTGCCCAATCTCAAGTCCGTCAATTTCTGACGACCCCGCCACGCCGGGCGCAAAGACGCGGTCCCCGTCTGTGGGTGCAAAAGCGCCCTGACCACAGGCGGTCAAGGCGGTTAAGGTTGTTAACATCGCTACGATTTTCAGCACATGGATTGCCTTTGGGGCCGTTTAGAAGTTGGCGGTTTGCAGTGTTTCGTAGATGTTATAGATTGACGGCCCGATCAGGATGATAAGAAGCGGCGGAACTGTTAACAACATCGTCGCGAGTGTCATTTTTGTCGGCAGGGTGTTGGCCTTTTCTTCGGCGCGCATCACCCGTTTATCGCGCATTTCAGCAGAAAACACGCGCAACGCTTCTGCTATGGACGTACCGAACTGCTGACTTTGGATCAAAACGGTCACAAAGGATGAAATGTCAGCCACGCCAGTCCGTTCCGCCATATCGCGCAGAACCTGTGTTTTGTCCTTACCGGCCTTCATTTCATGGCTGACCATTTGATATTCTTCAGCCAGCGCAGGGAAACCTGATTTCAATTCATGCGCCACGCGGATGATCGATTGGTCGAGCGATTGGCCCGCTTCGACGCAGACCAGCATCATATCCAAGCTGTCAGGAAAGCCGTTGATCATTTCAAGCTGGCGTTCAGCCTGACGTTTGCCAACCCACCATTTGGGCAGATAATAACCTGCCATGCCTGGCCCCAGGATCGACATGATAGTTGCGTTGGTGGTTGGGTCGCCGGTGGCTGAATTATAGATCGCATAGGTAATACCGCCCACAAGTAAGACAATGCCAAGCATGAACTGTGTGAAGTGATAGGTCTTCACGGCAGATTTTGTGCGGTATCCGGCCTGAATGAGTTTCAGTTGGATTGCGGAATATTCTTCTTCGTCTTGTGGTTCCAAAAAGCTGGAATACTTGTCCAGCTTGTCGGTGCCTTGGCTTGCACGCAGCTTTTCTGGCCGACTGGACAGGTCGCGCGCATAGTTTGACGCCTTTAGTTTATCAAGCGGATCTGCCTTCTTTTGCAGCATCGCTGGCAGCACCAACAAGATCAACAAAACGCCGAGCATCAGAATGGCGATCATCGGACCGAGGGGCCCCAGAAGATCAATCAGTTTGGTGTTAATGGTATCAAGAAAGCCCATGTCAATTATACCTGAATGTTCACGAGGCGACGCATGACGATTACGTTCACCACAAGGAATGCTGCCACGACCAAGCAGGCAGGAATGAAGACGGACGTCTCTTTGACGGCGTCATAATATGTTGGCTGCAGCACGTTGATCATGACCAGCGCGCCCAACGGGAACACCGACAGGAACATGCCAGACCATTTCGCTTCTGCGGTAATGGCTTTGACGCGGCGGAACAGCTTGAACCGCGCACGGATCACCTGTGACAGTCCGTGCAAAATCTCGGCCAAGTTGCCACCGGCAGTTGCCTGAATGGTGACGGCCACGGCGAGGAAGCGCATATCCTGCATATCCATCCGGTCGGCCATCTGTTTTAGGCTTTCGCCCATATCGCGACCGTAGGCCGCCTCGTCCGAAATAACGCCCATTTCAGTACCCAGCGGATCGGGCACTTCTTTGGCCACAATCGCCACGGCTGAACTGAACGGGTGGCCCACGCGCAAGGAGCGCACCATCAATTCTACTGCGTCGGGCAATTGTTCTTCGATCATCGAAATGCGTTTCTTGGCTTTGCCGTCTACCCACATGAACACACCACCAATACCCATTGCGACGGCGACAGCGGCGCGGATCGGCAGGGACGTTTCGGTGCCAATGGTCAGACCCATAAAGGCCACACCGGACGTCACCACCATCAGCATCATCAACTGGCTTGGCGTGAACGCGATATTGGCTTTCTGGGCCTTGGACGCCAGCAAGGAGTACAAAGGAACAGACTTTGAATTCATGTGCTGGGTCATCTCCTTGCGGAGTTGGTCCAGAACTTCCTCGCGGTTGCCACCCTTTTTCAGCATTTCAAGGCGACGGTTCACCTTGTTGTTGAAGTTGATGCTCTTGCCGAAGGCAACGAGGTAGATGCCGTTCACCAACACGATACAAGCCACAAAGATGAGGGCGTAGATGATTGGTTCTGCTGAAAGCGTCATGGTTTTTTACCCTAATTGGCCCCGATTGACGTGCGGATTATTGCGCAGCGACAGGTTCGAAGATGGCAGCAGGAAGATCGTAACCCCAAAGCTTGAACCGTTCCGAGAAATGCGACCGCACGCCGGTGGCCGTAAAGTGGCCGATGATTTTGTTGTCAGGTGTCAGGCCGACACGCTGATATTTGAACACTTCCTGCATGGAAATAACGTCGCCTTCCATGCCAGTGATTTCGGTAATCGATACCATACGGCGCGATCCATCCTGAAGACGGGAGACCTGCACGATAAGGTTTACAGCGCTCGAGATTTGGCTACGCGTGGCTTTCAGCGGCATTTCAATACCCGCCATCGCGATCATGTTTTCCAGACGCGACACACCATCACGCGCAGAGTTGGCGTGAATTGTGGTCATCGATCCGTCGTGGCCGGTGTTCATCGCCTGAAGCATGTCGATGACCTCTTCACCACGGGTTTCACCCACAATAATCCGGTCTGGGCGCATTCGAAGGGCGTTGCGCAAACAGTCACGCTGACTGACGCCACCTTTGCCCTCAACGTTTGGCGGGCGGCTTTCCATCCGGCCAACGTGGGTCTGTTGCAGTTGAAGTTCGGCCGTGTCTTCGATCGTAAGGATGCGTTCGTCGTCATCAATGAACGATGACAGTGCGTTCAGTGAGGTCGTTTTACCAGAACCCGTACCACCGGACACGATGATGTTCAGACGCGTGGACACAGCAGCCTGCAAATAGGCGGCCATTTCTTCTGTAAACGCGCCAAATTTCACTAGATCATCAATGCCCAACTTGTCCTTTTTGAACTTACGAATGGACACAAGTGACCCGTCCACTGCAATCGGCGGGACCATGGCGTTGAAACGTGAACCGTCCGCAAGGCGGGCGTCCACATAGGGGTTGGATTCATCAACGCGGCGACCCACGGCGGACACGATTTTGTCGATGATCCGCAACAGATGCTTTTCGTCCTTGAACGTCACATCCGTCAGCTGCAATTTACCATCGCGTTCCACGAAAATCTGCTGTGGGCCGTTCACAAGGATATCGTTGACGCTTTCGTCTTGCAGCAACGTTTCCAACGGGCCGAGGCCTTTGACTTCGAAGAACAAGTCTTTGTTCAGCGTCTGGCGTTCGTCACGGTTTAAAATCACGCCCAGTTCGTCGAGGGATTCCTGAACGATGGAACTGATTTCAGCCTTCAAATCCTGCTCAGTTGCGTTTTCGAGCGCTGCAAGGTTCAAGTTGTCCAGTAACGCTTGGTGCATTTCCAGCTTGATATCGCTGAGACGTTCCTTGCGCTTTTTCTCTTTGTCTTGCGGGACGACAGCCGCCTTGACAGGTGCAGATTTCATCATTGATGTGCGCGGCGCTTCTGACGCTGCATCTACGTTTGGAATTCTGGTGACATTGTCCGCAGCGCCTGCGTCGGATTTGTTCGCTGCGGCGGCTGTCTTTTTGTATTTAGAGAACATCTGCCCCCCCTTTATGCGGTTGCTGCCACGGAGGCCGAATTGACCTCGTGCACAGATTTGGCCAGCTTTGCGATCTCTTTACGCAACGGGTTCTTGCAAATACCGATTGCCAACGGAACACCGTGATCAGTGGTCTGCGACACGGCTTTGCCACCGTCGGGCAGTTGCACCTCGATTGAGATACCGAGACTTTCCGAAAGGCGTTTGACCCGACTTTTGCCGTTCAGATCGGTGAACCTGGGCGCGCGGTTGAGAACGAATCGCAACTTTTCGAGCGGCAGTTGTTCGCCTTGAAGCGCGCGTTTGACACGCAACGTGTTCTGGGCCGACCGCATGTCGAGCTCAAGCGTGACGAGATAAACATGCGCGGCGTGCAAAACGGTTTCGGACCATTCAACCATTGTTTTTGGCAAGTCGATCACGACGTAATCGAAATTGGTACGTGCCATTTCAATGATACGCTGGATATCGGCTGGGCCAATCAGATCCATCGGGATCAAATCCGTTGGGGCCGTTAACACCTGCAGTTTCTGCTCGTAGGATAAAAGCGAATGCATAAAGCTTTCGCTATCCATGCTTTCGGTGTTTTGAAGCATCTCCAACACGGATTCGCGACGCGGCAGGTCCAGATAGGTGGACACGGACCCGAATTGGAAATCCAGATCAAGGATGCAAACCCGCTGCGGGTTTTCCTTGTCGAGGGTTGCCAATTCCCACGCGAGGTTCACGGCCAACGTCGTGGCACCTGTGCCACCTGCCATGCCCTGCACCGGGATCACGACGCCATTGCGATCATCTGTGGGTTTCAACTTGTTCTGCATTTTCGGAGCGACAGGGGCCGCTTGCGGCGGCGCCAACACGCGGTCAATGGCCTGTGCCAGTTCACCTTCGGGCAGAGGGTAGGGCACAAATTCATCGCCGCCTTCGCGCAAAAGCCCGTGCAACGATGCTGGTGATACGCCCTCAGCGATCAACAACACTTTGATATTGCGTAACTTCGCCGCACGAATGATTTCAGAGATGACGGACAAGTCGCCTTCATCTTCTTCGTTCAGCGCAATTGCCAGAAATTCAAGTTTAGACGCTTCGGGCTGTTCAAGGAAGGGCAGGGCGTCACCAAAACCAAGGTCGCCCCAGTTTTCACCAAGGCACGATTCCATGTCTTCGATCAACAGATCAAAATTCTGTACATCGCGGCTTACCGTGCAGGCGGTGATTGGTTGTGGCTCAGGCTGTAACATGTGCGTACTACTCATTACCTTTTCTGTCCTCTGACTCAGTTCAACGGCGCGTTTAATATGTGTCTGCTGATGTTCTACGTCCGATTGCACGTCACAACTGGGGTTCTGTCTGGTGTGTTAATGATGGACAAACAGGGCAGGAATGGGGCCACAATTGCCCATTTGTGCGGTATCTGGCGACGGTAGCGCGTTTGGACCGCCGTTGTTTCCAACAATTTGGGTAACAGCAGACAAAAAAGGGGCCCGAAACGGACCCCTTTTTCTAGAATAGTTCAGTTGTGTTGGACCTACGGTGCAGCGGGTGCCGCGCCACTGCCACTCGGCACTGTGCTAGTGGGCGCAGCGCTGGTGATGTATTCGCGAAAAATGACTTCGGCGTAGCGGCCGTTCAACAGCATTGGATTGCTGTCCACAAAACCGGACACTTCCGTCACGGTTCGCCTGTTGCGGCGTTCGCGGCCTTCGGTCACGATCAAAGGCTGGGTTTCGCCAAATGTTACGACGGCTTCAAGACGGCTGCGGCTGATGCCTTGGCTCGACAGATAAAGCACAACGGCTTCAGCGCGGCGCAATCCCAAACGGCGGTTATAAGCGCTCGATCCCACAAGATCGGTGTGCCCAAAGACCTTAAACCGGACCTCAGGGAATTGGCGGATCCAATTTGCCTGTTGGCGCAGTGTAGCGCGTGCGGATGCATCCAAAGCAGTGGAATTGAACGGGAATGTGATCATCGCGCTCACCTCGTTCGAAAACCGCCGGTTCATATTGACTGTGAGACTGCCTTGTCCGCTTTGGACTTCGCTGTTGTTTATCGTCGCGTAACCAAAGTAGCCGTGGTCAAAGTCGCCGTGGTCGATTTCGGACCTGGCTTCGCGGGTATTGAAATCGTGCCATTGCATCGCAGTGCCACCGGTACAGCCGGTTAGGGCAAGTACTGCGGCTGCTGCCAAAGCTGCTGTCTTTTTCATTGCCGCAAATCCAATTTCCTAGTCCAACACGTAGCCATATGACCCACTGAAGTCTTGTCGTGCAACCTCTCCGGCGCCACCTGATTGTGGTGCGTCTTCGGCGGTGACCCGGCCAAAGAGGAACAAATCACGTTCGGTCGGCGGGCGGACACGGTCTGTTGGTAGGGCCAAGGCATCTCCACGAGTTGGTGTCACAAGGTGCGGCGTCACGATGATGACCAATTCGGTTTGCTGGCGGCTATATTCAGCCGAGCGGAACAATGCGCCGAGGACAGGAATGTCACCCGCCCATGGAACCTGACCGGACAGATCGACGAAATCATCAGACAAAAGTCCAGCAATTGCAAAACTTTCACCGTCGCGCATTTCAACCGTCGTTGATGTTTCGCGGGTGCGGAACGCGTCAATTGAGAAACCGTTCTGCGAAAAGCCGTTTGTCGGATCAAGTGAGCTGACGGAGGCGTGAAGTTCAAGGTTGATGATGTCGCCATCAATCACGCGGGGGGTAAAGCTTAGCGAGATGCCGAAGGGTTTGTATTCCACGGTGATCGCGCTGCCATCTTGCGAGATTGGCACAGGATATTCACCACCGGCTAGAAAACTGGCCTCTTGGCCCGACAATGCGGTCAGGTTTGGTTCAGCCAATGTGCGCACGACGCCACGATTTTCCAGGGCTTCTAACAGGATGCCAACTTCGACACCACCGGCGTTAAAGCCGAACAGGAATGCACCTGCATTGTCGTTGTTTGCTGGAGTTGCACCACTGAGTGTGCTGAGGCGTCCGGTGTTGCCAACGGTTGCACCGGTTCCCAGTGCGAGGCCCAGATCACCGCCCAATGTGCTGCCACCCAAAGCAAGTGAGGAACTGAGAGATTTTGAAACTGAACGCTGCATTTCAGCAAAGCGCACGCGCAACATAACTTGCTGGGTGCCGCCGACGCTCATGAGATTGGACACACGGTCCGGAGCGTAGCGATTTGCCAGTTCAAGAGCACGATCAAGACGCGCGATGGAAGACACCGTGCCCGACAGCACGATCCCGTCGTTTGCTGTCCGAACTTCGATGTTTTCGCCCGGCAGGATTTGTTCGAGCCGTTCTTTGAATTCTGCAATGTCGGGGGTCACATGGACTTCGACGTTGGTAATGAGGCGTCCGTCGCCACCCAGAAGTGTCAGTGTGGTGCGACCCGGTTCCTTACCAAGAACATAAATTGTGCGGTCCGATAGGGACGAGATATCCGCAATCGAGGGGTTGGCAATCGAAAGTTCCGTAAATGGAACATCGCTTTCAACAACCACAGCCCTATTCATAGGGACGTTCAGCGCACTCGATGGTGCGCCCCGCATAACCCGCAACGTTTCAGCCTGAAGCTGCACAGGAAGGTTCGTAAACATAATGGCTAACCCCGTCAGGGTTGCCTTTAGAAATCTATCATATGTCATTGTGACCTGCCTCTTATGATCACGCCCGATGCGGGCCTATGCCCGTCATTGGCGACAACCTGCGCCAGTTCTGCATTTTTTGCAAGAATCAATGCGTTGGATGCCATTCCTTAAGTGGAAAAGTGGCAACAGGCTGTGCGTTGAGCCCTGTTTGATGTGTGACAAATCAATATGCGACAAACGCCCACAGCGAGCCCGCAGGCGGTCATTCGCTTAATGTTGATTTTGTGCATTGGTGTGCGTGGTACATGCATGGTTTGTACAAATCTGAATTAGTCGGTCAATTCGTGCACGGGATCGGTATATCGACCACTTCTGCGCCACGACGTGTGCGGATTGAACAGATTTCTGCGGTTTGGATCTCAGGCGTTGGGGCCTGTGCCTCAATCCCCAGAAGGCTCGCTTGATTGACCTCAACCGAGGAAGCGACTGTGTCGTCTTCGCGGCCGACCAGCGACAACGACAGATTGCCAGTCGCCTGGGCCTGCGCAAGGGCGGCCACCTGATCTGGTGTCACTTGAACGGTGACTGTCCGCGCAATCGATGCGCCAATGCGTCCGCTTTCAGATGTTTGATCGATTGCGACAAGTTCGATTCCGGCTTGAATCAGTTTGGTAAATTCACCGTTGGTGTTGGCGCCATCGATCCCGTTAACACGGCCGGTCCAATAGACGTCGACGCGGTCACCGGGGTTTAGAAAGCCAGACACGCCAGACGAAACATCCACCTCGATTGTGAAGGCACGCATACCACGCGCAAGCAGGGCCGTGATGCCGCCAACTTCGCCAGGGGCGGTCACTTTTGTGGCCAAAATCGGCTCATTCGGTTCCATTTGACGTATCACAACTCGCAATTCGTCAGGGCCAGCCGAAAACAGCTCTTCCGCCGTGCGAAAGACGCCTTCAGGGAGGTATGGCTCGGCGTATCTAATCATGATGATGTCTTGCATCGTAATCTGTTCGCCATGTTCCATCACGCGGTTGACCGCGTAGACATGAACCGTCGGGACCGCGAGTTCCATCGCAGCGCGTTGCCGTTCAAGGTTAGCGTTCTGTTCTTGGAGGTACCCCTGAACCATATAGATGGCAAAGCCCGCGAGGCCCATGCCAACAAACAGGACAAGTCCAAATACTGCACGCATTGATTTTCCTTTTGGGTTTCACCAGACGTAACTGGCAGTAATGAATATCGATTTAATAGACCGAGATTATGGTTACTTCGCGGCGCAATCATGGTCTTGATATGAAGGCGGGCGGGGACGTCGGGATCGCATCTGACGAAGATGCGCGACCAAGGTCTAGTAGGTTGCGACTGCCTGCGAGCTGAGAGCCGCCCCGACCCCTGTTGAATGATCCGTTGCGCCATTGGCAACGATCGCGATCACAGCAACGGACAAGCCGACAGTTGCAGCGGTCAGGACCACCCAATCGACTGTTACAGCACCGTCGTCTTGATCGCGGAAGGATTTGATGAACTTGACCATGGGACTCCAATAACATTAGTGTTTCAGTGTTCCCCCAGTCCTAGTGGCAGAATATGGCCTAAAATAGGGTGACTAGGGGCCGTTTTGTGGCATTTGGTCCATCGTGGTGAACGCCCGGTTGTTGGAATCTTGAACCGCCCCTTGCCTGCTGGAGGCTCCAACTGCTGTGCAGGATGGAGCATTATGGGCAAATCAACGAATAGATATTCACCAGAAGTGCGCGAGCGAGCCGTACGGATGGTTTCAGGTGGCGAAGGGCAGCGCGAGAGCCGCTGCTCGTCCCTTGTGGGGAAGGGGTCTTGTCTTGTATGCGGGACGTTCGTGAATTCCCTTTCATCTGTTCAGATCAGTTTTCCAGGTCCCGGTCCGGTCTGGCTGCCCTGCGGCTCTTTATAGCCAAGTGGAGGACGACCCTCATTGGGCTTCTAGGTGGGACGGCCGTCCTACCTAGAATACGACAATTCTTCAGCAGAATTACCGCATGGCCAACATACAAGAGGCGGGCACACACTGACCTAAATTCGCACAACGCGGCTTATGTTAAGTGAAAACAAATTCGGCACGATTTTGGAATGAAAGTTAATCAGCTACGGCCTCAAACAGTCAGATGCGGCCAAGTCGCCAGTCCGCAAATAGTTTGGATTGCATGGAGAATCCGTCAGTATCATGTCCAGCGAATAAACCGTCTTGGGTGACAAGAACCGTGCGCCATCCACGTGCGGCGGCACCTAAAATATCTGTGTGCAACGTGTCGCCACACATAGCGATGCGTTGTGAGGGCACATCTGGTAACGAAGCTTCGACTAAATCGTAGACTTCTGGGAAGGGTTTGCCAAAAAAACGTACGTGTTCGGGAAACTTGTCTGCGAGGAGGTGGCCGTAGTGGCCGGGTTCAATAGAAAACCCTCCGTCGCGCGGTGCGGCCAGGTCGGCATTGCCGATCAAAAGGGGGCGAGGACGGTCCTGCATCGCAGCCATAAGTAAGCCTTGTCGTCCTGCTGTCCATCCAGCCGTCGACAAGAACAGAAAGTAATCCACGGCTTTGTAGATTTTGGGCGCATCCTCTAGCCGGCTAGAGGATGCCGGCAAGTCGCTTAGGCTGTCTGACGCAGCCGCAATCACACCCCAGTGACCATCTGATATATGTAATAATACGGCTTCGCGGCTTGTTATGATTTCATCGTCCGCGAGCGTCAGCCCTAGGCGTTTGAATTTATCGATAGCGCCTGCGCGGTCATAGCTTGCGGCATTGGTCAAAATACGGATTTCACAACCGCGTTTGCGTAATTGATCAAGGCGGCGGTCCGCACCAGGGATCATCGTTTCCCCCACGTTCAAGACACCAAAAGCGTCAAAAACAAACGCATCAACATCGTCCGTGATATCCAGCAATGAGGTTATATCCATCGTTTCTGGTTGCGCTGCGACGCTGGGGAATCGCTCACTTACTTCTTCGTAACGATTAAAGATCGATTCCGTTGTTTGCATATTACCCCAGCAAAAATTAGGCACCTCATGGCGTCGTTCCACTTTAGGGAAAAACGCACAGAGGGAAAGAAAAAGCAACAAAATAGTGCCTTTTGGCGAATAATTGAGGTATATAAATATATTTATAAGAAATATTTCGCTTTAAAACAATAGTTTAAGCCAATTTATGAAAGTGTGATATTAAAATGTTGTTTTGTTGCTTTTTCCGGCCTAACGTAGACTTTCTACAAGCTGGGAGGTTGTATGTCATCGAAGAAGGCCAGGCGGAGAGAGGCCATAATGGCTCTTGTTGTAGAGCAAGGCGCTGTGACTGTGGGCTCTTTGGCTGAACGCTTTGACGTCTCGATGCAGACGATCCGGCGCGACGTGGATACGCTATGTGAAGGTGAAATGCTTCACCGTGCACATGGTCGGATTGAACTGAGCGAAGAGTTCTTGAACACGCCGTTTGATCAACGTGCAGGAACCAACCTTTTGGGCAAACGCGCCATTGGTGAGGTCGCTGCAAGCCTGATTCCGGACGGGGCATCGTTGTTTATTTCTATCGGATCAACCCCGTTGAGCGTCGCGCAGGCGTTGCGCCACCGCAAGGGTTTGACTGTGATCACCAACAACCTGAGCGCTGCAATGGCATTGAGTGATGAAGTATCGAACCGGATCCTTTTGCCGGGTGGCGAATTGCGCTTGCCGGACCGCGATATACTGGGGAACGAAGTCTTAGATTTCTTTGGACGCTTTCGGGCGGATTTTGCCGTGTTTGGTGCGGCAGGGATCGCAGAAGATGGCGGCCTTTTAGAGTTCCACACGACCGAGGTGCGCGCGACGCAAAAGATCTGTGAGAACGCGTGGAAATCCTTGTTGGTGGTGGATGGATCAAAATTTGGACGTCACGCGCCCGCACTAGGTGACAATATTGCAGATATCGACACGGTCATTATTGACCGCCGCCCGCCTCCGGCTTTTGCGCCGCTGATGGATACAATCAACGACAGGCTGCTGATAGCGGCAGGAGATGCGACATGACGAACGCCCCCTTTGTAGTGATAAAAGACGTGGCCAAGCGCTGGAATGGCCAGCTTGGGGTTGAAGGTATTACCCTCAAAATACCAGAGGGAAGTTTTACAGCGCTGCTTGGCCCGTCAGGTTGCGGTAAGTCCACGACATTGCGGTTGCTGGCCGGGTTGGAATTACCCGACGAGGGCAAGATTTTCATTGATGGCAAGGACGTGACAACAAGTGCAGCGTCTGATCGTAATTTGTCGATGGTGTTCCAGTCCTACGCGCTGTTCCCGCATCTGTCGGTCGCTGAAAACGTGGTGTTCGGCCTTAAGGTGCGCCGTGTCCCCAAGAAAGAGCGGCAGGAAAAACTCCGCCGCGCCTTGGAGATTACTGGCTTGCTTGGCTATGAGGATCGGAAACCTGGTGAATTGTCTGGCGGCCAACGCCAACGTGTGGCTTTGGCCCGCGCGATTGTTGCAGGGCAACGTCTGTGTTTGATGGACGAACCGCTGTCGAACCTTGACGCCAAGCTGCGCAATTCGGTTCGCAAGGACATCAAGAAGCTACAGCGCGATCTGGGTATCACAGTGGTTTACGTAACCCACGACCAGACCGAAGCCATGAGCATGGCGGACACTGTTGTTTTGATGAAGGATGGCCATATCCAACAGTTTGGGCCACCAGAGGATTTGTACAACAAACCGAACAATACCTTTGTCGCTGAGTTTGTCGGGTCACCACCGATGGCCCTGATCTCTTCTGATGGGCTGGCGGGGTTCGCTGAGGGCCAAAAGCTTGGCATCCGTGCGGAAAATATTCAAATCGCACCCAAAGGTGAGGGGCGTTTGACCTGCACCATTACGGAAAGCGAATTTTTGGGTTCAGAGACGCTGATTGGACTGGATCACGAGCATGCCACGGGCCTGTGTATCTTGAAGTCCGGGATGGCGTTGATGCCGGAAGGCGAAACGATCGACATTACTTTTACTGACGATCATCTGCACGTTTTTGACGCGGCAGGGAATAGAATGGCGGCGCAGGCATAAGATCTGCACCGGCTGGAAGACCACTGAAAACCCCAGGGAGGAAAACATGAAACTATTCTCAACAACTGCACTTGGTTTGGCGACCGCGATGGCTGTCACAACGGCAAGCGCGCAAACCGAACTGACAATGTATTACCCGATCGCAGTGGGTGGATCATTGACCCAAGTCGTCGACGGTATTGTCGCTGATTTCGAAGCCGCAAACCCGGATATTGACGTCACTGCCATCTATTCGGGCAACTATGACGACACACGCGTGCGTGCATTGTCGGCCCTTGCATCTGGCGAGGCTGCACAGCTTGCTGTGATGTTTTCCATCGACGCCTATGACCTGATTGAACAGGAACTGATTGTTCCGTTTGAAGAAGTCGCGACCACAGACGCAGATAAGGAATGGCTGAACAGCTTTTACCCTGCATTGATGGCGAACGGTCAAATCGAAGGCCAGACATGGGGTATTCCTTTCCAGCGTTCGACCATTGTCGCCTATTACAACAAGGATCTGTTCCGCGCCGCTGGCCTGGACCCAGAAGCGCCGCCAACCACCTGGGACGAAATGATTGAGATGGGCAAAGCCCTAACCAATGATGACACCTATGGCCTGATGATACCGTCGACGGGCTATCCGTATTGGATGTTTCAGGCGCTGGCGATCCAGAACGGCAAAGAAATTATGTCTGGTGACGGTCTGACGACATATTTCGATGATCCAACGGTCATTGAAACGCTTGAATTCTGGCAGTCGTTGTCAGGTGAGCATGGCATCATGCCAACGGGCACAGTTGAATGGGGCACATTGCGTCAGGCGTTCCTCGAAGGTCAGACTGCTATGATGTGGCATTCCACAGGCAACCTGACCGCGGTGAAAAATGGCGCGAGCTTTGATTTCGGTGTTGCTGAACTTCCGGGTAATGTGCGTCTTGGATCACCAACGGGTGGCGGTAACTTTTATCTGTTCCAAGACACAACAGAAGAAGAACGCGCAGCTGCATTGAAATTGATGCAGTTCATGACGGCGCCAGAACAGGCGGCTCAATGGTCCATTGCGACGGGCTACATGGGTGTGTCACCAGCGGCATATGAAACTGAAGCGTTGCAGGCTTACGTGGCTGAATTTCCGCCCGCACTTGTTGCGCGCAATCAGCTAGAAAATGCAGTTGCTGAGTTTTCGACGTTTGAAACAGCACGTGTTCGCGATGGTCTAAACAGCGCGATCCAGTCTGCGCTGACTGGGGCCAAAGAACCGGCTGAAGCCTTGGGCGAAGCACAGGCCGCCGCAGTGCGTTTGCTGTCCGACTACCAGTAACCTTCCGGTTGGGCCGGTGCGTGATGCATTGGCCCTTCCACCACCAAACTGGAGAAACGTCATGTCAGCACACGCCAATCTTGAACGCCGCAGGCAGGCCATTTACGGCTGGCTGTTGTTGTCACCCGCCCTGTTGTTGCTGTCGGTCTTCGCGTTTTACCCGACCATGGCCACGCTTTGGTCCAGCCTGTTTTCACGCGGCACACGCCGCAATCCGGTCGAATATATTGGCACTGGAAATTATACCGAACTGTTTTCTGATCCGACCTTTTGGATTGTCGTCAAAAACAACCTTTTATACGCGGGAGTCACGATCCCCGTGTCCATTGGAATCGCCCTTGCGATGGCCCTTTGGGCGAATGGCAAAATCCGCGCGCGCAGCTTTGTGCGCACCGCCTATTTTACCCCAACCGTGCTGCCGATGATCGCCGCCGCAAACCTTTGGCTGTTCTTTTATACACCGGGTTTGGGTGTACTTGATCAAATCGGCTCAGTCTTTGGATTGCCGGCCGTGAACTGGCTGGGTCAGCCGGAAACTGCGCTTTGGGCAATCATCATAGTGACCATCTGGAAAGAGGCGGGGTTCTTCATGATCTTCTACCTCGCCGCGCTGCAAACCATTCCCGAAGATTTGAAAGAGGCCGCTGACATCGAAGGCACAAGTCGGTGGACCTACACCCGCCGCATCGTCTTGCCCTTGTTGATGCCGACCACTTTGTTCATTGCTGTTAACGCGTTGATCAATTCGGTCAAACTGATCGATCACTTGTTTATCCTGACCAAGGGCGGCCCGTCGAACGCGTCCAAGCTGCTGCTATACTACATCTGGGAAATGGCCTTTGCGTTTTTTGATTCACCACAAGCCGCAGCAATGACGATCCTTGTGATCGGGGTGCTGGCCATCGTGGCGGCCGTGCAGTTCCTCTATCTTGATAAAAGGACGCATTACCAATGAAGCGCTTTAGCAACTTCATGGACAGCTTCGGTGCGATCCTTTTGGCTGTCATCTGGATCGCACCCCTGCTGTTTGCGTTTTGGGCTGCGACACATTCGACGTCTGATGCGGTTAACCTGAGGCTGTTTTCACCGTGGACGTTGGATAATTTCCGCGTCGCATGGAACGGAGCGCCTTGGTTGAAATACTTTATCAACACGTTCAGCTTGGTGACCGTGATCTTGATCGGTCAGTTCATCCTAGTGACATTGGCAGGATTTGCCTTTGCCCAGCTGAAATTCCCCGGCAAGGATTTCGTTTTCATTCTGGTGTTGATGCAGCTGTTCATTTTGCCCGAAGTCCTGATCGTGGAAAACTATGCTATGGTGTCGCGGTTGGGATTATTCGACACGATCCTTGGTGTGGGCATGCCATACATGGCGTCCGCGTTCGGCATTTTCTTGATGCGCCAAGCGTTCAAAGGCGTGCCGATTGAATTGCACGAAGCGGCTCGGATTGAAGGCTGCGGGTTGCTTGGCATCTTGTGGCGCGTCTATGTGCCCTTGGCAAAACCGACCTATCTGGCCTACGCGCTGGTGTCTGTGTCGACCCACTGGAACAACTTCTTGTGGCCCCTCATCGTAACGAACTCGCCAGAAACACGTCCTTTGACGGTTGGTCTTTCGATCTTTGGCGCGCCTGAAAACGGCGTGGATATCAGTGTGATTTCGGCGGCAACATTGATGTCGGTCGCACCACTTCTCATCGCGTTCCTGATCTTCCAACGTCAGTTCGTGCAAGCGTTCTTGCGCGCAGGGATCAAATGACCACGATACTGCAGATCACGGACACGCATATTGTTTGTGACGGCGCGTTGGTATCGAACCGTTTGGAAACGTCTGTAGCCTTGTCCCGCCTGATCGACCGCATCATGTCGATCAGGCACCAAATTGGTGCCATTGACGCAGTTTTGGTAACGGGTGATCTCAGCGATGATGGTAGCAAAGAGAGCTACGAAAAGTTCAAAGACCTGCTCGCCCCCCTTGATCTGCCGTTGCTTGTTATCCCCGGAAATCATGATGCCCGCGAACCGATGCGCGCCGCGTTTGCCAATCAATTTACGCAAGACGGCCCCCTGAATTGGGTCAATCAAGTCGGTGATCTGACGGTTATCGGCCTCGACACCTTGGTCGAGGGGACAGGCAAAGGTACGCTCAGCGCTCCAACCTTGGACTTCTTAGAAACCACACTCGCAAACGCCCAAAACACGCCAATCCTGCTTGCCATGCACCACCCGCCGTTCTTGTCGGGCATCAATTTTATGGATGACATCGGCCTGACCAACCGGGATGCATTTCGAGATGTTGTGTCCTGCCACACAGGCTCGATGCGGATTGTTTGCGGTCATATCCATTCTATGATGGTCACGGATGTCGGCGGGCACATCGCAATTTCCGCGCCGTCTCCGTGTAGCACATTCAACTATGATCTTCGCGATGGCGCCCCCTTGGGGTTTATGGCACTAAAAGACGGCTGCCTCTTGCACACATGGGCCGTCGGTTTTCAAACAATACGGATCGGACCTGACGCAGGGCCTGGTCCATTCCGGTTCTGAACTATTTCTCTGACAGAAAGCGTGGCCCTTGGAAGACGCATACCCGATTCAGTTCCTGATTCAAATCGCTGGGGCGGCGGCCCTTCTTATATGGGCTGTCCGACTGGTCCGAACCGGAGTCGAGCGTGGCTTTGCAGCGCCTTTGCGGTTCTGGTTGCGCCATTCTGCTAAGAACCGCCTGCTGGCGGCGGCCACGGGTATGGGGGCAGCAGTGTTCCTTCAAAGTTCAACTGCGGTGGCGGTTTTGGTGTCCAACTTTGTAGCCAAAGGCGGGCTTGCGACCGCCGTTGGTCTGGCGATCTTGTTGGGGGCGGATGTTGGATCGGCGATTGTCACGCAGCTGTTGATGGTGCGCCAGCCGATCCTGATACCGTTATTGTTACTGGCTGGCGTTGTGATATTCCAACGCTCAAACGGCAGCACCCGCCAAGTCGGCCGCATCCTTATCGGGCTTGCTCTGATTTTTGTGTCATTGGATATGATCCGCGCCGCGACGGGGCCCTTGGTCGACTATCCAGGTACGCAAACGGTCATGGCCTACCTTGGGCGTGATTTGCTGACGGCCTTTGTTTTGGGCGCGGGTTTTGCGTGGGTCGTGCATTCCAGCGTTGCGGCGGTGTTGTTGTTCGTCACGCTGGCAGCGCAGGCCGTTCTGCCGGTTCCGGCAGCTGTGGCCATGATCCTTGGGGCCAATCTGGGCGGCGCATTCATCGCCTACGTGTTAACGTTGTCGGCACCCCTGGCATCGCGCCGGATGGTTGTGGCCAACCTTGTGTTGCGGGGCGGTGGTGCGGCGCTTGTGACGCTGTTGGTATCGGAAATGCCTGATTTGCTGGATCGTCTGGGATCGACGCCCGCGCGCCAATCCATCAATTCACATCTTGCGTTTAATCTGGCGTTGGCAGTGATTGCATTGCCCTTTGTCGGGGTGCTGACATCTTTGTTGACACGTCTGATGCCGGATAAGATTGCGGAGGATAACCCGCTGGTAGCAGTCTCTGCCCTTGATCCGAACGCTTTGGAACGGCCCCAACGTGGCTTGGATTGTGCGGCGCGTGAATTACTTGGCATGGGGCAGAAAATCGAACACATGCTGATTTCAGTCGAGCCGCTTTATGACAATTGGAATCCTGCGACGGCGAAAACGATCGGCGATCAAGACATCACGATCAAGAAGATGCACCTTGATGTGAAGCTTTACCTTGCTAAGTTGGGCCAGACTGGTCTGGATGAGGATCTGGGCCGTAGGTCGATGGACCTTGCGTCGATCTCCTCAAGCCTCGATTCCGCGTCCGATGCCATTGCCAGAATTATGCTGGAATTGGCCAAACGGCTTGACGCGCAGAAGCTTCAGTTTTCGTCGCAAGGGCGCGAAGAAATCGGCGATTTTGCCGATCGTGTGCAAAGTAACGTTCAACTGGCCCTGAATGTCATGATGAACCAGAACCCAGCAGAAGCGCGCGAACTTGTGACGGCCAAGGAAAAAGTCCGAAAAGTCGAACAGAAACTGCAACGCAATCATATCGGTCGACTGCGTGAGGGTTTGGCCGAGAGCATTGAAACCAGCAACATCCACCAAGAAACGCTGCGCGCTCTTAAACAAGTCAACACTGCGTTTTCAATGGTCGGGTATCCAATTTTGCTGAAATCCGGTGACCTGTTGAAAAGTAGGCTAACATAGAGTGGCCGCAAAAATCCGCGCTTCTGTCCTCGCTCAATCGCCGTAGGTGGTCAGGATGAAAACTTGACATAAGATTACTTGCGCGCTGAGAAGTTGTAGCCGCAAACCGATAATGTCACCCATAAGCAATGCAGGAATGTCACTTTCTCCCTCAAACGAGTTGGGTGAGATTGAGCATGGGGTGGGTAATAATGAGCGAGCGTGAGTTCAATCGCATAGAGGATTTGGCGCAAGTCGATGATGGCAAGTTAACGGTTTAGAGCGCTGCGAACCTGCTGGACCTGACGCGCAGGCAAGTGTTTAGGCTATTGAAGCGGTATCGTATGGACGGTGCGTCGTCGATCCGACATCGGTCTCAGGGCAAGGTTCCGAACAATTAGATCCATCGCGCCAAACGTGACTACGCGCTGACCTTGATCAAAAAGACCTACGCCGATTTTGGTCTAACCTTGGCAGCTGAGATGTTGGCAAACCATCACTGGTTCAAAGTGCCCGGTGAGACACTGCGCCAGTGGATGATTGAAGATGGGGTTTGGCTTAGCCGCGAGCAACGGTGGACATTCCATCAGCCCAGATTGCGCCGGTTCGGTGGTTTGAAGGTCGTGGCCCAGCTTGTAGCCTGCTCGTGTTTATCCCCTCTCGGGACATTGCTGCGCAGTGCCCTGCCGAGCGCAGTGCCCTGCCGAGCAGTGGATGATGCGACCAGTACGTTGATGCAGCTGCGTTTTGTTACGTCTGGGAGCACGTTCAGCTATTTTGAAGCATTTGGACCTATACTTGGCTACGCATGGCCGACCGGTTGCGTTTTATTCCGACAAGCACACGGTGTTTCGTGTCGCCAATCAATCCGCTAAGTCTGGGCATGGGATGACCATTGACCGGCAGTTGATTGCATAGCAATCAATGAGAGGGACAGTTTGGCCGTGCTTTCAATGCGTTAAACATCGAGATCCTTTGCGCAAATAGCAGCCAGACCAAAGGACGTGTCGAATGGGCCAATCGTACGCTTCAGGACTGTTTGGTTAAAGAACTGATGCTCGTAGGCATCTCTGACATGGAGGGTGCAAATGCGTTCCTACCCAGCATTACAGGCTGCTATAACGCTAAGTTTGCAAAGGTGCCGCGTCGCGCTGATATTAGGAGCCGGTCGATGAACATTTAACCTGACCTGCTCCGTGACGTCTTCTGCTTTAGGGATCAACGCGTTGTCGGCCCATATGCCACAATGCCCGGCCCAGATACTTCGAGGCGCGGAGCGCATCGTTCTGAGCGATGGCTCCAGCGGTGCTTGGCTTCCATGGCTGGGCGTTTCTGTGCAGAGGGATGACCGCAGCCGCTGCGCGGTCCGCGATAGCATCGTGGCATCTGCGCGTGTCGTATGCTGCGTCCACTGCCCCCTCTCATCGCTGCGAGCAGCGACTGCCGGGCAACGGGACAGTGCATGTTTACATGCGTGAGAGGGGGCAGTGACGCTGCCGATCTGCAGATCGCCCGGGATCTGATTGAGCAGCATCGGCGGATCTCCAATGTTGCTGCCGGTGACTTAAACAGCTCGAACCTCCAACGTTTGCTCGTCGATGCCGAGATGGATCTTGCGCGAGGTAAGCCATGTCGCGCCATTGGTCCGAGCGACAATGGCGACCCGTTTTGTGCCGCCCACTGCCCGCCAGGGTATTGCGAAGCAATGCACGATAGGGATGCTTGCGTGCATTCCACTTATTACCCTTCAGGCGCATGCAAAGCATGCTGCCGAGAGGGCAACGGAGGGTGTGGCGCCCCAGTTCACCTCAGGATCGAACCAGATCGCCAGTGATCCGCGGCGCTTCAACGCCTCATTTTAGGCAGTCCAGTTCGCAGTCTTCTACGTCAGCGCTGTGGGTTTGCTCATGCAAGCCAGCTACCAAACTGGATTCATAATATGAATCCCAAACCGGGTTTGTGCTACAGAGCCGATGCGATAGGTAACGAACAGTTTTTTTCATGCAGATTCCTATTTAAAAGACGCCAGCGGTCACATCGAAGTAAGCCAATCTTGAGACCCTACAGTCAGCGCGCACAAAATGTCACGAGACCAGAATACCTCCCAAAATGACGACACTGCGATCGTCGTAAAATTCAGTGCTGGTAGACCCTTTTACCGTCTCGAAATGGCCCGTCTTGTGGAAATCATGATCCTCAGCGGCGTGGAATGCCGTTTCCCATGCCGTTACAGATACGTCGGCGGGCAGAGACGGATAACCATCGGTGAATATCTCGATGCTCGTGATGTCCTTTGTCGCGCGTTCGAAATCTTGCAGCTCACCTAGCTGAGGCGTTGTTCCGTTCATCGTATCAAAGCACAACGGATTTCCAACCGCATTCCCAAATTTGAACTGTTTCTGGATCCCTCCCATTAGAAAACCTGAAGCAAGTTCCCTAAACTTATGCAGCCCTGTCGTGGAAACTGCTTCATCAACGATTTCTGATGCCCGCGCCGTCGTCAGAACGCCCTCAATAATGGCAGTATCAAAGCCTAAGAAAATGCAGCGGCGGGTCAACATTTCAACTTGGTCAAGGTCCCTGTTGCGGCTGGACAGTTCATTGAACACTGCCACACGCGCCGCGGTTGACACGAAATCTATGAGCTTTTCATGGTGGTGTACTTCTGTGCCATTCAGCCGAATGCCGCTGTCGCCCAGCTGCAAAAACCGCCACGTCTCACCACAATCCAGGGCAACAGCAAGGGTTGTTGATGGTGGAACATCAAGGTTTAGAGGCTCGGTTCGCGCCTTTAAAGCCGCAGACAGACGCGCAATAATTTCTGTGCCGGGCAGCCTACGGTTTATAGGGTCGAGCGCAATTGCCGCCATTTCGGATGCAACAGTCATTGCGGCCAAACGACCCGCAGCCATGCCATTCACTACCGTGCCAAGCGGATCGGTCGCACCATCGAAAACACCATAAACGGCCCCCGGCACGATCAAAGGAACGTCATCACCGGGCGCGGACCCGTCGCGGTATTTCGATCTATTGAAAAGTTCTAAGTGCATCGTCGTCCTTAAATAAACGCGTTGTCGCGGTTCTCGGTAAAGCGGAAAACCAGATAGACGCAAACACCGGTGCACAGCAACAGCACTGTCGAATGGGCAGCCGCGAGCCCGAATTCACCGTCCAGAACCGCCAGATAAATCGAAACGGGCATGGTGATCGTACCTGCGTCGTAAAGGATCAAGGTGCCGGAAAGCTCATTAATTGCTGTAATGAAGCCCATGAGTGACCCAACGATCAAACCCGGCAGGATCAGCGGAACTGTGATTTTCAGGAAAGCTTTGAGCGGTGGGGCTCCGAGATTTATGGCCGCCTCTTCCATTGACGGTTTGATCTGGCGCAAGCTCGACGTTGTGGAGCGCACGCCGTACGGCAATCGGCGGATGAAATAGAGCAGGATTAGCAGCCAAGCGGCCCCCATCCCGCCCATGAAGCCGGATCGGAACGTGGTGACGAACCCGATGGCCATCACCACCCCCGGGATCAGGTATGGCACCATCATCAAAAAATCGATCGCACCGGATGTGGCGGTTTCACGGCGCACGATCACATAACTGATCAGCGCAGAAAATACCGTAATCAACACCACCGCAGCTGTTGCAAAGATAAAGCTGTTGGTGATCGCTTCGGGGGCTGTGCGCAAAATGCGGCTGTAACTTTCTAAGCCATAACCGCCGACAAATACTGGCCCGTTGGTCTTAAGGAACGACGTATAGACCACCACCAACGTCGGCAGCATCGCGATCAAAACGACCCCGTGGCAAAAGCCGTGCACAGCTATATTTCGCCATCCTGTCAGCTGCGTTTTGACTGGCAGATTGGTTAAACTGCTTGCGTAGCGCCGTTTCGCCAGAATGCGCCGTTGTGCTAGTAGGGCCAACATCGAAATGACAATCATGATCATCGACACTGTGACCGCCATGGTTGGCAACCCGCCCAGTTCGGACCGATAGGCCGCAAACGCGATGGTCGAAAGCGTGCGAAACCCGCGCCCCAAAATGGCCGGTGTGCCGAAATCCGCAATCGACAGCACAAAACAAATAATCGCGCCGGTGCTGATGGCTGGAAACACCAGCGGCAACGTGATTTTGACGAACCGTTGCCAAGGGGTACAGCCTAGGTTTTCTGCCGCGTCCTCGAACGATTTGTTCACTGCCATCAGGGCTGTTTGGGTCATCAAAAAAACGAACGGAAAGAATTTCAACGTGAACACAAGGATGATGCCATGCGCGCCGTAGATCGTCGGTGTGTCTATTCCGATGCGCTCAAAAAAGTTGGTGATGAACCCGTTGGACCCCAGCATCATGATCCACGCATAGGCCCCGATGAACGGCGGCGCCACCAGCACCAAAATCGCCAGCGTCGATATCCACGTCCGCCCCCAAAGATGAAATCGCGCGGTGAAAAACGCCAGTGGTATCCCCAAAAGACACGCGCCCAACGTTCCGAATAGCCCCACATACAGCGTGTTCTTCAGCCCGTTCAAATAGTAATTGCGCGTAAAAACCTGAACGTAGTTTCCCAGCGTCCATTCCAACGTATCGGCATCCACAAACGACAACATCAGGACACGAACGATAGGAAACAACAACAAAACAACCAAAATGACCATGATGATGCCTGTGACTACAGTCCAGAAATCCGGTTTGCGCCACGCGTTTATCATTCCACGCGCCCGCCGGTTTCACCGTCTTCAAAGAACGCCAGATCATCACGTTTCACCATCAATGTCACGCGGCTGCCGGTGGGCAATTCTATCACTGACGGGTCCGGACGGGCCAAAGATTTCAAACGTTCGCCGTGATCGGTGATCGTGACTACCTCCATTTCGCGGCCAACGAAACTGACGTCTGACAGGGTCGCAGGGATCGCGATTTCGCCCGCGTCTGGCGCAACAACACCGTCCGCCACACGCAGGGTTTCGGGACGCACCGCACATACGATATCGGGCGTATCGCAGGTATCCAACACAATCGCCCCACCTGACGTCAACGCGAATTGCGCGCCAACCTTGGTCAGCGATAGGAGATTATTGGCCCCCACAAACGTCGCGACAAACTTGTTGGTGGGTCGTAAATAAATATCAAGCGGGCTGGCCGCCTGTTGAATCACACCCTGATGCATGACGCACACTGTGTCCGACATCGCCAATGCTTCTTCTTGATCATGGGTGACATATACTGTGGTGATGCCGAGATCGCGCTGGATGCGGCGCAATTCGGCGCGCAAATCCACGCGCAAGCGCGCATCTAGATTGGACAACGGTTCGTCCATCAACAACACTTTGGGGCGGATCACGATGGCCCGTGCCAGGCCGACGCGCTGTTGTTGACCACCAGATAATTCATGGGGCATGCGATCGGCAAACGCACCAAGTTGCACAACGTCTAGAACATCGGCCACACGTTTTGTGATTTCTGACGCGGATACTTTGCGTTGTTTCAACCCGAACGCCACGTTGTCGCGCACGCTGATATGCGGGAAAATCGCGTAGTCCTGAAACACCATCCCGACGTCGCGCCGATGCGCGGGCAGGCGTTCGATGGATACACCATCGATCGCAATCTGCCCCGCGTTCTGGTCGTGAAACCCCGCGATTGTGCGCAACAGCGTGGTCTTTCCGCAACCGGACGGCCCCAGCAAGGTGAAAAACGACCCAGACGGGACGGATATGTTGATATCGGATAAAGCCACGACATCGCCGTAAAGCTTACGCAGGCCAGTAATTTCAACGGACGCCATTCAATACACCTGCAAATGGAAAAACCGGGTGCGACTATTCGCACCCGGCAGTTTGGTTTTATTGAACGTCGAGGACCATGTCCTGCCAAGCGTCTACGAGCCGTGCGCGGTTTTCGGCAGCCCAACCACTATCATAACCGACTGAATTCACATCCCCCAAAGGGAGCAGTGCGGGGTTGGATGCGACGTCAGACCGGACCGGACGACGGCCCTGTTCTGCCACGACGATCTGTGCCGCCTCAGACATCATGAAATCAACGAAGGCTTTGCCGTTTTCGCCATTCGGACCACCCGCGATCAACGCCATCGCATCGGGTGCAATCGCTGTGCCCTCAGACGGATAAACGATCTGCACCGGTCCGCCACCTTCGACGTAGCGCAATGCTGCGTCCTCAAGCGTTACACCTACCGCGAGTTCACCGTCATTGACGAACCGTGGCACCGCGCCGGAACTGTCAGACAGTACGAAATTCGACAACATGCCTTTGTAAATGTCCCAACCGGCGGCTTCGCCCTCAAACGCCTGAAGGACCGTGGCCAATTGAATATAGGCCGACCCCGATGCCTCCGCACGCGCAGAGGAAATCATTTCGTCATACATAGGATCAGCGAGCGACGCCCAGCTAGCCGGAACAGCCAGTCCGTCTAGCTCTTCCTCATTGACGATCAAAACCATCACAACTGCTGTGAATGGCGACCACATATCGCTTTGCTTCATGCCATCGGCAAGCATGTCTGATCCGGCTGCTTCATAGGCTTCGAACAAGTCGGGGTTAAAGTCGATAACTGTACCGTCGACGCTCCACAATACATCCCCCATGGGGGCGCTGGATTCTGCCGTAAGGCGGTTCAGAAGCTCGCCAGATCCTGCTTTGATTATCTCGACGGACGTACCGGTCTGTGCTTCGAACATCGGCACAAGCGCGTCGATGAAGTTCTGCGGCACGGCAGTATAAACTGTTACAGTGCCTTCCGCCGTTGCCATGGACGCGCTAATCGCCAGCGCGGATACCATCGAAATGGTCTTGAGTGAATTCTTCATGTGACCTCCCACAGTCGTTGGTGTCGGCCTAGAATCCGACTGAATAGGGAGCAATATGCGCGCCCCTGATTAGATTGCATTCCAAAATATAATGCGAGTCAAGGAAATTATGAATTGAACGGAGCGCCTAAATGCGCGACGAACAGGTATGGGGCAGCCATTTAATCTGAGTTTTAACGCACGGCGTATTGTATCGGACATCCGGCGCGTCGGCCCAATGTCGCGCGCTGATTTGGCCCGCAACCTGTCGATTACACCGTCAACGGTAACGCGTTTGGCAGTACAATTGATTGATGACGGATTGCTGTGCGAACGCGACGACACGAACCGAAAACCCCAGAAAGGCTATCCCGCCAAACTGCTGAACCTCAATCCGCGCGGATTATGCACTGCGGGTGTTTATCTTGATCCCGATCGCATCATGACCTGTATTTCAACCTTATCTGGGGACATCCTGGCGCAAGATGAAATGGCGGTTCCAGATCGATCGTTCGACGCGATCATGTCAGCTGCGGGCGCGGGGGTGAAAAATCTTATCGAGGATGCAAATGTCGATATAAGTCGTATGGCCGGGTGCGGTGTCAGTTACCCGGGGAGATATTCACAAGACCCAAACCGCGTGATGCGCATCAGCCAATTCAAAGGCTGGCCGAAGGTCAACGTTCGTCGCGACCTGTCGCCATATTTCGGGATGCCGGTCCAACACATGAACGATGCCAAGGCCGCCTGCCTTGCAGAATTGTATCACGGCACAGCCCGTAATCTTCAGAACTTTTGCTACATTTGGCTGTCCTATGGCATTGGAGGGGCCGCTGTTGTGGACCAGCACCCCTATTTGGGACGCAACAACGGTGCCGCTGAATGGGGTGGTCTTTTCCCAAAATCAAAACCCCGTCCGTCTGGCCAAGATCTACTTGATAGTTTGGGGCGTGCAGGTCTCCCGCTTGACCGTTTGAGCGATTTTACCGATGATCACCTGACCCATCCCGCCGTGACGCAATGGCGTGAAAGGGCTTCTGAACAGATATGTTGGCTCTGTCTCGTTATTGCGCGAACATTCGCTCCGCAGGGCATTGTCATTGGTGGGACCTTACATAACAGGATCATTGAGGGCTTCATCAGTGACATCACCGATCGCGACAGCCTTGGCGAAGAGTTTGAACAGGCAGCGCCAAAGATCATTCGTGCATCTAGGGATCACCTTCCTCAGCTTGGACCAGCGGCTTTACCCGTCCATAACGTTCTCAGCCCAGCACGATATTTGGGACAAGTCAGCAAGGGTAGGTGAGCTACTGGGAGTCTAGACAACATCTATGATCGACTTATCTAAGATGCTCGACAAGATGGCCCCATCTGGCAACTCGTCTGGCCCGCTATTCTACTCTTTGCTCAATTGTTGATGCGGCTAAGAATTTCATCGCATGCTACCTCCATCGACGGACGTAAGGCATCCAAGGACGGCTGTGTATATCGCTGCCCAGTGATCGACAACGGCATGTGATTGAGCAGTCTGACTGCAATTTATTCGAGTACCCCGGCTTCCATTGCAACCGTCGCGAATGTCCAGCGATGCATATATGATTAAGCTCCGAGATTGCAAAGCGGCGTTGAAATGACTCAAGAAATCAATAAAATGCCATTTGCGACCGGACATCATCGCGACGGGCAAGCTTCAGTCTGAACTGCTGCGACGAAGGTCATCGCCAATGCTGGCGAGCATGAAACTGGCCGCTGGCTGAACAATCGCGCCGAGGATCCTGATCTGCCATTTTGACGACGAGAGCGGGCCATGCTGCGCTTTCGGCACATGCGAAGTCGGCAGAAATTCGTTGCCGTTCAAGTATCCGTTCAAAACCATTTCGATCAGGAGAGCGCCGATTGCACTAGGAACAATTTCAAACTCACTCGGACCGCAGATCTCGCCGAGTGGCGCGGTCTTTGTTCCGCGTAAGTTCTGGTATTTCGCTGCAAACTGAGACAGGTTTTCATTCGCCTGAAAGCACGGCCACTGCTGCTTGGCACTGTTCCCTGTCCGTCAACTTTCCTCTCTCTCACCGCGCAGCTCAGGGCCAGGTTGCTGGCCGGGCCGGTTGCTGGGATCTATGGGGGTGACAGTTGCCTTGGGCCAAAGGCGCTGCTACTGACAAGAGCGTTTCGCATGCACAAACTGGACTTTTTATAATGCGCCTTACAGTCGTAGCCACAGCCTGCAACCTTGCGGATATCACCAAGGCGCTTGCCAGCCAAGCCGGCGACGGGATCAGTCATCTGGTGACTTTTGGCAGCCGGGCAGCAGACTACAAGGCCTCCAGCCTGCTGCGCATGACCTCCGCGCAAGGCCAGCGCGGGCACATCATGAAAGACGACCGGTTCACTGGGTTTGGTCTGGCGCTGACCCAGTCCCCCGGGTTCGAGGCGTCGCTGCTTGAAGCGATGGACACGTTGCAGCGCGGGTCCGAAGGCCATGTCTATCGCAACCACGATTTGCAGTCGCCATCGGACTACGTGAACTACGTAAGTATCATTGCTGATCGCATTGCCACTATCCTGACCGACGAGGCAATTGACACGGTCCTGTTCTACGACGTGCCGCACTTGTTCTATGACAGCCTGATGTATCATGTGGCCAAGGCCTTGGGCCTGCGCACGCTGGTGCTGCGATCCGCGCATATGCCGCGACAGTTCTATTCTATGTCCGATATTACCCATCTGGGACACACCCGATCTGTGCCCGGTGCCGAACCCTTTCCAATAGAACCGGGAAAGGTGCCTGAATTGTATTATATGAAGGGTATAAAGCAGGAGAAAAGCGAATTGGGCCGGATCACGGGCCGGGCTTTGATGCATCTGGTTGCCCATGTGATGACGCGGGAGCCGCAACTGCTCCTACGGCCCGGGCGGCTGTGGTCGATATATCGCAGGATGGACGCGGCGGCGCGGCGCTTGCCGAAATGGCGCGACCCCTTCGCGCGTTTTTTTAGCACTGACAGCCTTTTCTTTGCCGAGCAACTCGCTGGGATCGAACAGACCGAGCCCGACTTGGGCCAGCCGTTCGTTTATTTCCCACTGCATTTGCAACCTGAGATGACGACCTCAATTCTGGGTGGGGTGTATCGCGATCAGTTGATGGCGATCGAGGCAACCGCGGCGATGCTGCCCGAGGGTTACTTGATCTACGTTAAGGAAAACCCCAAGCAGGATGGGCGCTATCGACGGCCGCTGTTTTACCATCGGCTGCGGCGCATCCCACAGGTGCGCATGATGCCTTCGCACGCCAATACCCACGATTTGACCGGTGCTTCGGACTATGTGGCGACGATTTCGGGGACCGTTGCATGGGAGGCGATCTTGATGGGCAAGCCCGCGCTTGTCTTTGGCGACACTTGGATGCAGGCATTGCCGGGCGTTACGCGTTACCGCCCGGGGCTACGCCATGGGGACATTGCCGACGACGCGGTGGACCATGACGCGCTGCAACAGGCTGTGGGAGTGTTAGTGGCGGCCAGCCACGAAGGCGTACTGTCGCGCCATGCCGCCCGCCAAGACGCGGACCATAGCGCTAGCGCAAATGCCGAGGACGTGGCGACCACGGTTTGGTCGCTGCTTCAAGGCGAGACGCCACTGACCTTCACCGCGCCTGGTGAGGCGTCATGAAAGCAGTTGCGGTCATTCCCGCCCGCGGTGGGTCAAAGCGAATTCCACGTAAGAATATCAAGTCCTTTCACGGTCGCCCGATGATCGCTTGGTCGATCGCAGCGGCGCGCGCATCGGACCTGTTTGATCGGATCATCGTCTCTACCGACGATGCCGAAATCGCCGAGATTGCCCGTGCCGCTGGGGCCGAAGCTCCATTTCTACGCGACGCCGCGCTGGCTGATGATCAAATAGGCGTAACTGAGGTGGTGCAAGATGCCATCGCACGTCTAGGCGCCGAAGGGGCGGTTCCGGATCTGACCTGCCTGATCTACGCCACCGCGCCATTTTTGCGGGCCACTGATCTGCGTGCGGGCCACGCCCGGTTGATCGAGACAGGGTCGCTTTTTGCGGTCTCGGTTACTAGCTTTCCGGCGCCGATCCAGCGTGCGCTGGTGATTGAGCAGGGGCATGTCCGCATGATGAATGAGGAAAACCTGCTGGTGCGCAGCCAGGATCTGGTCGAGGCCTATCACGATGCTGGGCAATTCTGCTGGGGTTTAACGGAGGGGTGGCGCGCAGGCCCACGGGTGTTCCGCGCACCCACAGCGCCCGTCATGCTGCCGCGCTATCGGGTGCAGGACATCGACACGCCCGAGGATTGGGAGCGCGCGGAGATCGTTGCCCGCGTGCTGGAGGAGGAGGCTGGCCGATGACGGGCGCACATGCGCGGTCAAAGCTGGGGGTATTTGTCAACGGTATTCCCGAATTCGAGAACCTGTATCACCTGTTATGGCGGCTCAGGGCGCGCGACAGGGTTGATCTGCGGGTCTTTTCCACGACTGGTCTTCGGCGGTTGGAGCCACGCACGCGCGCGTTGTTCGCGCAGGCACAGATCCATCCCGTGATTAGGCCAAATCGTCTGATGAAGTGGCGGCCTTGGTATCGGCAGGTGCTGAGTGGTTTGGACGCCGCGCTCAGCTTGGGTGATCCGCTGAACGACCACTCCAACCACGGCCAACGCACCGCGCATATGGCCACGATCGGCCTGCCCACGATCTACCTGCAGCATGGTGTCATCCAAGAGGATGTAACCTACCGCAAGCATGATCGGGCGATCGATTTTCATTCTGAACTGATCTTCCTGTTCGAGGCGTTGGGCGAGAATCGGGCAATTTTTGCGCCCGGTGTCGCCGACCGGATGGAGGTAGGTGGCTTTTTCAAGAAACCCAGCCTGCACCCAAAACCTCCTGCTGCCGCCTTCGCGACCGAACTTGCGGGCTATCGCCAGCGATTGCTATTCTGCCATTCTTTCCGGTGGGCGGGGCGGTATTCCGGCGCCGACATCGATGCCTTCTATGCCATGATCGCGACATTCGCCCGGAGCCATCCTGACGTCGCCGTCATCATCCGCGCCCATCGTGGCAAGCGCCGAAGCGCCTATTCCGACCATGACGCGCGGCTGCAATCGGTGGTCGATAACGTTTATTTTTCTTACCAACACTTTGGTCCAATGAAAGGTATGATGATGAGCGACGCTGTGGCGATGTCGGACGTTGTGGTCTCGACCGCGTCGACGGCATTGTTGGATGCGCTTTACGAGGGACTGCCGACCGGAGTCTACCTCAACGAGTCTGAGAAATTCATGGGCCTGCCGCAGGTGTCCTGCGCGGCCAGCTTTGCCGCACTTTCGGCTAATGGCTTTTCCGACGGCATGCAGGAGATCGTTGTGCGATACGGCGATGTTGATGCCAATATCGACCGGATATGCGACCGGATCGAAGGGTATCTTTCCCAGCGGGCCATGCGATGATCCCGCGCGTCGCCTTTCGCGTTGCGGCAGCGCCGGGGGTGGGGTTGGGCCATGCCACACGCTGCCGGAGGCGGGCCGCAGGTTTCGACGCCCCCCTTGTTCATCACGAACGTTTCCGGGGTCGAGGTGCTGGCCAACATTGACATCCAGCGCGCCGGGATCCTTGCGCTGGCTGATGGGGTCTCGACTGCCGACTGGCTTGCCGCGAATCCTGAGATCGCGGCGGTGGTTGTCGATATGCTCAACGCCGGCAACTTGGCGGCGACGGTCGATGTCGCAGAACTAGTTGCAAGCAGGCGCCATGTCACGGTTATCAATTCGATGCAGCCCAACCATTTCCGCGACCCGGTCGCGCCTGCCAGCGCCCCCGATCTGCTGGTGACGCCCTATCTGCGGGCTGAGGATTTGCGGCCACCGCCGCGCGCGCGACGCTGGCTGGCGGGCGCGTTCTACGCCTTTTTGCCACTGTCCTACGGCGAGGCGCGTTTGCAGCCATTTCCAGACGAACCGCGTATTCTAGTGGCCTGCGGCGGCGCCGATCCTAGCGGTCTGTGGGTGCACATCGCGAGCCGTCTGGCCGAGGGGCACGCTGGTCGACATTGTTGTTGGCCCTCAATTCGCCCCGACCCTTGTCGAAGCTCTTGAACGGCCGACAGCTGATCATCCCCATCTGCACCTTTATGAAGGGCGGCGCGATCTGATGCCGCTTTATCTGACGGCGACGGTGGTTCTGGGGTGGCCGGGCCTGTTGCGCTATGAGGCAGCCACGCTGGGGCGTAACGGAATTTATCTGTGGGAAACTGAGGCATAGATGGCCTATTTCAAGGCTTTTCACGACAGCAGCGTTGCCGAGGTTCACCTTGCCGCGCTGCCGGGCGGCGCAGCAATGGCCGATGCAAGGGTTATCGAGTTGACAGACCTGAGCATGCTAAGGCAGGTGTCATGCAGGAATGCGGCCGCTGCCATTGATGGTGGTGGCGCAGCTCGTATTACCGAGGCGATCGGTGCAGGGCTGGCAGCCAAAGAGGGCAAGGAGCAGACATGAGCATGAGCATCGAGGGAAAGTCTATCGGTCCAGGTGAAAAGTGTTTCCTGATCGCCGAGGTGTCGGCCAACCACGATGGCGACCTCGATCAGGCGCTGGAGCTGGTGGACATCGCGGCCGATGTAGGCTGGGATTGCGTAAAGTTTCAGACCTATAGTGCCGACAGCCTGACAGTGCCGTCGAGACATGCCTCGATGCGGATCGACCCAATTTGGGGTACCGACAATCTTTACAATCTCTATACCAATGCCGCGATGCCAATGGATTTCCACGCGCCGCTGTTCCAACGCGTGCGCGAGCAGGGCATGCTACCCTTCACCTCGATCTATGATCCGCGCGATTTGGACTTCATCGAAGGCTTGGGCTGCGCATTTTACAAGATCGCCAGTTTCGAGATGACTTTTGATGACCTGCTGATCGCGGTGGCGAGTACGAAGAAGCCAGTGGTAATGTCTACAGGTATGTCCGACCTCGCCGAAGTTGAGCATGCTCTAGAGGTCTTGGACCGTGCCGGATCAGGGCCGATCATCCTGCTGCATTGTGTATCGTCGTACCCAACTCCACCCGATGAGGCGAACCTTCTGGCGATGAAGACGTTAGAGGCGCGTTTTGGGAGGCCGGTAGGGTTTTCTGATCACACCGTCGGCGCGGTTGTGCCGTTGGCTGCCGCTGCCCTCGGAGCAGTCGCGATTGAGAAGCATTTTACCAACGACCCGGCCCGGAAGGGTCCAGACCATCGGTTTTCCGCCCCGCCGGACGTGATGCGCGATATCGCCGATGGCGCCACAATGATCCACGCTGCCCGCGGCACTGGTGAAAAGGTTGCGGCAAAGGCGGAGGTGGGCAACCGAAACTCCTTTCGCCGGTCGGCATTCGCCATGCGTGACATTGCGGTAGGGGAAGTTCTGAACCCTGAGGATTACCGTTTTGTGCGCCCTAACGCGGGAGTCCCCGTCAGCGACAAGGCTGCACTCGAACACCGGACGATAGCTCGCGCGATCCGGCAATATGACCCGATTAACTATGACGACCTCGTCCGCAGATGAGGCTGCGTCCCGCCACAATGGCAGATGCACGTCGGCTGTTCGATTGGCGCAACGATCCTGCTACGCGCGCGGCCTCGGTAACGACCGTGCCGGTCAGCTGGGAAGATCACTTGACGTGGATGGAGGCAAGCCTGAGCCAGAGCAGGCGGCATCTTCATATTGCCGAGGGCGATATTGGCCCTTTGGGCAGTCTGCGGCTGGACGATTGCTTGGAAGGCACTGAACTGTCGATCACGTTGGCACCCGAGGCACGTGGTCGCGGGCTAGCCGCGTCATTGCTGCGCCTTGCCACAACAGAAAAAGGGCTGTATCTTGCGCGCATTCGGCCAGAAAACACCGCCAGTCGCCGGGCGTTTGAGGCTGCGGGGTTCCAGTTCATCCGCCATTCCGATAGTATGGACTGGTTTCGTAAAGACTCACAGGAGAGTAACATGACCCCCGAACAGATAGAAGCCAAGCTCCGGTTGATCGACGGTATCGAACAGGTGCGTTCGAAGAATAATGTCAACTGGATGAACCTTCTGCGCGTGGCGTTGAAGGCGAACCCCGAAGCGACGTTGGAATTGGTGCGGGACATCAACAGCAAAGATAATGAGGTTTCGGAGCTGTTCGCCAAGCTCGGCGAGTAGGCTTCCAGTCCTGCCATCATCTGTGGCGGCTTTGCCGGTATATACACAGCCTGACAGCTGGCGCGCGACGGAATGCGCGTGATGCTCGTGGAGGCACGTTGTGGTCTTGGCGCGGGTTCATGGTGGATCTCGGCACCCATAACCTTGATCTGCGCAGTCCGAGCGGTGCTGCATTCTACGAGCATGCCCTTCGCGACAACATCGTAGTGACGGACGTCCATAACTGGGCCACGACCACCGATCGGACCTGGACCAGAGGGTTCGAGATGCCCGATTTCGGGGTCGGCGATACGGCACTGTGTGCAACGGCGATGCGCGAGTTGACGGAGTTGTGTGCAGCCGGAGCCGTACCCAGTGGTGACGGCTATGACGCCTGGCTTTTGGCGCGTTTCGGTCCAGCCCTTGTGGGGCGGTAGCGCGGGATGCTGGCCAAGGTTCTGGGCGGTCGGTCTGAGGGGCTGGCGGTCGAGGCGTGTGGTCCGCTTGGTATGTTCGCGCGCCCCAAGCTGAGCAAAAATGCACAAATGGCCGAGTTGAAACAGGCTGATGGTTTCTGGGATGATCGCCTTGGGGTCAGCCTCGATTGCGACGATCCGCAGTTTGCCGGGCGCAGCGTCACCAAACGCTTTGGCTATCCCAAGGCGGGTGCGCTGCGGTCGCTTTGTACTGCCGCGACCGAATGATTGAACGAGGCTGGCGTTAGGGTCCTGACGCAAACCCGTGTGATGGCGCTGGAGTCGCAGGGCGATCAGATCATGCTGCGGACATCGGGCGGCGATCTGCGGGCTGGGCGCGCATTTTGGACATTGCCCGATCATAGCCTTCTGGATCTGTTGGGCTTGGATCTGGACCTAAAGGCCACGGCCATTCCCGTAGGCCGCGCCTTCTATGCGTTCGAGCTGTCGGCCCGTGACATCGCGGGCCCCGATTACCTGCATGATTTCAACGAGAGCCGCTTGCCCTATCGCTACAACAGTTGCGGTCTTTATTGCGGACAGGTGCGCGACGACGGCACCACCTAGTCATGGCTGAGGTGCCGAGCCATCCGGCGAAGCTGGCACGGTTATTGACCAAAGAGGTCGAGTCCGAGGTCTGGCGCGCAATGCTGGATGTGGGCTTGCGGTCTTTTGCCATTTTCTGCGCGCGCGGCAGTACGGCCCGCTATCACGGCACCGACATTGTGCCGGAATTTGTGGGGCTGGCCACCACAGCGCTGGCCGATGACGTGGCCGCCTCCGTCAGTCTCGCAGATGCCGAGGATGACACAATGCCCTCGGGGTTTGACTATGCTGTGCGGTCAGGGGTGTTCAATAACCGTATGGACGACAACTGAGGCTTCATGACGCGCACCTTGCGCCAGATGTGGGCCGCTGCCGACAAGGGCATCGCATTCAACGCCATGTCGAGCCATGTGGATTACCGCGACGAAGGCCTGTTCTACGTTGATCCGATGCAGGTCTTCGCGTCCTGCAAGGACGATCTGGGCGGTCATCCGGTGCTCTGCCAAGACTATGTCACGCGTCCTGGCGAGTTCCCGTTCGAGTTCGCGATGTATGTCCTGAAGGCGCCGCTCGTCCCGTCGGAGAACTAGCCGAGCGCGCTTGCCAATGCCGCGATCACCACGTCCTGATCCTCTTCGTTCAACCCTGCATAGAGCGGGATGGAAATCGCATGTGCATAGTACTGCTCGGCATTCGGAAAATCTCCCTCCGTAAAGCTGCGCGAGGCCCAGTAGGGCTGCATGTGGACGGGGATGTAGTGCACGTTTACACCGATCCCGGCCTGGCGCAGATCAGCAAAGACACGGGCGCGATCAGCCACCTGAATCGGGTAGAGGTGATAGCTGGAATAGCTTTCTGGATGCTGTGCGGGCCGGGTCAACGGCAAGTCGGCCAGCCGCCTGTTATAGCACGCGGCCAGTTCGTTGCGGCGCGCCACGAACGCGTCCAGACGGTCCATCTGGCTCAGTCCTAAGGCGGCTTGCATCTCGGTCATGCGGTAGTTGTAGCCCAGATCGACCATCTGGTAGTACCAGCCGCCCTCACTGTCCCCGGCCATCCGCGCCGGGTCGCGGGTGATGCCGTGGCTGCGGTGCAACTCCATCCGGGTGGCAAGCTCGGGGTTGTTGGTAGTGGCCAGCCCGCCTTCGGCGGTGGTGATGATCTTGACGGGATGAAAGCTGAAGACGCAGATGTCACTATGGGCGCAATTGCCAACCGGCCTGTCGCGGTAGCGCGCGCCGATGGCGTGGCTGGCGTCCTCGATCACACTGAACCCGTAGCGTCCGGCCAGCGCGCCGATGGCGGCCATGTCGGCGCTTTGTCCCGCGAAATGCACGGGCATCACGATCTTCGGCAGATGGCCCGCGGCCTCGGCCTGGACCAGCTTGACCTCGAGAGCGGGAACACTCATCACATAGGTGTCGGGATCGGTATCGACGAAATCCACATCTGCGCCGCAATAGACGCCAACATTGGCGGACGCCACGAAGGTATTAGGCACCGTCCACAAGATGTCTCCGGGGCCCAGATCCAGCGCCATGCACGCGATATGCAGCGCCGAGGTGGCCGAGTTCACCGCCACACCGTGCGCCGCGCCGCACTGACCCGCAACAGCAGCCTCGAAGCGCGGAACGACAGGGCCCTGCGTCAGGAAGTCAGATCGGAGAACTTCGACCACAGCCGCAATGTCCGCCTCAGAGATGTCCTGTCGGCCGTAAGGGATCATCAGACACGACCCACCTTTGCGCGGTTCGCGTCAATCCAGGCGCGCAATGTCTCGGACGGCATCCATTTGGGATTGTTGTCTGAGGCATAGCGGAAATCCTCGGCCACCTTGCGGCCATCCTTGATTCGCGCGGGATCAGTGGACCAGTTGTGGATCGCCGGGATGATCTTGAAGTGGTCGTCATATTCGTAGGTGTGCGGCGCGTCTTCGGGGCCGATCATCTGTTCATGCAGTTTTTCGCCAGGCCGAATGCCCACGACATTGTGGGCAAAGCCCGGGCGCACCGCTTCGGCGATCTGCATGATGTCCATCGAGGGGATCTTGCGCACATATATTTCGCCGCCGATGCTGTCCTCGAGTGCATGCCAGACAAGTTCGACCCCTTGTTCCAGACTGATCATGAACCGCGTCATACGCGGATCGGTGATTGGGATCTCAGCATCCTCGTCCAGCGACATGAAGAACGGAATGACCGATCCGCGCGAGCCCATCACGTTGCCGTAGCGCACCACAGAAAAGCGGCATTTGTCAGCTCCTGAGTAGGAGTTTCCGGACACGAAAAGCTTGTCTGAAGCGAGCTTTGACGCACCATACAGGTTGATCGGTGCCGACGCCTTGTCGGTCGACAGTGCCACGCATTTTTTGACACCTTTGTCGATGCAGGCGTCGATCACGTTCATAGCCCCCATGACGTTGGTCTTTATGCACTCAAAGGGGTTGTATTCGGCGGTCGGTACGATCTTGGTCGCGGCGGCGTGGACGACGTAGTCGACACCGTCCATCGCGCGATACAAGCGTTCACGGTCGCGCACGTCGCCGATGAAGAACCGAACCTCTGGCAGGTGGCCATAAAGCTTGGCCATATCCCACTGTTTCATCTCGTCACGTGAAAATATGATGACACGTTTGGGTTTGAAACGCTCGATCGTCATCGGGACGAAGGCAGACCCGAAAGAACCGGTGCCACCGGTGAGCAGTATTGTCGATCCCTTGAGCATAAGTCCCCTTTCGCCAAGTCGGGGCAAAGCCCTAATTTCACTCTGTGGCGGGTTTAGCGCGAACATTTGGCAGTGTCCATCAGTAGGTGCCGCAGCCTACAACGTATTGTGGCGTTGTCTGGACCAGCCATGGCTTGAATTTGCGTGGGTCTCTTTGTGTTTGTGACTGGATACTTCTTCCTTGTCGCCTCCAAGCGCCCGGTTGCAAGTTTGCTCAGCCGCACCTGGTCAAAAAAGTAGGACCGCTTCAGGCCCCTAACCGCCCGCCCACCCACACCGACGTGGCGCTCTCTGGCTGCAGCTGCAGCGGGAAATAGACATATTCGCCATCGGTCGATTTCTTGGCCCTCTAACCTGGCCATGTGGTCTGAATAGGCCAGCTCGTCTAGGTGGAAAAACAGCGTTTTAAGGGGCGCGCGCCACCTTCGGGAGGGCGTCATAGGTTCGGCCCATTTTGCGGACAAAAGGTGAGTGGTTCACGTCTGAAAAGGGCGCATCCAAGACAAGCGGCGGTGAAAATTGGGCAGGTGGTTGGGGTGTGGCGGCCCAGCGCCATTGGCTCTTTTCCTCGCGGATGCGTCTTGTTCAGCGCGAGGAAACCCGCCATCCTTTGCGCCTCATAAAACAGTGCAGGTACTCCTCGATGATATGTTGATCCTCATTTGAAATCACGTCATGTGCCACGCTCGGGTTGATGAAAACCGTCTCTGACACGAGACTGCGAAAGGAATTTCCAGACTAATGCATCGCGTTTTCGGTCGGACGGGTCATCGTTTCAGTGAATGCGATGCCAATGAAATCGGCGATCTTGCGCATCTCGAAATCTGGGTCAGCGGTCAGCCGATCGTAATCGAGCACATAGAGACGTTTGCCGGGGTAGATATTCCACAACCACCTTCGTCGCCGAACCTTGCGCGCGAAATCGACGGCCGGATAGCCGCCTGACCCGTACAGATGCGCAATATTCTGGAGCGACAGGTAGTGCTCGATTGGATCGCGGGTGCATTGGATGAACCGTCCACGCGGCCCAAGCAAGCGGACCCACTGCAGTTCGCAGTTTTCATTGTGTGGTGCTTTGCAGACAAAATGGATCGAGCCTCCTTCGACGGGCAGTCCCATGGCGGCAATGTAGGCACCGATTACGATACGGAACCGGTCGATTGCCTTATGGCGTGCCAGAAACCCGTCCCGAAATAGCCGGTCGAACAGAGTCCAGTCAAACATCGAATAATCCGTCTGGCCAAATCCCGCCCCGCCATGAGATCTGTAATCGTCCCGACCATAATCTTTCTTACCCGCCGACAATCGACGGATGTTCTGATTTCCCAAAAACGCTTCGGCTGCCGCGGCCCCGTCTGTCGGCCTTCATGTGGAAAAAGCGAAACTCTTCAGGGAAGACGACAAGGTCAGGATGCCCATCGAGAAGAGTAAGGGGCAGCGTCGTACCGGTTTTCGCCATGCCTCCGATTATCGTCGCCTTCAGATCCCTCGCCCAGATAGGATCGAGCATCGCGAGACTGCAGATCGTTTGGGTGTCTGTTGTCACGGGCGTTGCATGTCTAAACCTGAAAGTATCCCAGCGTGAGTGTCGCTGCTGTCTAGAACTCCGGTCAATCCTATTTGGCCCGCTCGCTGTGTTGAACGTCAAGAAGAAGTCACCCAGGACTACCATCCTGAAATGACCCACCTAAAATTATATTTCGGAGGTCAGGCGTGGGTCAAGACATGATGTCCTCCGAGGGTGCGGTCAGAGGAAACTGACTTGCGGCGAGCAGGGCGGCGACTTGGCTTCGTCGGGTGATTAAACGCAGCCCTTTCCACTCTTTCAAGATGTCGCCTGCAATCATCGTGCCGGATAAGTTAAGATCTTGCAGTGCGGCGATCAAGATCGTCGGCAACGCTGATCATCAAGAAACGGGCCGCTGGCTGAACCACTGGGCTGAAAATTTTCGCCTGCCTTTTCGGTGTCGACAGCGGACCATGCTCCGCTTCCATCGTATGCGAAGTTTGCAGAAATTCGTTGCCGCTCATGCATCAGTTTATACCCTTTTCAATCTAAAGCGCGCGGATTTCAGCAGAACCAATTTCAAACTCAACTGAGCTGCTGTACATGGCGAGTGGCGCGGCCTTTGTGCGGCCTAGGGCGCGGTGTTTCGCGGCAAACTGAGACGGGTTCGCATTCGTCTGGCAGCACAGAAAAAAGAATTGATCGGAAATGCGTTTGCAAGTGAGCGGTCCTCTATCGCATATTCTTCCAATGATATTCACACGCCGCTCTGCGTTCCTATGTGTTGCCAGCCTGGCTTCGGTTTTTATTATCGGAGGTGCTGCGTCATTTACGCCTTTAGAGAGGTATTATTTCCAACGTCAAGCTGAACAAAACAATGTACCGCTTAGGCTCGCTGCCGAAAGTTTGCGTGCGGCACTTGATCGATACGCGCCTCTGCCCGCGCTGATTGCCGAACGCCCGTCGCTGACGCAACTTTTGTCTCGCCCGGACGACGGTGCACTTGTGGCGCAAGTGAACGAAGACCTCAGGCAAACAGCCTCCGTCGTGCGTGCCTCCGATGTGTTTTTGATGGACATCACGGGCAAGACCCTTGCAGCGGCTTCTTATCTTGGCCCCGAAAGTAATTTGGACCGCAACTTTAGTTACAAGACCTATTTCGCACAGGCGTTACGTGGGGACCTTTCAAGTTTTCAAGTTTATGGCACCACAACTGGCGAACAAGGCTATTTTTATGCGGCTCCTGTCGAGGATGGCGACCGGATCGTTGGTGTTCTGGCCATAAGGTTTAATATCACGGCCTTTGAAAGTGTGTGGCGTGGTGCGGACAGTGAATTTGCGGTGTTTGACAGCAATGATTTCATCTTGATGTCATCGCGTCCCGATTGGCATTTTCGCGCGATGCGCCCGCTGAGCGATGCCACACGTCAGGTGATTGCGCAGAACCTGCAATATCCGATTGATCGGATTGATTTGCTGCCCATCACAACGCGAAGCTTGAGTGAATCTGCACAATATTTAAGTATCGAAGGTGATCGGCGTGAGAGTTTTGTGATGTCCTCGTTGAAGTTACCAGACCGCAACTGGACAATAGCGTCACTGTCGCCGACCACACCTGCCACGTTGAACGCGCTGCGCACACTTTTGATTGCGGGGCTGACCATCCTTTTGATCTTGGTGGGGCTTTTGGCGTATCTGCTTAGGCAAGCGCGACACCTGGAAAAACTTTCTCAGCAAGAAAAAGCCAAACGCGCCTTGGAAGTGGCTGTCGCGGACAGGACCGCTGAATTACGCCAAGCGCTTGCAGATCTTGAGCAGACGCAGACGGAACTGGTTCAGGCAGGCAAACTCGCGGGGCTGGGTCAAATGTCAGCGGCATTATCGCATGAATTGAACCAACCACTTGCTGCGGTCAAAACTTATTCTGATAATGCCCGCGCGTTTTTAAGGCGCGAAAATATTAAAGAAGCTGATGAAAATCTTGGCAGGATTTCTAAAATGGTAGATCGGATGGCATCGATTTCTGCGCACCTTCGTAATTTTGCCCGCCGACCTCAGCAGGCCATCGGAGCAGTGCAACTGGACGCGGTTGTGCAAGACGCGCTTGGCGTTGTTGATGTACGTTTGAATTCAGAGGGTGGGCGCGTCGTCTACAATTTGGCAGACTCTGACGTTTATGTCATCGGTGGTCACGTGCGTTTGCAACAGGTCATCGTGAACCTGATCAATAATGCGCTTGATGCAATGGCTGGCCAGAACGACCCTGTTGTTGAACTGAGCGTGTCGGGCACCAGTTTGCGTGTCCGCGATACGGGAGCCGGGCTTGATCCCGAGATTAGCAATCAAATTTTTGATCCGTTCTTTACCACCAAAGCCCCGGGAAAGGGCCTTGGGCTCGGGCTATCGATTTCATATAATATCGTATCAGACTTTGGCGGCACTCTGACGGTGACCAATCACCAGGACGGGGGTGCTATCTTCTGTGTTATGTTGCTACCTGCCACATCAGAACACATGGCCGCGCAATGACAGAAACAGTTTTGTTCGTAGACGACGAGGAAGAGTTGCGTATTGCAGTTGCTCAGAGCTTAATGCTCGCAGATCTGCCTGCTGAGGTGTATGAACGGGCTGAAGATGCGTTGGCTAAGATCAGCCGCAGCTTTCAGGGCGTTCTTGTCACTGACATACGAATGCCCGGCAACGACGGACTTTGGCTGATGCACCAAATTCTGGAGATTGACCCTGAATTTCCTGTTATTCTCGTTACGGGGCACGGTGACGTGGATCTTGCTGTGCGATCAATGCGCGAAGGTGCCTATGATTTCATCGAAAAGCCGTATCCGCCCGCGCGCCTTGTCAGCACGGTTCAACACGCGTTGGAAAAACGAAGACTAACGATTGAAAACCGGTCCTTGAAGCAAGAAGTGGCGGGTGACGACAAGCTTGAGGCACGTTTGATTGGGCGCTCTGCGCCCATGGAGGGGTTGCGCAAAGCGATCCGCACGATTGCAGCGACGGATGCGGACGTTTTGATAACGGGTCCGACCGGCGCAGGCAAAGATTTAACCGCGCGTGCGCTGCACGACCTTTCCGAGCGTGCGCGCCATCCGTTTGTTCATATCAACTGCGCGGCTTTGCCCGTTGATTTGGTCGAGACAGAACTTTTTGGCCATGAAGCGGGCGCTTTCGCAGGTGCCATCCGCGCACGCTTTGGAAAGTTCGAACATGCCCGCCAAGGTACGGTGTTCTTGGATGAGATCGACAGCCTTCCTGTCGCTGTGCAGGCTAAATTTTTACAAGCGATACAAGACCGGCAGATTACCCGACTGGGATCGAACGAACCTGTTGAACTGGATATCCGCGTGATTGCCGCGGCGAAAGCCGATCTTACAGCCGCGGTTACGGTGGGGACATTCAGGGCAGATCTTTTCTATCGCTTGAATGTCGTGACGCTTGATGTTCCATCCTTGAATGCGCGGCGAGACGATATCCCATCGCTGTTCCTGAATCTCACCGCACAAGCCGCTGCGCGGTATTCAAGGCAGATGCCAGACGTCCCTGCTGAGGTTCTGTCACATTTGGCGACGCAACAATGGCCGGGCAACGTGCGCGAGTTAAGAAATGCGGCTGATCGGTTTGTACTAGGTCTTGATCCGCTCGTTATTCCAAACGCCGAGACCACAGATAGGACGTTGGCGGACGCAGTCGCGGTACATGAAAAGGCGCTGATCTATGCGGCTTTGACTGCAAACGCGGGGCGTTTAAAACCGACCTACGAGGCGTTGGGTTTGTCACGAAAAGCACTGTACGAGAAAATGCAAAAGCATACCATCAACAAGGATGACATTGCCAAGTAGAGACCATCGCCAGCGCAATGTCCCCTTTGCAACCCATCAACTGTGCCGTTTGTCCCGTTCCTGACCCATCATCAAAAGATTTCCAAAATGTTAACGTTAACGGACCTATCCCGCAGTTGCATGAAGCGGGTCGCTGGTGTGGCTGTGCGTCAAGTCATATCGCTTATCGCGTTTGATTCGAGGCCCTTCCGGGAGGGGATGGCTGAACATTATGGAGGAATTACCGATGAAATTAGCAGCGCTTATTGCGACGACCGCATTGACATCTACGGCTGCATCCGCCGACGGCCACGTCGATCGCACGGCTTGGCCTGAAAGCTTTACCGTTGGCACAGCATCCCAAGGCGGCACCTACTTTGCTTACGGTTCAGGCTGGGCGAACCTGGTCGCTGAAGAGCTTGGCGTAACTGGTGGCGGCGAAGTCACAGGCGGCCCGATGCAGAATATGGCGCTGGTTCATACCGGTGACGCACAGTTTGGCATGACAACAATGGGTCCCGCGGCGGAATCCATTGCTGGTACCAACCCAATCGCGCCCGGTCTGGAAATGACCAACGCCTGTGCGATCTTCCCGATGTATCAGACGCCGTTCTCGGTGACCGCGCTGACGTCTTCAGGTATCGCAACGATTGCGGACATTCCTGATGGCGCACGGATCGGTTTTGGCCCGGCGGGTTCCACATCCGACACATACTTCCCACGCATGATGGAAGAACTTGGCGTTAACTTTGAACGTCGTAACGGCGGTTGGAGCGACCTCGGTGGCCAATTGCAGGACGGTCTGCTGGACGTGATCGCATTCGCGGCTGGTGTTCCAGTGCCAGCGGTCAGCCAGTTGGAAGTCCAGACCGACGTCAACATCATCGAGTTCTCCGAAGTAGAGCAGGCGACAATTCAGGCGGCGTTTCCCGTGGCGGCCTTTGACATCAGCGCCGATGCCTACACGACGCTGACCGCCCCCGCGCGATCCGTGTCCATGTGGAACTTTGCGATTGCGAACTGCGATCTGCCCGCCAGCTTCGTGAAAGCCGCAGTTGATGTGGTGATGTCCGACAACGAGCGTATGGTGAACATCCACCGTGCAGCGCGGACAACAATCCCCGAAAACTACACCAAAAATGCGGGCGTTCTGCCTTGGCACCCTGGTGCAGCTGAATGGTTCATCGAGAACGCAGGTGCAGATATCCCTGCCGAACAAATCTTCGGTAACTAAGATTTCTCACGCTTTGGGGCTGCGTCACTTGCGTGGCCCCAAATTCAATTCTTACACTTCCAAAATGAGCGACGCGATTGACGACCCTCCTGTGGGCGTTCTTCGTGTTTGACATGGGGCACCATCATGACCGACGCAACGCAAAACGATGATCTAACCGATGGGCCTGTACTTGCAGAAGGGGTTGATGACGAACCCGTTGTCAGCAACCAACGCTTGTTCACCGGCAAGGCCAATTTAGCTATCGCTGCCGTTGCGGGTTTTTATGCGCTGTTCCATATGGCCGCCCTAAATGGCTGGTCTATTCGCAGCTGGACTGGCATCGATATTTCCGGCTTGCCTGTGTTCCCGATGGAAACATGGAATTTTCGCATCGTGCATATCGCAGGTGCCCTGATCCTTGGGTTCTTGATGTATTCCGCGCGCGCCTTTCCCGACGATGACAAAGGCGGCAAGCACCCGCTTGATCTGTTAGCCTACGTGGCGCTGTTGCCTGCGCTTTATGCCTGTTTCACCGTGATATCGTTTGCCAACCAGATCGCCGGTGGCGTCATGTGGAACGGCATCGACGAGGGCATCCGCACTGCCGAGACGTATCATTACGGAATCCCCCTGATCGTGGCGACCGTTGCAGGTATTGTCATCAGCTGGATGCGTCCGCGCGTTCAGGGCAGCATCGCCCCCGCTGATATCGTTCTGTCGGTCTGCGCTGTCGCGGTTGCGGCTTATCTGATCACGATCTTTGGCACATTGATGCGCAACTCAACCGGAACACCGTTCGCCCCCATCGGGATGAGCATCGCCGCGGTTGCGGGCACGGCACTGATCATGGAAATGACGCGGCGCGTGGCCGGTCTTGCGCTGATCATTATCGCGGGCGTCTTTCTTCTGTATGTCTTTGCCGGTGATTTGCTACCTGGTTTCCTGAACGCACCCGACATCACATGGCAGCGTTTCTTTAGCCAAGTTTACACGGATGCCGGCATCCTTGGGCCAACGACAGCTGTGTCGTCGACCTACATCATCTTGTTCATTATTTTTGCCGCTTTTTTGCAGGCGTCCAAAGTTGGCGATTATTTTGTGAACTTTGCATTTGCTTGCGCAGGCCGTTCGCGCGGTGGCCCAGCGAAGGTCGCGATCTTTGCATCCGGTTTGATGGGGATGATCAACGGGACCTCTGCGGGTAACGTGGTTGCCACAGGGTCGCTCACCATCCCGCTGATGAAGAAAGTTGGCTATAAGCCAACAACCGCAGGTGCGGTCGAGGCTGCAGCGTCAACCGGTGGGCAGATCATGCCGCCGATCATGGGCGCAGGTGCGTTCATAATGGCGGAAATAACGGGTATACCGTATCAGGACATCGCGATTGCAGCGATCATCCCTGCGGCGCTCTATTTCGTGTCGATCTACTTCATGGTGGATTTCGAGGCTGCCAAATTGGGCATGCGCGGCATGCGTGAAGACGAACTGCCCAAGTTCAAAGATATGATCCGTCGCGTCTTTTTGTTCCTGCCCATCATCATCCTGATTGCGGCCTTGTTTATGGGCTATTCGGTTATTCGGGCGGGCACATTGGCAACAGCATCAGCGGCTGTTGTCAGTTGGTTCACTCCCTACCGGATGGGGTTTAGGTCTGTGGCCAAAGCGTTTGAACTGGCAGGCGTGATGTCGATCCAGATCATCGCAGTCTGTGCCTGTGCAGGTATTATTGTGGGGGTGATCTCGCTCACGGGTGTTGGCGCACGGTTCTCATCTGTGTTGCTGAATATTGCTGATGCCAACCAATTGCTGGCACTGTTTTTCGCAATGTGTATCTCGATCATGTTGGGGATGGGGATGCCAACCACAGCTGCCTATGCAGTGGCTGCGTCGGTTGTCGCCCCGGGTTTGATCCAACTGGGTATTCCCACACTGACGGCGCATTTCTTTGTCTTCTACTTTGCTGTCGTGTCGGCGATCACGCCGCCTGTCGCGCTCGCCAGTTATGCGGCGGCCGGCATATCGGGCTCGAACCCGATGTCGACATCCGTGGCGTCGTTCAAGATCGGAATTTCAGCGTTCATCGTGCCGTTTATGTTTTTTTACAACGGCGCCCTGCTGATGGACGGCGCGTGGTACGAGATCTTGCGTGCGGCCCTAACGGCGATCTTTGGTGTCTTCCTGCTGTCGTCGGGTGTTCAGGGTTGGTGGGTCGAAAATCGTGCGGCGGGGCCGATCCGTATTGGACTGATCGTTGTTGCGCTGTTCATGATTGAAGGCAGTCTTCTCTCGGATATTATGGGGATTGTCGGCGCGGGTGCCTTGTTCTTCGTCGCCAGAGCGATGGGACCAAAAACGCCATCGGTGGCCGCGTAGCGTCGATTAGTTCAGCAATTGTAAGGGGTCAGTTGCCTATCACGCCCCTAGTGGCGGTGGATCATACTCTACCCGCGCGATTCGCGGGACGCACATCCCGGTTTCCGTGAAAAAACCCGGCATTGGCTTAGCGCACACCGAATGTTTCGCCAACTCAGCGCATCGGTGCGCAAAGACACCGAAAGCTATCTGAACGGCGACACGGACGCCCAAGATTATGCTGTGCGTCTCAGCTATCGCGGCAATGCTTTGGTCGGGAACTTGCACGTGCCCCATGGGGGGGGAGGATCATTACTATTCCCCTTAACTGTCCGCCGCAGATTCCCGTTTTAACGCTGGATTAGAAATCTTGGAAAAGGATCATGCCGCCTTGGATATTGCGCTGGATAGTTTTACCCGTACAGCCAATAGGACCAATAAATTGATCCGACTGGATCAAAATGCGGCACGCCAAGAGACTGCTAAACTGCACGGGGTCGCCCAAACTATTTAAAAGTTCCTTGAGCGGCACCTGTGCGATGAAGAAAAACTGGTGGTGCCGATCATTCTGCACCATCGTTTGCATGGATAAGTAGGGGATTAACGTGACCAAGAAATCCATCGAAGAAGCGCAAACAGACGCCGCCGCACGGCGCGCCAAGGGCGAATTCGTGCGCGGTGTCAGCAGTTTTAGGTCCGTCTTGGGCGAAGATCCTGATTTTCCGACTGAGCCTAATCGCTACCACTTGTTCGTTGCGCTTAACTGCCCATGGTGCCACCGTGTGACCTTGGCGCGCAATGTACTTGGCCTGCAAGATAGCATCACCATGGATGTCGCTTTCCCCAGTCGCACGGGCCAAGATGACCCTATCGCGCCGAACCGTTGGGAATTCAATCCAACCCGTATCGCATCTCTGACGGGCGCGATCCTACCCGAATGCACCACAGAGACGGCGACAGGTCAGAACGTTCGACTGGCCAGACAAATCTACGAACAAGAGGGGTCTGACGAAGCGTCAGTGCCGATCCTTTATGATAAGAAGACCAAGCGGATCGTGACCAACGAAAGCGCCGACATCATTCGGATGCTGAACACGCAGGCAGGTGCTCTTGGCAGTACCATCGCCGCCGACAACAGGCTGGATTTGTACCCGTTGGGTGATGAACATGCCCGATTGCGCCACGATATCGATATGTTGAACGAGCAGATTTACGTGAACATCAACAACGGCGCTTATAAAGCCGGGTTTTCGTCTGATCAGGCGATTTACGCGACTGCGTTTACAGCTTATTTCGATACGCTCGCCACGCTGGAAACGCGGCTCTCTGCCGATGACCGCCCGTTCCTCACAGGCGATCGCTTTACTGAGGCCGACCTGCGCCTTTTCCCGACGCTCTATCGGCATGACCCAGTTTATTATGTGCGGATGAAGCTGAACGGCGCCAGAATTCTGGACTACCCAAAACTCTGGCGTTGGCTTTGTCGGGTATATGCATTGCCGGGTGTGGCCGAGAGCAACTCGCTGGTTCACTGTCGGCAGGGGTATTTTGGCAGGTCTTGGAACAATGTTGTGCCTTTAGGCCCCCTCCGTCCAATGCCCTATCCAGACGCTTATTTGGATCCTGGCCTCGCATTCTAGGATAGTCGCATAACTGCAATGCGGACATTGGTTGCGTTGTAAAAAACCGACATGATGAGCCGAGGGCGGACCTTGCAAGTGAACCAGCGAACGTTAGCTTAAGCCGAACTTCCGGTTTTATGCACAGCAGCCGATGTCCAGTTCACTATGGGTAGTGGTCTCAACTGATCCACGTGGAGTGGAAGTTGAGACGAAACGACCCACGATCTTCAAGTTATCCGTTTTCGCAGCAACCACACAAAGAACACCCCGCCAATCAAGCCTGTCACAATTCCGATGGGCATGTCGTCTGGTGCCATGATGGTCCGTGCGATGATATCCGCCCAAACGAGGAATACGGCCCCGCACAAAGCAGAAAACGGCAGGAGGCGACGATAGTCGCCACCAACCAAAAGGCGCACGATGTGAGGGATCATCAGGCCAACAAACCCGATTATCCCTGAAAATGCGACCATCACACCTGTGATAAGGGCACCGATGACAAAGACCGTCAGCCTGAAACGGGCGACGGGAATGCCCAGCGTGGTTGCTGTTTCATCCCCGACCGTCATGGCGTTCAGGGTTCCGGATTTCAGCCACAAGTATGTAGCGCAGCCCAATAGAACCACTGCCGGGTAGATAAGTTGATTCCATTGCGCCAATCCAAGACCACCCAGCATCCAAAACACGACGGTGTGCGTTGCCCGTGGGTCGCCTAAAAAGATCAGTACATTCGCGGCGGACATAACGATGAAAGAAACGGCAACACCTGCCAGCACCAACCTGTCCGCACTGGTGGCGGATGCAAATTGCGACACTGCCAGCACGAGAAGTGTGGCACCGAGTGATCCCAGGAATGCCATTAGTGGCACCGTCAAAAGACCGATGAACAGCCCCGTGTGCAACAACGCCAGAATGGCGCCGAAAGCCCCGCCCGCAGAGATGCCGAGCAAGTGCGGATCGGCCAGAGGATTTCGTGTCACGGCCTGAAGGCTGGCCCCCACCATCGCCAATCCCGCCCCGACAAAGCAAGCGAGGATGGCGCGTGGAAAGCGGATGTCCCAGACGATGGCCTCACGCCCTTTGGACCAGTCGGCTGTGAAGGTGTCTGGGACAATCTTGTTGATCAGAATGCCCCAGACAGTTTCCAATGGCACCGCAACGGCCCCGACGCTCACTGCGATCGACAGTGAACCCAAAAGGGTCGCGACGCCAATGATCCCAACACCCCATAGGTTTGCAGGTTTTCTGGCGTGCGTTGCTGCCGAATGCTGTGTTATCGTCATGCTAAATTACTCGCCTCGAAATGCGGCGGCGAGGGTTTTAACCGCCTCAATGTTGCGTGGACCGGGCGTTGCTTCGACGTATTCAAGCACCACGAAACGATCATTACGTACCGCGTCGATGTCCGCGAACGCGGGATTGTTCATCATGAACGCGCGCTTTTGGTCGGCCGTGACCTCTCCGTAGTTTACGATCATGATCACTTCGGGGTTGCGTTCAACCACGGCCTCCCAGCCCACCGTTGCCCAGCTTTTCTCAAAGTCGTTCATGATGTTGGTGCCACCTGCCGCCTCGATCAATGCGTTGGGCATGGCGTAGCGACCGGCGGTGAATGGCACGTCTTCGCCACTGTCATAGACGAACACACGCGGGGCAGTTTCCAATGCGGGCTGGGCTGCAAGAAACGCGGTAAGGTCTGCTTGATAGTTTGCGATCAGACCTTCTGCACGGTCCGACACATCAAATATCGCACCAAGGTTGCGCAGGTCATTATACATATCGTCCATCGACGCTGGGCTTTTTTCACCGACATGAATACAGCTTTCGGTTAATTCGTAGACTTGAATACCAAAGGGTTCCAGCGTGTCTGGTGTCACTTCGCCACCAACTGTCATGCCGTAGTTCCAGCCTGCAAAAAAGAAATCAGCATCCGCGCCGATCAGCACTTCTTTTGACGGGTATTTGGCCGACAGTTCGGGCAGTTCTTCGACGCCCGCTCTCATCTCTTCATCCAGTGTTTTCCAACCCGAGATGCCTGTGTAGCCGACCATGCGATCCGCAAGGCCAAGCACCAGCATCATTTCGGTCAGGTTCACATCGTTGGAAATCGCGGCCTGTGGTGGGGCGTCAAATGCAACTGTTCGGTTACAGCTTTGCACTGTGGTTTGTGCCATTGCTTGGAACGGGGCCGTGCCTGCCAATGAAATGGCAGCCAGTGTGGTAAGTGTAAGCTTCATGAACGTTGTCCTTTTTAATTGGGAAGGGTGAAGGAAAAATGGGATGCCCCATTGGAAGCAAGATGTTCGCGTCGTGCATCGACGCGAAACGTGTCAGACACGAGGGTGTCGGTTAGAAGGGATTGCGGCGGGCCGAAGCCCTGCGGCTGCCCGTTTTTCAGGATCAGTACGTCGTCACACACGCCTGACGCCATGTTGAGATCATGCAGTGACACAACAATCGTTAGGCCGAGGCTTTGGATCAGCGAGACCACCTCAAGTTGGTGACGCACATCGAGGTGATTTGTCGGTTCATCAAGGATCAGGACCTGCGGGTCTTGTGCCAAGGCGCGGGCGACCATGACACGCTGTCTTTCGCCGCCCGATAAGGTGCCAAAGTCACGGTCCGCCAACGAGCGCAGGCTCAGGGTCGTCAAAACGCGGTCCACGACCTGTTCGTCGCCCGCGCCCGATGTGGCAAAGCCTGACCGATGTGGCGTTCTGCCTAAGCGGACGATTTCCCGAACCGTCAAGCCAAACGCTGATGCTTGTTCTTGCAAGACTGCTGCTATCCGTCTTGCTGCGTTCCGGGCGGGCATCGACCAGATATCTTGCCCACCGACGCGCACGTATCCTGTTTTGGGTTGCTGAAACCGATAAAGAAGGCGCAGCAAAGTGGATTTGCCCGCACCATTTGGACCAACGACACCTAAAACCCGCCCCGCAGCGACACGGAAGGTCGTGGGATGCAGCACAGGTTGGGCCGATTTGGTTGGCGCCCAGCTTACGTTGTACACCTCAAGATCAGCCGCCCTCATGATGCGCGCACGGCGCTGGCCTGCGTTGCGATCATTGCGGCTGGCACCCGCGCCAGCGTGGATTTGCGCAATTTTCCGGGACGATCCACGGACGAACACCAACCGTCATCCAGATTGTTGTACTGGCGCGCAAACGTCACCAGATCGTCGATGTCTTCGGCGGGATCAATATCACCGAACAGATAGGTCGCCTTTCGACTGCCATGATATGCGACCGTGCATGGCCGGTCACATCCCGCCATGCAGGCCACGCCTGATACTTCGGAATCGGCTGGGATTGCGTCTCCGGCAGCCGTGATGGCCACACGCAGTTTCTCGATCAGCTCAAAACCTGGCCGACACTCCGTGCCTTTATGCTTGCACGACGTGCAAACTGTAATCTTGTGGGTGTGGTGCGTGTTCATATCGCCCTCCGCGAACGCGCGGGGCACAGGGCAGACATGTCTCAAAGCACGGGAATTTCCGTGTCGCCATCATGTTCTCCTAACCAGACACCCCGTCTGGGTTGAATTGCAGGCACGACCCCCGAAGGCGTCGCGATGATGGCAGGTCTCCTGACTTGCGGATCAGCGCTTCCCCGAACCTTCCCAAGCCCGACAGGCTCAGTGGTGTTCATCGGGGTCACTCACCGCTCACAGTTGCGGGGGCAGTTACGGATTCGGCGCGTATTCGCTCCTCCTCACCGTATTCCCTTTTCATTCCAGACGCATACTCAGCGGCTCGAAACCATCTAAAATATTATTGGAAGATTTGTGTCTGTCCGTCAAGCAGGCCAGAGTGTTTTATATCCGACTAAATGCGTCAGGACTGCAGACCCAGCTTTTGGGGCCAACTGAACAACTCGCCATTTCTTGGACAAGATTTGTGGAAATCAAGCTATTCGTTGCACCTGCTGGTCCGTTGTCCGCCAAGGCCAACTGCGGGCGCCTGTGATTTTAGAACTCGATCCACTTTCTAACGCCAGCCTTCGCTCCGGATACAGTCCTCTAAGCATGCAGATAAACGCGTTCATATTTCCGGGTTCGCCAGAGCGGTCCGATCACTGCCAGACGTGCCTTTAAGCAAAGCCCGTTTCCATTGACGGATCATCGTTGGATGGTCCCCAAAACGACTGGCCAGACTACTAACGGTCTCATCGCTGTTCAGCGCTTCTAACGCCATCTTGTCTTAGAATTCTGGTTGGTGTTGCCTTCGTTTAGGCATCGCGACCGAAAAATGCAGGCCCGCGGGCCTGTTGGAGTGGAGCAACTCACGAGTTTCAAATATTTTGTCTATGGGAACGGCTAGCAAAGGCTCTGAAAACAACGATCAGAATACCCGTTTTGGGCGATAACGTGCTGAAGCTGAGTTCGCTAATTTTGCATTCCGCCCCTCAGTAGGCTATGGTCTGCGTTCAGCAAAAATTCAAAGCATAAATGGAGCACCTAGTGTCGACGACAAGCCATGAGCAAAACGATTATTTCAACGAAGCCAACGCGACGTTTGGCGACCGACTCGCGGCTGCGCGTCAGGCGAAAGGTCTGGACGTGGACGGGCTATCCGAGAAACTTGGCGTTGATGTGCGCACGATCAAAGTCTGGGAAAGAGACGCGGACATGCCGCATGCGAACCGTATCCAGATGCTGGCGGGCTTACTGAACGTGTCGATGGTCTGGCTGGTCAGCGGCGAAAGCAACGGTTCAAGCGAGGTCGCGGACACATTTGAGCGTCCTGTCGGCGTGAATGACGCGCTGGGCGAGATTACACAACTGAAGGCGACCTTGTCAGCGGCGGTCGAAAAACTCGACAAACTGCAAGAGCGGTTGCAGGACATCCCGTAATTTACAGGCCACACTTTATGGGAGACGTGTGCTGAGGTTCGTTCGATGACCGCATAGCGTCGCAAGAACAACCGGATGGGTCTGTTCAGCGCCGTGTACGTGCCCGGCTTGCTGCCGCTGTCATCGGCACGTCAGGGGTCATGGCCTCGTTCTCAAGTCGGGCATTGCGAAGACGCGCCGTCTTGATTTCGCGCTGTTCAATATCCCCATCTTTGATTTCCCGCGCGATGCGCGCGGTCTTGTCCAGCATTGTTTCCTTTGCGGGGTCGGCGGCAGTGTATATGGTCGTCTTGTCCAATTTGGCCATCGTTATATTTCCTTATTTAGATAGGTGTTTGGGCTGTATTTCAGACAATCAGGCTTTGGTCGGTTGGTCTGGCCCAGCGCCCAATTTCAGCGCCTGGGTCGAACGTTCAAAGCCGAAGCGTTTTTAAGTGGAATTTTTTTTACAGTGCCATTGGCCATCGTGATGCCCCCTAGATTAGTGTCCATCATCAAGGCGTGATGGTTCATCCCAGTTTCGTAAAAAGATCAACTGAGGCCAATAGGAAACAGAAGGTCGTAGGTAGCCTTTCCATCTTTAGCTGACCCCGTATCGACACCAATTCAAGGGCTAACACCGAAAAGTAGGGAATTAAGCGCTTTTGGCCGCCATCAACCCGATGTTGACATTCGCCACCACGCTTGATGAAATTGCAACGCGCAGGGCACGATGGATAATGCCACTGGTCGCAACGTTTAAGTCCAGATTGCACCATTCCTTACGATTGAATCTTGCGGAATATGAAGATTTGTCTTGCGCGTCGCCGCTGTCGCGCCGATGTAGTTGAGATATTCATTGAAAGGCCCGAGCCATGGAAAACGCACGCAACTTCTACATTGACGGAAAATGGGTCGCCCCCACAGACGGGCGCGACTTTGATGTCATTGATCCATCAACCGAAGAAGCCACAGTCGTCATCTCGCTTGGTGGGCAGGCTGATACGGACGCTGCCGTTGCTGCAGCATCGGCGGCTTTTCCGACGTGGCGCCTGTCATCCAAGGCGGAACGCGTTGACCTGATGGAAAGCATCCTTGCGGTCTACCTGCGCCGTTCTGATGAAATGGGCGAGGCGATCAGCCGCGAAATGGGCGCGCCGATTGAAATGTCTAAGGTGCAGCAGTCCGGTACCGGGTCGTTCCACCTTAAGGCGTTCATCCGGTCGCTAAAGGACTTTGAATTTGAAGGTTCATTGCGTGCCGGCGAAGACGACACACGCATCATTCACGAACCAATCGGTGTTTGTGCGCTGATCACACCGTGGAACTGGCCGATGAACCAGATCGCGCTCAAGGTTATTCCAGCGCTTGCGACGGGTTGCACGATGATCCTGAAGCCGTCCGAACAGTCGCCGCTGTCCGCTATTCTATTTACTGAAATCATGCACGAAGCAGGCGTTCCGGCGGGTGTTTACAACATGCTGAATGGCGATGGTCCGGGTGTCGGAAGCCAGCTGTCGGCCCACAAAGATGTCGACATGGTCAGCTTCACGGGGTCGACCCGTGCGGGGCGTGCAATCACGATTGCAGCGGCTGAAACAATCAAGCGCGTCAGTCTAGAATTAGGCGGCAAAGGCGCGAATATCGTGTTCGCTGACGCCGACCCTAAGGCTGTCGCGCAGGGCATCACGCGGTGTTTCAATAACACTGGCCAGTCGTGCAATGCGCCGACGCGGATGCTGGTTGAACGGTCGCGCTACGACGAAGCCGTGGGGCAGGCAGTTGCTGCTGCGAACGCCATTTCCGTCAATGCTGCGTCCGAGAGCGGGCGGCACATCGGGCCGCTGGTGTCGCAAATGCAGTTCGATAAGGTGCAAGATTTGATCCAGAAAGGCATCGACGAAGGTGCCAAGCTGGTCGCAGGCGGCGTGGGCCGTCCTGAGGGGTTGAACCGTGGTTTCTTTGTCAAACCAACGGTCTTTGCCGATTGCAACAACGACATGAACATCATGCGCGAAGAAGTCTTTGGGCCGGTTTTGTCGATGATGGCGTTCGACACAGAAGAAGATGCCATCGTGATCGCCAATGACACCGATTATGGCCTGACGAATTACATCCAGACAAGTGATCCCGAAAAGGCGCGCCGCGTCGCCCGTGCGGTTCGTTCTGGTATGGTCGACATCAACGGCAAAGGTCGCGGTGCGGGTTCGCCGTTTGGCGGCATGAAGCAGTCGGGCAACGGGCGCGAAGGTGGTAAATGGGGCTTGGATGAATTTCTTGAGGTTCGCGCCATTGGCGGTTGGCCTGTAGAGTAACGATGTCACCAATGGAGTGATATCAGCTAATCCGGCCCCCCCGCGTGGAGGTCGGATTTTTTATGTCTGGTCGTCTATGTAATCACGTCCGGTTCGGTCCGCCCAATCGTGGCACCCATTGCGCTGATGGCAAAGGCGGCGTCACGGACGTTTTGTAGGGCGGTCTGCGTGTCCAACCCGACATCGCCGCCTTGTCCTGAATACTGTTCAAGATACAATCGCACAGTCGCGCCTTGGGTGCCGGTGCCCGACAGTCGGAACACGGCCCGCCCGCCGCCTTCAAATGCGATGCGCACGCCCTGATTTTTGCTGATGGACCCGTCCACGGGGTCGTGGTACGAAAATTCATCCGCCGACGTGACGGTTAGGCCCGCGTGGGACTGCCCAATCAAGTCGTCAAATTGGCCCCGCAGATCCTGCATCATTTTGTTGGCTTTTTCAGTTTCGACAGCTTCGAAATCATAGCGCGAATAGTAGTCGCGCCCGAATGTGGTCCAGTGGTCCGCGACTATGTTGGCCACGGATTGTTTGCGCACCGCCAAGATGTTGAGCCAGAGTAGGACAGCCCAAAGCCCGTCTTTTTCGCGCACGTGGCTTGATCCGGTTCCGGCACTTTCTTCACCGCAGATCGTGACCTTGCCAGCGTCCAATAAATTGCCAAAGAATTTCCAGCCTGTTGGCGTTTCATAGGATCCAATCCCAAGCTTTTCAGCAACGCGGTCGCTTGCCGCGCTGGTCGGCATGGATCGCGCGATGCCCGCTAGGCCGTCGGAATAGGCCGGTGCCAGATGCGCATTGGCGGCCAGAATAGCGAGGCTGTCGGACGGGGTCACATAGGTCCCCCGACCGACAATCATGTTGCGATCGCCGTCGCCGTCAGACGCAGCACCAATATCAGGGGACGCATCTGACATCATCAAATCCATCAGATCTTTGGCCCAGATCGGGTTTGGATCAGGGTGGCCTTTGCCAAAATCCTCAAGCGGGATACCGTTCATCACGGTCCCTACGGCAGCGCCGAGCGTGTCTTCCAGAATGGCTGTGGCGTAGGGACCCGTTACCGCGTGCATGGCATCAAACTGCATGGTGAAACCGCCTGCGAACAAGGCACGGATCGCCGCGAAATCAAACAGCGTTTCCATCAAGGCTTGATACTGCACGACCGCATCGATGACATGAATTTGCATATCACCGTGGCGGGTCGTGCGGATGATGGACAGATCAACGTCATCGGCGTCAACTGTCTTATAATGGTCGATGGTCTTGGTGGAATCGAATATTTTTGCGGTCAGCCCTTCGGGCGCTGGACCGCCGTTTTGGGCATTATATTTGACGCCGAAGTCTTCGTCGATGCCGCCGGGGTTGTGGCTGGCCGACAAGATGAAACCGCCATCCGCCTTATTCAGGCGGATCAGATGCGACGCTGCAGGCGTGGACAGGATCCCATTTTGGCCGACGATCACACCTGCTGCACCGTTTCCGGCGGCCATTTTAATGATTGTTTGAATGGCGTCTTTGTTGAAGTAACGTCCATCGCCACCGACAATGAACGTCTTACCCTTTCCACCACCAATGGCGTCAAACGTGGCTTGGATGAAATTTTCCAAGTAACGCGGTTCCATGAAAACGCGGGTCTTTTTGCGCAGGCCTGACGTGCCGGGCATTTGCCCATCGATTGGTGTGGTTTTGATGGTTTCAATCTTCATGGGTCTATCCTTCGTTCGCGTTGTGTCTGCCAGCGTCGTTCATCAACTGGGCCGAGGGCCCAAGCCGCCCGTCCGCAGTCAGGTCGTCCAGACGTATATCATATTTTCGCCGCCAGTTAGGATGTTGATCAATCGTCCCGGGTAAGTTCTGGGCGTCTTCAACAGCAAGAATATCGTCGAGCTGGATGGCCACGAGACTGGCATTGGACTGCGCAAGCAGACTGTGGATGCTGGCCTGAAAATCGCTGTCACCACGAAACGCATCTACTTGCGTAGCACGATCCTGACGCATCGCATCAGCCGCTTGCGCGTCGATCCAGGCCAGTTTTTCCCACCAATCGATGTCTCGACCTACCTCATATCCCCGAAGCGTTGGGGTGTCGTGGGTCGCAAAGCAGGATAGGACTTGCGCAGCAATATTGTCGGGTTTCTGGAACGCGCCTTGCTCGTCTTTTTCGTATTGAAGTACGGAATAACCGTAGAACCCGTGCGCGCGCATCGTGTCGCGAAATCCGTCTGGCACAAGGCCGAGGTCTTCGCCCACGACCGCGCAATTAAATCGCTCCGCTTCGATCTTGATGATCGCGATTAGGCTTTCGAACGGTTGGCGGATATAGCCCCCCGGACTGCCGTCATCGGGAATCCAATAACTGCGGTTAAGCCCAAGCACGTGATCAATGCGAATGAGACCCGCGTGGTGAATTGTCTGCGCAAGGATGCGCCGCAGGGGGCGATACCGAAGTGCCTTGAGTTTGCGCGGCGCAAAGGCTGTCAGGTTCCAGTTTTGCCCTTCAGGGCTGAGGTGATCTGGCGGTGCGCCGATGGAAACACCTTGCGCCACCGCCGCTTGTTCGCACCAACTTTCGGCACCGTCACGGCGTGATCCCACCGCTAGATCAAGGTACAGGCCAAGCGGCATTCCTGCCGCCTTGCTGCGCGTTTGGGCGTCGGCCAATTGGACTGCGGCGACCCATTGCAGCCACATATGAAAATCAAGGCGGATCGTGGGCGGTGCGTTTGGATCGGTCGGCCAATCGTGCCACTGGGTGCCATGAATTTCGCTTAACGCTTCGAACCGTGCGAAGTCTTGCAGGTCTGATCCACTGTTTATTTTGAATATTTCGAAGTCTGATTTAGCGGGATTGGGTGCCGTATCTGTGAAACGCTGAAAAGATGCTTCAAGTGATTGATGATGCAATATTTTATGCGCTTTGTATTGGACCGAACTTGCCAGTTTGATGTCGGAAAAATCCGATATACTCGGCGCAGTATTCAGCCCCGGAATGCGATCAAGCGCAATGTAGCCGGTGTGGAGAAATCCGCGATGGGACGGGGAATAGGGACTAATCGCATTGACGTCGCAATGGCCCATCGTGTGCAGTGGGTTGATGCCGATGAAACCGGCACCCATCTTACCCGCAATTTCTGCTGCTTGCGCGAGGTCTTCGAAATCACCAAGACCCGTGTTTCGGTCTGATTGCAGCCCATAAAGCGCAAGGTTGAGGCCCCAAAGTTTTGATCTCTCTGTCAGGATCTCAACCGACGATAGGTGTTTGGGCGCCGCAAGGACGGTGATGATTTCTGTGCGACCAGAGGCCGTCGCGGTCAGCACATAGACGCCAGATGCAAGTGGTGGCAGGGTAATGTAATCGCTGGGCTGGCCTTGGGCAATAACGTCGTTGGATCCATCCAAACGCAATTGCCAAACCGCACCAAGTCCGAATACCTGCGCCGCCTGTACGTCACTTTGCACGATGATTTCTTCGGGGAACCAGCGATCCTCAATTTCATGGCGAAGCGTGGCGAGGGACGCGGCGATTGCGTCACCGTTGCTCACATCAAGGCCGATGGCTGTCAAAAACGCCTTTTGCGTATCGGGTGAGGTTTGTTTCAGATTGCCGTGCAGGTCGTGGAAATCATGCCAAATTCCACAGAGGTCGGCCAACTCAGAGAGGTCGTTTTGTACGTTCACGACGGCTGCTCGCTTGTTGAGATCACGAAGGCGACCAAAGATTGTGCGGCGACAATGGCGTTGTCGGTTTCGAGTTCACAAAACGCGCCCTGTTGGTTGTGGTTGGTGTCGATTGCGCGAATCCAATATTGACCAGTTGGCGCGTCTGGTAAAATGACGTGGCCCTGTTCGTCCGCACGATTAAAGACAATAAAGACGACGGCGCCATCGGGTTCATAGTCTGGTGTTTGTGCGGATGATCGCAACGCCAAACAGAAATTGGCCAAACCGGGGTCGCGCCATTCCAATGGTTCGCCTTCGAAATCGGTCCAGATCACATCGGCTTTGCCGTCTTGCGGGCGGATGGCAGCATGTAAAAAACGACTTTGGCGGACATTTATGTGTTTTTGGCGGAACGCAGACAGACTGGCGACAAATGCCTGCAAGTCGGTGTCGGCTTTGTCCCAATTCAGCCAGCCGATGTCATTGTCCTGACAATAGGCGTTGTTGTTGCCGCTTTGCGAATTGGCGAACTCATCGCCTGCCAGCAGCATCGGGGTGCCTTGGGATAGAAACAGTGTGGCAAGCATATTGCGTTGCCGCCTCGTGCGGATGCTACGGATTGCCTCGTCGTCAGTTTCGCCTTCAACACCGCCATTGTCACTGTAGTTGGACCCATGCCCGTCGCCGTTGTTTTCGGTGTTCGCCAGATTGCGGCGTTTGGAATATCGTGTCGCATCGGCGAGGGTAAATCCGTCATGAGAGGCGAGAAAGTTCACCGAGGCATCACTGCGCCGACCGGTGTGGTCGAACTTATCCGCCGAACCCAAAAGCCGCGCACCGAGTTCTTGCGCGCTGTGCACATCGCCGCGCCAATAGCGGCGAACAGTGTCACGATAGCTGTCGTTCCATTCGCCAAATTCATGGGGGAATTCACCCAAACGGTAGCCACCAGGGCCAATGTCCCACGGCTCTGCGATCATGCGCACTTGGTTCAGGATCGGATCTTGGCGCAGGGCATCAAAGAAGCCACCATTGGGATCAAATCCGTGGTTTTCGCGACCCAATGTCGTAGCTAAATCAAAGCGAAAACCGTCAATACCCATGCATTCAACCCAAAACCGCAAGCTGTCCAAAACCATGCGCAAAACATAGGGGTGCGACACGTTCAGCGTGTTGCCACAGCCTGTATCGTTGACATAATAGCGCGGCTGGCCGGCGGTCAGGCGATAGTAGGATGCGTTGTCTAGCCCGCGAAAACAGAGCGTCGGGCCGCGCTGGTCGCCCTCGGCGGTATGGTTGTAAACAACGTCAAGAATGACCTCGATGCCCGCGTCGTGGAACCGCTGAACCATCTGGCGGAACCCATTTAGCCCGTCTGGACCGAAATAGCGCGGTTCAGGCGCGAAAAAGCCGATTGAATTGTAACCCCAATAGTTTCGCAAACCCCGATCATTGAGAAATTTGTCATCGACAAAACTATGGACTGGCAGCAGTTCAACCGCCTGCACCCCCAATGAATTAAGGTGGTCTAGCATTGCATCTGACGCAAGGCCCTCATAGGTGCCGCGGACGGCTTCCGGCACGTCTAGATTGGTCTGGCTCGCGCCTTTGGGGTGTGCTTCGTAGATCAGGTCTTTGCTGGATTTGGTGTGCTGGCCGTTTTTCATGCCTTCAAAGAAGGCGGGGTCGGACACGATGGATTTTGGCACGAACGGTGCGCTGTCACGGGTATCAAAAGACAGATCGACCGCAGACGATGCATCGTCATAGCCAAGTGTGATGGGGCTATTGCCCCATTCGCCGTGCATTTCGCGGGTGTAGGGATCAAGCAGCAGCTTGTTGGGATTAAAGCGGTGCCCATGTTCGGGCGCGTATGTGCCGTGGGCGCGGTAGCCATAAAGCGTGCCAACAGGCAGATCGGCCACGAACCCGTGCCAGACCGGACCAGTGCGTTCGGGCAGCGTGATGCGTGCCGTTTCGCGTTTGCCATCGGGGGAAAACAGGCACAGTTCTATCTTGTCAGCATTGGCGGAAAACACGGCGAAATTCACGCCCGCAACGTCGTGGTGTGCGCCAAGCCGATGGGGGCTGCCGCCGGAAAGTGTCGGTTTTGTCATGGTGGGTCCTCAGGGCGCCAGCGCGGATTTGTAAACGTCCAGATACGCGGCCGCGGACAGGTCCCAGCCAACGGGGTGGCGCATAGCGCGGCGCATCATTGCAGTCCAGATTTTTGGTTTGGCAAACAACGCGCAGGTCCGTGAAATTGCGTGGCCAAACATCAGTCCATTGATCGGCGCAAACTGGATGCCGGTAGCGCAATCGGCCAAAAGTGCTGCTTCGTTGGCGTCGATCACGGTGTCCGCCAAGCCGCCCGTGCGCGCAACAACCGGCAGGGTGCCATAGCGCAGACCGTACAATTGAGTGAGGCCGCAAGGTTCAAACCGCGACGGGATCAAAATGGCGTCACTGCCCGCTTGCATAAGATGTGATAGGCCTTCGTCGTAGCCAATAATGGTGCCGACCGTTCCCGAATAGCGGTTAGATGCGTCGATAAAGGCGCGTTCGAGATACGGTTCACCTGTTCCTAACAAGGCCAGCCTGCCGCCCTCTGCCAGCAGATCGGGCAGGCAATCCAGCAGCATGTCGAGCCCCTTTTGCGAGGTCAGGCGGCTGATGACACAAAACAGGGGCCCATCACTTTTGGTAAGGCCAAAACGGGCCTCAAGTTCGGCGCGGTTTTTCGTTTTGCCTGCGAGTTTGGTCGCGGAATAGGTCGCCACGATGCTTGCGTCCGTTTCGGGGTCCCAAACATCAAGATCGATGCCGTTCAGGATGCCGTGCAGATCCAACTGGCGTTCGCGTAAAAGGCCATCCAGCCCCATGCCAAAGTCTGGCGTAAGCAGTTCGGCGGCATAAGACGGGCTGACGGTTGTGATCTTTTGTGACAGGGCAATGCCCGCCTTTAAGAAGCTGATCTTACCATAGTATTCGACGCCCTGCTGGGTGAATTGATCGGCATTCAACCCCAAGGCAGACAAGCGCGTACCGTCAAATACGCCTTGAAACGAAATGTTGTGGATCGTCATAACTACGGGGGGCGCGGGCCGCCCGTCTTGGCGCAGATAGGCTGGAACAAGTCCCGCCTGCCAGTCATGTGCGTTGATAACATCGGGAACCCAACCGCCCAGACCGTTTAGACCAATTTGTGCAGCCGCGAACGACAACGCGGCAAAGCGCAGGTCGTTGTCGTGCCAGTCTTTCCCGTCTGGACCCAGATAGATATTGCCCGCGCGGTCATACAAATGCGGCGCGTCCAGCAGCAGCATGTCCAGCCCTTCGGCCTGCGCCGCCACGATGCGCGCGCGGCCGCCGAACAGATCGTCGAAGGTCATGACAGTCTTACCTGTTGCGACCAAAGCGGCCACAGCCGGATAGGCTGGGATCAAGACCCGCACATTCACGCCCGTCGTCGCAAGCGATTTTGAAACAGCGCCGATCACATCCGCCAAGCCGCCCGTCTTCACGAAGGGGGCGCATTCCGAGGCGACGAAGAGTAGGTTCATCCTAGAGATCCAATTTATCAATCATGGGCTGGGTAATCAGGCAAATGCCGTTGTCAGTGCGACGGAAACGATCCGCATCCAGTTTTGCGTCCTTACCAACAATTAACCCTTCAGGGATTTTTACACCGCGGTCGATCACTACATTTTTCAGGTGCGCGCTGCGTCCAATTTCGGCGTAGGGCATCGCGACGACACCGTCGAGTTCTGAATACGAATGCGTGCGCACACCGGTAAACAAGAAACATTGGTTCAGCCTTGAACCAGACACGATGCAGCCACCCGATACCATCGATGATACAGCGTGCCCGCGACGGCCTTTTTCGTTGTGGATGAATTTGGCAGGTGCTGTGAGTTCGGAATACGTCCAGATCGGCCATGTGTTGTCGTAAAGATCAAGTTCGGGTTTGAAATCGGTTAAATCAACATTGGCCTGCCAAAACGCATCAACTGTGCCGACGTCACGCCAGTAAGGTTTTTCTTCCAAACCAGAACGCACACAGGATCGACTGAACGGATGGGCAATTGCTTTGCCGTGTTTGACGATGTCGGGGATAATATCGCCGCCAAAGTCATGCTTGGAACCAGGTTTGTCCGCATCTTCTTGCAGCAGTTTGCACATATATTCTGTCTCAAAGACATAGATGCCCATGCTGGCCATCGCCATATCGGGGTGACCCGGCATTGCGGGCGGATCGGTAGGCTTTTCAACAAAATCAAGGATGCGATCTTCGGTGTCGACGTCCATGACGCCAAAACCGACAGCCTCCATGCGGGGGACTTCGATGCAGCCGACTGTCACGTCCGCACCGCTGTCGACGTGGTGTTTGATCATCAGTGAGTAGTCTTGTTTGTAGATGTGATCGCCTGCAAGGATGATGATATATTTTGGGCAATAGCCGCGAATAATATCAATGTTTTGGGCCACGGCATCCGCCGTGCCTTTGTACCAGTTTTCATTGTTCAGTTGCTGGGATGCAGGCAGAATATCCAAGGATTCATTGCGTTCGGCACGCATAAAGCTCCAGCCGCGCTGCAAATGGCGTATCAGCGAGTGGGCTTTGTACTGCGTCGCCACACCAATGCGCCGGATGCCCGAGTTCACTGCGTTGGACAGCGCAAAATCGATGATGCGACTTTTGCCGCCAAAATACATGGCTGGTTTGGCGCGGATGTCGGTCAGTTCATATAATCGGCTGCCGCGGCCCCCTGCCAAAACGAACGCCATCGTTTGCTGTGCAAGCCGTTGTGATTCATTGCCCATTTATCTTCCCTCCCATGTCTCCAAAAACGTTCAGGACGTTTCTTCCAGTTCAAAAAACAGCGTCGAAAGCGGTGGTATTATGAGCGAGACAGAATTCGCCCTCCCAGACGATGCAATCTGTTTGCTGTCGGCAAATCCCATGTTGCCGCGGTCGCCGCCGCCATAGCGTGCAGCGTCGGAATTCAATCTTTCAATCCAGCGTCCGGCCAGCGGCACACCAATGCGGCGCGCGGATCGTTCAACAGGTGTAAAGTTGCTGACGACCAGCACAGGTGCCGTGCCTTTGGTTCCGTGGCGCAACCATGCAAAAATGGATTCTTCGGCGGAACCTTCTTCGATCCATTCAAACCCTTCGGGCTTGCAATCAAGCTGGTGCAGGGCGGGGGTGTCACGGAACAGCATGTTCAGGTCGCGCACAAGGTTTTGAACACCGCCGTGCTGCGGGTGTTCGGTCAGATGCCAATTGAGGCTTTCGTCGTGGTTCCATTCTACACCTTGCGCAAATTCGCAGCCCATAAACAACAGTTTCTTGCCCGGGTGGCCCCACATATAGCCGTAGTAGGCGCGCAGGTTGGCAAACTTTTCGTCCCCCTCACCGGGCATTTTTTCGATCATCGATCCCTTGCCGTGCACCACTTCGTCGTGGCTGATCGGCAGAACGAAATTCTCGGTAAACGCGTAGTGCAGCGCGAACGTCATCTTGTGGTGATGGTATTTGCGGTTGATCGGGTCTTCTTGGATGTAGGACAGCGAGTCGTTCATCCAGCCCATGTTCCATTTGAACCCAAAGCCAAGGCCGTCGTGATCAACAGGTGCGCTCACCCCCGGAAAGGCGGTGGATTCTTCGGCGATTGTGACAATGCCCGTCGTCGATCCGTAGGCCACGGTGTTGGTGCGCTGCAGGAACGCAATCGCTTCGAGGTTCTCGCGTCCGCCATCCTTGTTGGGAACCCATTCACCGTCTTTGCGTGAATAATCACGGTACAGCATCGACGCCACAGCATCGACACGCAGCCCGTCGATGTGGTGTTCCTTTAGCCAATACAACGCGTTGGCAACAAGGTAGTTGGACACTTCAGCGCGACCATAGTTGTAGACCAGCGTGTTCCAATCCGGATGAAAGCCTTCTTTGCGGTCGGCGTGCTCGTACAGTGGCGTTCCGTCAAACTGGCCCAACCCGTGCTTGTCTTCGGGGAAATGTCCGGGCACCCAATCAAGGATCAGGCCTAGGTCGGCCGCGTGGCAGGCTTCGACAAAGGCGCGGAATTCTTCTAGCGTGCCATGCCGGATTGTCGGCGCGTAAAGCCCGACAGGTTGGTAGCCCCAAGACCCGTCAAACGGGAATTCCGAAATCGGCATCAGTTCAAGGTGGGTAAATCCCATGTCTTTGGCATAGCTGACCAGTTGCGTTGCGTGCTCAAAGTAAGACAGCGGACGATTGCCCTCTTCGGGGACGCGCTTCCATGATCCCAGATGCACTTCGTAGATGGAAATTGGCTGGTCGATGCGCTGTAGCGCCGCGCGCTTGCCCATCCACTTGCGGTCAGCCCATGTGTGTCCGTCCAATTTACGCACAACGGAAGCGGTTTTGGGCGGGTGTTCTGACCCAAATCCAAACGGGTCCGCCTTTTGTGGCAGCAGTTCGCCGTGCGCGCCGATGAGTTCATATTTATACACTTCACCGTCGCCCAAACCGGGCATAAAAATCTCCCAGACGCCAGTTTGGCCGCGCCCGCGCATCGGGTTGCGCCGCCCGTCCCAGCCGTTGAAATCACCAACGACAGACACGCGCTGTGCGTTCGGGGCCCAGACCGCAAAATGCGTTCCTGCGACACCTTCATGATCCATCACATGGGCACCAAGGACTTTCCACAAATCAAGATGTGCGCCTTCGGTGATCAGATGTTCATCCAATTCACCCAAAACGGGGCCGAACCGATAGGGGTCTTCGGCCTCCCACGTATGGTCGCCTTTGGTGAACTTTAGACGGTAGGCAAACGGGTTTTTGCGACGTGGTGCTGTTCCCGCAAACAGGCCATGTGCGTTCGAGGCGCGGCCCAGTGACGCAATGGTTCGACCAGTCTTAGTATCGACAACATTAACCGCGTCGGCGTTGGGGTGGTAGGCTCGATGGGTGACTTTTGTATCAACTATGTGTTGCCCAAGCACCGAAAACGGATCGGGATGACTGCCTGTTGAAATCTTTTGCGCGTCGTCGTCATTGATCACGTCAGTCATCCTTATCTAAAGTCGTCGCACCGGATATTGTGGTGTCTTTACATCTTGTTAGGTCACGGACTTTGCGTCCCAGATATGATCCGCATAGCTTCGAATGGTGCGATCAGAGGAGAACCATCCCATACCGGCCGTGTTAGCTGCTGCCGTTCGCGTCCAGTGGTTAACATCCTGATATACTGCATCAACCTCGCGCTGCTTTGCAAAGTATTCGTCAAAGTCGCAGCTCACGAGGAAGTAGTCGTGTTCATACAAGTTGTGCAGGATATCGGAATAGCGATGGTGATCGCCGTTTGAAAACACGCCAGCACCGATCTGGCCAAGGACGCGCGACAGCTTTGGGCTGGCCTCAATTGCGCGGCGTGAATAGCCATGGTCGCCGCGTTTTTCTTGCGCTTGCGCAGCCGTCAGACCGAACAAGAAGAAGTTTTCGTGGCCAACGTGTTCGCGGATTTCCACGTTTGCGCCGTCTAGTGTGCCGATGGTCGGGCTGCCGTTCAAGGACAGTTTCATGTTGCCGGTGCCGGATGCTTCTTTGCCAGCGGTTGAGATTTGTTCGGACAAATCTGACGCAGGGATCAGGACTTCTGCCATCGAAACGTTGTAGTTTTCAGGATAAACCACCTGTAATAAGTGGCGCGTGACCGGATCATTGTTGATCGTCGCAGCGACATCGTTGATCAGGCGAATGATGGATTTTGCCAACACGTAACCGGGTGCTGCCTTGCCGCCAAAAATCTTGACCCGTGGGGTCCAGTTTGCGGTCGGGTTGTCGCGGATATCATTCCACAGCGCGATGGTTTCCAGAATGTTTAGATGTTGGCGTTTGTATTCGTGGATACGTTTGATCTGGATGTCGAACATCGCGGATGTATCGAGGGTCACACCGTTGCGATCCTTTAGCCACTTGGCCAAACGCACCTTATTGGTGGTTTTGGCTGCGGCGTAGGCCTGCAAGAACCCTGCGTCATCAAGGTGCGCGTTAAGGTCTTGCAGATTTTCGAGATCAGCCTCCCATCCGGAGCCGATCGTTTCGGTGATCAGATTACGCAGGGCAGGGTTGCACGAATACAGCCAGCGGCGCGGCGTGATGCCGTTGGTCTGGTTCAGGATGCGGTTTGGATAGGCTTTGTGCAGATCGGCAAAGACCGTTTCCTTAACCAGTTCTGAATGCAGCGCCGATACGCCATTGACTTTGTGCGCCATAATGAACGCGAGTTCGCCCATTTTCACATTACCATGTTCGATGATGCGAATGTCAGTCCCCGTCGCCGACAGGTGACGATCCTGGATCATTTGGATGATGCGATGGTGGCGCGGCAAAATGCGCGCGAACAGGTCTTCGGGCCAGCGTTCCAACGCCTCTGGCAGCAATGTGTGGTTGGTGTAGGCCAGACATTTATGGGCCATTTCGATGGCGTCGTCGATGTTAAAATCATGTTTGTCGATCAGCAGACGGACCAGTTCCGGCCCGGCAATAGCGGGGTGGGTGTCGTTGAGCTGAATCGCGACGTGTTCGTGCAGGTCTTCGATTTTGTTGCCTTCGGCCAAGAACCGCCGGAGCAGGTCTTTGATAGACGCAGACGTAAAGAAATACTCCTGCTTGAGGCGCAGTTCTTTGCCGTCTTGCGTCGTGTCATCAGGATACAGCACGCGCGAGATTGTGCGCGCCAGACGTTCGGGCGCGTTCGCACCGACGTAGTCGCCACGATTAAAGCTTTCGAGATCGAACAGTTTGACTGGCTTGGCGGCCCAAAGACGCAACGTGTTGGCCCATTGGCCTTTCCAGCCGATGATTGGCGTGTCGTAGGCTGATGCGAGAACAGTTTCGGCTGGGTTCCAGTTAGATTTGCCGTTCTCCTCACTGACGTAGCCGCCAAAATGAATTTTATAGGCGACTTCGGGGCGTTCAAATTCCCACGCATGGCGCTGGGCAAGCCAGCCTTCTGCGGTTTCGGTTTGCTGTCCACCTTCAAAGTGTTGTTCAAACAGCCCGTGTTCGTAGCGGATTCCGTAGCCGTAGGCGGGAATAGCGAGGGTTGCGAGGCTGTCCATGAAACAAGCAGCCAAACGGCCCAAACCGCCGTTGCCAAGGGCTGCATCGGGTTCGTCAACGACAACTTTGTAATAATCCTGACCCAGATCAGCCATCGCTTGCACTGCGGCTTCTTCAACGTCCAAGTTGATCGTTACGTCTTCGATCAGGCGGCCAATCAGGAATTCCATCGACAGGTAGTAGACGCGCTTGTGCTTGCCTTCATAGGTTTTGCGGGTGGATGCAAACCAAGGCTCGACGACACGGTCACGCAGCGCCAATGACAGCGACATCCGCCAGTCATAAAGGCTCGCATGGTTGGGATCTTTACCGATAGACAGCTTAAGGTGCCGCGAAATATCTTCGCGCAGCGTTTCCGAGGTCACGAGGGGCAAATCCTGGTCTTTCATATGTCTCACATATCCATTCAGGCCGTTGGCCGTTCAGTGCGATTGGGGGTCTTGATCGGTCACCCTTATCGATTTGGCAAATCGATTGCAGCCAGGTTATTATGATTGCCTCTTTGGTGCTGCCTTTTTTGCGTGCGGTTTGGCGGCCACCTTGCGTGTGGGTTTGGGTTTTGATGGCTTGGGCGTTATCGCGTCACGGCCCTGCGGTGACCTTCGTCGAGCCAGATGTAGTAGGCGGTGTCGCGGATTTGCGCATCAGTAAAGTTTGCATCGATCATGGCAGGCTTCCGTATTTGATTGTAAATGATAGCGCTATCAGTAAGTGAAAATGCTGCACCTGCATAATGATTTGGAATCGGGGTCGCATGGGCTGTTGCATTGTTGCAAAGGTACCAGATTTTACGCTCCCTTTCAGAGGTTTGGGCGAGGAGAAATGAGCCAGATAACCTGGATGCAGGTGCAGCATGTTGTCTGTGTCAAGCAGGTCGCAAATCGCACCGCTCATTTTGGCTTGCCAGATCGAAAGAATCGGTCCTATTTACTGTCAAGGGTCAGCGATGGCGTCGCATAAGCAGACTATGGCCCTTCACCCATCCTGAACGCCGGGATCTTGCTTTGCCGTTTCACCGCGCAAGGGGAGGTTCGCGCCTCCTCGCAAAGCATAGGTTTGCTGATTGAAGGAGTATTTTAATGGATCGTCCACAGAACTACCGTTTTCACCAAGGGGATAAGGTTCTCCCGTTTGCCGACGCCGAATACGAAGGCCGCCTGACTAAGTTGCGGGCAAGTATGACGCACTTGGGTGTCGATGCCTGTGTTTTCACGTCGATGCACAACATCGCCTATTATTCCGGCTTTCTGTATTGTGCGTTTGGGCGTCCCTATGCGTTGGTCGTGACCGCAACCGACAACGTCACAATGTCTGCTGGTATTGATGCTGCACAGCCGTGGCGTCGCGGGTATGGTGACAACATTACCTACACGGACTGGCAGCGGAACAACTATTGGCGTGCGATCCAGTCTGTGACCGGGTCCGGCAAGGTTATCGGCTATGAGGGTGATAATCTGAGCCTTGCACAAAAGGCGCTGCTGGATGAATTCCTGACGCCAAAATCGTCGATGGATATAGCACCTGCGACGATGAAACAGCGGATGCACAAATCTGCAGCTGAGATCGAACTGATCCGGGCAGGTGCCAACGTTGCCGATGTTGGTGGCTACGCGATTAAAGAGGCCGTTAAAGTTGGGGCGCGTGAGATTGATGTGGCCATGGCGGGTCGCGATGCGATGGAATTGGAAATCGCGCGGCGGTTTCCCGATGCGGAATACCGCGACACATGGGTCTGGTTCCAATCGGGTATCAACACGGATGGGGCGCACAACCCTGTCACGTCACGCAAGTTGGAAATGGGTGACATTCTTAGCCTCAATACCTTCCCTATGATTTCGGGCTACTACACAGCCCTTGAACGTACGATGTTTGTTGGCGAAGTGGACGATGCCAGCCGCAAAATCTGGGAGTCCAACGTTGCCGCCCACGAATACGGTATGTCCCTGTTGGTGCCCGGTGCGAAATGCAGCGACATCACACATAAGATCAACGACTTCTTTGCAGACGGTCAGTTGCTGCAATACCGCACGTTTGGCTATGGCCACTCATTCGGGGTTTTGTCGCATTACTATGGACGCGAGGCGGGGTTAGAGTTGCGCGAAGATGTCGACACAGTTTTGGAACCGGGGATGGTCATTTCGATGGAGCCGATGTTGACGATTGGCGCAGGCAACCCCGGGGCAGGGGGATACCGTGAACACGATATTCTTGTCATCAACGAAGACGGTAACGAAAATATTACCGGCTATCCATATGGCCCTGATTTCAACGTTGTTGGATAATAGTACGACAATTTCGGCGCGCCGCCCATTTGGTCGCGCGTGGGCACCTTAAACTTCTTAATGGTTGATTTGCAGGATAATCGACTGAAAATAGGCCTAAAAACACGACGTTTGACTTTTATAATGCGGTTGTATTCTTGGAATAGGTCGATCAGGATCAAAATCAAGTTGGCGATTTTCTGCATTGATCGCACATAGACTTATCCGAAGGGGAAAAGTTCTCGATGTTAGATAATCAATCGGCGTTTGTGGCTTTCGAGCGGGTCCAGAAAAGTTATGATGGCGAGGTTCTTGTCGTTAAAGACCTCAACCTGTCGATGCCCAAGGGCGAGTTTTTGACAATGCTTGGGCCATCGGGGTCGGGCAAGACGACCTGCCTTATGATGCTTGCAGGATTTGAAACCGCAACACACGGCGATATTTTGCTGGATGGTGTTTCGATCAACAACATCCCGCCGCACAAGCGCGGTATCGGCATGGTGTTCCAGAACTACGCATTGTTCCCGCATATGACGGTGGCAGAAAACCTGTCCTTCCCGTTGGAAGTCCGAAAGATTGGTAAATCTGAACGTGAAGAAAAAGTCATGCGCGCATTGGGCATGGTACAGATGCAGGATTTTGCAGGGCGGCGTCCGGCGCAATTGTCCGGCGGTCAACAGCAGCGGATCGCGTTATCGCGTGCGTTGGTGTTTGAACCCGAACTTGTTTTGATGGACGAACCCCTTGGTGCGCTTGATAAGCAACTGCGCGAAACTTTGCAGTTTGAAATTACCAATCTGGCACATGAACTCGGCATTACGACCGTTTACGTGACCCATGACCAGACAGAAGCGCTGACAATGTCGGATCGCGTCGCAGTGTTCGACGATGGCCGTATTCAGCAATTGGCGGCGCCGGATGAATTGTACGAGAAGCCGCAGAACAGTTTTGTTGCGCAGTTTATCGGTGAAAACAACACGCTGGATGGTGTCGTGCAGGAGATCATAGGCGATACCTGTATCGTGAAGCTCGACAGCGGTGACATTATTGATGCCGTTCCGGTCAACGTTAAAGCAGTTGGTGAGCGCACGCAGGTGTCGATCCGCCCCGAACGTGTTGAATTCGATCGTTCGCGGCTGCATGACGATGCACATACGCTGAAGGCTGAAGTGCTTGAGTTTATCTATATGGGCGATATCTTTAGGACTCGCCTGCGGGTCGCAGGCAAGGATGATTTCGTGATTAAAACGCGCAACGCGCCGGATCAAAGACGACTGAAACCCGGTGAGATGATCGAAATTGGTTGGCTCGCACAAGATTGCAGGGCGCTCGACGCGTAAAGTCTCGCCTAAAAGGAAACAGCGCGGCGGTCGCCCGGACAATCGCGCTGAAAGAACCAAATCCGGGCAAACCAATGGGAGACTTCAATGAAAACGACTATGAAACTGATGGCGACCACATGCCTGACGCTGTCCGCTACACTCGCGGCTGCTGACGGTCATATGGCCGATGAGATGACCATCGTTAGCTGGGGTGGCGCATACTCCTCCTCACAAGAAAATGCCTATCATATTCCATATGCTGAAATGACTGGCGTTACGATTATCAACGACGCATCTTCTGCAGAAGCAGTTGCGAAACTTCGTGCGATGAGCGAAGCTGGTAACATCACATGGGACGTGGTTGATGTGGTTGCATCCGATGCGATCCGTCTTTGCGACGAGGGCCTTGCGCTGGAAATCGACTTCGACACTCAGCTTGCTGTTGGCGATGATGGTTCCACCGCGACCGAAGACTTTGGCGACCTGCTGGTGTCTGATTGCTTCATCCCGCAGATTGTTTATTCGACAACTGTCGGCTATCGCACTGACCTCGTCGGTGACACACCGCCAACAGACATCTGCGCGATCTTTGACACAGAAACATACCCAGGCATGCGTTCGCTGGAAAAGCGTCCGATCAACAACATGGAATGGGCATTGCTTTGTGACGGCGTAGCCAAGGCTGACGTGTATGACGTTTTGGAAACAGATGAAGGTCAGACACAGGCATTTGCCAAGCTCGACACCATCAAGGACAGCGTGATCTGGTGGTCCGCTGGTGCAGATACGCCACAGCTTTTGGCTGACGGCGAAATCATCATGGGCTCCACCTACAACGGTCGCCTATTTTCTTTGATCGAAGAGCAGGGCCAGCCGGTCGCAATGCTTTGGGACGCGCAAGTGTTTGACCTTGACGGTTGGATCATTCCAACTGGCTTGTCACCAGAGCGTGAAGCACGTGCGCTGGACTATGTTTATTTTGCGACGGACACGCAGCGTTTGGCTGATCAAGCCAAGTACATCAGCTATGGTCCAGCACGTGCATCTTCGGCACCGCTGGTCGGTCAGCACGCGACACTGGGTATCGATATGGCGCCACATATGCCAACTGATCCGGCGAACGCGACCAACACGTTCTTGTATAACTACACATGGTGGGCTGACTACCGTGACGATCTGGACGCGAAATTCCAGGTTTGGTTGTCGCAGTAACAACGATCTTTGGGGCGCGGCACTGCTGCGCCCCATCATTTTTCTGAACAGGGGTGGCACACGTGACATTGGTTTTGGCAGCAGACGGACGACCGCTTAAGGCGTCACTGAACCGCGCATTACGCCGCCAGAAACTGCGTGCGCTGATGCTAATTGCCCCACTTTTGATCTTTATTATGGTGTCCTTTGTGATGCCAATCGCGGACATGCTGTTCCGGTCTGTTGAAAACGAGATCGTCGTTGAAACGCTGCCGCGCACGGTCGCCACCCTTGATGGGTGGGACAGTGAATCAGGGCAAGCCCCCAGTGAGGACGTTTTTGCCGCGCTTTATTTCGATTTGGTTCTGGCGACTGAATATAAGACCCACACGCGTTTGGGCAGCCGTTTAAACTACGAAATGTCGGGTATTTCGTCCCTGTTTCGTAAATCTGGTCGCGGCGTTGGCCGTTTTACCACTGACACCTACACGGACGCAATTCAGGCGGCTGATCTGGCCTATAGTGATCCAGCACAATGGGCCGTCTGGATGGCCGATGACGATGTGCGCGCCGCCTTGCCGATGACCGCAAATATCTATGATGCTTGGGCGACGATGATTATCGTGGCCGAAGAAGACGTGCCCGCTGAGGAAGTGCCGTGGGATTTCGTCTACACGTCGCTGTTCCTCGAAGTAATGGAAGGTGCTGAACCACCAATTGCGCTGGATCTGTCCGCTGTGGCCCCAGTGTCACTACGCGACCAGTTTGCCGATGTCGACGAAGACTGGCTCGATCCCGTGGTCTGGCAGATCGTAAAAATCTACTCCCCCGAATACACAAACGGATATTTTCTCAATTCCGTTGACCGACTTAAAGGGCTAGACGGCATCGAAGTGCGCCCTGAAAACGAGCAGATCTATATCACGCTGTTCATCCGCACGATGATCATGTCGGGATCAATCATGGGCATGTGTGTCCTGCTCGGCTACCCGATCGCGTGGCTGCTCGCGAATTTGCCAGCTCGCAAAGCCAACATGCTGATGATTCTTGTGCTTTTGCCATTCTGGACATCGCTGTTGGTGCGCACATCCGCATGGAAAGTACTGCTGCAACGGCAGGGCGTGATCAACGACACGTTGGTTTGGTATCATTCGACCTGGTTCGGCCAATTACTCGACCCCGTCTTTATGGGACTGCTGAATCTATGCTACGCTTTGGTCAATGCCATCACTTGGGTTTGGAATCTGATCAATGGGATCTGGGGCGGAACGGATGGCTTGTATCTGGATTGGGCCGTCGCTGGCTTTGAACGCCTTGCGTTGATCAACAACCAAACGGGTACCATCATTGCAATGACGCATATTCTGTTGCCGTTTATGATCTTGCCACTGTTTTCGGTGATGAAGACAATCCCGATTGCCTACTTGCGGGCCGCGAAGTCGCTTGGTGCCACGAACTGGACCGCGTTCTGGCGGGTCTACTTCCCGCAGTCGGTGCCAGGCATCGGTGCTGGCTGCATCCTCGTGTTTATTCTGTCGATTGGCTATTATATCACGCCTGAATTGGTTGGCGGCACCAAGGGTGTCTTTATCTCCAACCGGATTGCCTTCCATATCTCCAGTTCGCTTAACTGGGGCCTTGCGGCCGCGTTGGGTACCATTCTGCTGGTGGTCGTGATGGGGCTGTACTGGATGTACGACAAGATCGTTGGCATCGATAACGTGAAATTGGGGGGCTGAGACATGTCTGCATTGCCATCATATGCGACCAGGGGCCAACGGTTCTGGTATTACAGTTTCCGCGTCATTTGCGGGTTTATCTTTTTCTTCCTGATCGCGCCGATCATTGTGATTATTCCGTTGTCATTTAACGCGCAGAACTTCTTTACGTTCACGCCGGAAATGCTGGCTTTGGACCCGGCGGGTTTTTCGACCAAACACTATCAGGATTTCTTTACCGATTCAGACTGGCAGTTGGCGCTGCGAAATTCGCTTAAGATTGCGCCGGTGGCAACGTTCCTGTCAGTGTCGCTGGGAACTTTGGCGGCCATTGGTCTATCCCAAAGTCATGTTCCGTTTCGCCGCCTGATCATGGCGATCCTGATTTCGCCGATGATTGTACCACTGATTATCTCTGCGACAGGCATGTTTTTCTTCTATTCTAACCCCTACATCCCGACGCCTTTTGGCAGAATTGATCTGCCGTTCACGCTGACGGGTACCTATTTGGGCGTGGTTCTGGCGCATGCGGCGCTGGGTATTCCATTCGTCATCATCACTGTGACCGCGACGCTGGTTGGCTTTGATCAGTCCCTGACGCGGGCCGCGGCGAACATGGGCGCGAACCCTGTTACAACGTTCTTTAAGGTGCAGATGCCGCTAATTTTGCCCGGCGTGGTGTCGGGTGGCCTGTTCGCCTTTATCACGTCATTTGATGAAGTCGTGGTCGTTCTGTTCGTCGGTTCTGCTGCACAAAAAACACTGCCATGGCAGATGTTCACAGGCCTTCGCGAGCAAATCAGCCCGACCATTCTGGCGGTGGCGACGATCCTTATCGCGGTGTCTATCGTGCTGCTGATCGTGGTGGAAATGCTGCGTCGTCGCTCTGAGAGGTTGCGCGGCCTGTCCCCTAGCTAATCGGGCTTTCTAGACAAAATGACTAAGATTTAAGCGCGGGGGTAGTGCCCTCGCGCTTTCATGGTTTGCGACGTCCCAAGGTAGGTCAGGTTTCGCAGGGTTCATTGATCACAAGCCTTGCGTTCTGTCGCGGCTCTCGCAAAGGTTGTGCTGATTTTGTGAGTGATCACTAGATTCTAGCTATGATGGTCAAATCAATAGAACCCGATGGGCCGTCCACCTTTGGGAGTAAACACATGACATTTAAACAAAAAACCTCTTACCTCGACAGCGGCATTCCTGATTGCGACAGGTGGTGCCGTGTTGGCTGACGGCCACGCGACGCAGCCAGATACGGGCCTAGCGCTCGCGTCTGATTAGTCGTTCACCTACTCCATCTTGGATGATTATCCGTCCATTGACCCTGCTTTGGTTGAAGACGTCGAAGGCGCGTCCGTTGCCCGTGACCTGTTCGAAGGCCTGATGACCGAAGACGCCACCGGCAACATGCAGCCCGGGGTTGCAACGAGCTTTGAGATGTCTGAGGATGGCATGACCTATACGTTTACGCTGCGTGAAAATGCCAAGTGGTCGAACGGTGATCCGGTTGTCGCGGGTGATTTCGTCTAAGGCCTGCAACGCGCCGCTGATCCGGCTACGGCATCGGAATATGCGTGGTACCTCGAAGTTATGGGCGTCGAGAATGCTGCCGCTGTGACCGCTGGCGATATGTCATTGGACGCGCTGGGTATTTCGGCACCTGACGATTTTACGGTGGTCTATACAATCGACGCGCCGTGTCCGTATTTCCCGCAAATGACGACGTTCCCGACGACTTTCCCGCAGCACCGAGCCACGATCGAAGCGCATGGCGATCAGTGGACCCGCGCGGGAAATATGGTGTCCAACGGTTCTTATGTGCTGGCTGAATACGTACCGGCAGAAAAGCTCGTGCGGTCGCGCAATGCGATGTGCTGGGACAATGACAATACCATCATCGAAGAGATCACGGCACCGATCATCAACGATTCCAATCAGGCGCTCACATGCTATTTGACGGGTGAAGTCGATGTTGTGATGGACGTGCCAGCCGGTCAGTTCCCACGTCTTAGTGCCCAATACCCCGGTGAGGCGCTGAGCCTGCCGTCGTCGTGCACCTATTACTATCAGTTCAATCAGTCCGAAAGTGGTCCAGAGGCCCTGAAAGATGCGCGCGTGCGGCAAGCGCTGAGCCTTGCAGTAAACCGTGATATCATCACCGACAACGTGCTGGCGGGTGGTCAACGACCATCGTGGACACTGACCCACTGGGCGATTGGCGGCTTGTGACAGCCTGAGATTGCGGCGCAAGCCATGACCCAAGACGAGCGCAACGCCATGGCGGTCGCGCTGATGGCTGAAGCAGGTTACGGGACTGACAACCCATTGACGGTTGAGGTTATCTACAACACGTCCGACGGCCACCAATCCGTGGCCGTTGCGATTGGTCTGATGTGGAAGCCAACCTTGGGCGTCAAAGTGACATTGGCCAACCAAGAATGGGCCACGTTCCTGACCACACGTGGTGAGCAAAACTACGAAATTGCGCGCTCAGGCTGGTGTGCCGTTTACAATGAACCGTCCACCTACACGGACCTTCTGACATCTGTATCTGCCTATAACGACGGCAAATCCGTCAATACTGAAATCGACGCCTTGGCGCAAGAAGCGAGGTTCGCGCAAGACGCCATGCCGCTCTATCGTCAGATGGAACAGATCGCGTCGGACAACGCTTACCTCCTGCCGATATACCAATACGCGTCCGTGCGGATGATCGCGTCCAATTTGGAAAACTGGCCAACAGAAAACTTGTTGCAGAACTGGTATTTCAAAGACCTATATATCAGCGCGCCCGAATAACGTTTCGATCGTCTAGAAAAGCCCTCGCGCTGCCATTGTGGTAGCGCGGGACCTTGCCAAGGACACCTGTGTATAGCTTCATTGCAAAACGGCTTGCGGTCGCGGTGCCGACCCTGCTCATCCTCGTTATTTTCTAGTTTATCCTGATGTTCGCGGCCCTCGGTGGCCCGTTCAGCGGTGAACGCCCGCCTCCTGCGGCGGTGCTGGCCAACATCGAAGCCCGCTACGGCCTTGATCAGCCCTACATCGTGCAGATATTCAACTACGACAAAACGTCGTATTTTATTTCGATTTTGGCCCGTCATTTCAATACCGCGACCGCACTGTGAACGATGTGATCGCCCAAGGCTTTCCCGTAACATTGACCTATGGCGCATGGTGGCCACTGGTGGCTGTGGTTGTCGGTGTCTCACTTGGTGTAGCGGCGGCGATCCGCCAGAACACGTGGCTAGACTACTTGGCAGTTGGTATCACCATCGGTGCACAGGCTTTGCCGAACTTCGTTATGGCGCCTGTGTTGGTGTTGGTGTTCACGCTTGGCCTTGGCTGGTTGCCTGGTGGTGGATGGTCTGGTGGTCTGCTGATTGATGCGTGCGAAGCAGGGGATCGGTTATGTTTCAATAATCCGTTCGGGGGGCCGTGCGGTTTGATTATCTGATCCTACCCGTCATCGCGCTGTCCACGTCCTACATGGCGTCCATCGCATGGATCACGCGATCTTCGATGCTTGAGGTGATAAATTCCAAACTTATCCGCACAGCCATGGCCAAAGGTCTGCCCATGCGTCGCGTTATTTTCCGCCATGCTTTAAAGCCTGCGTTGCTGCCGGTGATCTCCTACCTTGGCCCTGCGGTCGTGGGGATGATCACCGGATCGGTCGTGGTTGATGTGGCGTTTTCCACTGGTGGTATCGGGCAGTTCTTTGTGAATTCCGCGTTCAACCGTGACTACGCCGTCATTATGGGCATCACCATTCTGGTCGGTGCGTTGACGATCCTGTTCAACCTTCTGGTCGATGTGCTTTACGCATGGATCGATCCGAAAATCCGCTACTGAGGGAGGCTGCGATGATTACGCAAACTGACGTGAAAATGCTGGAAGAAACCGCCCACCTCGCGCAGGTTCGGGGCCGATCATTGTGGGAAGACGCCCGCGTCCGGTTCTTTCGCAACAAGGCCGCCGTTGCGGAGTTGTTCGTGCTGATCGCCATCTGCGCCTTTGCGTTGTTTGGCGGGTTATTTGCCAAGTTTGAACCAGACTATGTGGACTTCAGCCTGATGGGGGCAAACGCCTATCAGGGCGTTCCGTCGTTCGAGTCTGGGCATTACTTTGGCACTGACATTGATGGGCGCGATCTGTTTGCGCGCACCGTACAGGGCACGTCGATTTCGCTTCTCGTGGGGATCGCTGGTCGCGGTGGTCGTTGGCACGCTTTACGGCGCGTCGGCGGGATAAATCGGTGGGCGCACGGATGGCATCATGATGCGGATCGTCGATATCTTGATGTCGATCCCGTTCAGTTTGTGCTGATCCTGATGCTGGTGATCTTCGCGCGGTCTATTTTGATGCTGATCATCGGCATCGGTCTGATCTCATGGCTCAATATAGCACGGATCGCGCGGGGGCAGATCTTGACGATCAAGAACAAGGAATTCGTCGAAGCCGCGATTGCCACAGGCGTGTCGGCATTCACCATCATCCTGCGCAATATCATCCCAAACTTGCCGGGGATTTTGATCGTTTACGCGACGCTGCTGGTGCCGGAAATGATCATTTTTGAGAGCTCTATTTCCTACCTTTGCCTCGGCGTGCAAGAACCCAATACGTCGCTGGGTGCGCTGATCGAAGCAGGCGCGAGCCAGATGATTAACGGCACGCTTTAGATGCTGTTTTATCCGTTGGGTTTATTCCTCATCACGCTGTTCGCCTTCTTCTTTGTTGGCGACGGGCTGCGCGATGCACTTGATCCAAAGGACCGATAAATGCTGCTAGATGTATCTGATCTGACGGTGACGTTTCGCACCAACGATGGCTCCGTGCATGCGGTGAACGGGCTCTCATTTACGATTGATGAACGCGAAACCCTAGCCATTGTTGGCGAAAGTGGGTCGAGCAAAAGCCAGACGGCGTTCGCCATCATGGGGTTGTTGGCCAAGAACGGTGGCGCGACGGGTAAGGTGGTGTTTGACGGGACTGACCTGCTGGCGCTGACGCCACGCCAACTGAACAAGGTTCGTGCACAACAGATCGCGATGATCTTTCAGGATCTGATGACGTCGCTGAACTACTACATTTGCGTTAGCAACCAAATGGCAGAGGTTTTGCAGCTCCATAAGGGCATGAGCAAACGTGCAGCCGTGGCCGAAGCAGTCCACATGCTCGACGCGGTGCGCATTCCAGACGCCAAAACACGCATCAGCATGTATTCGCATGAATTTTCCGGGGTATGCGCCAGCGGATCATGATTGCGATGGCGCTGCTGTGCCGCCCGCGTTTGCTGATCGCCTATGAACCGACGACCGCTTTGGACGTTACGGTGCAGGCGCAGATCATGAAATTGCTGGCTGATATTCGCGACGAATTTGGAACTGCGATGGTCTTGATTACCCACGACCTTGGCATCGTTGCGGGTGCCTGTGATCGCACTTTAGTGCTTTATGGTGGGCAGATTATGGAACAGGGGCAGACGGATGACGTGTTTGAAACCCCGACGCATCCCTACACCAAGGGTCTGCTGCGCGCCGTGCCGCGCCTTGATCGAGATGATGACGAATTGCTGACCATCGCGGGGGAGCCACCAGACATGTCAGACCTACCCCAAGGCTGCCCGTTCTCACCACGATGCGAGATCGCGAAAGACATCTGCGTTACAACCAAACCCGCAAAAGAACCGTTTGGCGACGATCGTTTGCGCGCCTGCCACCGTTAAAATTACAAGCGGTTTCCGGCCTTAACATCGATCTGCAACCTGGTGAAACGCTGGGTCTTGTAGGCGAAAGTGGGTCGGCAAAATCCACGCTCGCCCGCGCGATTATCGCACGGTTCCGGTGTTGGGCGGCGATATTTTGTACAAAGGCCAAAGCCTGATGGCGATGGAGCGACAAGAACGCCGCAAGCATCGCCACGATGTGCAGATGGTCTTTCAAGACCCGCTCGCGGCGTCGAACCCGCGCATGACCGTGGGTTCGACGCCGAACCCTTGGTGACGCATGAACCTGAACCCCCGCGCAAAGACGTCAAGGCGCGTGTCGGCGAATTGATGGAACGGGTCGGGCTGCTTTCCAAACTGATAAACCGCTACCCGCATGAATTTTCTGGCGGGCAATGCCAGAGAATCGGGATTGCGCGTGCGTTAATCCTGAAGCCGAAGCTGATGATTTGCGATGAACAGGTATCGGCGCTGGATGTGTCGGTGCAAGCGCAGGTCGTAAACCTGCTGACCGAACTCCAAAAAGACATGGGGCTTTCGAAGATTTTCATCGCCCACGACCTGTCCGTGGTGAAACATATCTCTGATCGTATTGTGGTGATGTATCTGGGTCTCCCGATGGAAATTGGCCCCTCCAAGGCCGTCACGCGTGCCCCCACGCACCCCTATACTTAGGCGTTGATCGCATCTGTGCCAATCCCTGACCCCAAGGCAGAACGCGCCCGCGTCCGACCCATTCTTGAAGGTGATTTACCCAGTGCGCTGGCGCCACCATCAGGGTGCGTGTTCCGCACACTCTGTCCAAAAGTGCAAGCCGTGTGCGCCAGTGATCGCCCTGTCATGGAACCCAGCGGCCCGGATCAAATGGCCGCCTGTCCGTTCCATGGATAGACGTCAGTAGTCGCGTTCAAAGAAAATTCCGACGCTGGTATCACCAACAGATGCTACGGACCCACGCGCGGTAAAATTCCGATCAATGTCTATGTTCAAGTTGATTTCGGATGTGCCATTCGACCCGATCGTGACATCTGTGTACACGTTTTCTGACAGATACTTGCCAGCGCGAACGCCTGCATTGCCGTCCTCATCGGTCACAAAATCCAGATCGTCAAGATCGAGGCCCTCGCGCAGGTTTGCAACAACGCCACCGCCACCATTGCCTGCCAATGTCGCCACTGCGGACGCCAGTTGCACAGCCTGAAGCGGTGAGATTGACGATATGTCACGACCGAACAGCAGCTGCGCCAACACTTCATCTTGCGGCAAGTCAGGGACACTTTCGAACCGCACGTCGATGCTATCGGCGGGGCCTTCGGCAATGATACTGACCACGGTGCCTGTGCGGGCTTGTGTGGTTGCGACAAAGCGCAAAAACGGCGTGAAATCGCCTTGGAGTTGGGCATAACCTTCGTCGAGATCGAACCACTGGCCCAGAATGCTCAAGCGGCCACGAACAAGATCGAACCGCCCGATGGGAACGAGCGCGTTCAGACTTCCGGTGAGGCGAAGCTGTCCACCGAGTTCGGCGTCCAGCCCGCGACCACGTACAAAGATACGCGATGGCACGCGGATTAACAGATTGATCGGGTAGTCAGGACCAGCGCGAGTTTGCCGTTCAGTCGATGGCGTCACGCCGACGCCTGCGCGATCAAGGGTGGCACGTATATCCATGCGTGGGCCAAGGTGCGTGACCTGTGGTAGGCTGCCAAGCGCGCTGACACCTGTTGATGGCACCTGAACTTCGACCGCGCCGAGATTGATTGTGCCTGCGATTGCAGCACCACCTGTAAGGGGCCCGTTTACGGTCACTTGGCCATTTGCTGTTGCGCGATAAAGCGTTGGATCACGCAGCACGACATCGCCTAGCTGTGCCGTCAGCGCCACCTGAAACGGTGGTGATAGATCTACTGGTCCGGTCAGCGCTACGGTTCCGCCTTCTGCACTGGTGCCTTGAATATCTAGACGAACCGTCCCCCCAGTGAGTACGATTGTGCCGTTAATGTCTTCAACAGCTTGCTGCAGGTTTGGCGCAGCCAATCGCGCATCGCTGATTGTTACCGGGCCGCGAACCGAGGACAGATTAGCAGGACCGTTTACCGAAAGATCAAACCGTGCGAGGCCGTTGATTTGGCGTGGTGCAATATAAAGATTGGCGAGGGCCAGTGGCGCGGACCCTGTGACCGACATGTCCATCTGACCAGCGCTGGATATGCGTCCTGTTGCCCGTGCTGCCGTGCCCAAGGGTCCGGTTGCGTCCCCGGTGACCGTCCAGCCAGTGCCGTCTTGGCGGGCGGTTATTTCAGCCACCAGCGGGCCCGAAAAATCTGATACCAGTATCGCAATATCGCGTAGCCGGACGGACAGACTGGCCACCGCGTCCGATCCCGAGGTGGCAACCGTGCCGCCAGCCGTCAGGTTCGGGAAAACCACGTCAATGGCGTCAAGACGCAGGCGTCCCGCCTCAGAGAGGCTGACATCCGCATCGATCCGACCCAGTCCTGCCAACATACGATCAAGTGCGGGCGATCCTGCACGCAGATTTTGGGCCCGTGCCGTGACATCGGCGTTCATTGCACTCGTGGTCGTGGTGAACGTGCCATCTAGAGCAACTGAAAGACCGCCGCCAATCTGTTGCCCGACCAGATCGCTGTAAGCGCTGAGTTCATCCACCGCGATCGCCGCTTGGGCGCGGACACTATAACCACCCTCAATCGGGGAGGCGATGCCTTGCGCTGTGGCTTCGGCCCGCGGCGCGTTCACGCCAGCGTCCAGCGTGATAACGCCCTGCACATCGGTTTGCACATCAGCCGTCAGGATGGCAGGGCCAGACAGGGATGGCGTCATAAGGTTTAGATCAGTGATCTGCGCGGTGAAATTCGCGCTGGTGGCTTGCGACGTGATTTCAGCGCTGCCCGTTGCCAGTACCGCATCATTGCGCAGATCGATGCTGCGCAATCGTGTGCCGTCCGTGTCGCGTTCCACGCCCAGCGTCAGCGTGCTGGTGCCTGACAAAAGCGGGTCCGCTTGCGCGATCCCTACAGCAAGCCCATTGGTTTGCGCCGCGATTTCGAGGTTAAATATACCGTCAAAAGGTTGAACCGTTCCCGACAGGTCGACAGTGCCGCTACCAGCCAGATCGAGGCCGGTTAGGGCGGCAAAGCGGCTAAAATCGGTGGCATCGATCGAAATGCCAGCTTGGGTACGGAACCGATCCTGTGGTCCATCAATCAACGCGGCGCCCTGTGCCGTGATGCCAGCACCGCTGAGCGTCAGGGCATTGACAATAAAGGGCCCCGCTTCGATGCGGCCAAAATCCAAGGTGCCCTCAACGTCTGATCCAATCGCTTCCGTCAGTCTCGCGTCCGCAAGTGCGAGGCCGCGCGCTGCATAGTTCAGATCAGCCGTAAACTGACCGAGTGTTCCCACCCCGCTTGGCACGATGATACCGCCACCAGACAGGGTCAGTGCATCAATTTCCAGTCCTTCGCGCACCAACGATGTGATATCGAACGCACCCGTCCATGCGTCATCGTTTGCAGCGTCGTATTGCACGTTCAGGGACATGCCGCTGACTTCGGTTGATGCGCCACCAATGGGCAGCAACACGCGGTCTGTGCCACCATTCCCAAGACGCCCGCGCAGATCAATCGCTTCTGGCCAGCCGTTCGCATCAATCCGCGCCGAACCGCGCAAGACCACCTGATCTGCTGCCACAATAAGATTGGACAGACGCAGCCCGCCCAGCCCGAATGAGGTTCCTTCGACCCGCAACAAAGTTGAGCCACCGAAAAACGCACCATATTGTTGCGCCAGCAGCGGGCGCAGATCGCCTTCTAGGTTCACATTGAAGGCCTGATCGATGCTACCGGACGGGCGCGACAGCTGCACGGTGCCAGTGACACGGTCCACGCCGTCCGTGGCTAAGCCGATATCGCCGACAAAGTTATCCAAAGGTGCGTCGCCCGCGATTTCAAGTTTCACGGAGGGACGATCAGGCAGGTCCAACATCCGCGCGGCAATACCGTTCTGACCTTCCTCGGCGAGCAGGAAAAGCGCCAGCTGGCGCGCCTCGTTTTCGTAGGCTGCATCGACGATAAAGCGTCCGACCTTGTTATCGGTGCGTTCCAGTGTGAAATTGGTGCTGCCAACGCCGTCGCCCAGCGTTATGGCCCCCTCAAAACGCGCAGTCAAAGGCTCACCCAACAGGGCTTCGGTCAGAACAATTTCCGTTGCTGAAATTTCTGTAATGTCGACGGACACAGGCAGTTCGGGCAAACTGAAAGGCGTGGCTTCCGCCGCTGGCAAGTCGACCATGTAGGCGTTTGTGACGGGCAGGCGGATCAATTCAATCCGCCGCGCGCTGAGCTTGTCGATCTCGACACGACCCGATAGCAATGCGGATCGGTTCCAATCAATAATTAGCCCATCAAGGCGCAGCCAAATGCCGTCTGGATCGGCAATCGTGATGGCATCTGCCGTCGCCGCTGCACTGAGCGCGCCCTGAAAATTGATCAAACGGACCGTTAAATCGTCGTTGTTAATGGTGTCTTCGATCAAGCCCGTGATGAAATCACGGTCGTCTTCTTTGCTTTGTGCGGCAGCAAAGCTAGCCCACATCACCAACAGGAGCGTCAGGAACAGGCGCGTCAAAACGACTGCCCGATGCCGATATAGACCTCAATCTGCTTGCCGGCATCGTCGCCTGTCATGGGCGTTGCCATGTCAAGTCGGATCGGGCCGATACCCGTGTTATAGCGCAATCCAAGGCCTGCACCTGCGTGCCAATCGCCATTCTCAAACGGGACGGCATCGGCGCCGACGAAACCCGTGTCGTAAAACCCGACGACGCCAATGGTATCGGTGACATCGACGCGCGCCTCAAATTGTGCGCCGAAAAACGAGGTGCCGCCAATTTCATTGCCGCCGCCCAAATCCACCGAGAGCGATTGGTAAGGTTGCCCGCGTACCGTGCCACCGCCACCGGAATAGAACAGGTAGCTGGCGGGCACATCCGCTGCATCTGCACCAAGGATCGACCCGATTTGGCCGCGCAAGGCAAACGTGACGCGGCCGTTTTGCCCAAAGCTGCGATAAATCCGACCATCACCGAAAATGCGCGCGCCGCTATCGGCACCATTCAGACCCAAAAACGGTGTAACCAATAGATTGGCGTAATAGCCAGAGGTCGGATCAAGTACGTTGGTGCGCTGATCAATTGTGCCTTCTAGGGGGGCATAAATCAGGCTGTAAGTTCGGTCGCCCAATGCGTCAGACACTTCGCCCACGGCATATCCAAACCCGTATTCCAAAATTACGTCGTCATAAATGCGTCGGATAATTCCGACCTCAACGCGTGCGTCGCGCTCAAAGAACGACGGTTCATCCAGCTGGGCGATATTTGCAATGATATAAAGGTCGGTGTCTTGGCGAAACGTTGCGGGGCGCAAGTATGCGGCACCGAGACTGTAGTCGGTCCCAGCCGTGCCGCTAGATAGCCCCGCAATTTCACCGTCAACACGGAACCGTTCCGCGCCGCCAAGCAGGTTGCGATGCAACCAATAACCCGACAACGTCAATCCAGACACAGTGGAAAATTCTACACCCGCGCCAATTCTGCGTGGTATTTGTTCGACAACCGCGATGGTCATCGGCAGGGTGCTACCCTCAGGCGCTTCGCCTTCGATAATTGTGGCCGATGTGAACGCACCGGTGCGGCGCAAGTTGGCCTCAGCGCGCAGAATATCGGCAGGATCAAAGGTCCTGCCACGCAAGCCTGCTATCGCCAGAATACGTTCGGTGCGCACGGCGACATTTCCTGTCACCACAACTTCACCAAAGCTAAGTTCCGGTCCAGGTGCGATGATAATCGACACATCGAGTTTTTCGTCCAAGTGGCGGGCGGTGATCGTTTGCCCGTCGGTTTGCGCCAAAGGGCGTCCCGCGTTGCGCCAGCCAACGACTGCAGCGCTCGCGGCGTCACTGATATCATCCGAACTGGCGGTGTTTCCGGTTGCGAAGGCGCCTGGCAAATGCGTGCCGCGCGCCAATGGTTCGATGTCGGCGCGCCCGAATGTGAACTGCGGACCTGGTGTGACGGACAACACGACGGTTTCAACCGTGTTGCGCGGGACCAGCGGGTCAATCCCCGCAGCTTCGATTCCGTCAATCAGAATGGATATCGTACCGCCGTAAAACCCTTCTGCATAAAGCCCTGTCAGCAGACGGCGATAGTCTGCCCGCGCAGCAGCGACGTAATCCTGCGGCGCGTCATCACCATCGCGTTCAAGCGCCAATGTCAGGGACGCGGCGGTCAAAACCGTTTGCAATTCTTCATCTGCTTGTGGCGCGTCCAAACGTACATCTTGCGATGAAGACCCCGACGGGAATATCCATGACATCAAAGCCAAAATAGGTATTATTTTGCGCATGTTCGTCTGCTCACCAAACATCTTTTCATGTTGATACCAAACAAGACGCATAGACGAAACGTAAAAGGCTGCTTAATCGTTCCATTGGCGATCACGAATTGTGGCGTTTTCGAAACTGGTAGGACAAGGTGCGCACATGGGATATTTGATCGATAATCTGCAGTACGCCAATTGGTCTGAAAAGATTTTTCGCCAAATGCGGGAAGGCGGCGTTGATGGCGTCCATGTGACCATCACCTATCACGAAAGTTTCCGTGAGATGGTGCTGCAACTCGAGGCATGGAACCGCTGGTTTGAGCAGTTTCCAGACCTCATTATGCGCGCCACCACGGCGGATGATGTGGCAACGGCGCGTGCGACGGGCCGCACCGCTATTTTCTTTGGATTCCAGAACCCTAGCCCAATTGAAGATGACATTGGCCTGATTGGAATTGTGCATCAACTGGGCGTGCGGTTCATGCAGCTGACCTACAACAACCAGTCCTTACTGGCGAGCGGATGTTACGAGGTTGACGACACTGGCTTGACCCGATTTGGCGCACAAGCTGTGGCAGAAATGAACCGCGTCGGACTTGTCGTGGACATGAGCCATTCAGGGGATCGATCAACATTGGAGGCGATTGATGCCTCGTCGAGGCCCATCGCGATCACCCATGCAAATCCTAGTTGGTGGCACGCTGCACGCCGTAATTTCGGCGATGACGTGATCAAACCGCTAGTCGCGCGGGGCGGTATGGTGGGTTTTTCGGTTTATCCGCATCACCTTAAATGCGGATCAGACTGTACGATTGAAAGTTTTTGCCAGATGATTGCAGACGCCGCGTCGCGCTACGGCGCGCAACATTTGGGCATCGGCACCGACCTGTGCCAAGACCAACCAGACAGCGTCGTTGATTGGATGCGCGTCGGGCGATGGTCAAAAGCAATGGATTACGGCGAAGGATCCGCCGATGCATCTGGATTCCCAGCGATGCCAAGCTGGTTCGGCGACAACCGTGATTTCGGCAATATCCGCACTGGATTGGCCGCTGTTGGCATGTCGGACAGCGAAGTCGACGGGATTATGGGTGACAACTGGCATCGTTTTTACGGTGAGAATTTCAGCCCCGCCAACAGCTGATCCAAAGACGTTGCTGTGCCACCCACGATGCCCTATTGGCGCCTGACTGCATGCGTCGTTTTTGAACAAGATCAGTGGTTTTTTGGCTTTGACGGATCAACGTACTCTGGCAGGATGCAACCATGTTAGATCAAAACGTCGCCCCGCCACAGATGTCCCTTCGCACCCCAGACGTGGTGATGCGGTTGCGGCGTATGGGGGCGTCGTTCCCGACACGATTGTCGTTTCTCCGTGTCCTTTTGCGCCGCCTGTCCGCTGAAAAGGCGCATATTACGCGGCCCGTTTGGGCCATGGATAGCGACGGGTTCGGGCATGCGGTTTATTCCGTAACGTTCGGGGGGCATGTCTATTCTCTGGTCGCAGTGTCGACAGATTTGCCGCCCGAACTGCGCACCGACCGCGTGATCGCGTCTGCTTGGGACACGGCGTATGTGTTGTATGACGGTGTGCCAAGTGGCGATGAAATCGCGCGCATCGTGGCGACGGCGCCCTTGCAAGAAGCGGCGCGGTTCACGGTGCGTGATCTTGTGCTTAGCCGCGCCAATAAATCCGTGCGCCTATTCGCCCACACGGTTGAACGACTGCGGGCAGGGGGCCAGCCGGACGCTGGCTTGGTTCGCTCAATCGGATATTTGATGCGCACCACAGCCGTTTATGGCAACGGAAAGTTTGGCATCGCGGATCGCGATGTGTTCGCCACACGTGATAGCATGGGGGGGCCGTTTATGGCTGAAATGTTGACGGTCTGGTTGATCCGTGGCTTCACCCATGATTTGGTCGAACATGTCGGCGGTGCGCCGCTTGACGCGCATCTGAAACGGCATCTGGGGATCGGCAATTCAACCGGGCTGGGGATGGCGCCATTTTTGGTATCGCACCCGATGTTGTTAAACGCATGGATCACGTCGCGCGAAACTGCATTGGCGCGGGTGCGTGCGATTGAAACGCTGGAGGCTGCGCAGGTTGGGGTTATCTATAAATTGGTCGCACGCGCTGCACAGCATTTGGCAGAATGGCAGGTCCCTGATGATATCGGGCAGCAACGGATAGATCAGATGCGCCGCGAATGGCCACAACTGGCCGCGCTGATGACGCCAGACGTCATGGCGGGACGGATGCCGTTGGATCGGTTGTGGCTGGCATCGGCGACGTTTTCGATCGACACGCAAGAATGCCTTGCGGCGTTGATGATCGAACCGTTCGGGGGTCTGGTGGATGATCTGTGCGTCACCATGGCCACCCAAAAATGTGTAACGCTTGATCCGTCGATGCCCTGCGCAGAATTGCAGGCGCTGATTGCACGTGATTGGGCTTGGGCGATGGGTGATTACGAAATCCCTGAGGCGTGCCACCAATTTTGGTATGTGTCTGAGGCAAAGGCCGAGCCGCGTCTTGGGTTGCGCCACGAAGAAGACGGTGCTGCACTGGAAAGCCCGCTCGATATCGCCCGTCAGGTCGCGTGTTTGGCGCAGGATTTGCAGGGCGGTGGCAGCGTTGCTGCGCTGTTGGCGCGCCACCCCGAACATCGTGCCGCTGTGCGGCGTGTCCAGTCGCTTGATCGCGCGCCCTACGCTGAAATTCGCGACAACCTGATCGGGCAGGATTGCCTGCCGATTGATATGTTGCGCTGCAAATTGGGGTTCTTTGGCGCTGCCAAGTTTGATCCCAAGTCGGACCGTTGGACACGGATTACGCTGTGCCAAGGCGCACCCTTGCGCGATGAATTGGGGGACGCCGACGACTGGTGGCTGCCCACGTTCGACGCATGAGCGACCACCATGAAAAATCTGCCAATGAGATCGAAGCACTGGTTCTAAGGGCCGCGCGCGGCGGTGGCCTGCCGCTCGGTCTGGCTGAGGATTTGGCAATGGCGACGGCGTACCTCGATCTGGATCAGATTGCGACATGTCCCTGTCACAAGGGCGGTTCGGCAACTTCTATCCCGACGGCATTGGACCTTGTTGCGGCGGGAGAGGGGCCGCAAACCGTCGTTGCGGACCGAGCAACAATTGACGCCTATGTCGCGTCAGTTGAACATCACACAAAACAGACTTTGATCTGGGAGGCAACCGCGACAGGTGCGATTTTTCAGCGGTTTGAGCCTATAAAACTCACTTTGCGTACGCCCAAAGGACGCCGTGTTCTGCCTGCGGCGTTGAGCGATCATCTTACTGATATGGCGGCGAAAACCTTGGTTCCAGAAACGGACGCATCACGGATGGGTGGGGCTGGTGCTGGGCTGACGGACAACGACTGACAGCGTTCAGGCGAACGGGTCTTCGGGGTAGCCGACACTGGCCAAATATAACCCATGCGGTGGGCAAACCGGCCCACAAGCGGTGCGGTCGCGGGCATTCAAGGCGGCGCTGACATCATCGCGTGTCCACGCACCTGCGCCGACCCGTTCCAATGTTCCAACAAAGCTGCGCACTTGGTTGTGCAGAAAAGACCGCGCGCGCACGTGGAATCGGAATTCTTGTGCGCCATCGCTGCGGGCGACCTGTTCAATATCCAAACCGTCCAATGTGCGCATCGGGCTGTCCGCCTGACACACTGTTGATCGAAACGTGGTGAAATCATGGTGGCCCAATAGACGATCCGCCCCCGCCTGCATTGCGGCCCCGTCCAGTTTTTGGCTGACCTGCCAGACCTTGCCAGCCTCGAGCACCAAGGGCGCGCGGCGGTTGACCAGTCGGAACAAATAGCGCCGTTCAAGTGCTGAAAACCGCGCGTGCCAATCGTCCGCAACTTGCACGCAGGCAACGATTGAAACCGGCGCGGGTTTGAGATGGAAATTAAGTGCTTCGGACAGCCGGAACGCATCCCATGTCTTGTCCATATCGCAATGCGCCACTTGCCCCAGTGCGTGCACGCCCGCATCTGTGCGCCCTGCCGCGCCAATCGTGTGGCCGCGTGGTTCGAGCTTTGCCAATGCCGCCTCAATCGCGCCCTGAACTGACGGATCACTGGTTTGGCGTTGCCAGCCGCAAAACGGCGCGCCGTCATATTCGATTTTCAGGGCATAGCGGGGCATAGTGGCGGCTTAGGCGTGCTGCGCCGTGAAATCAATCCCTACACATCGGGTTGGCGGCCCCCTATCTTATGCAGGGTGAACTTTGAAAGGTACTCGGCGTGGTCATCACTACACTTACGAATACGATCACGCGGGGCGTGGGTACAATTACGGACACGTTGAGCGCGCCGTTCACGGAACCGGTTATTCGGCTTGGCGTCACGGGGCTAAGCCGTGCGGGTAAGACGGTGTTTATCACGTCGTTGGTTGCCAACCTGCTGAACCGCGGGCGGATGCCGCAATTTCACGCAGCGGCTTCTGGACGCATTCAGACGATTTATCTGCAACCGCAACCTGACGACACGATGCCGCGGTTTGACTACGAGAACCACCTAGCCGCTTTGACAGCGAAAAACCCTCATTGGCCCGCAGGCACGCAGCGGATTTCTGAATTGCGCCTTTCGATACGGGTGCAGCCCACAGGTTTGCTTGGGTCCTTTCAAGGCCCAAGGACCGTCCATTTGGACATCGTGGATTACCCGGGCGAATGGCTGTTGGATTTGTCGTTGATGGACAAAGATTTCGCAACGTGGTCGGCTGAAGTCTTATCGCGTTTGGCTGGGCGGCCCGCCGCCGCTGATTTTGAAAGTGCGCTGGATGCTTGCGATCCTGCGAGTGGGTTTGTGGAAACACAGGCACAAGACGTCGCGGGCGCGTTTACCGCACACCTGAAGGCCGCGCGTGAAGCTGGGTTTTCCGACTGCACACCGGGGCGGTTTCTGCTGCCCGGCGACCTTGAAGGCTCGCCAGTGTTGACATTCGCGCCTTTGCCGCCCGTGGATCGGCCCGCCCGAAAATCACTGTGGCGTGAGTTTGAGCGGCGGTTCGAAAGCTATAAACGCAATGTCGTGCGACCGTTCTTTCGCGATCATTTCGCAAAGATTGACCGCCAGATCGTGCTGGTTGATGTGCTGGGTGCGATCCATTCCGGCCCGCAAGCGGTTGAAGACATGCGCCGTGCAATGGCCGATATTCTTGGCGCATTTAGACCCGGTCGCAACAGTTTCTTGACACAGTTTTTCCAAGGGCGGCGGATTGAAAAAATCCTGTTTGCCGCCACCAAAGCCGACCATTTGCACCACCAACAACACCCACAATTGACCGCCATTACCCAAGCGCTACTGCGTGATGCGCAGGACCGCGCGGAATTTTCGGGTGCCACAACGCAGGCCATGTCCATTGCCGCGTTGCGCACAACTGTTGAAGAGACACGCAACCACAACGGTGTGGACCTCGGCGTCGTGCGCGGCCGGATTTTGCGCGCAAATGAACAAAAAGCGTTCTACCCCGGAGCCTTGCCAACTGACCCCGCACATCTGCTTGGCCCGGCGCGGTCTGGCGCGAAAACCTGGCTTGATGCCGATTATGAAGTCATGAGTTTCGCACCTGCACCGCTGACGCTCAAACCCGGGGACGGGCCACCGCATATCCGGCTTGATCGCGCTGCGCAGTTCCTGTTGGGGGATAAGTTATGACATCAAAAATCAAAAGCGGCCCCGTCCTTTTTGATCTGGATGACACGGATGATGTGACGCCATCGACAGCGCCGCCGGTGCCGGAATTGGACGTCACTCCAACCCCTGCCGCTATGCAGCGCATGGCGAGTTTGGCGGCAAAACGCCCAAACCGTTTGGCGCGTTGGTTCTGGGGGCTTCTGGTTTCGCTGATCGGGTTTCTGATTGGTGTCGCGGCATGGGATTTCGTGTTTGGGTTGCTGGACCGTTCCCCTATTTTGGGCTGGGTCGCTATTGTACTGACGGGGCTATTCTGCGGCGTCCTGTTGCTGATTACCCTGCGTGAAATGGCGGCGTTCGGTCGATTGCGCCGCGTTGATCGGATTCAGAACGGCGCCGCCGAAGCGCTGATTGATCACAATTTGGCCCACGCCCGTGAGGTCACGGGCCAGATCACAGCGCTTTATCGTCGTCGCGATGATACCCGTTGGGGACGGCAGGCTTTTGGCGAAAAACAGGGTGCCGTGCTTGACGCAGACGCTCTGCTGGGCCTCGCAGAGACCACGATCCTCGCGCCGCTCGACGCGCGCGCAAGGCTTGAGGTCGAAGCCGCTGCGCGCAAGGTCGCCACCGTCACTGCGATTGTGCCGCTGGCATTGGCGGATGTTTTTACCGCTCTTACGGCCAATATGGCGATGATCCGGCGCATCGCCGAAATCTACGAAGGACGGTCTGGCACATTGGGAACGTGGCGGCTTACCAAGCAGGTTTTGTCGCATTTGGTCGCAACAGGGGCCGTGGCGGTTGGCGATGATTTGATCGGGTCGATTGCGGGTGGCGGCGTGCTGTCCAAAGTGTCACGTCGCTTCGGCGAAGGGGTCATTAACGGCGCGCTCACGGCCCGCGTCGGCGTTGCTGCCATGGAGGTTTGCCGACCGCTAGCCTTTACCGCTGAACCCAAACCGTCGGTGACCAGCCTTGTGAAACGCAGCCTGACAGGGCTGTTTGGGCTGACATCAAAAGATCATTGATCGGCCAGATACGCCGTCAAAATGTCCAGCGCCGCCTGCAAATCGGTTTTATGGATCATCTCTGTGACGGTATGAATATAGCGCGTCCCGACGACAATTCCGACGGCACGCGCACCGGCGGCTGCCTGCTGTGCAGCGGCCCCGTCCTGGCCACCCGCCGCCAGCATTGTGCGCTGATAGGGGATGCTATTCTTGATCGCGAGTGCTTCAATCTCGCGCACCAATGCCTTGTCCGCGATGAAGCTGCTGTCACGTACGTGCAGCCCAAAGCCGCGGCCTTGAATGGTCGTCGCGTCCTTGTCGGGCACACCGGGGGTGTCACAAGCCAGCGTGGTGTCGATGCCAATTCCGATGTCTGGCTGGACCTTAAACGCGGACGTTCTGGCCCCCCGCAATCCCACTTCTTCTTGCGTCGTGAACACCACATGGATTTCCGAGCCACGCCCTTTGGAGCCAAGCTTTCTCATCATCTCGATGCCCAACCAACACGCGATGCGATTGTCTAACGCCTTGGATACAAATTTATCGCCAATTTCAATAAATGGTTCGTCCATCACCACATAATCACCGACCTTCACAACGTCTTTGGAGGCTTCACCCATGCCGAGATCAACGTAGAATTCCCCGACTTCGGGAATTTTCTTGCGATCCTCAGCCGATGAAATGTGAATTGGTTTGCCACTCGGGTTCATCACGCCCTTAAAATCCCCATCGTCGGTGCAGACCAGCACACGGCGCGAGAACAGATTGCGCGGATCAAAGCCGCCGACGGGCTGCAGATACAGATATCCTTTGTCGCTGATATGGCAGACCAGAAAGCCGATTTCGTCCATGTGACACAACAACATGATCTTTGGCGCGTTCGGTTTTTCGGCGTCACGGCGACACAAAAGTGACCCCATCGGATCGACTGTTACCTCATCAAACAGCCCCTCAATTTCACCCATGATCAGGTCGCGCACGCGATCCTCATGGCCTGGAACACCTGGAATTTCACAAAGTTGGCGCAGCAGTTCGGTGTTCATTTTAGACATTGGGGCGTCCTTTCGGGGCGTTGTTAGCCAAAGACTGATCCAGCAGCCTGTCCGATGCAAGGGCCGGATCAAAGGTTAACAAGTGACGGACAATTCGCGTTTATCCACCGATTTCTGCGCCACAATCCCGCTTATCCCCAAGAAAGTGCTTTACAGGAGGGGGGGTAAAAAGCGACGATATATGGTAAGGAAGGGACTATGTATCCTTTCTGATTGAGCAGGACACCAGATATAGCCACTGCCAAGGCGGTCTGGATTGGCACAGGAGGGTTAACGAATGGCACTCACAGAAAGTTTCGAGCACACAGACGACATCCACCCGATCGATTTGGCGGAACATATTGCAGAACACCACGCGTGGGAATTTGATCGCATCCATGACGACCAAATTGCGTTTGCGGTGGAAGGCCAGTGGCGGACCTACGCGATCACTTTGGCATGGTCGGCGTATGATCAAACCCTGCGCCTAATTTGCACGTTTGAAATGGAACCGCCCGCTGACCGGATGGCTGAGCTTTATGAATGTTTGAACCTGACCAATGATATGTGTTGGGCGGGTGCGTTCACATTTTGGGCTGAACAAAAGCTCATGGTCTATCGCTATGGTCTGGTCCTCGCGGGTGAACAAGTTGCTGGGCCGGAACAGATCGACACGATGATTAATGCCGCCGTGCTTAGCGCGGAACGCTTTTATCCGGCGTTCCAATTGGTCACATGGGCAGAACGCACGCCCAAAGACGCCATTCAGGTTGCCATCGCAGAAGCCTACGGCCGCGCATGATCGCGCCATGATAGCGCTTGTGAAACAGCCGACAGCAACCGCTTGAACCCCCGCTTTGTGCGCCCTACGTTCAGCGCAATGGAGCGAGGATTTTTTCATGTCTATGGCAGCAATAGAAGAACGCGGCATGGTCCTTTTGGGCTGTGGCAAAATGGGGTCAGCGATGCTGGCCGGTTGGTTATCGGGCGGCATGTCCCCCTCCGCCATTTGGGTCCTCGACCCCTATCCAAGCGATTGGTTGCTCAGCACAGGCGTGCATGTGAACGACGGTGTGCCCGCCAACCCTGCCATCGCGTTGATCGCAGTCAAACCTCAGATGATGGGGGATGCACTGCCGTCAATGGCAGCCCTTGGCAACGCATCAACCGTGTTCTTGTCCATTGCTGCAGGCACGTCTATTTCCGCGTTTGAGACTGCGCTGGGTACTGATAGCCCTATTATTCGCGCCATGCCCAACACGCCCGCCGCGATCGGGCGCGGGATCACGGCCATCGTCGGGAATGTAAATGCGACATCAGCGCATATGGACATGGCTGACGCATTGCTATGCGCGGTCGGACAAGTTGTGCGGCTTGAGGGCGAACACCAGATTGATGCAGTGACAGGCGTCAGCGGGTCGGGTCCGGCGTATGTGTTTCATCTGATTGAAACCTTGGCCGCTGCGGGGGTGGCCGAAGGGTTGCCCGCAGATTTGGCGATGAAACTGGCCAAGGCAACGGTCGGCGGGGCAGGGCAATTGGCCGAAGACGCGGATGAGGACCCCAGCCAGTTGCGCGTCAATGTCACGTCGCCAAATGGCACGACCCATGCGGCGTTGCAGGTGTTGATGGACGAGGAGACGGGGTTGCCGCCCTTGCTGCGCCGCGCTGTCAAAGCGGCGGCAGATCGCGGGCGGGAATTGGGGAAATGAGCGAGATTACCTTCGATGAGTTCATGAAAGTCGACATTCGCGTGGGCCGCGTTGTGCGCGCCGAAACGTTTTCAGAAGCGCGCAAGCCAGCGATCAAAATGTGGGTTGATTTTGGGCCCGAGATTGGGGAGCGCAAGACCTCGGCCCAGATCACCGACCATTATATCCCTGACGATTTGATTGGGCGGCAGGTCATGGGCGTTGTCAATTTCCCACCCCGCCAGATCGGGCTGTTTATGTCCGAGGTGCTGGTGCTGGGTGCCCATGACGACACAGGCGTGGTCTTGATCGCGCCGGAAAAGGAAATCCCGCTAGGAGCCCGGATGTGTTGAAAAAACTTCTGATTACGCGGTCCATTGCGCTGCCAGTGCTGGTGCAAGCCAAGTTGCAGTTTGACGTGACCGTCCATCTGGGCGGCAAGCTGTCTGTCGCGGAGGCGGCACAGGCGCTGGCACAGTTTGATGCGATCCTGCCGACCTTGGGCGATGCGTTCACCACGGATGCGTTTTTGGGCGAAATGCGATGTAAAATGATTGGCAATTTTGGTGTGGGATACAACCACATTGATGCAGATGCTGCGGCGAAAGCGGGCGTCACTGTGTCCAACACGCCGGACGTGTTGACCGATGCAACGGCTGATATCGCGCTGACGCTGGTGTTGGCGACAGCGCGTCGTGCGGGTGAAGGGGAACGGTTGGTACGATCCGGCGAATGGGGCGGCTTCACTGGTGGCGGCATGCTTGGCACCCACGTTACCGGCAAAACACTGGGCGTAATTGGCATGGGACGTATCGGGCAGGCGATTGCGGCGCGGTGTCATTACGGGTTCGGTATGGACGTGGTGTTTCACAACCGATCGCCCAAAGTGGTGGACGTTCCAGCGCGGCAATTGGATAGACTACACGATGTGATGGCAGCGGCAGATTTCGTGGTTGTGGCAACCCCTGGCGGGGCGGATACGACAAAGCTGATTGATGCACCTGCACTGGCTGCGATGAAGCCCACGGGTATTTTCGTTAACATTTCACGCGGCGAAGTCGTGGACGAGGACGCGCTGATCATGGCCTTGGAAACCGGTCAGATTGCTGGGGCTGGCCTTGATGTATACGAAAAAGAACCCTACGTACCGCCGCGGCTGTTGGCCTTGGAAAACTGTGTCTTATTACCCCATCTTGGGTCAGCGACGCAAGAAACTCGGCAGGCAATGGCGCAGATGGCGCTGGACAACATCATAGCTTGGGCGGACGGGGGCGATCCACCGCAGCGGGTGAATTGATGTGACCTAAACCAATTTGGCGTCGCCGTCGTCGACCGCCTCGCGCCAGTGGCGACGGCACAGACTGACGTAGGTTTCATTGCCGCCGATCTGTACCTGATTGCCGCCCGTCACGACAGTGCCGTCAACGTCTTTGCGCACAACCATCGTGGCTTTCTTACCGCAAAAACAGATGGTTCTGATTTCGCGCATTTCATCGGCAAGCGCGAGGAGCGTGGCCGACCCCGGGAATAGCTCCCCCATGAAATCGACTCTCAGCCCGTAGGTCATGACAGGCATGCCAAGGTCGTCGACAGCGCGCGCCAGTTGCCAGACTTGATCGGGGCTGAGAAATTGCGCCTCGTCGATGAAAACGCAGGCACATGGCCCCGCTGAGATGCGTTGTTCGATCTTGCAAAACAAATCATCGTTGCGCCCAAAGGTATCGGCTGGCTCACCGATGCCGATCCGGCTTGCGATGCGCCCCGCCCCCGCACGATTGTCAAATTGCGCGGTCAGCAAGTAGGTCTGCATGCCGCGTTCTGCGTAATTATGCGCGGCCTGCAACAGCACCGTCGATTTGCCCGCGTTCATTGTGGAATAGTTGAAATAGAGCTTTGCCATAATGTCGCAAAATGACCCGCCGCTGGCCCCGTTGCAAGGGCTCAACGGCGGTTCAATGTTTTCGCCCGTGAGCGGTAGGCGGCAAACGCGCCCTTTCGAAAAGCGGACCAAGGACACTAGGGTTTCAAATGGTGGAGCATCTGACCTTGGATGGGGTCCGAGCCCTTGGCCCTTCGGCGGTGGGGACGCCGATCTTGGTGGTGTTCTGGTCTTTCCAAGCAACCTTTGGGTCTATACCTATCTGGGTTAGATGGGGTGGTTTATGGGAAAAGATTGGGGTCATTCCCCTCACCACCAAAATAGGGACGATACAAATGGCGGGCATCGGCAGCTATCTAAAGAAACATACAGAAGCCTTAGTGAAAGACGTTGGGATTGAAGCCGCGTGTCAACTGACGGGTAAATCCAAAGCGACCTTGGGTCGATATTATTCTGACTCAGAGGAACACGCGGACAGATTCATGTCCGTGGAAGCTGTGGCCCGACTTGAAGCAGCGGCGAGCTACCCGCACGTCACATCCGCTTTGGCGGAACTGCATGGCGACACCCTCGACAAGACCAACTCGCACAAGAACTCCCACGGTGGGATCAATTCTGACGTGATCTCCCTGAGTCAGCGGTTCGCGATGCTGATGGGTGAATATCAGATATCGATTGAGGATGGCGTCATAACCAACAATGAAGCCAAGCGGCTGTTGCGCGAAACGGTTGAATTGCAGAAAGTTCTGATCGATATGAAGCTACATCTTGAAGATGAAAAATGACTGTGGGTGATCCCTCAGACATGCCTAATTTAGTATCCAGTGCCCTGAAGCCACTGGATATTAATGCTTTGGTGGGACCGAATGAACCGGACCATCCACCGCGGATACTGCTTCTTTATGGCTCTGTGCGCGACTGCAGCTATTCACGCGCAACGGCCGAAGAGGGCGCGCGGGTGCTGCGCACGCTGGGGTGTGAAACCAAGATGTTTAATCCAAGCGGGCTACCCTTGCCTGATGATGCCCCCATCGATCATCCCAAGGTGGCAGAGCTGCGCGCGTTGGCATTGTGGTGCGAAGGCATGGTCTGGTCGTCGCCCGAACGTCACGGCGCGATGACGGGAATTATGAAAGCCCAGATCGATTGGCTACCGCTGTCGCCCATTGGCGGGGCCCGTCCGACGCAGGGGAAAACGCTGGCCGTGATGCAGGTTTCTGGCGGGTCGCAGTCGTTTAACGCGGTTAACCAGATGCGGATTCTGGGGCGCTGGATGCGCATGGTGACGATCCCGAACCAGTCTTCGGTGCCGATGGCATGGAAAGAATTTGAGGCTGGGCGGATGAAACCGTCACCGCTCTACAACCGGATCGTTGACGTGATGGAGGAACTCGCGCGATTCACGGTGATGACGCGTGGCCGCAAAGACATGCTCGTCGATCGCTATTCTGAACGGGTCGAATCGCTTGAAGACGTTCACAAGCGGGTTTCCAGTTAGGACCGCGGCGACACCTTTCAGTCCAGCACAACCCTAGCGTTTGCAATTTCAACGAAAAAGATTACGCTAGCATCATTATGTTTGACGACTTGGACTTGAACGGAATCATTTTCAATGCGGTTTCTCGTTTGGATATTTCTCGCTCTGGCGGGCATAATCGGCCTTCCCAACATGGGACGTGCCGACGATTGCAGGTTGAGGATTCGGGTGCTTCCCCAAAACTTAAGTACCTCGGTCGAGCGCACGGAATTCTATTTGTTCATCCAAGACGGGCGCGACGTCGAACTGCTCGAAACACAACCTCGAGTCTTTAACGGGGACAGGCCGCGGTTTGATATCGCTTTGGAACATCTTGATCGGGGCCAGGGCGCGACCATTGGGTTAACGTTCCTTGTCTTCGACGAAAGCGGCGCGCAGGTCCAATCCAATGGCATGACTGAAATTTCCGTTGGGTCGCTTAGGTGCAACAACGCCTGGTACGAGCTTCGGATCAGGATATCTGCCCGCAAGGCCAATGCCCTCATGATGCGCCATCTGGACGGGTTCGAAAGCCTGAATCGGATGCTGAACGATGGGCTGTATCTGCCTGCGCGCATTTCCTATCTTACGGAAATCATTGCCCTTGATCTGGATTTCGATGATCGCGAGCATGACCAGTTCGAAGCACTGATCAGCCGAATGTTTCAGAGTTTTGAAAAGCTTTCGGATGAAAATAAGAACTGGGTTCTGCGCGAGTTAGAGAACATTTTTCTATTGTCCGAGAACTCAGAAAATGCGCTCAGGGTCAGTCTGCGGGCGGGCTATATAGATTTTCTGACAAGCGCGATGTCGTTGCAAAACCGCACATTTCTGGTGCGTGGCAAGACACCGATCCACGATTATGCGCTTGGCCGTTTGGGGCGGGTGATGGACGTCATGCCCAATGGGGCAGTTCAAAGTTCCGCCGAGGTGCTGTAAATACTCGCTGCGAAGGCGTCGATAGACGGGGACGAAACACCCGGCGACCGGGCCATGTATGCCAGACAATGTCTGTCGATGGGTCGCATCGCGCTACAAGCTGTGCATGGCGCCGCGCAAACTTTTGCGTGGGATTTTCCATATGTTGTGAGCATTTATGTCTATACTGTTGGATGCCTGCACGACTATTACGACCTTCTTGAAGGGGCGAGCGTGTATGACACTGAGGAGGTGGTCGAGCGGTTAAACGAGGACCGGAACCTTGGTGAGGACCTCGCGTCCGACCTGATGCGTACATTCGGTTGTTTGCCCGAAGACCTGCAAGATATTTTGGTGGATGACGATACAGACGATGATGTCACCTACGTTATGGAACATATTTCCAGCGATGAGAGAAAATGTCGATAACTGCGAAATACCTTATAAGGAATTGATAATATGGCAGGTTTAACCCGATCACGCGCCGAGTTTTCGCGCAATTTGGCCTTGATATCGGTGCTGCTGCATCTGTTGTTGCTGGGTTTTTTGATCACTCTGATGTTGATCCGGTACGAAGAAACCCTGCTTGATCTGTTCATGATTGTGACGCCTGTTACGGCGGCCTATTTCATTTCGGCTTTCACCTGGCTCGCCAAAGTGGACGGGCGCGGTGATCGGCGTGGGATCAGCTGGCAATCTGCAACGGCGATGATCGTGGTCGTGGTGGCTGTGTTTCTCGCGCTTTATGGCGTGGTCTATATGAAATTCATTGGTAATTTCGATGCAACTGTGGCCAAAGTGATTGCTGGCGCCATTGAAACGGCATTTGCAGGCGCCCTTGCTGTATTAATCAAGGAGTTCTTTGACACCTGAACGGGATGTCAGACGAAGGGGACGAACGGCACGCCGCATGCCGAAAGGACGGTCAGGGCTAAAAGGGCGAGTGTCAGTTTCATGTGCAACCTCATGCGCGTTCCAGAATGACGGAGCCAACGGAGTAGCCTGCCCCGAAGGAGCAGATGATACCGACATCACCTTTAACCATGTCAGATGAATATTTCGCAAACGCGATGATCGATCCTGCCGAGGATGTGTTGGCGTAGTCTTGCAGAATATTGGGTTGCTCACCGGCCTGCGGGTCGCGCCCTAAGACCTTTTTGCCGATATAATCGTTCATTGCCTTGTTGGCTTGGTGCAACCAAAGGCGTTTCAGATCAGCGGCTTGCAGGCCCTCTTTGTCCAAATGCTCAGCGATGTGTTTGCTGACCAATGGCAGGACTTCTTTGAAAACTTTGCGTCCGTTTTGCATGAATTGCATATCGCGGCGGTCGTCCATTTGATCGCGTGTGCGGCGCAGAAAACCATTATTATTGCGGATATTGTTGGAAAACTGGGTCGCCAGCTTGGTGGATTTGATCTTGAAATACGCGCCTTGCAGGTCTTCATCACGTTCGATCAACACGGCAGTTGCGACGTCGCCAAAGATGAAATGGCAGTCGCGGTCACGCCATTCCAGATGGGCCGAGCAGATTTCGGGGCAGACGACCAAGGCGCTTGTAATGCTGCCGGATTTTATCATGTCTGTGGCCATTTGAATGCCGAACGTGGCGCTGGAACAGGCGACGTTCATGTCAAACGCGAAGCCGTCGATTTCGAGCAGGTTTTGAATTTCCACGGCAATGGCGGGATAGGCGCGTTCGTGGTTGGATGCGGCACAAATAACGGCGTCAATATCGTCGGCGGATTTGCCGGCCTGTGCCATAGCCTGCAACGCGGCGTCCACGGCCATTTCTGCCATCAGGCTGGGTTCACTATCGTCACGATCCGGCATCTTGGGAAACAGCCGCGCGGGGTCAAGAATGCCAGCTTTATCAAAAACGTAGCGGCGTTCAATCCCTGAGGCGGCGAAGATAAATTCGCTTGATGAATGGGGTTTTGCGGCAATCGTTCCTGCCGCAATCGCATCTGCATTTTTCGTGTTAAACAGATCCGCATGGGCGTTAAATGCCACCACCAATTCATCGTTTGTGATACTGTGTTCGGGGGTGAAAACCCCTGATCCCGTTATGGCTGCGCTGTACATACCTGGCCCCTATTGGTTTATATTTATGCGGCCATCGGGGGCGAAATTGCAAGGGACACACAGCGTACACCACTTGTGCACCACGCGTATGGCAACGGATGCGCACGGTCGGGCAGGGGATGGTTAAGATTTTGAGCAGAAGATGGTGTTCGAAGTGGAGCAACCCATGCGCAAAATTGAACCGAAGAAAATGACCGCGACGGAACGCAAGCACTGGGGCTTTGGCGTCGATGCGATCCGGATGATGGAAAATGAGTTGATGGGCTATCTGCACGAATATCGTGCGCTGCCGCTGGAATGGGACGAGATCTGGAAAGACGAGGACCGGCGCGACCCAAAACGCACGCGGGTGACGATCCGGCTGGACGCGGATGTGGTGAAGTATTTCCGCGCGATGGGCGCGGGGTATCAGGCGCGCATCAACCGCGTGCTGCGGGCGTATATGCATTTCCGGCTGGCGAAACTGGTCGAGGGGCCGGACACGATGGACTACATTCTGCGCCCCGAAGAAGTGCTGGCAAGCGCTCGTGCAAGGCCGGACTGGGGCGACGCCGAAGCCCATAATGCGAAGTACAACGCGCTGGCTGATGAGACGCGGGGGCAGGTGAAGAAGACAGCCGATAGGGTGGCTAGCCCAGACAAAGCGTCGCCCACCGGCGCGGTCGGGCCGCAAAAGCAGATGTCAAAGGACACGCAACCCAGCTGGTCGACTGATCCGCTTGATGGGCCGAAGGACAGGACGGGGCGGTGAAGCCGCCCCATCCGTTTTTACTTTTCTTTGCGCACGCCTTTGAAAGGAGTTTTGCTTGAAGTTTTTTGGTTCATGAAGCGGCCAGAGTCTGCGTCGCGCTTAACCCAGTTGCCATTTGGCGCCTGAGTTTGAGAGCGTTTGCGGACCATGCCTTTGCGCTGACCGTCGCCGGTGGGAAGATTAGTTGCCATTTTCGAATCCTCCTACTGGGTATGGCAAGGTTTGCAGCAGTAGAAGCAACCGTTGACTTGAGTGTAGTGAATTTTCGATTTGGTCACTGCCGGATCGCAAGACGAGTAGTTTCCTAAAAGGGTGCGGTTATGGGGTTCAGGCAACCATGAACATCCGGTCGTATGAACTTCATGATCGCCGTTGCTTTGCGAATTTTTGTTTACGTAATAATTAGCCATTGTTGGCCCTCTTTAGTTGTTGGTGAGGGCCTTGCTTGACTTGCTCGAAGCTGTCTGATTCAAGACAGGTGCTTACCGATACCCACTACGACCCTCGAGGAAGAAGTGGAGCCGGAGCAGACGTCGCCATGGTTGCACCCATTGGCGGCGTCGCCTGTTTCCAGCCGTCTTTATTAACATACCTAATGTGGGGGAGCAGTCAATTATTTGCGCATAATTTTAGACGCAATACCACTGATAGTATTATAAACGACGTTTTTAGGCAGCCCGTCAATAGAAAATTTTACAAAGTGTGTACTCTTTGACGCATGATATAGTGATTTTGAGGCATAATTTGACTAAATGTGGGGGCTCACCGTGAAATTCTCCCCTCAAAGTAAGAACTTGATGATAGACCTGTGGATAACTATCCCTGCAACGCGCGCACTTTAACGTCGCCTTCAACTTTTGCCTTCATAGCGAGGGCGGCGGCGTGGGAGCCGCTTAGGGTTGTGTAATACGGGATGCGGTCGTTTAGGGCGACGGCGCGGATGGAGCGGCTGTCTTCTACCGCCGCTGTGCCTTCGGTTGAATTGAAGACCAGCGCGATTTCACCGTCTTTGAGCAAGTCGGCGACGGTGCGTCCGCCCTCGTAGACTTTGTTGACCAGTTCGGTTGTGATGCCTTGCGTCGCCAGCCAGTCGGCGGTGCCTTTGGTGGCGCAGATGGTCATACCAAGGCCGGTGACGATCTGTGCGGTCTCAAGCAACTGCGGGGTCTTGTCGCTGTCTTTGATGGAAAAGAACACGCGTCCTTTTGTGGGCAAATCGACGCCCGCGCCCATTTGCGCCTTGAGGAAGGCGCGATCGAATGAGCGCGCCCAGCCCATGACTTCGCCGGTTGAGCGCATTTCAGGGCCCAAGATCGTGTCGACGCCGGGGAAGCGGTTGAAGGGCAGAACGGCCTCTTTGACGGAAAACCACGGGGTTTTCGGATCGGCCAGCGTGAACGGGTTGCCGAGCGGCATGATGTCCATCGGGTTTTCGGCGGCCGCGTAGGGCGCGCGGTGCGGGAAGTTTGACAGCGGTTCACCAGCCATCAGGCGCGCGGCGATTGAGGCGATGGCGCTGTCGGTGGCTTTGGCCACAAACGGCACTGTGCGGCTGGCGCGGGGGTTCACCTCGATTAGGAAGACTTCTTCAACGCCTTGGTCATTGGCTTTGACGGCGAACTGCACGTTCATCAACCCAATGACCTTGAGGGCGAGGGCCAGCGCGTTGGTTTGGCGGGTGATTTCCGCGATTATTTCATCGGACAGGGTGTGGGGCGGCAGGGAGCAGGCTGAATCGCCGGAATGCACGCCGGCTTCTTCGATGTGCTGCATGATGCCGGCGACGTGGGTGTTTTCCCCGTCTGACAGGCAGTCAACGTCGACTTCGATCGCGCCGGACAGGTAGCTGTCGAGGAGGACAGGGCTGTCGCCGCTGACCACCACAGCCGATGTGATGTAGCGTTTCAACTGGCCCATGTCGCGCACGATTTCCATCGCGCGGCCACCCAGCACGTAGGATGGACGGATCACGAGGGGGAAGCCGATGTCGTCTGCAATTTCAAGGGCTTGTTCATCTGTTGAGGCGATGCCGTTGTGCGGTTGTTTCAGGCCAAGATCGTTGACCAGCGCCTGAAAGCGTTCGCGGTCTTCGGCCCAATCAATGCTGTCGGGGGAGGTGCCGAGGATCGGGATGCCTTCGTCTTGCAGGGCTTGTGCGATCTTGAGCGGGGTCTGGCCGCCGAACTGCACGATAACGCCGTGCAGGGTGCCGTTGGATTGTTCCACGCGCAGGATTTCCATGACGTGTTCGAATGTCAGCGGTTCAAAATACAACCTATCCGAGGTGTCGTAGTCGGTTGACACGGTTTCGGGGTTGCAGTTGATCATGATGGTTTCGTAGCCCTGATCGGTGAGCGCATAGCAGGCGTGGCAGCAGCAGTAGTCAAATTCGATGCCTTGGCCGATGCGGTTCGGGCCACCGCCAAGGATCACGACCTTTTTGCGGTCCGACGGGCGGGCTTCGCATTCGACTTCGCCCATCATCGGGGCTTCGTAGGTGGAATACATGTAGGGTGTCTGGGCTTCGAATTCGGCCGCACAGGTGTCGATGCGTTTGAAGGCGGCGACGACGCCTAGGTTAATGCGCGCGCGTCGCACGTTGTCTTCATGGCGGCCCGACAGGGTCGCGAGGCGGGCGTCGGTGAAGCCGAGCATTTTGAGTTGGCGCAGCCCGTGTTCGTCGGTGGGAAGGCCGTTCTTTTTGACCACCGCTTCGGCGTCGATGATTTCGCGGATCCGCGCAAGGAACCATGGATCAAACGAGGTGACGGCGTTGATGTCGACGTCAGACAGCCCGTGGCGCATGGCCTGCGCGATGACGCGGATGCGGTCTGGGGTCTGTTTGGCCAGCGCCTTGGTGATCGCGGCGACGCCAGAAACCGGGTCTGTCGCACCCTCAATTTCGATGTCGTCAAACCCTGTCAGGCCAGTTTCCATCGACGCCAGCGCCTTTTGCATGGATTCGTGGAACGTGCGGCCAATGGCCATCGCCTCACCCACCGATTTCATCGCTGTGGTCAGGTAGGGTTCGGAGCCGGGGAATTTTTCAAACGCAAAGCGTGGGATTTTGGTGACGACGTAGTCAATGCTGGGTTCAAACGATGCGGGCGTGGTGCCGGTGATGTCATTGTCGAGTTCATCGAGCGTAAATCCAACGGCGAGTTTCGCGGCGATCTTGGCGATCGGAAAACCTGTGGCCTTTGATGCCAGCGCGGAAGACCGCGACACGCGCGGGTTCATTTCGATGACGACCATGCGCCCGTCGGCGGGGTTCACGGCCCATTGCACGTTCGAGCCACCGGTTTCGACGCCGATTTCGCGCAACACGTTGATCGAATGGGTGCGCATCAATTGGTATTCTTTGTCGGTCAACGTCAGAGCGGGGGCAACGGTGATGCTATCGCCGGTATGCACGCCCATCGGATCGACGTTTTCGATGGCACAAACGATGATGGCGTTGTCGGCGGTGTCGCGCACGACCTCCATTTCGAATTCTTTCCAACCTAGCAGGGATTGATCCACGAGGATCTGCGCCACTGGCGACGCTTCCATTCCTGTCCGGCAGAAGTGTTCGAATTCCGCCCGGTTATAGGCCACACCGCCGCCGGTGCCGCCCATGGTAAAGGCGGGGCGTATGATGGCGGGCAGGCCGATGTCGTCAAGCGCTGCGAGCGCGATGGCGATGCCCGCAGGGATGTCGAATTTGTCATTCACGCGCGGTGCGTTTTTGTCTTTGGTGGGGGCGGTGACGATGGTGGCTTTGGGGTTTTCGATGCCAAGGCGATCCATGGCTTCGCGAAACCGCTGACGGTCTTCGGCCATTTCAATCGCTTTGCGCTTTGCGCCAATCATTTCTATGCCAAGCAGTTCAAGGATCGATTTGCCCGCCGCATCTGCGCCAAATTCCGCAATCACCGCGTCAAAATCTGCGCCCGTGAACAACTGCGAGATCGTCATTTCATCCAAGGCAAGCGACGTGTTCAGGCCGGTTTGCCCGCCCATGGTGGGCAGTAACGCATCGGGGCGTTCTTTGAGCATGATTTTGGCGACCACAGCGGGGGTGATCGGTTCGATATAGGTGGCATCGGCCATGTCTGGATCGGTCATGATCGTCGCAGGGTTCGAATTGACCAGCACGACGCGGTAGCCTTCTTCGCGCAGGGCCTTGCACGCTTGCGCGCCGGAGTAGTCGAATTCGCAAGCTTGGCCGATAACAATGGGGCCCGCGCCGATGATCATAATCGACTTAATATCGGTACGCTTTGGCATGGCAGTGCCCCCCTATGTGCAAATTATCGGGGTTATATGCGTGGGGCGGTCAAGTGCAAGGGGGAATGGGTCGATCGGGACGATCAGGCGGCACGTGCAAGCCCTGTTGCGGCGCGGGGTGGGTGGGCCAGATGTATGTGGCCACCCAGACGCCCGCGTTTGCCTTTTGTTGGGTGTTCGTGACGTAAACCGATACGCGGTTTTCTTGGCGCGCATTTGTCCGCATTGTAAAATATATGGTGGGTGGAACATCGGTGGCAGCGGCAAATGTGTCGCGTGACGCCGCCACATTGCTTATTGGCGTGGCAAACTCGCCCCCGAGACTTGACTTTCGCTGCGCTGCGCGGTGTTTGGGGGCAATTATCTTTGCCCTGAAGGACCAGCTGATATGCACGCCTATCGCAGCCACACTTGCGCCGATTTGAACAAGGATAACGTGGGCGACACCGTTCGTCTGTCCGGTTGGGTGCACCGCGTGCGCGACCATGGTGGATTGTTGTTCATTGATTTGCGCGACCATTACGGCATCACGCAGGTCATGGCTGACCCCGACAGCCCAGTGTTTGGCGACATCGAAAAGGTGCGCAACGAATGGTGTATCCGCATCGATGGCGAAGTTAAGGCCCGCGATGCGAGCTTGGTGAACGACAAGCTGTCCACGGGCGCGATTGAGGTGTTCATTCGCGACATCGAAGTCTTGGGTGCTGCCGCCGAATTGCCGTTGATGGTGTTTGGCGATCAGGAATATCCGGAAGAAACCCGTTTGAAGTACCGCTATCTGGACCTGCGCCGCGAAAAGATGCAGAAAAACATGAAGCTGCGCAGCGATGTTGTGTCGTCCATGCGCAAGCGGATGTGGGACAAGGGGTTCCGCGAATTCCAGACGCCAATCATCACGTCGTCCAGCCCCGAAGGTGCGCGTGATTTCTTGATCCCGTCGCGCCTGCACCCCGGTAAATTCTACGCCCTGCCGCAAGCGCCGCAGCAGTTCAAACAGCTGATCATGGTCAGCGGTTATGACAAATATTTCCAGATTGCGCCGTGTTTCAGGGACGAAGACCCGCGTGCGGACCGATCCCCGACAGATTTCTACCAGTTGGACCTAGAGATGTCGTTCGTTGAACAACAAGACGTGTTCGACACGATCCAGCCCGTCATCACCGGAATTTTCGAGGAATTCGGCAACGGTCGCAACGTGGACCAAACGTGGGAGCAGATTTCGTACCGCGATGCCGCGCTTTGGTATGGCAGTGACAAGCCCGACTTGCGCAACCCGATCAAAATGCAGGTCGTGTCCGAACATTTCCGCGATTCCGGCTTTGCGATTTTCGCGAAATTGTTGGAACAAGACGGCACCGAAGTGCGCGCTATTCCGGCACCAACGGGCGGCGGGCGTAAATTCTGTGACCGCATGAACGTGTTTGCACAAAAAGAAGGCTTGCCTGGGATGGGCTATATCTTCTGGCGCAAGCAGTCGGCGGATTCCATTGCGCAGGAACGCGGGATATCGGTGAAAGACGTTAACGCACTGATCAAGTCAGGTGAGATCACCCTAGGTGACGAGGCCGCTGGCCCGCTGGCCAAGAACATCGGACCAGAGCGCACGGAAGCGATCCGTCAGCAGTTGGGTCTGACGGTAGGTGATGCGGCGTTCTTCCTTGGTGGTAAGCCGAAAACGTTTGAAGCGGTTGCTGGTAAGGCGCGGGCGGTCATCGGCGATGAACTTGGTCTGACCGACTTGAACCGTTTTGCATTCGCGTGGATCGTCGATTTTCCGATCTACGAACGCGACGCCGAAACTGGCAAGATCGACTTTGAACACAACCCGTTTTCCATGCCTCAGGGCGGAATGGCGGCGTTGGATGGCAAGCCTGAGGACGTTTTGGGCTACCAGTATGACCTTGCGTGTAACGGCTATGAATTGGTGTCGGGTGCGATCCGGAACCACCGCCCAGAGATCATGTTCAAGGCGTTCGAAATTGCGGGCTTTGGTAAAGACGAGGTCGAAAAACGCTTTGGCGGCATGGTCAACGCATTTCAATACGGCGCACCGCCCCACGGTGGATGTGCGGCGGGCGTGGACCGCATCGTGATGCTTTTGGCGGACGCGGACAACCTGCGCGATGTCATCATGTTCCCGATGAACCAACGCGCTGAGGATTTGATGATGTCGGCCCCGTCTGAGCCGCAGAACGAACAGATGCGCGAATTGCGTTTGCGGGTTATTCCGGCTGACGATTGATCTAAAGACGATTAATTTGACGACGATACGATTTGAAACGGGCGGGGGTCACTCCGCCCGTTTTGCATTGCTGAGCCTTTTGGCGGTCGGGCACTAAATGTGCGCGGTTTTTTTTCCGACGTGTAAAAAATCGGCGCAAAGGCGGATCATACCTATATACTTAAGCTAAATGACAAACGGAGCTTTCGACGTGCCATTTGATCCGACAATTGCTGCGATCCGTTTTGGGATGGGCCTGTCACCGACCATCGCGCCGCCCGCGTCGGTGGATGATATGCTGACGCGGTTGGCGGGTCGCGATGACATCGGTGTGGCAATTCCGATTCCGACGTTTTCAACGGTTTACCCGTCGCCCTTGGATTTAAGAAATGCGACCCGGGCCCTGAACGCGGCGCGTGGCACGGACGCGGAGGAGGCCGCGTTAGAAGCCCGATCCGACATGCGTGCAGAGGGCCGCGCAGCGGTGGGCAAGCACATGTCGGCCAATCTTGCGCGGGCGATGTATACCAGCGACGGTTTTCGCGAACGTCTGGCGTTGTTTTGGGCGGATCATTTCACGGTTCGATCAACGTCAGGAAGCCGGCGCCATCTGGTGACGCCTTATGTCGAAGAAGCGATCCGCCCGCATGTGGCGGGGCGGTTTTCTGATATGTTGGTGGCGGTGGTGGGCAGCCCGATGATGATTGTCTACCTCAATCAGAATCGATCTATGGGGCCTAACAGCCCGTTGGCGTTGCGCCGCGATGGTGGCTTGAACGAGAATTTGGCGCGCGAAGTGTTGGAACTGCATACGCTTGGTGTTGGTGGGGATTACACGCAAATTGATGTGCGCCAGTTTGCGGAACTTTTGACAGGTGTCACAGCCAGTGGGCGACGGGGCGGATATTTTGAATCCCGGCAGGCCGAACCCGGGTCCGAAACGGTTTTGGGCATCACATACGGCGGGACCGAAGAATCCCTTGATCATGTGAATGCGGCGCTGCGCAATCTTGCGATGCACCCCGATACCGCCCGCCATCTGGCACAAAAGCTGGCGGTGCAATTTATTGGACCGGACCCTGAAATGTCATTGGTTGATGCCATGGCCGCGCGATATTTGGCAACGGATGGCACACTTTTTGCGATGTATGAGGCGTTATTACAGGACGCGGCTGCGTGGTCGCCTGTCGCAAAAAAGGTAAAGCAACCGTTTGAATTTATTGCATCTTCTATGCGGGCACTTGCTGTGTCGCGGACTGAAATTTTAGACGCCTCATTGCAACAGGTGCGCCGTTGGGTCCTGCGTCCGTTAAGTTTGATGGGTCAAAACTGGCAAAACCCTGTGGGGCCGGATGGTTGGCCGGAAGACGATGAAAACTGGATTACGCCGCAGGGCATGGCGGGGCGCATTACCTGGTCAATGCAGGTGCCGCAGGAAATGCTGGATGACCTGCCAGACCCGCGCGAATTTGTGTATTCCGCGCTGGGCCCGACCCCGCCGGAATCCGTGCTGTTTGCCGCCAATGCCGCCGAAACTGTGAGCGACGGGATCGGTATTGTGCTGGCGTCCGCCGCGTTCCAGAGGAGATGAGCAATGGATCGTAGACGTTTCCTGATGAGTGGTGCCGCACTTGGGTGTTCTGGCGCAGCGTCGCCGTTGATCACCCCGGTCGCCATGGCCGCAGCACCGTGGGACACGCGGTTGGTTGTCATAATCTTGCGTGGTGCGATGGACGGTTTGGACGTGATCCAGCCCTACGGCGACGCGGCATTGGCCGGATTGCGCCCGACGTTATTAACGGGCGAGGCAGGTGGGGCCACCGATTTGGATGGATTCTACGCGCTGCACCCGTATTTCGCACCGCTGCGCCCGCTTTGGGAGGCTGGTGAATTTGGTGCGGTTCATGCCGTGTCCACGCCCTATCGCGACAAACGCAGTCATTTTGACGGGCAGGATATTCTGGAGGCGGGCCTGCCGGATTTGACGGGGGGCGGGCTGCGCGATGGTTGGCTGAACCGTATGTTGCAGGTCGTGCCGGGGCTGGAGCCCGAGGTGGCGTTTGCCATTGGTCGCGAACAGATGTTGGTATTAACGGGTGACGCACCGGCGTCGCGCTGGTCACCGGATGCGCAGCTGTCGATTTCGTCGAACGCGCGGGCGTTGTTGAATGTGGTGCATCACGACGATCCGCTGTTTCGGGATGCATCTGCCGCTGCCATTGAAATTGCAGAACAAATTGCAATGCAGGGTGAACTTGCGGATGAAACAGACGCGATGATGGCCGCCAATCCGATGATGGAAACCGTGCAGCGCAATGGTGAACACGTGAAGATTGCGGAATTTGCGGCGTCGCGGTTGCGGGGCGATACGCGGATCGCGTCGTTTTCGATCAACGGCTGGGACACCCACGCGCGGCAGGGAAATGCTTTGCGGCGCGGCGCGGACGCTTTGACAGATACAATCCTGACGCTGCGTGCGGGTTTGGGGCCGGTTTGGGACAAAACTGCGGTGCTGTGTCTGACGGAATTTGGCCGCACTGCACGCGAAAATGGCAGCAAAGGCACGGATCATGGCACAGGTGGCGCGATGCTGTATGCGGGTGGTGCGCTGCGCGGCGGGCAGATCATTGGCGATTGGCCGGGGCTGGGCGAGGGCGATCTATATGACGGGCGTGACCTGCTGCCGACGCGCGATGTGCGCGCGCACGCGGCATGGGTCATGCGCGGCTTGATCGGACTGGACCGTTTGGTGTTGGAACAGGCGATCTTCCCCGGCCTCGACCTTGGTTCAAACCCAGGTCTTTTATTATAAGGCCCCAAATTGTCGCTGATTAGGCGGGCAGGGTGACGGCCGCGATCACAGCCGCGCCGAGAAGCAGGACGCCAGCAGTCAGGACCATCCAGTCAAGCGTCGCGTTGCCGTCTTCTTCCGTCCAAAATTTTTTAACAAAGCGTTCCATTGTGCGCATTCCCTTATGCTACTCATCAACTTACCAAGGGACTAATGGCGTTGAATTGGGGCAATATTCCGCCGGACTTGTGGTGTGTTTGGGTATTTTTGGGGGTATTAAATGGACACGACCAGACGGCCGATTGGCCCGATTGTTGACTTTGGCGGGGCGAGATTTCCCGATGGCCGCACACTTATTGGCGCACATGTGCGGCTTGAGAAGATTGATCCTGCACGCCACGGCGCGGGCCTTTGGGCGCAGATGACGGGGCAGAACGCGCTGTGGGATTATCTGTTTGAGGAGCCGCCTGCGGATCAGGCCGAATTCATCGCAGTTGTGACACAATACGCCAGCAGAGCGGATTGGCTGGGGTATGCGGTGTGCCTGCCGGACGGGGATGTTGTGGGCTATGCGTATTACCTCAATATTGTGCCCGCGATGGGCACGATCGAGGTTGGCAATATTAATTTTGCGCCTGTGTTGCAGCGAACCGTCGCCGCGACGGAGGCGATGTTTTTGATGATGCACGAAGCGTTTGCTTTGGGCTATCGGCGTTATGAATGGAAATGCAACGCGCTGAACCGGCCGTCGCGCCAGAGCGCACAGCGGTTGGGGTTTTCTTGGGAAGGGATTTTCCGGCAACATTTGATTGTCAAAAACCGCAATCGTGACACCGCATGGTTGGCGATGTGTGATCAGGACTGGCCCGCGATGCGTCGCGCGTTTGAAGTCTGGCTCGCGCCAAACAACTTTGATGATGCGGGTCGGCAGCGCCAATCTTTGCGCGCTTTGACCGGGCCGCACCGCATCGCCAATGATCCTGCACAGCCAAATTAAAGAGACGCGGTTTAAATTATGGCCGTTCGCGCGATGCGGTCTTGCACCATGGCTGCGATGCGGGCGACTTGGTTGTGCACCGCATGGCCGTTGACTTGCAGTTGCGCCAACGCGTCTATTTCGTTGCTGAGCGAGGTATCGTTGACACCGCGCGCGATGCCACCCAAAAATTGCGTCATATAGCGCAATGAGCGTTGGTCGGACGTGTCTTCGAGCGCGACTGCAGCGGCTTCCAGATCATCTCGCAGCGCAACTTCGTCTGGAAAAACAGAATCATAGGACAAAACGCGCACGCCACTTGGCTGGCGATCTGCGGGCAGGTGTTCAAGGATTTTTGATTGGAAGTAACTGATACTGGACAGCGGTTTGGCCAAAAAGCCATCCGCGCCCGCCTTGATGGCTTTGTTTTCGCCGTCAGGATCACCGGACGTGCCAAGCACCACTTCGACGCGCGATTTGCCAGCCGTCAGATCGCGGATCAAATCGACGCCGGACCCGTCGGGCAGGCCAATGTCGATGATCACAACGGATGGGCGATAAATTTTAAGGTGGCGATTTGCGTGAAACAGGCTGTCGGCGCGTCTGATCCGCGCACCGGATCGCAAACACAAAAGGCGCATTGCCTCGGATGCGAAACGGCTGTCTTCGACCACCAATACCGTCAGGCCAAGTAGCGGGCGGGCGGACGTTGGCGGGTGGGTCTGCATAAAATCGTCCAAACTATCCATGATGATTTCCCCATTTGGCCGCAACTGGCGGTGTTTGGTGTCAGTAGACTTCAGACCGGTGAATCTAAGGTTAATGGTACGGTCTTTAGGGAGTTGCCGATTTGCCCGCGACATGCTGACCGTTGCGCGTCGCGGCCCTATGTCCGATAATGCGAAATGAATAAGGCGTGCAGCGTAATACAGAGGGCGAAAAATGATTGGACGTTTGAACCATGTGGCTATCGCGGTGCCGGACCTTGACGCCGCCTGTGCGCAATACGCGTCCGCATTGGGTGCCACAGTGGGTGCGCCGCAGGACGAACCAGATCATGGCGTGACGGTGGTTTTCATCGATCTGCCCAATACAAAGATCGAATTTTTGTACCCGCTGGGCGACGACAGCCCGATCAAGGGGTTTTTGGAAAAGAACCCGTCGGGCGGCATTCACCATATCTGTTATGAGGTCGACGACATTGTTGCCGCACGCGAAAAACTGCTGGCCGAGGGCGCACGCGTTTTGGGCAATGGTGAGCCGAAGATCGGTGCCCACGGTAAGCCCGTGCTGTTTCTGCACCCGAAAGATTTCAACGGCTGCCTAATTGAATTGGAGCAAGTCTAATGGCGATCACATCTGCAATCGTTCTTTTCGCCGTCGTCTGGTTTATGACGTTTCTTGTCGTGCTGCCGTTGCGCTTGGAAACCCAAGGCGACGTTGGTGAGGTTGTGCCTGGAACGCATAAATCTGCGCCGTCCGGGGAGGTTGTCGGGCGCAAGGCGCGGATCACAACCTATTTTGCACTCCCGATCTGGGCCGTGTTGACAGTGGTCATCTTGTCGGGCTGGATTTCGGTGCGCGATCTGGATTGGTTTGATCGCATGGCCACACCAACGAGCATTCAACAGCCTGTCAGTCAGGACACGTCCAACTGAACCCATAACGGGCGATGGTCCGACAGCTGATAGTTCACATGTTCGCGAAACGCAGAGACGCGTTTGTCACGATCCGCGATCGCGTCTAGCTTGTCCCAAAGCCCAGCAAACACCGCATTGTCGAAATCAAACACATCGTAGTCGATGATGCGGTCCTGAAGACGCCCCGGCGCGAAGGCCATTTGGTCATAGGTGTTTTTGCCTGACAGGTTCGACCCGCCGACACGAGATGCCTATTTCAGCGGTTGCATGCCGTATTCGATCAAGGCGCAGTAGCTGGCCTGTTTCAGTGTCATATCAGGCACATTCATGTCACCCAGCACGTCGAGCGCGTTGTCGCTCCGGTTTTGGGCCCCGAAATTGGCGATGTTCCAGCAGGCCAGCAGCAGGCGGTCAGTCGTGCGTGGCGGCACATTGCGCAGATCGAAATGCGCATCGAGGGCGTGAATTTCATGGGCTTTGCGGAACGCGAAGGGGTCTTCGGGTTTACCGTGTGGGGGCATGACACCAGCTCCGCGAGGACAAAATATGCCCCAGACTAGGCGGATTCAGCCAGCCTGCCTAGCCAGTCTGCTTAGTCAGTCTGGCGGGCCAAGCGGTGATAGAGGTGGGTGAACGTCGCGGCCCCAAGAATTGGGATGAACAAGTTCATCAGTGGAATTGTCAGCGGCAGGGCCATCAACACACCCGCGACCCAAATCTCAGGCAGATGTTTGCGACGCATTTGCCGCGCGCCGATGCGGCCTTCGTGGCGGGTGGCGGCGAGGGTGAAATATTCGCGGCCCAACAGGAACCCGTTGAGGGCATAAAAGATCGGCAAGGCAAGAAATGGCAACATGACATAGGCGATGAACGCCAAAAG